>QFDA01000009.1:2044-24828 GCA_003130815.1 Bacteroidetes bacterium SCGC AAA795-G10 | reverse complement strand
TTTAATGGGTTCACGACAGTTTTATTTTTTTTAAAATTAATTATATTTATTAAGAATTGACTAATAAAGAATAAAAATGAAACCAAAAAAACAAAAATCTTCGAGGCGTAGTTTTATAAAAACTGGTGTAGCAGCCTCCTCAATATTTATAGTACCAAGAAATGTTCTGGGTGGTAACGGTTATACCGCTCCAAGTGACCAGTTACATATAGCTGCTATTGGTGCTGGAGGTAAAGGAAGAAGTGATATAAATAACTCTTACGTAAGAGGCCGTGAAAGAGTTGTTGCCCTTTGTGATGTAGATTTTTCTGGAGATGCAAAACACTCAGTAAAAAAATTCCCTAAGGCAAAACTTTATGATGATTATAGGAAGATGCTAGATAAGCAAAAAAGTATAGATGCTGTTACAATTTCCACTCCAGATCATGTCCATGCACCGGCTGGAATGTATGCAATGGAAAGGGGTAAGCATGTTTATATTCAAAAACCTATGGCCCATAATATTCGTGAGGCAAGACTTCTTACTGAAATGGCGAGAAAACAAAAAGTTGTTACTCAAATGGGAAACCAAGGGGGATCTAACCCTCTTCTCAATATGGTTCAGAACTGGATTGATCAAGGTAAATTGGGATCTATATCAGAAGTTAAGATTTGGACTAATAGACCTGTTTGGCCATCTGGAATTTCTTTACCTAAACCTGATGATTCAAAAAAGCCAAAGGCACTAAATTGGGATTTGTGGCTTGGTCCTGCAAAATCAAAACCCTATACACCAAACATGCATCCTTTTAATTGGAGAGGATGGTGGGAGTATGGAACTGGTGCATTGGGAGACGTTGGTTGCCATCTTATTGATATTCCATTTAGAACACTTGGTCTTAAGTATCCTAGGGCGGCAGAATGTAGTGTAGGAAGTGTTTTTTCTCAAATGTGGTCTCCGGACTACAATCCTGAGAGTTGTCCTCCATCATCGTTTATAACTATAAATTTTGACGCTACCTCAAAATCAAAGTCACCTATAAAAATGACATGGAGTGATGGTGGTATAAGGCCATCTCACCCAAATATAATTCCGGCAAATAGTGACATTGGTGGAAAAAATAGTGCCAATGGAGTATTAATAATTGGTGAAAAGGGTGTTATTTCAACAAATATTAATGACAGTGAACCGTTAATGCCAAAGTTATATCTCAATGATGGCACTACTGACTTTGGCCCTGAAGTGGAAAAATTTGATGAGCCTGAATATGGTCATCAAAGAAAATGGGTTGATGCTTGTAAAGCAGGGTTCAACAGTAAAGAACACAAATCACTAACATCATCTTTCGATTATGCCGGACCAATGACAGAAACAGTACTAATGGGTAATCTTGCTATCAGAAGTTATATGTTAAGAGATCAAAACACAAAAGAATTTTTTGCTAGAAAGAAACTTTTGTGGGATGGTGATAATATGAAAATTACAAATTTGGAAGCTGCTAATCAATTTGTAACTAGAAAATACAGGGAAGGTTTTGAAGTATAGATTTTTTTAAATTAAATAAAACCCTGCTTAAAAGCAGGGTTCATTTAAATCTTTCGCATCCAAATATTTCGATAAGAAACACCTCCACCCTCGTGATCTTGTATTAATAGAGACCTATGTGCACCCCCTTTTACACCGTCTAAAGGAAATGCATCTTTGCTTGTTTCATGCATTCCTATAAAACTTGTAGTTCCTTTGATTTTAAAATTATTTTGAACCAAAATACCATTGTGAAATATTGTTATGGTACCAGCTTGGATTTGATTTCCATTATTATCATATGAAGGTTCATTAAATATTATATCGTAAGATTGCCATTCACCTGGGGCTCGCGATGCATTTACTAGAGGCATACTTTGTTTGTAAATAGAGGCTGCTTGGCCATTTGAATATGTTCTATTATTGTAACTATCTAAAACCTGAACTTCATACCTCCTTTGCAGGTAAATACCA
The DNA here is from genome assembly GCA_003130815.1 of Bacteroidetes bacterium SCGC AAA795-G10. Taxonomy (GTDB): domain Bacteria; phylum Bacteroidota; class Bacteroidia; order Flavobacteriales; family Flavobacteriaceae; genus MS024-2A. Next base: position 22,850 of record QFDA01000009.1, on the reverse strand, counting down.
CTATTGCCCCTTAGTTGTCCTTCGCCTTTAACTTTTTCAGGAATTTTCCATTCCACATGTAGTTGGATAGAACCATGCTCAAGTTTTGTTTCTATACTTCCACTACCTTCATTCACTGTCATTGATTTGTCGTCATTTAAATACCATTTGACTGGCTCGTTTGTGACTGAGTGATGCCAATTTAAAAATCCATTTCCATCAAAAAGCACTATTGCATCACTTGGGGGTGATCCATAAATACCTGGCTCAATTTTTTTTGGTTCGGGATCCCAAACTTCATACTTTTTTGCAAGTTCTAACCAGTATTTCATAATTGAATCATATTTTTTTTGGTCAATCTGACTTTGTGAAAAAATTAGTTTCGAGAGAAAAAATAGGAATATGGATAGTTTGACTTTCATTATAATTTAATTTTTGTTCACTTCTAAAATTTTATTGAGTTAATCCTAATAATTAAAAATTCAAATAATAACTGTTAATTATATCTTTCGCATCCAAATATTTCTGTAGCTAACTGTACCATTTTTGTCATGATCTTGTAGCATCAATGTCTTTCTAGTGTCTTTTTCTATACTCATCGTAGGTCTTTTAATTTCAACATTATTTTGAATTAAAACTCCATTATGAAAAACAGTAAAACTTCCTGACTTTATAATATCTCCACTATTATTATACTTTGGCGCATTAAAAACAATATCATAAACCTGCCACTCCCCTGTTGGTCGCATTGAATTTACTAGCGGAATATATTGTTTATATATAGATCCTGCTTGCCCGTCTGGATATGTACTATTTTGGTAACTATTTAAAACTTGAACCTCATATCTTCCTTGGAAAAAAATTCCACTATTTCCTCTCGACTGCCCTTCACCTTTATTTTCTATTGGTGATTTCCATTCTATGTGAAGCTGAACAGACCCATGTTCTTTCTTGGTTTCAATACTTCCAGTTCCAGGTTTGATTGTAAAGGATTTATCATTATTCAGTCTCCATCTAACAGGCTCTTTTGATTTTGAATGATGCCAGTGTGAAAAATTAGATCCATCAAAAAGGATAATTGCATCGCTAGGTGGCGCAGAAAAATTTCCTGGAACAACTATTTTTGGTTCAAGGTCATTTATTTTTTTCCCTTTTAACTCTATTTTTTGTGCGTTGATTTTTGATAATAGAAAAAAAGCTAAAAATATTATGTTGTATTTTGCTGCTGTCAAAGATTTTAAATTAATGATATCCAAAATAATGAATATTTTTTATTATTTATAAATTTGAATAAGTATGCAAACAATAATTGAATATTTTGAAACAATCCCTTCATCTCACAGGACTTTATTATTAATAAGTGGGCTTAGTTTTTTTTGGATTTTAGAAAATAACGTTTCATTATTTCGTTTCAAATACAATAAATGGAAACATGCTATTCCAAATTTATTTTTTACACTAACTACCATAATTATAAATTTTTTATTAGCTTTTTTGTTGTTAAATATTTCTGATATAGTAGCTTCAAATAACTTTGGTTTATTAAACTGGCTTCCTATACTTCCAATTTGGATTAATGTTTTTTTAGGTATTCTATTTCTTGATCTTATAGGAGCATACCTACCCCATTGGTTGGAACACAAAATTAAACCTCTTTGGATGATTCATCTTGTTCACCATAGTGATCACCATGTAGATACAACAACAGCTAACCGACATCATCCATTAGAAAGTTTGATTCGATTTACATTTACATTATTTGGAGTATTGATAACAGGGGCCAACATAGGTATCGTAATGCTTTATCAATCAATATCTCTTATATCGACTCAATTCAACCATGCCAATATAAAACTTCCTAAAAGGGTTGATTTATTTTTGAGTTATTTTTTTGTTTCGCCTGATATGCATAAAATACACCATCACTATCGCCTACCATTCACTGATTCAAACTTTGGGAATATTTTTTCTATTTGGGATCGCTTATTTGGAACCTACAAGGCTTTTAGTCGAGAAAAATTAATTTATGGTGTTGATGTTTTTTTTGACGAAAATGCAAATGGAAAGATTGAAACTTTGTTAAAACAACCTTTCCAGCCTTATTCTAAACCAACATTTTCACCAGAAAGTAAAAATTAATTCAAAAAAGATCAGTGAGTTTTGACAAAGGATATTTAGTTTGATTACCACTATCCATATCCTTTAACTCAAAAGCTTTTTCTTTTATCTCGTTTGACCCCATCAGGATAACTTTTTTTATACCCTTTGAGTTTGCATAAGCTAGCTGTTTATTTAACTTAGCTTCAATGGGATATAACTCACATGAAATTTTTTTGTCTCGCAATTTAATCAAATAACTATAGGCAACTTCTGCAGCAGAATCTCCAAAATTGACAAACAAGACTTTAATTGAAGAAATTAAATTAGATGGAAAAAGACCTAACTGGTCCATCACTAAATAAATACGCTCGAAACCAAAGGAAACCCCTACACCGCTAATATTTTTCATCCCAAAAACACTTGTTAAATTATCATATCTTCCTCCTCCTCCAATGGAACCAATATTTGTTTTTCTAGGTGAATCAACCTCAACAATCATTCCAGTGTAATAACTTAAACCTCTCGCTAAAGAAAAATCAAATTTTAATACAGTCGAATCTGATGATCCTAATTTAAATGAGTCAAAAATAAATTCTAATTCTGATAGTGCCTCCAAACCTATTTGACTTTTTTTGAACAGAGATTTGAAATATTTGATTTGTTCTTTATAATTTTCTTTGAGGTCGATCAGTTTTTCAAGAATATCTAATAATTTTATATTAAAATCTTTATTAATCAATTCTTTAAAAACCTCATTTTTGCCGATTTTATCAAATTTGTCTAATACTAGAGTAAAATCATAAATTCTTGATTCATCTTCAAAAAGAGAAATAATAGCAGCTAGAATATTGCGATGGTTGATTCTTAAAATAATATCATTAATTTTTAATTTTTTAAATACTCGATCATAAAGATGTAATACTTCAACTTCTTGCCATAAAGATCGAGTTCCAACTATATCAGCATCGCATTGAACAAATTCTTGGTATCTTCCTCTTTGGGGACGGTCTGCTCTCCATACAGGTTGAATTTGATATCTTCGAAAGGGAAAAGTTAGTTCATTTTGGTGCTGTGCGACGTATCTAGCAAATGGAACAGTTAAATCATATCTTAAGGCTTTTTCTGATAATGATATTATGAATTTTTTATTTTCGCCATTTTTAAGGGCATCAAGATCTGCCTTGTTTATCTTTTCACCAGAATTTAAAATCTTAAAAACCAATCGATCCCCCTCTTCACCATAAACACCAGTAAGGGTCTCTAATTTTTCAAAAGAAGGTGTCTCGACTGGATTAAAACCGTATTCTTCAAAAGTACTTTGCAGAATGCTTTTAAGATAATTTCTCTTTGCAACGTCAGAAGAAGAAAAGTCTCTCGTTCCTTTTGGTGTAGAAGGTTTTATTGCCATTATTAAATTTACTTCCACAAATATCTTTTATTTTAACTAATTAAAAAGAACTTTTAAGAGCTTATTGTGAATTTTTAAAAAAATTAAATAGAGTTTAGTACTAATTTAGAAAAGTAGTTTTTTTTTATTTTTTCGGCTTTTCTTCAGGAATAACTTCGAAAGGAAATTCAAAACTCACTTCACGGTGAATCCTAATTTTAGCAACATATTTCCCCAAACGTTTTATTGATTTTCCAGGTATAGTTATGTGTTTTTTTTCAATATCTGGAACTTTTTTACTAATTGCATCAGCTAAATCAGAATTAGTTACTGATCCAAATAGTTTATCTACTGAACCAACTTTACTTGGTAATTTTATTTTAAGAGCTTTGATTTTTTCAGCCTTTTTTGAAGCTTCATCAACAATTGATTTTTCTTTGAATGCACGTTGCTTCATATTCTCTTGAAGTATCTTTAAGGCAGATGTTGTAGCAATGATTGCCTTACCCTTTGGGATTAAAAAGTTTCGACCATAACCGCTTTTCACACTAACTACGTCGTCTTTAAAACCAAGGTTTTGGACATCCTCTTTTAAAATTAATTTCATATAGGATTTATTTATTTATTTAAGCATATCTGCGACATAAGGCATCAATGCTAAGTGGCGAGCTCTTTTTATCGCTACAGAAACTTTTCGTTGATACTTGAGAGACGTTCCAGTAAGTCTTCTAGGTAATATTTTTCCTTGCTCGTTAACAAACTTCATGAGAAAGTCTGGATCTTTATAATCAACATATTTTATACCAGATCTTTTAAAACGACAATACTTTTTTTGATTTGAAGTATCTATGTTCAATGGTGTTAAATAGCGTATTTCACCTTCTTTTTTCCCTGAATTTTGTTCTTCTATTTTAGACATTTACTTTGTTTTAGCAGTTTTTCGTTTTTTTCTCTTATCAGCCCAGGCCTTAGCATTTTTATCAAGTTTAACTGTAAGGTAACGCATTATACGTTCATCGCGTCTAAACTCAATTTCAAGTTCTGAGACCGTATCTTTTGGTGCAGTGAATTCAAAAAGATGGTAAAACCCACTTTTTTTATTCTCAATAGGATAGGAAAGCTTTTTTAAACCCCAATTCTCTTGGTATGAAAGTTTACCTTTTTGGGTTTTTATAAAGCTTGTATACTTCTGAACTGCTTCCTCTATCTGCTTTTCGGATAGAACGGGATTCAAAATGAAAACAGTTTCATATTGATTCATACGTATTTATTTTGGAATGCAAAAATACATTTCTATTCTAATATTGCCAAAAAATTTGGATAGTTTTATAACTCACAATGCATGTTGATCTAAAGGTTTAAATACAAAGAGGGTTAAATTAATAATCATTTTATATAGAGATTATGATTTTTTAATTTTTGATATTACTTAAAATTCATTTTTTTTCAAAACCTGAACAAAAAATACATTAAGTTAATCAAAGAGTTGGATATAAAAATTTAATTTTTTCTTCAATACTAGTTAATATGGATCGACATCAAAATTTACTCTTGTAGATTTAAATTCACCAATTGTTTGAAAACTCTTATAAGTTTTCATTAAAAGCTTTTTTAATTCGTTAGGCTTTAAATCATGATCAAGTTTAATAATTAATTGTTTTTGATATTGATTTCTCACTCTCATAATAGCTGGGAACACGGGTCCAAGTATTGTACCCTTGTATAAAGATTTTATAACATTTGAAAACCAATCAGATGCTTTATTAACATTCTCGTAATGCCTACATTTAAAAGTAATTTTTATCATCCTATAAAATGGAGGATATCGATAATTTATTCGCTCTTTTTTTTGAGTTTGAAAAAGTTGTTCATAATCATAATTTAAGACTTGCAATAGAACAGGATGATCAGGCTGAAAAGTTTGGATAATTACTTTTCCTTTTTTATCAAGACGACCTGCTCGCCCAGCTACTTGTGTTAGCATTTGATAACTTCTTTCATGTGCCCTAAAGTCAGGAAAATTTAATATGTTGTCAGCATTAATAACACCTACAAGTAATACATTTTTAAAATCTAAGCCTTTAACAACCATTTGAGTACCAACTAAGATTTGTATTTTTTCTTCATGAAACTTTTCAATAATATTGTCAAAATCCCACTTCCCTCTAGTACTGTCCCAGTCCATTCTTGCAACGTTTATATTTGGGAAAATTTTCTTTATTTGTTCCTCAATTTGTTGTGTGCCCACGCCTTTTTTATTTAGTGAAGTCATACCGCATGCATTACATTGATTTGGCATATTTATATTATAACCACAGTAGTGACACTTTAACTTATTCATGGTTTGATGGTAAGTAAGTGAAACATCACATTGTACACATTTTGGAGAGTATCCACAACATAAGCATTCTAATATTGGAGCGTATCCTCTTCTGTTTTGAAATAAGATTACTTGCTTTCTTTGGTCTATGGTTTCTTTAATTTTCAACAAAAGTTGTTTTGAAAAAATACCAGACATTTTATTTTTTTGGTATTCTGCTTTAAGATTAACCAATTCAATCTTTGGTAGCTCAACTCCGCCATAGCGCTCTTTTAATTTAACCCAACCGTATTTACCATTCCTTGCATTTTCAGCAGTTTCGATTGATGGTGTAGCTGAACCTAGAATAACCTTAGCATTTAAATTGCGTGCTAAGTAAATTGCACTATCTCTTGCTTGATATCTTGGTGATGGATCAAATTGTTTAAAAGAATTTTCATGCTCCTCATCTACAATTAATAAGCTTAAATTTTTGAAAGGTAAAAGTAATGATGAACGCGCGCCGACAATAATGCTGCCAGCAGTATCATTTTTTAAAACCTGATTCCAAACTTCTGTTCGCTCATGAATAGAAAATTTTGAATGATATACTAAAACTTTTTCTCTAAAATGAGAGGTTAATCGTTGTACAATTTGTGAAGTTAAAGATATCTCAGGTAAAAGATAAAGAATTTGATTTCCCTTTTTTAATTCTGTTTTGATTAGTTTTATATATACTTCCGTTTTCCCAGATGATGTTACTCCTTCTAGAAGTATTACTTTTTTTTCCTTAAACTTTTGTTTTATATTATGAAGTGCTTTTTCTTGTGACTGAGACAATTTTTTTTCTTCAGATGGATTTGTTAATTTTTTGACTAAAACTCTATTTATTTCTTGATAACTTTGATCAAGAAGACCTTTATCAATTAAGCTTTTTAAATGGTAGGCTTTTATATTTGACCCATTGGTCAACTTAATAAAAGGGGTCCAAGAATTCAAATTTGTTGGCCTTTTCAGCAAATCCATCAAAACGGCTCTTTGTTTCGGGGCTTTTTTTAAAGTTTCAAAGACTTGTTCTAATTTATTTTTGTTTTTACAATCTTTATTTAGCCTAACGACGCGTTGTTTTTTTGGTTTGTATTTTTCTTCAAAACTTTGCTCAATTGCTGCTACTTTTTTTTCAATCAATCCTAAAACTAAAGGCATGACTTTTTTTGTATCTGTAATTTTTATAATCTGGTCAATTGTTAGATTTGATTTTTGTAGTGCTTCATAAATAATAAATTCAATATCAGACAAATTTTCTATTTGTTTCCTTTTAGCCTCTTTAATTATTATAATTGACTTACTTTCAATTAGTAGTGCACTTGGCAAGCTTGAGCGAAGTACTTCACCTTCAGTGCACATATAATAATTTGAAATCCATTCCCAAAAGTTTAGTTGTGCATTTGTCACCAAAGGATAATCATCCATTATCATTGAAATAGGCTTTGGTTCGTATGATTTTGGAGATGTAGAATGAACTTTTTTTACTATAGCGGTATATATCTTTTGTTTTCCAAATTGAACTGCTACCCTAAATCCAGGCTTAATAATAAATGCTTCTTTTTGATTTAGCTCGTAAGTATAGGTTTTTGGCAATGCTAATGGTAATATAACATCAACAAAATATTTTGAAAGTTTAATTTTCATTAATTTTTCTCTTAGGTTCTCTTTTGAATCTGCTCAATGTTGCGTTTAATTCAAATCCTAGAAGCAAAATGTTTGAATTAACCCATATATATAAAAGAAATATTAATAATGCACCTATAGAACCGTAAAGCTGATTATAATTAGAAAAGTTTTCGATGTAAATACCAAAACAATAAGTCGTTAAAAAAAATAAAAGTGTTGTCATTAAAGATCCTGGTGTAAAAAATTGATTTTTTCTTCCTTCAATTGTGCCAAAATAAAATAGAATATTTACGGTTATGTAAATAAAAAGTCCAAAAAACGTAATCTGTCCGATACGAGTCCACCTAATCTGAGAGGCTATTAGGGAGTCTAAGTTGTTAAGAATATAAAACTCGAAGTAAAAAAAGATGACTACAGTTATTAGTGAAAGAAAGGCTAAAAGAACACTAACACCAACAGATAGAAAATACTGCCTGAAAAAACTTCTTGAGAAAGTAACATGGTATGAAAATTCAAAACTTCCAAAAATTGCAGAAATACCATTTGCAGATAAAAATATTGAAAGCAAAAAAACAGATGAAAGTAATCCAGCTCTTGGCTTGGTTCTTATATCCTCAAATATTTCTGCAAAAAAGCTTTGAGTTTCACCCGGAAGAAATAATTCTATATAATTTAAAAAAGTTTGATCAAAGTTTTTGATTTTTATAAATGGTATTAAATCGATAAATGGAATTAAATTAAGAATGAAAAGTATAAATGGAAATAAAGCCATAAAAAAACTGAATGAGATGCTTCCTGCCCTGTAAGTTAAGGCACCTTTAACAATCCCTAGAATATACATTTCCAAAAGATCGTATATAGAAAATCCATAAAATCCTGGTGGTTTAATAACCTTTAAAAATTGTAAAGCAGATTTTACGAGTGGGGACTTTAGAAATTTCATTGTTCAAACATCATGTATGTGTTACAAATATAAAAGGGTTAATTATAAGAATATACAAATGCAGAAAAAATCAAAAGCATTTGTAGATTTGTTAGATGGAAATTCAACTATTATTCATTGGTAAAACCAAAAAAAAATATTTATTAGATGAATTAGAAGCTTATAAGAAAAAATTATTGCGTTTCATTAAATTTTCATTTATATGTGTCGAAGAGACGAAAACAAGAAAAACTAACATAAAACAATTAAAAGAAAAAGAATGTCAGCAAATACTAAAAAAAATAAATCCCAATGACATTGTCATTATATTAGACGAAAAAGGAAAGATGTTAAATTCTATTGATTTTGCTAGTGAAATTAAAAGCTATATAAATACCGGTAAAAAAAGAATTCTCTTCATAATTGGTGGAGCTTATGGTTTATCAAAAAAGTTTTACGATGATTTCCCCATTAGGATTGCTCTCTCAAGGATGACATTTTCTCATCAGATGATCAGATTATTTTTTTGTGAACAACTTTATAGAGCCTTCACCATTATACATAACCACCCATATCATAATAATTAATATGCAATTAATCTTTGCAACACATAATGAAAACAAAGTTGTTGAATTAAGAAGAATTATTCCGAGATCAATAGTTCTTTGGAGTCTTAATGATATCAATTATTTAAATCCTATAGAAGAAACAGGTAAAACATTGGAAGAAAATGCAAAAATTAAATCAGACTTCATTAGAAAAAAATTCGGGTTAAATTGTTTTGCAGATGATTCAGGATTAGAAGTTGATTTTCTAGAAGGTGAACCTGGAGTTTTATCAGCTAGATATGCTGGCCCATCAAGAAATAATGAAAAAAATATACAAAAAATATGGAAAAAACTTGAAAATGTTTCAAATCCTACAGCCACTTTTAGATCAATTTTCTATCTACACCTAAACAATCAAACTTTTTGCTTTGAGGGAAAAGTTTATGGTAAAATTATTTTTGAAAAGCGAGGAAATAATGGTTTCGGATATGACCCCATTTTCATTCCAAAAGGATATAAAAAAACATTTGCAGAATTAGGAAATGGTATTAAAGATCAAATTAGTCACAGAGCAAAAGCAACTTTAAAATTAATTAACTTTATCTCTAAAGCTTCTTAGATATTAAATCCTTCTTAACACTAAAGTTTTTTTAAATGATTTTTACATAAATTTAAGGCATGAGGAAGATTTGTGTCGCTGTTTTTATTTTTTTTTCGTTCGAGGGTTTTTCACAAAATGACTTTAGCGCTTTAGTTGAAAATGAAACTACGGGATTACCTATGTCTAGTGTCCACGTTCTGAATTTAACTAAAGTTATAGGCGCAATTACAAATCAAAAAGGAAAATTTTATATTCCAGCAGAAGTAAATGACACTTTATACTTTTCTTATCTTGGTTTTAAACCGTTAAAGATTGCTGTAACTAATGATATGCTAAAATTTGGAAACTTTAAGTTTGTAATGACAGAACTTGCCTTCGCTTTAGAAGAAATAGAAGTTCGCCCATACCAGCTAACCGGTTATTTGGATATTGATGTAAAAAATACCCCTATAAATACTGCTCGGCGTTATCAAATTTCAGGGCTCCCTAATCTTGGATATGAATCTAGTGATGGAAAATTTGGAAACTTTTCTAAAGCTATTGGAAATTTATTTAATCCAGTAGATTTTTTGAATAACATGTTTGGAAGAAATGGGACTCAAATGAAAAAACTTAAACTTATGAGGGAGGATAATGAGATCAAAAATTTGTTAATATCCAAATTTGATCGACAAGTATTAATCCAACTTTTAGGTATAAAGCGTGTTGACATTGACGAAATTCTAAGAAACTGTAATTATTCTGACACATTTATGAATGAAGCTAATGATTTACAAATTTTAGAAGCTATTTCGAGATGCTATGAAGAATACAGGGTTTTAAAGCTTTAATATTAAGCTTATAAAATAAAGGATAATTTTGTTTAATAATTTATTTGGAATTGAATAAATTATTTATTTAGTGCAATAAACCATATATTTTAAGTATTAACGACTCTTCAAAGCTTTATTTCATTGTATCTTTGTAAAAAATAATTGAAATGTCGCTAACTGAACTCAATGCAATTTCTCCAATTGATGGTCGTTATCGCGCAAAGACAAAGATTTTTTCAGCTTTTTTTTCTGAGGAAGCACTAATCAAATACCGTTTAGAAGTTGAAATAGAATATTTTATTGCGCTTTGTGAATTGAAACTTCCCGAACTAATAGATTTTGATCCAAATAATTTTAAAAAACTACGAAAATTATATGAAAACTTTTCGACTGAGTACGCCGTTGAGATAAAACAGATTGAAAAAATCACAAACCATGATGTTAAAGCACTAGAATATTTTATAAAAAAACAATTCGATAAATTCAAATTAGGAAAATACAAAGAATTTATTCATTTCGGATTGACCTCTCAGGATATAAATAATACCGCAATTCCATTGTCTGTAAAAAAAGGTATTGAAAAGGTTTATCTGCCAATGTTAGAAAAAATACTTAATAAATTGAAATACTTAGTTCAAGAGTATAAGGAAATCCCAATTCTTTCTAGAACTCACGGCCAGCCTGCGTCACCCTCTATCCTAGGTAAAGAAATTCAAGTTTTTGTGAGTCGCATAGAAGAACAAAAAATAATGCTTTCTAATGTTCCATATGGAGCTAAGTTTTCAGGTGCAACTGGAAATTTTAATGCTCATCATGTTGCATACCCAAAAATAGATTGGAAAAATTTTGGTAAAAAATTTGTTGAATTAAAACTTGGATTAAAATATTCTTATCCAACAACTCAGATTGAATATTATGATTCTTTTGCAGCTTTATGCGATTCAACAAAGAGAATTAATAATATCATTATAGACCTAAATAGAGACATGTGGCAATATATTTCAATGGACTACTTCAAACAAAAAATAAATAATAATGAAATTGGCTCTTCCGCAATGCCACATAAAATTAATCCTATAGATTTTGAAAATTCTGAGGGAAATTTGGGCATGGCTAATGCTGTATTTGAATTTTTATCATCAAAATTACCGATTTCAAGGTTGCAAAGGGATTTATCTGATAGTACTGTTTTAAGAAATATAGGAGTCCCTTTTGGTCACACTCTAATTGGATTTTTATCTACCTTAAAAGGTTTAGAAAAGTTAGTAGTGAACACTAATAAACTAAATGAAGATTTAAATGAAAATTGGATAGTAGTTGCCGAGGCAATTCAAACAATTCTCAGAAAAGAAGGATTTAAAAATCCATACGAGGCTCTAAAAGAGTTAACACGTTCAAATACAAAAGTTGATCAAAAAGAAATACAAAAGTTTATAGAGGAATTAAATATAGATGAGCAAGTTAAATCAAAGCTCAAGTTAATCACACCATTTAATTACACTGGTATAAAATTGTAATTAAAAAATTAGATTATAAAACTTAACTATTTAAAGACATTCGAAAACTTTATATTATTTAATTTTGTAATTATCTACTTTTAAAATGCTTAGCGAAATAAAAAAAACAAGATTTAACATACTAACAATTCTCATAGCTATTGTAATTAGTTGTTCTAAAGATATAACTACTGAGGATAATGAATTAAATCAGAATTTAGATACAGACGACTTAGAAGTTAATCTTGAAGGAGATCTACAAGTAAGTGATTTTGTTTGGAAAGGTTTAAATGAATTTTATTACTGGCAAGAAGAGGTTTCTGAACTTGCTGATGAGAAGTTAAATGATGAAAAAGAGTATGCTGAATACATAAAAAATAATTCAAATCCCAAAATATTTTTTGAATCGTTGAAACACCCTGATGATAGATTTAGCTGGATCCAAGATGATTATGTTGAATTAGAAAATACTTTACAGGGTGTGTTTGCAACTAATGGTGTTGAATTTGGGCTATTATATGCATGTGAAAATTGCAATGAAGTTGTAGGCTTTGTAAAATACATCTTAGAAGGTTCAAATGCAGATGGTAAAAATATAAAACGAGGGGATTTTTTTAACGGGGTGAATGGGACTATTTTAAACGATAGCAACTACATCTCACTATTATTCGGAGATGACCTTAGTTACACTCTTAACATGGCCTTAATTGAAAATGGTAGAGTAATTTCAAACGGAGTAAATGTTGAGCTAACAAAAGAAGAGAATTTTAAATCCAACCCAATCCAAGTTAATAAAACCTTTGATATTGCTGATGGACGGCAGGTAGGTTATTTAATGTATAATCAATTTGTTGCAGATAAAAGTGATGATTTAAATAATATTTTTGGTCTATTCAATAATAAAAATATTAATGATCTAATTATAGATTTGAGATATAATGGTGGTGGATCTGTAAAAAATTGTGTTGAATTAGCAAGTATGATAACAGGTCAATTTAGGTCTGAAGTTTTTGCAGAAGAACAATGGAATAAAAAGCTTGTTTCTTATTTAGAAAAGAGATTTGGTTCTGAATCATTAATTAATCGTTTTGTTGATACATTAAGTAATGGAAGTCAAATAAACTCATTGAATTTAGACCGTGTTTACATGATAACATCTTCAGAGTCCGCTTCAGCAAGTGAGCTATTAATAAATGGTCTTTCTTCCTATATCGAAGTAATACAAATTGGAGAACGTACTGTAGGAAAAAATGTTGGTTCAATAACAGTTTACGATTACGTTGATAATGAACAAACCAAAAATCCTGATCATACTTATGCTATGCAACCTATAGTTTTAAAAATGGCTAATAGTGACGGTTATGCAGACTATTCTAATGGGCTAGAACCAACTAGATTAATTGAAGAAGATATAACTAACCTCGGAGTTCTAGGAATTTTAGGGGAGCCATTATTGACTTCAACACTGAACCTAATTTCTGGAACAAAAAAACTAACTCCTTTAAAACCGAAAATAAACAAAGAATTTTTGATTATTGACCCACTGATGATAAGCAGGCAGAAAATGATTATTGAGAAAAACTTTAATTACTTCGAATTAAAATAGACTTAGGCTGTTTTATTTTTTTTATTGATAAATCAAGAACTAAACTATAAAATAAATCACCACTTAGAGAGTTAACAAAAAAAGGAAGTGCTAGTACAAAACACGTAGTTAAACCTGCCAAATTTAGAGGGTAACTATGAAACCATACACCTAAATTACTAATTAGAAAAAAACTAAATGACGCGAGTAAAACTGAAGGTAAAGTAAGTTTTTTGAATTTAAATCCAATATAAGTGTTGATTGCAAAACAGCTATATATGATAGGGATAAGAGAATGAAATCCAAGATAAATATCAGTTATAAACATACACGATAATGGGAAGAATATTGCGACTCTTTTATCCTTAAAATGAAACCCTGAAAAAAGAGCAATGCTCGTTATTGGAGCAAAGTTTGGAGGATGTGGTAAAATTCTAGTCAATATAGCAAGTGCTAGTAAACCAAAAACCATTTTTATATTAACCTTATCTAACTTACCCATTCGTTTTGAGTTTTTAAAAATAATGTGAATCCTAAATTATTTAGTTAGGTACATTTTTCTCCTTGAATATAAATCATAAAATTCATCTTCTTTTAAACTATCTATGAATAAAATACTCTCCCCCGTACTCTTCATTTCAGGACCCAATTGTTTATTAACGTTTGGAAATTTGTTGAAAGAAAAAACAGGTTGTTTAATGGCATATCCTTTAAGTTGAGGTTTAAAATCGAAATCAATTACCTTGTTTTTCCCTAGCATAACTTTAGTAGCATAATTAACATAAGGCTCTTTATAAGCCTTAGCTATAAATGGGACTGTCCTAGATGCTCTAGGATTTGCTTCAATAACATAGACTTTATCTTCTTTCACAGCATATTGTATGTTAATAAGACCCACCGTGTTCAGAGCCAAAGCTATCTTGTGGGTATGATCCTTAATCTGCTGAACTACATACTCGCCAAGATTAAAAACTGGTAAAGTTGCATTTGAATCTCCCGAATGAATTCCACAGGGTTCAATATGCTCCATTATACCGATTATTTGAACATTCTTTCCATCACATATCGCGTCAGCTTCGCACTCAATAGCACCGTCGAGATAGTGATCAAGTAATAACTTATTATTTGGTATTTTTTGAAGTAAATCAACAACATGAGCTTCAAGATCTTCTTTATTGATTACTATTTTCATTCCCTGGCCACCTAACACATAAGAGGGTCGGACAAGAATAGGGAAATCTAATTTTTTCGCAAGTTCTAGTGCTTGATCAGCTGTTTGAGCAACTCCAAATTCTGGATATGGAATTTTATTATCTTTTAACAGAGAAGAAAAACTCCCTCTATCCTCAGCCAAGTCAAGTGATTTAAAACTAGTTCCAATTATCTTCACTCCATAGCGGTCTAATTTCTCCGCTAGTTTTAATGCTGTTTGACCTCCCAATTGAACAATAACACCTTCTGGTTTTTCATGCTGAATAATATCATAAATATGCTCCCAAAATACAGGTTCAAAATACAATTTATCGGCAGTGTCGAAATCAGTTGAAACAGTTTCGGGGTTGCAGTTGATCATAATTGTTTCATAATCACACTCGCTTGCAGCCAAGACCCCATGAACGCAACAATAATCAAATTCGATACCTTGTCCTATTCGGTTAGGTCCTGAACCAAGAACTACAATTTTTTTTCGTTTTGTTACCTTACTTTCATTGTCACTTAATGGACTTTTACCCTTGAATTTTACCTTAGCTTCAAAAGTTGAATAATAATATGGTGTTTTTGCAGCAAATTCAGCTGCACAAGTATCAACAAGTTTATAAACTCTTTTAATACCAAATTCTATTCTTTTATCATATACTTCACTTTCTAAACATTTTAACATATGAGCTACTTGTCGGTCAGCAAAACCTTTTTGTTTTGCTTCAAGAAGCATCGAACTATCAATCGTACTTAAATTAAACTTCGAAATCTGTTGCTCTAATTCATATAGCTCTTCATATTGCTTCAAAAACCACATATCTATTTTTGTGATTTCGTGAATTCTCGAGAGTGGAATACCAATTTGAATGGCATCATAAATTACAAAAACTCTATCCCAACTCGCAAAAGTTAATTTAGTTATTATTGTATCATAATCAGTATAGCCTTTACCATCTGCTCCAAGACCATTTCTTTTTATTTCAAGTGATTGGGTTGCTTTATGAAGTGCCTCTTGGAAAGATCTTCCTATTCCCATAACCTCTCCAACAGATTTCATTTGTAATCCCAAAGTGCGATCCGATCCCTCAAATTTATCAAAGTTCCATCTAGGTATTTTTACAATTACGTAATCCAAGGTGGGTTCAAATAAAGCTGATGTTGATTTAGTGATTTGATTTTCAAGTTCATCCAAATTATATCCTATAGCAAGTTTAGCAGCAATTTTTGCAATAGGGTAGCCCGTTGCTTTTGAAGCTAAAGCAGATGATCTTGAAACACGCGGATTAATTTCTATAGCAATAATATCTTCTTTCTCATCAGGACTTACTGCAAACTGAACATTGCACCCACCTGCAAAGTCTCCTATACTTCGCATCATATGGATTGCCATATCACGCATCCTTTGAAAAGTTTTGTCCGAAAGGGTCATAGCTGGTGCAACAGTGATTGAGTCACCCGTATGTATTCCCATCGGATCCATATTTTCAATAGTACATATAATTACAACATTATCATTTTTATCTCTGAGCAGCTCGAGTTCGTATTCTTTCCATCCAATTAATGCTTTATCTATCATCACCTCATGGATTGGCGAAATTTCTAAACCTCTAGTAAGTAATTCATCAAATTCTTCTGCTCTATGAACAAAAGAAGCTCCTGCCCCACCGAGGGTGTAGGAAGCACGAATTACTAGAGGAAAACCAAATTGCTGAGCAATTTCTTTACCTCTTAAGTAAGAATTAGCTGTAGCTTGTGGTGCCATTTCCACACCTATCTTAGTCATTAATTCTCTAAACTGTTCTCTATCTTCTGTAATCTGAATAGCGTCAATATCGACTCCTATAATTTTTACGTTAAAATCTTCCCAAATTCCTTTATCTGCAGCTTCAATACAAAGATTTAAAGCAGTTTGTCCTCCCATGGTTGGTAATACAGCATCAACATTATGTATTTTAAGAATTTCAATTATAGATTTTGTGTTTAATGGTTTAAGATATACATGATCAGCCATTGAAGGATCGGTCATGATTGTAGCCGGATTTGAATTTATAAGGACGGTTTTAATACCATCCTCCCTTAAGGATCTTAAAGCTTGCGACCCTGAATAATCAAACTCACATGCTTGACCAATAATAATTGGCCCAGAACCTATAACAAGAATACTTTTGATAGAATTGGCTTTAGGCATATTTTTAATTTAAATAAAAAAAAGGTGTTACCAGTAAAAAAGTAACACCTTTATGAAAATAATATTTTGTCATTTATTTTTTGTGTCTTGGTTCAGAAGAAACTGACAACTTTTTTCTGCCCTTTGTACGTCTAGAAGAAAGAACTTTTCTTCCACTAGCTGTGGACATTCTTTCTCTAAAACCATGCTTATTTTTTCTTTTCCTCTTCGAGGGTTGGAACGTTCTTTTCATAATTGTTTTGACAGAATTTTAAGTCTACATAAGTGGCTCAAATATACGACAACTTTTTTTTCATCCAACCATCATAAAAAACATTTAGCTTTTCTTTTTTTTTAACTTTGAAAAAAAAGAAAATGTTCCCAAAAATTTTAAAACTATTCTTAGCATCATTATCATTAACCTATGCTATATATCTATTTATTGACGATTATATCGGGAATGGTATTATGATGATAATTGTCTCAGGACTGTTAATACTTTTGTATTTCAAAAACGAAATCATTTTTTTAGCTTTTCTAAGATTGAGAAAACAAGACTTTATTGGTACTGAAAAGTGGTTAATGCGAATACCTAATGTTGAAAGAAATTTGGTTAGAAAACAGCAGGGTTATTATAACTATCTCTTTGGAGTTATTCATTCACAAAAAAATCTCACTCAAGCAGAAAAATATTTCAAAACGGCAATTAAACTAGGTTTGTCTATGAATCACGACCTTGCTATGGCAAAAATGAGTCTCGCAGGTATTTATTTACAAAAAAGAAGAAAAAGGGAAGCACAGCAGCTATTAAACGAGGCCAAAAAACATGATAAACATGGCATGCTGAAAGGTCAAATGAAAATTATTCAGCAACAAATGAAACGCATTTAATCACAACAAACTAAGGGTATTTTTATCTGATATTTTTTTCTTGACTTGTTATTTAAATGATTTTGTATTAACCATGGGTTAAAAATTTTTAATAACTTGTAATTGATGCCTTGTTCTTCAGCAAATGAAGCGATATTTTGAATTGGAAGATCCCAATTAATTATCCTAGTGGGTGAGAATTCATACAAATCAGATTGTTCAAAAATATACCCATATTTGTTAGGATTAGACATAATGATTTTAACCGCAAGTATTCGGAAAACATATCGACTAGTTTCTTCATTTAGTAAAAGATCATAATAACTTTTAACTTTTTGCCTAAGTAATTCCTTTTCAATACCATGAATTCCTCTATTAAATGCTGCTGCTGCTAGAGTCCAATTACCAAATTTATTTTTAGCCTTCTTTAAATATTGACAAGCTACCTGAGTAGATTTTTCAACGTGATATCGCTCGTCAACATTACTGTTTACCTCTAAACCAAACTCTTTTGCCGTAGAAGGCATCAGTTGCCAAAATCCCTTTGCTCCTCTTGGTGATCGTAAATTTTGTAAACCACTTTCGATAACTGCCAAATATTTAAAATCATCTGGAATACCTTCTTCATTTAAAATTTTTTCAATCATAGGAAACCACTTATTCGCTCTTTTTATCATGAGCAGCATGTTTGATTGCCAATACGTATTAACCAATAATTCTCTATCAAAGCGTTCTTTTATATCAGAAGAGCTAATTGGTACAAATTCTCCACAAAAATTTAAATTGTTAGGCGGTTTAAGTGCAAAAACATTTAGAGTATTTTTATTATTCTGTATAAGATTAAATTCATACTCTTGACTTCTTAGACGAAAGATAGATATAAAAGACAATAAAATCAGAAAAATACAAGCCCTATCAATAGATACCATAAAATAATTCATTTAACTAAAAATAATCATTTTTGGAGTATTGCTGGCAACTCCGTATTGAACCAAATTGATTCTGTAATTATAATTGCATGTCCTCCTTTGATTTTGATAATAGGATTAATAAGGTTTTTTATTGGAAAAACAGAGTCAGAGTCTCCATGAATATGTATAAGTTTGTCTGAAAATTTATTTTGATCCCAATATACCAGTGCATTAATTGCCCAATTTAAATATTCTGAATTGCGCTCAGAAAGATACCTTTGATAAAGTGCAACGCGTTTTTTAATCCCTTTACCAAATGCAAAAAGTGCTAAATTATCAATATTTTCAATCCATTGTGTTGGAAGAAGTTTATGCGCGTTAGTTCTTTTTGCCATTTTCATAGGTAATGGAAATTCTCTTTTAGATTTTATACTCGATATTATTACTATTTTTTTTACAGAAACATATTTAGCCATTTCCTGAACCAATATTCCCCCAAAGGAAACACCCAAAAGAATTGAATTTTTATGAACAACACGCTTACACATCCTTTTCGCATAATGACTTAGAGGCTCGTCCTTTATAGGTGGTATCCAACTCAAAAGATGAATTTGAAAATTCTTAGGAAATTTTAAATATTCAAAAATTTTCGGGCTTGCAGCCATTCCAGGCATACAGTATATGTGAATTGGTGTCATTTTGTCAATTCAAATCATTTAATTGTTTTTTATTTTTTGTATTTTAGCTATCCTTTTAAAACAAATTTAAATAACTACATCAAATAAATAATCAAGTATCGTGATTATGGAAAACTTAACTTTAGTAAATAACGAGTTTCTAAGACAGTTTGAAGTTAAAATTGAAGATAGTCTAGCAAGAATAGAGTATTCTGAGCAAGAGAGAAAAATTTTTCTCACCAAATTACACATCCCTAAAAAAATTGAAAACAAAGAATTAGAAGAAGCCTTTATTATTAAGGTTCTTGAGTTTATTTCTGAAAAGAATCTAAGGGTAGTTCCAACCTCACCCAAAATAGCAAGATTTGTCAGAACTAATCGGAGATATAAGCAACTTCTTCCAGTGGGGATAAAACTCTAATTCTAATTTTTAATCCTAACGAACCCTTCCTCATCAATTCTATCTAGTTTTACTTTTAGTAAAGTATCGGCAAGTATTGGATCCCAAGGCATACGAACCCTAATATAATTTTCTGTGAAACCAGTTATGTAACCTTTTTTGTTCTCACTTTCAAATAAAACCTCATGATTTTTCCCGAGCTGAGATTGATAAAAACAACGGCGTTTTTCTAAGGATAATGATCTTAACATTTTACTTCGTTTACTTCGAGTTAATTTATCTACTTTGTCTTTTATTTTAATTGCTTCTGTGTTAGCCCTTTCTGAATAAGTGAAAACATGGAGATAAGAAATTTCTAACCCAGAAATGTAATCATAAGTCTCTAGAAAATCTTCATCTGTTTCATTTGGATAACCTACTATAACGTCAGCACCTATACATGCATCTGGAATTAAGGATCTAATTTGCTTTATTTTTTCAGAGTATAGAGAAGATAAATATCTTCGTTTCATACTTTTTAAAATTTTGTCACTACCGCTTTGCAATGGAATATGGAAATGTGGAACAAAACGCTTACTGCTTGCAATGAACTTGATGATATCTTCACTCAATAGGTTAGGTTCAATTGATGAGATACGAAAACGATAAACAGATTTTAAATTTTCTAAGGCTTTAACAAGATCTAAAAATGTATGCTCATGTTTTTTATTACCAAACTCACCTTTCCCATAGTCACCTATATTGACTCCTGTAAGAACTATTTCTTTTAACCCTGAATCAGCAATTTTTTGGGCATTATTAATTACATTTGATAAAGAATCACTTCTAGAAATTCCTCTTGCTTTAGGTATAGTACAATATGAACATTTATAATCACAACCATCTTGAATTTTTAAGAAAGCTCTTGATCTTTCATTTACAGAATAACTAGTCTCATAGAAATTGGCTTCCTCTATTTCACAAGAATATATTTGTGTTGACTCATTTTTTTTAAGTTTCTGAACGTATTCAATTAATTTAAATTTTTCGGTTGCTCCAAGAACTAAATCTACACCATCTAAAGAGGCAATTTCGTGTGGCTTTAATTGAGCGTAACATCCGATAGCAGCGATAAATGCATTTGGATTTCTTTTAAGGGCTTTTTTAACCAAAACACTAAGCTCTTTATCAGCGTTTTC
>QFDA01000009.1:0-2034 GCA_003130815.1 Bacteroidetes bacterium SCGC AAA795-G10 | reverse complement strand
TAACTGAACAAGTATTAATAACATATAAATCTGCAAAAGAAGTAAATGAAACAACCTGATAATGTGAAGAAGTAAATTCTCTCGAAATTGTTGATGTTTCAGAAAAATTGACTTTACAACCAAGAGTGTGAAAAGCAACTTTTATTAAGTTTATATTTTTTTCATCTTGAACAGGAACAATTTTTTCCATAATCGTTTTAAAGCCTTAAATTCAAAGCAAATATATTAACAAAATTTACATGCCTAAGCTACTTTCTAATCAATATTCAGTTTATCTCTATCTGGCAATATTTTTTTTTCTATTAAGTTGTAATAACACAAAAAATATCGAAAATAGAACGGTATTCCGTTATAATGAGTACAGAAATGTTACATCCCTTGATCCAGCATTTTCGAGAAATCCACAAAATATATGGCCAATTAATCAATTATTTAATGGTTTAGTTCAATTAAATAAAAATTTAAATATTGAGCCAGAGATTGCTAGCTCCTGGTCAATAAGTCCTGATGGACTAACTTATACATTTTATCTTCGTAATGATGTTTACTTTCATGAATCACCAATTTTTGGAGAGAAAAAAACAAGAAGAGTAGAGGCTAAGGATTTTGTTTTTAGTTTCGATCGTTTAAAAGATCCTGTTGTTGCATCGCCTGGGAGTTGGGTTCTTCTGAATGTAGAAAATTACGAAGCTACAGCAGAAAATATTTTAACTATTACCCTAAAAAATCCATTCCCAGCCTTTTTGGGACTTCTCACAATGCGCTATTGTTCAGTTGTACCAAAGGAAGTAACCAATTATTACGGAGTAAATTTCAGATCCAACCCAATAGGTACTGGTCCTTTTTATTTTAAACGATGGGATGAAAATGTAAAATTAGTTTTATTAAAAAATCAAAAATATTTCGAAAAGGATACAAACGGTAATAAATTACCTTTCCTTGATGCAATCTCAGTAAGGTTTATTCCAGATATTCAGAGTGAATTTATGCTTTTTTTACAGGGAAAGTTCGATTTTATAAATTCACTAGACGCATCATACAAAGATGAATTGCTTGATTATGACGGAACTTTGCGAAGTAAATACTTTGAAAAAATGAATATGCTTAAGGGACCTTATTTAAATACTGAATATATAGGTATCTTTTTAGATAGTAACAACCCAGCAATAAAATCTAAAAACATAAGAAGAGCACTTAACATAGGGTTTGATAGAAAATTGATGGTGGCATTCTTAAGAAATAATATAGGCTATCCAGCGAAAAGAGGCATTATCCCTAAGGGACTTCCTGGGACTAGTGATGATGAAATTAAATATGATCCTAAATTAGCAAAAAGATTAGTTGAAAATTATATAAAAAAAACTGGAGAAAGGCCTTCTATTAAGTTAGCCACCGATTCTAATTACATAGACTTATGTGAATATCTGCAGAGAGAGTTTCAAAAAATCGGTATCGAAATAAAAATTGATGTAATGCCAACAGCATCGTTACGTCAAGCTAAATCTTCAGGAAAACTTGAACTTTTCAGAGCTAGTTGGATAGCAGATTATCCAGATGCCGAAAATTACCTTTCGCTTTTTAACAGTATTAACTTTTCACCTATTGGTCCAAATTACACGCATTATAAAAACCCAAACTTTGATAAAATGTATAAAAATTCATTAGTAATTATGTCAGATACTTTACGTTTTAAAAAATATAGGGAGATGGACTCACTTGCTTTAAGTGATTTCCCGATCATACCACTTTACTATGACCAAGTTGTCCGTTTTGTTCAAAAAGATGTTGAGGGGATGGAAATAAACCCTATCAACTTATTAGTACTAAAAAACGTAAAAAAAATAAGTCGTAGAAATTAGAAATTACTTCTTAAACTTAGAATATTTGTTTTTAAACTTATCAATACGCCCGGCCGTATCAACTAATTTAGATTTACCAGTGTAATAGGGATGAGATGTTCTTGATATTTCGAGTTTTACCAAAGGATACTTGACACCATCAACTTCAATTGTTTCTTTCGAGTTAACAGTTGAT
>QFDA01000063.1 GCA_003130815.1 Bacteroidetes bacterium SCGC AAA795-G10 | reverse complement strand
TGAATAAAGTTCAGAGGCTCTTGGTTGGAATTCTTGTAAGCCACCATGGCCATTTGAATATGCACCTAAACTACTTCTTGCAGCAGTTAAGTCTCCAAAATCTGTAGCATTTGATCTAGTTGCTATTGTAAAAAAATCAATATTGTTAATTGGTGCTGATGGATCATAACCTCCTCCATTTAATGCTCGAACACCATTAGATGTTCCAGCACCTCTTAAAACATTAACATTTAAATCTCCAAAATCTATAGCATTTCCTAAACTACCTATTTCTACATAATCAATGATATTACTTCTGCTTGGTGTGTCACCTCCCATAAACATTGCTCTAGTAGACGAACCTGTAGCACTTGGTCCTGATCTAGCACTACTTAAATTTCCAAAATCTGTTGCGTTACCTGTTGTAGAAAATTCTACAAAATCAATTGTATCATTAGCACCAGGTGCATCTCCTCCACCAAATAATGCTCTTGTTGAATTAGATGTTGAAGATAAACTATTGTGTGATCTTGTTAAATCACCAAAGTCAGTTGCATTACCAAGTGTAGCAATAGTTACGAAATCAATTGTATTAACTCTTGAACCTGTATAACCGCCTCCCCATATACCTCTAGTATTATTACTTGAAGAACCTAAAAATGATCTAGCTTGTGTTAAGTTTCCAAAATCGGCGCAGTTTCCTGCAGAAGAAAAAATATTAT
>QFDA01000062.1 GCA_003130815.1 Bacteroidetes bacterium SCGC AAA795-G10 | reverse complement strand
CTATAAGTTTTGCCAATTTTTCAACATCTATTTTTAAATATTTGAGAATAGGAAATACCAATAAAGTGACATTACCCTTAAATTCTTTTCTTGTATTTTGAAATTCAAAAGTGTTAATTTCTAAATCAAATTTAGATTTAAAGAAAGTTTTTAGTGAATTAGAAAAATGGTTATTATAATTTGTATTCATCAATTATTTTCGAGTTAAAGATAAATATTATTATTGTCCAATTATGGCTCTTAACATATATATCTTAACTTTAAATATGCTTTTAAATATTTCTTATAATGATATAAAACAAAAAAAAGAAATCGATAAACTGGTCGGAAAACCTTTTTCAATTAAAGAACGTTTAAAGATGGGAGGAATAGGATCAGAAAAATTGATTATTTCTAGTGCATCAGTTAATATTAGAAATCTTCTTCTATTGGACAATAACATAAATAAATGTAATATCGAGTTGCGTCCAAAAGGAATAATCGTTTTTTTTAGAAGCTTATTAGAGACTTATGGTCTAATAATACCCTACTTTAAGCTCAAAATATACAAGGGCAAAGCCGAAGAGTATTCAATTTATAAAGACAGTTTTTATATAAAGGTGTTGGCTGATAAGAAATCTATACACAAGTTTTTCAAAAAAATTATTAAAAACAGATTGGAAAATATTCTACCCTCCATTGATGAATAATATCTAGCTTTCAGA
>QFDA01000061.1 GCA_003130815.1 Bacteroidetes bacterium SCGC AAA795-G10 | reverse complement strand
TAAATATCCTACCAAAGTTTTCTTTATCAGCAAAAAGTTCTTCTTGAAGGGGAAGAAAAATACCCGCACTATCTACTAAATAAATTATTGGAATCCTGTTCTCAATGGCTAGTTCTTGTGCTCTTAAATTTTTTTTAGTTGTCATCGGAAACCAAGCGCCAGCTTTTACACTTGGATCATTTGCAACAATTACACAATACCTTCCTGATACCTTACCAATTACGACTATGACTCCTGCTGATGGACATCCACCATATTCTTTGTACATCTCTTCACCTGCTAAAATTCCAATTTCATAAATTTTACTAGAATCGTCAACAAGTTTTTTTACTCTTTCTCTAGCTGTTAATTTACCCTGACTTTTGATCTTTTCAAGGCGACTTTTGCCACCTCCTAATTTAATCTTTCTAAATTTAGACTCAATGTTAGCCCAAGCCATTTTCATTGAGTCCTTATTTTTTTCTTTTTCTAGTTCCATTAATAAAAAAAATGATACTACTAAAGTAATAATTTATATATGTGCCATTTTAAATAAATGTTCGATATTTGAAATGCGAAAAGTAATGTACTTAAATAAAAACAAAATAGCAGGTATTGCTGCACTGATAATGGCTATAATTGGCACCTCCCTTATCTTGGTAGGTATCTTTAAATATCGCGAATACGCAATCGGATTTTCAATTGCTGGGGTTGGATTTTACGCTGTAGCTTGGGCTTTTAAC
>QFDA01000060.1 GCA_003130815.1 Bacteroidetes bacterium SCGC AAA795-G10 | reverse complement strand
TATTGGATTTGAAGTTTCAAGTATAGTAACTGATGGCCTAATTTTACATCTTGACGCTGGAGATTCAAATTCTTACTCAGGTTTTGGAAATACTTGGTACGACTTAAGTGGAAACAATAATCACGGTACCTTGAATGGTCCATCATTTACAAACACTGGGTTAAAGCATTTTGTTTTTAATGGATCGGATGATGTCGCATCCCTTAATTTATCAAATTATCCTAATCTTACCTTTGAATTTTGGTTTTATGACAATAGAACATCAGGACAAAGAGATTTACTTACTTATAACGGTAACTCAGGTAGCTTTACATTTAATAACATGAATCATTTTAGAACAGATGGAAATGGTCTTCATGCAGCTAAGTTCCCCACTTCTTTAATTTCAAATCAATGGGTAAGATTTGTATATGTCAAAAACACTAAAATTTATATAAATAATATTGTAACAAACATTCAACAAGGAAGCGATCGTGCATACGGTCAGCTTAGGATTGGTGATGCAAGAAGTGATGTAGGACAACACTGGAATGGAAAAATTGCCGTAGTTAGAATTTATAATAGAAATTTAACTGATCAAGAAATTTCGAAAAACTATGAGGTTTTTGATAAAGTAGTGAATAGTAATCAGCAGTTAGGTACCTCCACCTCAACAGTAAGTGTAGATGAAGAAGTAGCAGTAGGTACTTTAGTAGCTAATCTTACAGCAACGGATTCTGATACCACAAGTTT
>QFDA01000059.1 GCA_003130815.1 Bacteroidetes bacterium SCGC AAA795-G10 | reverse complement strand
TTCAGGTTCTATGCCAATGGAAATCATATATGGATTTGCACAATTAAAAAAAGCTGCTGCTAATACAAATTTTGATTTGGGTGTTTTATCAAAAGTAAAAAGAGATCTGATAGTTAAAGTTTGTGATGAAATTTTGGAAGGAAAATTGGACGATCATTTCCCACTTGTGATTTGGCAAACTGGATCAGGGACTCAAAGTAATATGAATGTAAATGAAGTAATTTCTAATAGAGCTCATGTTATAGAAGGAAAAATGTTAGGTGAAGGAGAAAAAACCCTTGGACCAAACGATGATGTAAATCGATCTCAATCATCAAATGACACTTTTCCCACAGCAATGCATATTGCTTGTTACAAAAAAATAATAGAAACAACAATCCCTGGCTTAAAAGATTTAAAAAATGCCTTAAATGAAAAAGCAATTGCATTTAAAGACATTGTTAAAATAGGTAGAACCCATTTGATGGATGCCACTCCCCTAACCCTTGGTCAAGAATTCTCTGGTTATTCTACCCAATTGGAGAATGGTATAAAGGCTTTACAATATAGCCTTAATCATCTTGCAGAAATAGCTCTAGGTGGTACTGCAGTTGGAACAGGAATTAATACCCCTAACGGATATTCAGAAAAAGTAGCTTCATATATTTCTGAATATACAGGTTTTCCTTTTAAAACAGCACCTAATAAATTTGAGGCATTAGCTGCTCATGATGCTATAGTCGGATCTCATTCAGCTTTA
>QFDA01000058.1 GCA_003130815.1 Bacteroidetes bacterium SCGC AAA795-G10 | reverse complement strand
CATCAACGAGTGAGTCTTTTCTAATTTCATCATTTAAAAGATCTAATTCTTTTTTAGTTGGCATATCACCAAAAATCAATAGAAAAGCAACCTCTAAGAAGCTAGCCTTTGCGCATAGCTCTTCAATTGAATATCCACGATGATGAAGGATTCCTTCTTCACCATTAAGATATGTAATTTCACTTGTACAAGAGCCAGTATTTTTGTAACCAGGATCGTAAGTAATCAGTCCTGTTTAAGGGTTTTGATATCAATTGCCTTTTCTTTCTCTGAACCCTCAATTAGAGGAAATTCATATTCTTTTTTATCGTAAGTTATTTTAACTGAATTACTCATTTATAAATTTATTTTAAGGAGATACACTTTATTAAGTTAATAAAATCATCTTAATTTAAAGGTGCTTAAATGCATTCTCTTTTGGAAAAAAAGCTGATTTACTAAGCTCTTCTTCAATTCTTAACAATTGATTGTACTTTGACATACGATCACTTCTTGAAACTGATCCAGTTTTAATTTGACCTGTGTTTAGCGCAACTGCTAAATCAGCAATTGTATTATCTTCGGTTTCGCCTGAACGATGTGACATGACTGAAGTATATCCAGACTTATGTGCCATATCAACTGCTGCAATAGTCTCTGTTAGAGTTCCTATTTGGTTAACTTTAATAAGTATTGAGTTTGCAATTTTTTTATCAATCCCTTTAGCGAGTCGTTTTACATTAGTAACAAATAAATCGTCCCCGA
>QFDA01000057.1 GCA_003130815.1 Bacteroidetes bacterium SCGC AAA795-G10 | reverse complement strand
GATCTTTCCAGAAAAATTTTTTCTTATAGTTTTATCACCATAAATTTTACAACCATTTTTTGTTAACTCTTCTAATATCTCGCTGATATTTTTTAGTTTTTTCTTGTGTATCAAGAGTGTTTCTGTGGCGCCGCAAATACTCGTATTTCTCATTTTTGCGTTTTTAACAATTTTTTTTGCCATATTTAAATTTGCGTCTTTATCTATGTAAGTATGACAAATACCTTCTAAATGACCTATTACCGCAACATTTGATAATTCTTGAACTTTTTTGACCAAATTTTTACCTCCCCTTGGTATTACTACATCAATATACTGACTCATTTTTGAGAGCATAAAATCCACAAGTTTCCTATCTTTCTTTTCGATAAATTGAACAAAATTTTTATCTATTTTGTGTTGGGCTAGAGAAGTTCGGAAATAGTTAGCCAAGATTTTATTGGTAAAATAAGCTTCTGATCCCCCTCTTAAAATGACACAATTTCCAGATTTGAAACATAAAGTCGATACATCTGCAGTAACATTTGGTCTGCTCTCATAAATCACCCCAATAACTCCAATTGGTATGCTTACTTTTTTAATTTTTAACCCATTAGGTCTTGTCCACTTGCTCAATTCGTAATTGACTGGATCTTTTAGTTTTATAACAGTTTTAATTGCTTCAATTATTAAATTAAGTTTCTCATTGTTAAGCTCTAATCTATTAACCAAGTTCTCTTTAAGACCTTTTTTCTTTGCAAATCTTATA
>QFDA01000056.1 GCA_003130815.1 Bacteroidetes bacterium SCGC AAA795-G10 | reverse complement strand
CTCCTGAACTTCAGGAACTTTACGAATATCGTATTAACAATTGTGTTGAATGCGCCGAGAGATGTGAAAAAGACTCTTGGGCATATAAATACTGGATGCAAGTGGCAGGCAAACTTACACGTGACCTTGCTGCAAACCAGTATGGAGTTCATAGATGGAATACATCGTTATAGTATTTTTATCGGTGCTTTTAAGTGCAATACAATTTGCGTTCGTTATGTGGTGCGCAAAACAATGGATTGGCAAAGACCCTAAAGCGTGGGTAATGTTTTTAGTGCTTATCCTAGCTGGTCCTTTTGGTTGGACCGCTATTGCAATGGCATGGGTAGTTGATATGATTGACAAAGTGTTTCCTCGAAAAGATGTTTAGTGTAGAGGGCCACATAGATAGTAGAAAGGCTAGACATGGAAGTGCAAACATCCATAGTCAAAGTCTGCCAGGCCTGGCAACTATAGAACTAAATGTTACAGAACTTTGTAACAGAACGTGTAGTTTTTGTCCACGTTATGATCCAAAAATTTATCCGAACAACAAATACTTTATGGAACTTGATACAGTGCAAAGTCTTGTTGATCAGTTAAATGAAACTGATTGGTATGGTGATGTACATATTACAGGTTTTGGTGAACCACATACTCATCCTCAATTAAAAGAAATTATTGCAATTTTAAGAACTGCAAAAGTTTATATTGAAGTCACTACCAATGGCGATAGATTGATTGATAGCGATATACTTTATGCACATGAAA
>QFDA01000055.1 GCA_003130815.1 Bacteroidetes bacterium SCGC AAA795-G10 | reverse complement strand
ACAGCTGGGCAAAAAGGGCTAGTTAGATGCAAGTCAACCTTGACGTTATTATCCTGAATGTCAACCTCATCAATCAATTCTAACTCTGTAATTGATACGTTTATTTCAGGATCTACGATGGATGATAATTCATCAAAAATTTTTACCCTAACTTGCTTTATGTCTTGAGCCATAAACGGCAAATCATTTATGCTATATATAGCCATTATTACCCTTAAAGGCAATGTATCGGTCTAGGTTAGGAAAAAATTTGGGTAAGATAACGTTGGATTACGTATCATCATTAAATGATGATGTGGAAATCGCACTTTATGACATTCTAGGAAGTCAGGCACACGCAATAATGCTTTACGAAAACAAGATCATAACAAAGAAAGAGATAAAAAAAATACTAAAGGGTCTCGAAAATTTAAAAAAAGAAAAATTTGAAAATATATCCAGCTCTGAAGATATTCACGAGTTAATTGAATCTCTAATAATTAAAAGGATAGGAATTGATGCTGGTGGAAAGATGCACACTGCTCGTTCACGGAATGATCAGGTAGCACTAGATATTCGCATGAAAATTCGTGATGATATCAATATTGTATGCCAATGTCTGTTGGACACCATAAAATCACTTGTTGTATTAGCTAAAAAACATCACGAGACTATAGTTCCACTATATACACATCTTCAACAAGCTCAAGTGGGTCTCTTCTCTCACTATCTTCTATCTTATGCTGACGCATTGTTTAGGGATCTCGACAG
>QFDA01000008.1 GCA_003130815.1 Bacteroidetes bacterium SCGC AAA795-G10 | reverse complement strand
TTACTTTTAAATACATTTATAAACCTTTCATTGATTGACTCGGAGTATATAACATCTGAAACACCAGGTGTTGTTGGAAAAAAAGTTGAGTTTGTTCCAAAAACAAATCTGAAGACTGGAATAAGAGTTGGCTACAAAAATTATTTTTTTAATGCTCAGTACAGTTTTCTATCAGAACAATTTTCAGATTCATCCAATGCAATAGATGGGAATTTAAGCGGTGTCGTGGGGATTATTCCTAGCTATGAAATTATAGATATATCCACATCGTATATGAAAGGTATATTTAGATTTGAAATTGGTGTGAACAATTTATTAAATGAAATATATTTTACAAGAAGGGCAACAGGATATCCTGGCCCAGGCATCATCCCATCACCAAATAGAAATTTTTATTTAACAACTCAAATAAAATTTTAAGCCAATTGATTTAGGGATAAATAATTATTGCAGAAATAAAAATTAAGACAATAATTTGGACTATTGTCCAGCTTTTATTTACAACAACTGCTTTTAAATAATTGCCCAAATAATTAGCTAAAAATGCAACGAATAAAAAAATTATAACTGCCTGTGTTATGAAAATTATACCTAAAATTAAAAACTGAATATTATAAGGTATAAGACTAGAGAATAAAAATCCAGGAAAAAAACTTAAGAAAAATAAACTTACTTTAGGATTACTAAGATTCATAATTAGTCCTGTTATAAAAAATTGTTTTTTTGCTTCTTTTTTGGAATTAATATTAGAGTTTTCTTTTAAAGTTAAAAACAGGCGAATAGCTAAAAATATTAAATAGGAGGCTCCAACTAATTCAATTGCTCTTATTATAAAGGGAAATGTTTCAATTAAGGTTGCAAGACCAAAAACTACTAAAAAAGTGTGTGCAATTAACCCAGAGCACAAACCTAAACTGACTTTAATTCCACATCTAAGACCTTGAGAAATGGTTGTAGAAATTACAAACAAAATGTCAGGCCCTGGAGATAGTGTAAGAACAACACTACTAATAATGAAAAGTAAAATTGTGTTTAAATCCATTAAAGGTAAAATTATCGATATATTTGCAAATAGAATAAAGTATTTGAAGATGATAGAAAGATTAGAAAGCGAATTGCTTCCATTACGAATTAAGCTAAAAAACCATTCCATTTACAATAAAATTGAATCATTAGGTGATATTCAAATATTTATGGAGTCTCATGTGTTTGCAGTTTGGGATTTTATGTCCCTTTTGAAAAAACTGCAAAGTATTCTTAGCTGTAACCAGATCCCATGGTACCCGTCTGGATTTCCTAAGGCATCTAGACTTATAAATGAAATTGTATGGGGAGAAGAGTCAGATGTAAATCAAGAAGGTATCCCTATGAGTCATTTTGAAATGTACTTGGATGCCATGAAAAATATTAAGGCAAACACAAAAGAGATCAACCATCTAATTAATGAAGTCAGATCTTGTAATGATATCTTTGATATAATTAATAAATCATCATTGCCAAAGTATGTAAAAAACTTCGTCGAATTTACTTTTGAAGTTATTCAAACTGAAAAACCACACGTCATCGCTGCTGTATTTACCTTCGGTAGAGAAGATTTGATACCTGATATGTTTATTGAAATTATAAAAAATTTAAAAGCCTCGACAAATGAAGATCTTTCTGATTTGATTTACTACTTTGAAAGACACATTGAAGTAGATTCAGGAGAACATGGTCCATTGGCACTAGAAATGATAAAAGAGCTCTGCCAGAACGACAAAACTAAATGGGAAGAAGCTCTTTCGTATTCAAAACAAGCTTTAGAAAATCGTATTAACCTTTGGGATGGGATTCTTTCCTCAATAAGTATTAAAAGTAAATTAGTAACAGCTAATTAATTAAATATTGAATTACATTAAAATGAGAAAAATTTTTTTAATTTTTATTTTATGTCAATTCTGGTGTAATTCACAGAAATTAGCATCTGATTCAAACCATTATTCAGACACCATTACTGGAAAAGAATTAATGGAGCTTTTATATGTTTATTCATCTGACTATTTCAAGGGAAGGGGTACAGGTGAACTTGGTCAAAAAAGGGCTTGTGATTTCTTGAGGGACTACTATAAATCAAATAATATTTATCCCGCTAAGGGCACGATTGACTATTATCAACCAATGGAGCTTTTAATTAATAAGAAAAAAGTTAAAACTGAAAATGTAGCAGCAGTCATCAAAGGAAGTCATTTTCCAAATGAATACATTATTCTTTCGGCGCATTTAGATCACTTAGGGACAAATGATAATGGAGATGTTTATAATGGAGCTGATGATGATGGTTCCGGAACTGTCGCTTTGCTAGAAATTGCTGAAGCATTTAAACTAGCATTTGATGACGGAAAAGGCCCAAAAAGAAGTCTTGTTTTTCTTCATTTTACTGGAGAAGAAAAAGGCTTACTTGGTTCAAAATTCTATACTGAAAATCCACTTTATCCTCTATCCTACACGATCGCTGATTTAAATATTGACATGATTGGAAGAATTAATCCAAAAAGAAATTCAACTAATCCAAATTATATATACTTAATAGGATCAGATAAAATAAGTATGGAGCTGCACAATATCTCAGAGGAGATTAATAAAAAATATACGCAATTAGAATTAGATTATACATATAATAAAGAAGACGATCCGAACAGATTTTATTACAGAAGTGATCATTACAATTTTGCAAAAAATAACATCCCCGTAATTTTTTATTTTAGTGGTACTCACCAAGATTATCACAAAATAACTGATACTGCAGATAAAATACTATATTCAACATTAGAGAAAAGGACTAAACTAATTTTCCATACGGCTTGGGAATTAGCAAACAGAGCAGATAAAATTAAAATTGACTAAAAATGGTAAGCAGATCAATAAAATTATTAATCATTTTAATTGGGTTTTTATTTAGCCAGAATTTACAATCTCAAAACGAAGTGTATACAAATGAAATAGAAGATAGCATTAAGATTCGAAGAATAAATTTTGGATTAAAACTCGGTATTCCAAATGTGATTGGGGGTTCTATTGAGATACTACCTCCTATATTAAATAATAAAATAGCTCCTTTCTTAGATTTTAGTGGACTTAATATTGATATTGATGACGTTGGAACAGATTTTTCGTATTTAGAATATGGTGCCAATTTTTATTTTAACGAAAAAGGAAATGGTTTTTTTGTATCCCTTGGGCAAGGAAAATTCAACACTGATCTAAATTTTTATAATTTAGAATTCAACGAAAATGGTCAAAGCACAATAGGTGACGCTTCAACAAACCTGAAATTCGGTACTACAAACATCAAAACAGGAATAAAAACAGGAGGCACTTTTTTTTTTCGTTTCGAGGTTGGATATGGATTCGGGAGTATACAAAAAACTGTTGAATTTAATGCAACTGCAAATGGGATCTCAGATAGTTTTACAGAAGAGATTCCGCCCATACCTGGCGTCAACAGCGGAGGGATACTCATAGGTAATATTGGATTCGGTCTATCATTTTAAGATAAGATTAATAAAAAGATTTGTGGTAAAAATGTTCGGTTTTATAAAATCATAAGAAAATCTCAGTTTTTATAAGATTAATTAAAATGAATAACTTTCGTAATCTATCTTCTAGCAGATGCTATTTTTACTTTCAATTAATCCTTATTGTTTTTGTTTGTACTCAAAGTAGATTATACTGTCAAGAGAAAGTGACACTTAGTGGATATATATCAGACAGTGAAAATAATGAAACATTGATAGGAGTTAATGTAATAATCCCCGACCTTAAAATTGGAACAACAACGAATGACTATGGATTTTATTCACTTACTGTACCTAGAGGAGATTATAAACTTCAAATAAGCTTCTTAGGTTATAAAAATCAGGAAATTGATTTAATTATTTTGTCAGATTTCAGTCAAAATTTCAATTTACAAAAAGAGATTCAAGTCCTTGATGAAGTAGTTATAGAAGAAAGTTCTGAGTTTATTAATCTTAGAAGTCCAGAGATGAGTGTTAACAGGCTTTCTATAAGTAAAATAAAAAAAATCCCCGCAGTCTTAGGAGAAACAGACGTAATCAAATCTATAACATTGTTACCTGGAGTAACAAATGCTGGTGAAGGAGCATCAGGTTTTAATGTTAGAGGTGGAGGAGCTGATCAAAATTTAATTCTTCTTGATGAGGCTATAATTTTTAATTCTTCACATCTTTTTGGATTTTTTTCTGTTTTCAATCCAGAATCTATCAAAGATATTCGCTTATATAAGGGTGGAATTCCTGCAAAATATGGAGGACGTGTATCATCTGTATTGAATATATTTCAAAAAGAAGGGAATAAGAATAAATTTAATAGTCAGGGTGGATTAGGATTGATTTCCTCCAGATTACTTCTAGAGGGTCCAATCAAGAAGGAAACTAGCTCATTTCTATTTGGAGGACGAAGTAGTTACGCACATCTATTTTTACCCTTAATAGAATCTGTTGATAACAACAAGGCATATTTTTATGATCTAAATACCAAATTAAGTCATCGGGTAAACGAAAAAAATACAATTTTTCTTTCTGGTTATTTCGGAAGAGATGTTTTTGATATTGATAATTTGTTTGACCTGTCATATGGAAATTCAGTGGCAAACTTTAGGTGGAATCATTTGTTTTCTAATAAGTTGTTTTCAAATCTTTCAATGATATACTCAGATTATGATTACACCTTAGATTTTGGTCTTGCTGAATTTGATTGGAATCTTGGGATAACCAATTTTAATATAAAATATGATTTAAAATATTATTTGAATGAAAAACTTAAAATTGAATATGGACTAAATAGTATCTATTATAAGTTTGATCCAGGGTTAATTCAACCAACAACTGAAAATTCTACAATTCAAAATCAGAAACTAGAGGATAAATTTGCTGTGGAAAGTGCCTTTTATAGCAGTTTAGACTATAAATTGTTACCTAAACTTCAATTAAATTTTGGTCTGAGACTAAGTAATTTTTTAAGACTTGGGCAAAAAATTAACACTTATGAAAACGACAACCCTCTTTTATTTATCAATTCAGTCCAAATATATGAAGAAGCAACTCCTCTAGGGTTTATTGAATATTCTAATAGTGAGGTTATAAAACAGTTTACTAATTTGGAACCGCGTTTCTCATTAGCATATGAAATTGCTGATGACAAATCTTTTAAAATTAGCTATAATCGTATGGCTCAATACCTACATTTAATTTCAAATACTAATTCACCAACACCTATTGATGTGTGGGCACCAAGTGGGAAATACATTGATCCACAATTACTAAATCAAGTAGCAATTGGATATTTTGAAACTTTCAATAATAAAATTTACAGTCTTCAGGCAGAAGTGTTTTATAAAACTATTAAAAATCGCCTTGACTACATAGATGGTGCTGAATTAATAGCCAATGATGCTATTGAACAAGTTTTGCTAAATGGCGAAGCAAAAGCCTCTGGAATTGAAATTTTATTTGAAAAAAATGAAGGTAAGCTAACTGGATGGATAGCTTATACTCTTTCCAAATCAGAGCAAAGGACTCCTGGAAGAACCGAAGAAGAGACAGGAATTAATAATGGTAATTGGTATTTTACACCATATGATAAAACTCATGATTTTTCCTTGGTTTCAAACTACAGAATAAATACAGGATGGAATCTCAATTTTAATTTTATATTTCAAACTGGTCAGCCAATAACCTATCCAAATGCACAATATCAATTTCAGGGCTTTTCAATACCAAACTATGAAGCGAGAAATAGCAGTAGGCTTCCTTCTTATCATCGTTTAGATATTTCCGCTATTTATAAGCCAAAGAATAAATCAGGTGAATGGGTTTTTGGAATTTATAATATTTATAACCGAAAAAATGCAGCTTCAATTAGATTTCAGCAAAACATAAGTAACGGAACTAATGAAGCCATCAGATTAGCTATTTTTGGAATTATCCCTTCGGTTACATATAATTTTAAATTTTAACCATGAAAAAATTATTGTTAGTATTTATTACAAATCTTATTTTTTTTAGCTGTGAAGATGTGGTCGAAATTCCATTAAATGATTCGAAAGAAATCTTAATTGTTGATGCGTATATTAATTGGATAAAAGAAACGAATGAAACGGAACAAAAAGTAAATCTATCTTTGAGTAGTCCTTATTTTAAAAAAACTTATCAGCCAGCAACTGGAGCTAGTGTATATATAGAAGATGAATATGGAAAAATTTATCAATTTACCGAAGAAAATAGTGGAAACTATATTCCTAAAGATACTATACCTTACGATATTAAAAATTCATACACTATAAACATTCAATATAAAAATCAAACTTTTACAGGTGAAGAATCTCTTAGGACTGTTAGTAGTATAGATAGGATAGAGCAAGAATCTGTTGAATTGTTTGGAAATGAGGCTGTTCAATTGGAAGCTTATTGTTTTGATCCAATAGAAGAAACTAATTATAGTTATTTTGAATTTACAAGTAAAGAACTAGATTTTCCAGAATATAATATTTTTAGAGATGACTTTAGCAGTGGTGGTGAATATTATGGATTCCTTTTAAATTCAGGACTTAAAAAAGGTGATCATGTGAAAGTTCGTCAATTTGGATTATCAAATTTTGGATATAATTATTGGTATCTTCTTATTTTACAAAATACACAACAAGGTGGACCTTTTGTAGGTACACCAGTTAATCTTAGAGGTAATATTGTTAATATGAACAATTCAAATGAAAATGCATTTGGGTATTTTAGGATGTCTGAAGTATCAGAAGTTAATTATATTATAAAATAAAAAACCGCCCATATTTAGGCGGTTTAAAACAAATTGGTTTAGGGATAAATAATTAAGTGAATAACTTAATTGCATTTTAAAAGTATGAAAAAAGGAAGAGATTTAAAAATAAAAAAGGTTTTTTTTTATCTACAAAAAAAAGTGGGAATAAAATTAAGATCTTTTTCATAGCAATTCTATTTCCCACGTAAACAAACCAATTAAATCAAACAAATTCAAACAATCCCTTAAAAAGTGGGGACTCGATAATGAAGTTTTCAACAAAACATTTATCAACAACATTACTTCACCCCACTGACTGTAGAATTAGTACAAATTTTGTTTAAGATTTTCAGAAAATCAATTCAATTAAATATTAATATCTAATACACATATAATTAATTCTTATATATATAATTTATTACATGTTTATCTGATAAAAGTGAGTTTTTTTGTAAATTGTTAATATGTCTAGAAGACTTTTACATATAATTTTTCCCAAAAACGTAGCCCACATTTACGTTGATGGAAAAAAATATACGCGAAAAGAATTCATTAGAGCAAAACAACTAGAAATGAGAAGGGATAAATCCGGAAGATTTGTTAGTGAATTTAGCACAAAAAAGATTTTATCTTAAACAATCCCTTACAACTCAATAGTTGTTAACATTATTACTCCTGCCCTACCTTGTTTACCCCATCTATTAGTTTCAGCAGCACTAATGAGAACTCTCACTTTTCGTATGTGAGGAGATAAAGCCTGGACATCCTGAGGTGGGGAACTGAATTGTTGCCCATTTATAATCCATAATGGAAATATTTTTGATGATTCCTGAGTAAATGTCTGATATTGCCTTAAAATTGGAATTCCTCCTGCTTGTCTGGCTGTAGGTAAATAATATTTTAATGCAAGATACCAAGTTTGTGCATTCTCATCAATACCCCATTGATTAAGTCCCATACTTGTTAGCTTAGCAATTCTTTGTTTCTCTTTTTCTTGTTTTTTTAATGCCTTTATCTCTTTTTTTGTCATTCCCTTTAGAATGACTTTTTCTTGAGCATTAATAAAGTATAGGCCAAAAAATATAAAAATAGTGACTGAAATTTTCATTGTAGAAATTATTTATTTATAGTGGTTTATAAATATTAAATAATAAAAAAAACATCACCTTATTCTATTTTACTACCCTCTATATCATAGTAACCACCAGCTGTTCCAGTAAAAACAGAGCCCTCAAAATTTAATTCAAAATCAATTTGAGAACCATCAATTAGAGATTCAACTATAAGTGTTGAACTATCTACAGAATAAGTTGATATAATGTCTAAGGATCTTTCTTCGTCATTAATTTTATAATTAACATCAGAATTATACAATTTTTTATCTTTTTTTATAGTTAAAATTGCTGGAATATCTCCTACCTGATCTACATTAAAGACAGTCATTTTATATTTTCCAATAAATGGATCATTTTCAGTTGACTTTAACACAGCACATGACAAACAAAAAAATATGAATATGTAGTAAAATAGGTATCTCATTATTAAAAGTTATTTATTTTTTATTTAAAAAGTAGTTAGTAACAATGAAATTTAGCAAAAAAGAATTAA
Organism: Bacteroidetes bacterium SCGC AAA795-G10; assembly: GCA_003130815.1. GTDB lineage: Bacteria > Bacteroidota > Bacteroidia > Flavobacteriales > Flavobacteriaceae > MS024-2A. The sequence goes on along the minus strand of QFDA01000008.1, from coordinate 31,028 downwards.
TGTTCTATTGTCTAATAAAAGATCTTTTAAAAAAAACAAAACTTGTTATGGTGACCAAAATGATTATTTTAGTTGTATGAAATTAAATCAAATTTGTATTATATTTTTATTATTTCCATTATACACTATAGCACAAGAATTTAATGTAGAGGAATTTTTAAATGGCCAATGGTGTGATAAAGAAAAATCTGACTGTTTTAATATTATAGTTAACAATGGTCTAATTATATATGAAACACCGACCGGTGATTTTAGATCAGGTATTGAAATTACAAGTTATGACAAAAAAAAAGATGTCATTAAATGGGAATTAATAAAAACAAGCAGAAAGACTAATTCATTTAGGATTATCTCAAAAAATAAGGTTGAGTTTGATAATGGTAATAGGCGTTCTATTTTGTATCGTCAAAAAAAGAAATAAGTCTGAGTTTATTACTAAATAACTTTTGAAATTTTTCGAAAAGGAACTAAGTTATATCTTACTTAAAATTAGATTAATATAGAATACTTGTATTAAGTCTTATTTACCTACGACATTTATTTCCCCAACCATGTTTTTGTGCTTACCACATTGGTAATAGTATGTTCCAGGTTTTTCTGGAATCCATGAAATAATTCCAGTTGTGTCTCCATTATTTTCAATATTTTCGATTTGGTCTTTCTTACCTATACCAGCCTTTATTTTTAGATAAAAAGGATGGCTAGGTGCATCAACCAAAAAATCAATTTTTGATCCAACTAAAAATGTCAGTTTAGGATCAGTACCTTTAACTAAACCATTCAAATCATTACCAGATAATTCATAATTATTACGACTCTCAGCTTTAACTTTTATCGTATAACTTTCTAATGAATTTTCTGAAGCAAAGGATATATTAATGATTATAAAAAATAAAATAGGTGCTAACTTTTTCATAAAGTGTTTTTAAAAATTTTACTGCCAAAATATACAAATATCAATTTAACTAGAATATATAATGTTTATAATGAATTAATCATTTTAATAATACCTATCTTTTTTAATTCTTTTTTAGAAACTTTTTTTAATGTTCCCGCTTCTAAAACAAAAAATCTTTTTTTCAATTTAAATTCAGCAGCTTTATTTACTGAATAACCTGAATTAGCCATTCTTGGCTTACTATACTCTACAATCGGTTTAAATAGGTAAGATTTTTTTTTGTCCCTGAATAACAATCTGTACCATTTGTTATCATATGCCAACCAAGGTTCTTTTCCTCCTAATAAAATTGAAACATTATTTTTCGATGGCAATAGGTATTCAGAATAATTATCATTAAATCTTATGTACATTACATCCTTAAATGCATCAAATCTTACTTCAACCTTTTTACCGTTAATTAATGAGGTTAAATACTTTTTATGGTAAAATCTGCTTCCGATTGTTTGGTAAAGAGTGATATTAGATCTATTAGAATCATAAAATCGAAAACCACCAGCGCTTTGTGAATTGCTTTGACAAATAGCAAATAAAGGAAAAAGAAAAATTAAGTATCGCATTTGTTTATGGTTAATTTTATAAAAAAAGGGACTCTCAGGAATCCCTTTGGGGTGGAAGATCGGTCTCGAACCGACGACCTCCTGAACCACAATCAGGCGCTCTAACCAACTGAGCTACAACCACCATTCATGGTACCAAATATAATAGATTTTGAATAAAAATTAAGAACTAAATCAACATTCCTAATTTCATTTATATTAAGTTAACTATTATAAACAACTATTCGTTTGGATATATAATATTATTCTGTGCTCTTACAGTATCCATTAACTTAACTAGATCTAAACTGTTTTTATGTGTCCATTTATTTGATTCAATGCGTTTTTCCCTAATGCATTTATTTGATTCCACTATTTCATAAAAATAGCCCTTACCAATAAACTCGATTTTTTTTTTGGTTTTCTTATTATTTGATAGGGTTATCGATTTTGATTCGTGCCATCTAGAATCAATATAAATTTCACCCCTTTCTCCACAAATCTTAGAACGCATATCCTCATTATGTGAAAAACTTGAATACAATAATGCTTGAGAATCTTTGTAGCTAAAAATCATGGCTATTTGCTTATCCACACCAGTTTCTGATTTTATTGCATCAGAGATGATGGAAATTGGATATCCTAAAAGTTGATAAGAAAGAAAAAGTGGATAAATACCTATATCAAGTAAACTACCTCCACCCTTTTCAGGATTGAATAATCTAGAATCATGAGATCTATCTGTCCCATTAAAACTAAAAGAGGCATAGATATATTTAATTTTTCCAATTTGACCCTCTGAAATCCATTTAAGTAGTTGATCAAAGACAGGATTAAATCTTGTCCAAAGAGCTTCCATCAGAAAAACCCCTCTTTCATTCGAAAGATAAACTAGATCTTTAACCTGTGATTCATTAATAGCTAGCGGCTTTTCACATAAAACTGCTTTGTTATGTTTTATAGCATTTGCAGAATGCTTATAATGATTGTTGTTCAGAGAAGCAATATAAATTATATCAACTTCACTGTCTTTAAAAAGATCATCATAATTATCATAAAAACGGTTTACTTTATAGATGCTAGCAAAACTTTTAGCACGTGACATGTCTGAGGAGGCAACAGCTTCAAGTTTACAATCAGGAACCAACTTTATATCATCTGCAAATTTTTTTGCAATATTCCCAAGGCCCAAAACACCCCATCTAACAGTCTTTGGCATATTTATTTAATTAGAGAATCCAACTCTTTAATGGCTAACAACTGTCTAGATGTAAAACCTTCACCTGCTTCAGTACCAATTAATCTACCAAGATTTTGCGCACGATACTTTACGCTATTTAAAAAGTTTTCAGTACTTATTGGTGTATTATTTTCGTTATTCGTTGAATCAAATAATTGACTTTTATAAGCTCTAACTGCTTCAATTTTTTTATCCAAGTATCCAGTAATATTTATTACTATATCTGGTTTAACTTCATTCCACTGTATATACTCTAAAATAAGTTGTGGACGCCATGATGTCTGATTTTTTCCATTTTGATCAATCGTGTTGATTCTATTTAAACCGCTTAAAAAGCATGAGTCATTGACTAGCTGATTTGCTTTACCATGATCAATATGTCTATCTCTTCTTGAATTACATAAAACAATATTTGGTTGGTATTTTCTAATTTTTTCAATTAAAACAAGTTGGTTTTTCAAATTATTTTCAAAAAATCCGTCTTCAAGTTTTAGATTTTCTCGTTTGTAAATTTTAAGGACATCTGAGGCTATTTTAGCTTCACTTTTCCTAGTTTGAACATCACCCCTAGTACCCAATTCACCTTGAGTTAAATCTACAATTGCAACTCTTTTACCTTGAGCAATAGATAATGCTATTGTCCCTCCACATCCAAGCTCTACATCATCTGGATGTGCACCAAAAGCTAAAATATCAACTTTCATTAGATTTGTTTTTTAATAGATTGTATTATATCGTCTTTTAAATCTTCATAATCTTCAATACCAGCAGATAGTCTTACCATTTGATCATTTATTCCCTGTTCAATTCGTTCTTCATCTGTTAGTAAAGAATGTGAGGTAAGTTTTGGACTTAATGCTGTAGTCTCAATTCCAGCTAAACTCATAGTCGGCTTAATAAGCTCAAGTCCTAAAAGGAATTTTTTGCAATCTATTTTTGGTGACAAGTCAAAAGACAACATGCCTCCAAAATCTTTCATCTGTTTTTTTGCTAGTTCATGGTTGGGATGTGAAGTTAAACCAGGATAATAAACTTTATCAATCCAGGCTTCATTTTCAAGGAAATTAGCAATCTGTAATGCGTTCTTATTTTGTTCTTTAACTCGTAAATAAAGTGTTTTTAAGCTCCTTTCAAGTAGCCAAACAGTGTAATCACTCAAGTTTCCACCAAAATTTTTTGCACTAGCTGAAATATTATTAATAATTGTCCCAGAGCTAACAATTGTACCAGCAGATATGTCACTATGACCACCTAAATATTTTGTAGCACTATGAATTACTATATCAAATCCAAACTCTAGAGGATTTTGATTGACTGGACTAGCAAAGGTGTTATCAATAATCGTTAAGATTTTGTTGTTTTTGGCTAAATCACCTATAGATTTTAAATCAATTATTTTCAATTTAGGATTACTAGGAGTTTCGATATATATGACCCTTGTATTTTTTCTTATTTCCTTTTCAAAGTCTTTTGAAGAAATACCAGATGTAAAGCTAAATTCAATTCCAAATTTGGGAAATTCTGTTTTTATAAAATTTCTTGTTCCACCATAAAGGTCATTTTGAAGAATGACATGGTCTCCTGATTTTAAATATGATAAAAGAGAAGTACTTATTGCTGCCATACCTGAACTAAATAAAATCGCAGCTTCTGCACCTTCAAGCGCAGCTATTTTTTCAGCAAGGCCTTTTTGATTTGGTGTATTAAAATACCTGGGATATCTGTTTATCTTAACATCACTAAATTTATATGAAGTGGCCATATAAAGTGGTGAAATAGAACCTCCATTGACTTTATCAACTAACTCACCAGCATGAACACATTGAGTTTTAAAATTTGCTTTTTTTTTAATTAATTTTCTATCCATGATAAAATTGTAGGATCATCAGGTTGAGTCCTAGGCGAGATTACTTTAGCCAATTTTCCGTCTTCATTAATTAAATATTTTTGAAAATTCCACGATACTCTAGAGCTAATTACTCCATTTTTTGTTTGTTCAGTCAAGAATTGATAAATAGGATGCATATTTTTACCCTTAACTGATATTTTACTCATCATTGGAAATGTAACACCGTAGTTTTTTTCACAAAACTCTGCTATATCTTTGTCACTACCTGGCTCTTGAAACAAAAAATTATTTGCTGGAAAACCTACAATAACAAAATTTTTGCTCTTGTAACTTTCAAAAAGTGATTGAAGTTTTTTATACTGTGGAGTGAGACCGCATTTAGATGCAGTATTTACGATCATGATCTTTTTACCTCTAAGAGAATCAAAGTTAAATTCCTCTCCTTCAATATTTTCAACTTTAAACTGATAAATTGTGGTATCTATATTTTTTTGGGCTGTTGTTTTAAGTGACGCAATCATAAATAGTGTGATAATTAAATTTCTATACTTCATTTTCATTTTTTTTTAATCATCAAAATGACTTAGGAAATTACTTATGTAAATTCATATATAGCCAATTTGTTTTGCAAATTACGATTATTTTGTGCAAAGAAAAAAATCAAAAATTAAACAACTTCAGCACTTAAACCTTCCTCTAGAAGAGCATTACATTTGGGAACTAATTCATCTAAACTACCTGTTTTAACGGAACACTTTCCAGAATGATGAACTATATATGCACATTGTTCAGCTTGAAGATAGTTGTGTTCACATATTTTTACTAAACAATCAATAACATGTTCAAATGTATTCACATCATCATTATATAATATTATCTGGTGTTCTTTTTCCTCTAAGACATCAATCTGTTCGAGTTCTTTTGGATTAATTTTCGGTGATTCTTGATCCCTTAAAATATTAGAAAAATAGTGTGTCATTTTTAATTCAATACTTGAAAATTTTAAAATGAATTTGCAATTTTCATGAAATCTTCTGCATTTAAAGATGCGCCTCCTATTAAACCTCCATCAACATCAGATTCACTAAAAATTTCTTTTGCATTTTCAGGTTTTACACTTCCTCCATATAAGATTGAAATATTATCAGCAATTTTTGAGTTAAAATGAGAGGATATCAAATTTCTAATATAAAAATGCATCTCTTGAGCTTGCGCTGCTGTTGCAGTTTCTCCAGTACCAATTGCCCAAACAGGTTCATAAGCCAATATTATGTTTGTCATACTTTTATATGAAAGATTGAAAATGGTTTTTTTAAGCTGCTGTGAAACAATTTCAAAATGATTCTTTGATATTCTGTCTTCTAATTTTTCACCAAGACAAAAAATAACCATAATGTCTGATTCTAGTGCAATTTTAATTTTTTTAGTCAAAAAGTTATCGTTTTCTTGAAAAATATTTCGTCTTTCAGAGTGTCCTATAATAACTGTGTTTACCCCTACTCCCTTAAGCATTTTAGGGGAAACTTCCCCTGTATAAGCGCCAGATTCGGCTATACCTATATTTTGTGCTGCTACATAAATATTTGTTGATTTTAGTGATTGAACAGACTGATATAGTTGGGTGAAAGATGGAGCTATCATGATTTTTGCGCCTGAGGGCTTAGAATATGATTTTAATTGGGTTAACATTTTTTCAGTTTCCTCAAAATCTTTGTTCATTTTCCAATTTCCTACAACAATTCTATCTCTCATATTAATTAATTTTAATTCTAGGATCAATATAAGTATATATTAAATCGACAACAATATTAATTATTATAAACATAAATGCTATAACTAATACTGATCCCATTACTACAGGTATATCCAAGTGATTCAGAGCTTCGACAATTTCCTTTCCAAGACCTTTCCAGCCAAAAATATATTCCACAAAAATTGCACCAGCCAAAAGTGAGGCAAACCAACCAGAAACTGCAGTAATAACCGGATTTATCGAGTTTTTTAATCCATGCTTAAAAATTACTTCATACTTTGAGAGTCCTTTAGAAAAAGCCGTTTTTATGTAATCCTGAGATAAAACCTCAACTAAATTACTGCGAACTAATTGAATTATAATTGCTAAAGGACGAATACCTAAAACAAAAGATGGAAGTATTAAATTTTTTAAAACTATTCGGTAATTATCTCCAAAATCATCAAGCTCATATAAACTTCCAGTCATATTCAAATTTGTATAAGAATGAAGTAAATATCCAAAAAACCATGAGAACAAGATTGAACTAAAAAAAGAAGGAATACTCATTCCTAATGAACTAAATAATAATAAAAAACGATCAATCCAATGATCTTTAAATATCGTAGCAGTAATTCCAAAAAAAAGACCACCAAAAATTGCTATCATAATAGATGATATCGCTAATATCCCAGTATTGGGTAAAGTTTCATATAAAATATCAGTAATAGGCTTACCTCTCTTTTGATAAGATGTTCTTAAATATGGGTATTTAAATACAATAATAATATTGTAAAAATTAAATAAGGGTATTCCACCATAAGTTTTTTTTTCATAATAAGAAAACTCATTTTTACTATTGCTGTGAAACGATATTGGGGACAGATCATTCAAATAGTATAGATATTGGTCTAGTAATGGTAGATTAAATCCAAATTTATTTTTTAAAACCTCAAGTTGTTGACTATTTTGATTTTGGTCTAGCATCATTTCTGCAGGATCACCAGGAAGAATAGTAAACATAAAAAAAACTAAACTTGCTACACCGAATAAAGAAAAAAAACCCTGAAAAATTCTGTTTAATATATAGATCATTTATTATCTAGGTGTATTAGAGCAAATATTGCATAGTTTGCCATATCCTGATAATTTGAATCAATACCCTCACTAACAATAGTTATACCATCATTTCCTTCAATTTGTTTGATTCTTAAAAGTTTTTGTAAAATAAGATCAGTTAAAGAACTAATTCTCATATCCTTCCAGGCTTCGTCATAATCATGGTTTTTATTTTTCATCAATTCATAAATTCCTCTAGCTTCTATATCATAAAAATCTAATGCAGACTTTATACTCAAATCTGGTTTTTCAGTAAATCCCAATTTAATTTGTATTAATGCTATAAGTGAGTAGTTTACAATACCTATAAACTCAGATTCTTGGCCTTCATCCACTTTTCTTTCTGACAGGACTTGTATATTTCTAATTCGTTGTGCTTTAATGAAGATTTGGTCAGTTAAAGAGCTTAATCTTAAAATTCTCCACGAAGATCCATAATCACTCATTTTTTCTTCAAATAACTTGCGACATTTGGAGATAATTTTTTTATACTCTATATCAGTACCTTCCATTTAATTAAATTTGATATAAATTTCTAACTTATTTCCTAAAAATCTTTAAAACACGCAAAATTTATTAAAAAGAAATACACATCCGATTTTATAAATATTCGAGATCATAAGATTGATTTAAAATCTCCCAAAATAATGGGAATTCTAAATCTAACCAAAGATTCATTCTATGATGGCGGAAAGTACAATACTTTAAAAAAGTGTTTATTACAATGTGAAAAAATGATAAATGAAGGTGCCCATTTTATTGATATTGGGGTTCATTCAAGTAAACCAGGAAGTAAAATTATAAACTCTGATGACGAAATTGAACTTTTGATACCCTATCTAGAAAAAATTTTGAAAGAATTTAATAACTTTTATTTTTCAATTGATACTTATAATAGTGAGGTAGCTAAAATATCAATTGAAATGGGAGTCAGTATTATAAATGACATTTCAGCTGGAAGTTTCGATGATAAAATGTTTTCACTATTAGGAAAATATAAATTGCCGTATGTTATAATGCATATGAAAGGTATTCCAGTTTCAATGCAAAAACAACCTGAATATAGAAATGTCACTAGAGAAATTATTGACTTTTTTCATAAAAAAATTAATCAGGCGAAAAAAAAAGGGATAAAAAACATAATAATTGATCCAGGATTTGGATTTGGTAAAAATGAGTCGCATAATTATGAATTATTAAAAAATCTCAGTGATTTTAAAATATTTGACTACCCCATCCTAGTGGGTTTATCAAGAAAATCAATGATCTACAAAAAATTAGATATTTTACCTGAATTCGCCTTGAGTGCAACAACAGCCGTTCATGCGTGGGCTTTGGAAAGAGGGGCAAAAATTTTGAGAGTGCATGATGTTAAGGAAGCTAAAGAATGCATTACCTTATGGGAAACACTCCAATAGTTTTTTTAATTTTATAAAAATTTAATTCGTTGAATATTACTGATTTTGTTGATTTTTCTTTTGTTGATATAATTGATATACTCTTAGTTGCCCTATTACTTTTTTACATGTATAAACTGGTTAAGGGTACCGTTGCAATTAATATTTTCATTGGTATTGTGATAGTTTATCTAATTTGGAAATTGACGGATCTTTTAAACATGGATGTATTGAGCAACTTACTAGGGAAATTTATCAGTGTTGGCTTTTTTGCACTTATTGTTGTTTTTCAGCAAGAAATTAGAAAGTTTTTATTACTTCTAGGGTCAACAAATTTCACGAATAGAAGAAATGTTGTTCGTTACTTTAAATTTTTAAATCAAAATAAAGATTCATCAAACCTAGACATTAATGTTTTGATTAACTCATGCTCAGAGATGTCCAAAAGAAAAACTGGTGCAATAATCGTATTACAAAGAAGCAATACTTTAGATTTTACGCTTAATGAGAGTAACATAACACAAATTAAACTAACACCTCAAGTTCTCGAAACAATCTTTTTTAAAAATAGTCCACTTCATGACGGCGCCATAATAATAGAAAATAATCAAATAACAGCCACTAGAGTTATTTTACCTGTAAGTGATAGTTCAGACGTTCCATCTAGATACGGCTTAAGACATAGAGCAGCATTAGGGATTTCTGAAAAAACAGATTCTTTAACAATAGTAATCTCTGAGCAAACTGGAAAATTAGTTTATGTCAAAAACGGTGAGTTTATTAAGATCAATTCTACTATTGAATTAAAGGAAAAATTAATTCAAGATCTAAATGAATAGAGGTTTATACAGATGAAACCTCATTTGCGAGTTGAACTTCATAAAGATTCGAATAATGACCACTTGGAACTTTAATTAACTCTTCGTGGGTTCCATGTTCTACAATTTTACCATCTTCTAAAACTATTATCTTATCAGCACCTCTTATTGTTGTCAAACGATGAGCAATAATTATAGATGTTTTGCCAATTGTTATTTTTTCAATCGCTCGTTGAATTGATTCTTCAGTATAAGTGTCAACAGATGAAGTTGCCTCGTCAAGAACCAATATCGAAGGATCAGTTACGTATGCTCTCAAAAAAGCAATTAATTGACGTTGACCTGAGGATAACATTATTCCACGCTCTCTAACATTATAATCATAACCTCCTGGAAGTGATTGGATGAATTCATGTATTCCTAATTCTTTAGAAGCTTTTAAAACTTTTTCTTTAGAAATTTTATCATTATAAAGTGTAATGTTGTTATACAAGCTGTCAGCAAATAAAAATACATCTTGCAGTACTAACGAAATATGTTTTCTTAAAGAAAAAATTTCATAATTTTTTATGGGTATATCATCAATTAAAATATTACCACTTTTAAAATCATATAATCTGCATAACAGATTAATAATGGTTGATTTTCCTGAACCTGTTGCACCAACAATAGCTATCCTTTCACCAGGCCTAATATTAAGTGAAAAATTATTTAAAACAGTCTGTCCTGAAACATACGAAAATTTTATTTTTTTAAAATTTATTTTTCCACGAACATTCTTTGCAATGATTTTACCATTGTTTTTTATATGACTATTAGTTTCTATAATTCTAAAAATTCTTTCAGCAGCCACCATACCCATCTGTAATGAGTTAAATTTGTCCGCTATTTGCCTCAATGGTCTAAATAACATTTGTGAAATTTGAATAAATAGAAAAATAGTGCCTAATGAAACTTTCCCATTTGATAAAATATTAAATCCACCATACCAGACAATTAAACCGATAGTAACTGATGATGCAATTTCAGCAACTGGAAAAAAAATTGAATTAAACCAGACAGTTTTTAACCATGCTTTTTTATGTTTTTCATTAATATTAAGAAAATTTTTATATTCAATTTTTTCTCTGTTAAAGAGTTGTACTATTTTAATACCGCTTAGCCTTTCTTGAACAAAAGAATTTAAACTTGCAACTTGAGATCTTACTTCTTCAAAGGCTTTTTTCATGGATTTTTGAAAAAGACGCGTTGCGTAAACAATAATGGGAAGAATCGAAAAAACTATAAGTGATAATTCCCAATTAACATAGAGCATTACAATTACAACCAGAGACATTTTTAATAGGTCTGCAATTATCATAAATAAACCTTGAGAAAAAATACTTGCTATGGTTTCAATATCGCTAACCGATCTAGTTACTAAGCGACCGATTGCTGTATTGTCAAAATATGCCATTTTGAAATTAATAATTTTATTAAATAATTTTATTCTCAAATCTTTTATTACGCTTTGACCCAACAAATTGGCATAAAAAACAAAAAGAAATTGAAAAACAACTTCAAGAAATAATGTTACAAGCATAAGAATTACAAAAAATACCATACCCGAATAATCCTTGGGTCTTATGTAATCATCGACAATTACCTTTAAAAAATATGGTGTCAACGTAGAAGATAATGAAAGTGAAATTGCTGAAAACATAACAAAGTAATAGGTTGCTTTGTATGGAGTTATGAAATTACTTAGCTTTTTAAAAAGTTTTATATCAAAGATTTTTCCAGTTATATCTGCCATTTTACAAGTAAATATTTTTTGGATATTCAATTTCCTTTAAAAATAAGCCTTTTGCTGGTACAGAAAAACCAGCAAGAGATCTATCCTTATTTTCAATTATTTTTACCAAATCATCTAAAAATTTCTTTTTTAACCCAATATCTAATATTGTTCCTACAATTGCTCGAACCATATTGCGCAGAAATCGATTTGCTGTTATAGTAAATTTATAACCATTCTCTATGAGAGTCCAATCCGCAAAACTTATATTGCATATAAAAGTTTTGACATCTGTTCTTGACTTTGAAAAACACTCAAAATTATCATATTGGATAAGTAACTTTGTGGCTTCTTTCATGGCTTTTATATCTAATGATTGGTCAAGGTTATAATGAAATTCGTTTCCAAAAGGAGTTTTTTTGGAATTTATGAAATACTCGTATGTTCTAGATAAAGCGTCAAATCTTGCGTGTGCATCGTCTTTTACTCTTCTGATTGAATTAATCGAAATGTCTTCCGGTAAAAATTGATTAAGCTTATAAACGAAATCACTATTTAGATTTGAGTGGAATTTAGCGTCAAAATGTGCAATCATTTTATGTGCATGAACTCCAGAATCTGTTCTTCCTGAAGCAATAAGTTTGATTTGTTCGTCTAGCAAAATTGACATTGCCCTTTCCATTTCATCTTGAATTGAGTTTACGTTAGGTTGGGATTGCCATCCATGATAATTTGTACCTTTAAAAGAAAAATTAATAAAGAAACGCACTTTTTTTTGTTTCAAATATACTTTGATTTAGTCTTTAGAACAATTAAAACATTTCGCTGACTTAATTAAAACATTTGTAATTAATTTATTTTTATTAATGCTTAAGAACATATTACTGCTTTCTGATACACATGGATATATTGATGAAAAAATAATTTCTCATACAAATTATGTTGATGAAGTTTGGCATGCAGGTGACATAGGAGATACTAGGGTAATTGATAGTATCAAATTATTAAAACCAATTAAAGCTGTCTATGGCAATATTGATAGCAACGAAATTCGCATGATGACTGAAAAAAATTTAATTTTTGATAGCGAAGGAATTAGAGTAGTTATGACTCACATTGCAGGTTATCCTGGAAGATATAATAGAGATGCTATAGAATTAATTCAAAAATATAATCCTAATTTATTTATATGTGGTCATTCTCATATGTTAAAAGTTATTCAAGATAAAAAGTATAACCACTTGCACTTTAATCCAGGTGCAGCTGGTATTTATGGATTTCACAAAAAAAGAACAATGTTAAAATTTAGTCTAGAAAATGGTACAATAAAAAATTTATTCGTGATAGAATTAAAATAAAAGTTATCTCAATCTGTCAATAGAACGAATTAAATTTTCATCCTTTATAATTGATTTACGGGCTAAGAAAATTAGAATTTGCTGAATCAATATTAGCGTTGGCAAAACAATAACAAGATCCAAATACAAATTATTTATAAATAGGTGAGTTAATAAAAGAAAGACAATTAGGTTTAAGATAAATAATGATAAGCAAATAAATGATTGAAGAGTTCTTTTTTTATAAAGAAAAATTGTAAAAATTAAAATTGTAGCTGAAATCAGAAAAAAATGTGATTTAGATATTAATGTGCTACTTAGAGTTTCGAATGAATATGTATAAATAAAAATTGAAATAAATAAGGCTAGCAACAAATAAAAAGTTTGAATACGCTGAATCATTTTTAATTTTTATAAAATTAATTTTTTTTTTAAACTTTTTATATTAAATAAAATTTGTATTATTGCTGTCTACAACCTACAAAATCCAATCTCCATAAAGTAATAAGAGTTTGGATAAAATCATAGATATTTAATGTACGAAATAGCAACTCTTAAAATAAAGAAATTATCCGAATTACAGGAAATAGCGAAAAATATTGGTTTAAAAAGCACTGCTGGCCAAAAAAAACTAGATTTAATATACCAAATAGTTGATTTTATTGCCTCTAAACCAGAAGAAGAAAAAAAAGAACTGCAACAAAATAAGGATAGACTGAAATCTGTTCGTAAAACAGGTTTTGAAAAGAAAACACTAAATAAAATTCTGCCAGTTCAAAAAATAAAAAACAAAAGTAAATCTGAAAACGAGCAAAATAATTATCAAAAAGATAACCAGGGAAATAACCATTTTTCAAAAAATAATATTCAAAAAAACAAGCTAAATAATCGTTCAGATCAAAACCACAATAAAGATAACAAAAGCAGGTATAGACAACCTGATTTTGAATTTGATGGTATTGTAGAAACTGAAGGTGTTCTTGAGATGATGTCAGAAGGATATGGATTTTTAAGATCATCTGACTATAATTATTTATCATCTCCTGATGATGTTTATGTTTCCCAGTCTCAAATTAGATTATTCGGATTAAAAACAGGTGACACCGTCCTTGGCTCTGTAAGACCTCCAAAAGAAGGGGAAAAATACTTTCCTTTAATAAAGGTCGATAAAATAAATGGTTTAGATCCAAAAGTTGTAAGAGACAGAGTATCTTTTGAGCACCTCACACCCCTATTCCCAGAGGATAAATTTAATATCGCAGAAAAACAAAGTACAATTTCCTCAAGAATTATGGATTTATTTTGTCCTATCGGAAAAGGCCAGCGTGGGATGATAGTTTCACAACCGAAGACTGGTAAAACAATGCTTCTTAAGGATATAGCAAATTCAATAGCTGCAAACCATCCCGAAGTTTACCAACTGATTTTATTAATAGATGAAAGGCCTGAAGAAGTCACAGATATGCAAAGAAATGTAGATGGTGAAGTCGTTGCATCAACATTTGATGAACCAGCCGAAAGACACGTAAAAGTTGCAAATATAGTTTTAGAAAAAGCCAAAAGATTAGTTGAATGTGGTCACGATGTTGTTATCCTTTTAGATTCAATAACCCGATTGGCTAGAGCTTATAATACAGTTCAGCCAGCATCAGGTAAAATTTTAAGTGGTGGTGTAGACGCTAATGCTCTGCATAAGCCAAAAAGGTTTTTTGGTGCAGCTAGAAATATTGAAAAAGGTGGTTCTCTTTCAATAATAGCAACAGCATTAACTGAAACTGGTTCAAAAATGGATGAAGTTATATTTGAGGAATTTAAGGGTACTGGAAATATGGAACTCCAATTAGATAGAAGAATTGCCAATCGAAGAATTTTTCCCGCAATTGATTTGGTTTCTTCAAGTACTCGCCGCGACGACCTATTGCTTGATGAAAATACAATAAAAAGAATGTGGATAATGAGGAAATATCTAGCTGATATGAATCCCGTTGAAGCAATGGAATTTATTAACGATAGGTTTACTAGGACCCAGAATAACGAGGAGTTTTTAATTTCTATGAACTCCTAAATAAGTTAACTGTAAAAGACTTTGTTTAGCTATTTTAATGCTGCAACATGCTTTGTAAGCTTTGATTTCAAATTTGCAGCCTTATTCTTATGGACTATATTTTTTTTGGAAAGCTTGTCAATTAAAGATGTGACTACAGGAAGTAGTTTTTTTGCCTCTTTTTTTGAAGTAAGACCCTTAAGTTTTTTAATTGCGTTTCGGGTTGTTTTGTGTTGAAAGCGGTTTAATAACCTTTTTTTATTGTTTGATCTTATTCGTTTAAGTGCAGATTTATGATTTGCCATATTTTAAAATTTAAATTGTAGCCCGTAGGGGAATCGAACCCCTCTTTCCAGGATGAAAACCTGGCGTCCTAACCAATAGACGAACGGGCCATAATTTTTGTGCGCAAATGTACACGTAAAAATGTTATTATACAAGGGCATTAAAATTCATTAAAATAGGAAATCCTAGAATTTAGTTTTAATTAGTAAGACTTTGCAAATAGTACCCTTTTATTTGATGGATTACCTGAATATATACAAGAACCCTTCTCCTCTTTCGAATCCAAGGGTATGCACCTAATGGTTGCTTTCGTTTCTTTTTTTATGGCTTCTTCTGTAAAATTTGTACCATCCCAATGAGCTGCGATAAATCCTCCTTTATTATTTAAAGTTTCTTTAAAATCCTTATAATTATCAACGTATGTAGTGTTTTGTTCTTGAAATCTTTTTGCCTTTAAATAAAGAGTATTTTGTATTTCATTCAATCTAGCTCTTATTTCTTTAAATATCTCATTTTGTTTTACGGTTTCTTTTGAAAAATTATCTCGTCTAACAATTTCAACAGTACCATCATTTACATCTTTGGGTCCAATAACTAGTCTAATTGGGACTCCTTTTAGTTCATACTCATTAAATTTAAAACCTGGTTTGAACTTATCACGATTATCATATTTTACTCTTATATTTTGACTTTGTAATTTAAACATTAAATCTTCAGCAATTTTTTCTACGTATTTACGCTCATTTGAATCCTTGTAAATTGGTATTATCACCACCTGATAAGGAGCTAGATTAGGCGGTAAAACTAAACCTTTGTCATCACTATGTGTCATGATTAGTGCACCTATAAGTCTTGTTGATACTCCCCACGAAGTTGCCCAAACATAATCTAATTTACCGGAATTAGTCGTGAATTTTACATCAAATGCTTTTGCAAAATTTTGACCTAAAAAATGAGATGTTCCGGCTTGAAGCGCTTTACCGTCCTGCATTAAGGCTTCAATACAATAAGTTTCCTCTGCACCAGCAAATCTTTCGCTTACTGACTTAGTACCTTGAATTACGGGGATGGCCATGAAATTTTCAACAAATTCGGCATACACTTGATTCATCAATTTTGCCTCTTTTAAAGCCTCTTCTTTAGTCGAATGAGCTGTGTGGCCTTCTTGCCATAAAAATTCTGAAGTTCTTAAAAAGAGTCTAGTTCGCATTTCCCATCTTACTACATTGGCCCACTGATTAATTAATAAGGGTAAATCTCGATATGATTGGATCCATGATTTATATGTATTCCATATTACTGCCTCACTTGTAGGTCTTACTACTAGCTCTTCATCTAATTTAGCATTTGGGTCAACCATAAGTTTACCCTTGTTATTCTCATCATTTTTAAGTCTGTAGTGAGTAACAACAGCACATTCCTTAGCAAATCCTTCTGCATTTTTTTCTTCCGCCTCAAATAAGCTTTTTGGAACAAAAAGGGGAAAATATGCATTTTGGTGACCAGTCATTTTAAACATTTTATCTAACTCGTACTGCATTTTTTCCCATATAGAATATCCATAGGGTTTGATTACCATACATCCTCTAACAGATGAGTTTTCAGCAAGATCTGCGTTAATTACAATCTCATTGTACCATTTTGAGTAATCTTTATCCCTAGGTGTTAATTTCTTTGGCATAAATTTTTTGGCATAGATTTTGAAATAATAAAATATATAGTAACATTGTAATACAAAGCTAAGTCTTTTGTAGCACATATTTAAAATGAATTGTTATGAAAACATCTCACTTTATTTCAAAAATGAATAGTCAACAACTTTTGCTTGTTTTAGCCCTATTTTTATACAGCTGTGGAAGCTTTCAAGGATCATCATACTTTGATAATGACGGTATATACGCATCAAACAATAGTGCAAGATTAAGAGAGATGAAAAAAGACGGAAATAATAATTACTATAAAAAGTATTTTAATGATGCCGCTAAAAATGGGTATGTAAGTTCAACTTCAAATGAAACTTATTTTACTGACATTGATTCTTATAATTCTATTGATGAAATAGATGCAACAGATATTGAACTTAACAAAAGTCAAATTCCTTGGGGTGGAAATCCATCACAAACAGAAGTAATCTTATTTAATAATAATCCAAACTTTTTATGGGGGTTGTCTGGGTTTGCTTTTAATTATTCACCCTTTTGGAACAATTATTTTTACTCCCCTTTCCAATTCGGATTTAATGGATTTATGAGTCCATGGTCAAATTTTCCAATGTGGAGTCCTTATGGTAGATATGCAGATTTCTGGAGATGGAGAGGATATGATACTTTTTACAATCCATATAATTTCTTTGGTGGTTTTTATAACCCCTATGGGTTAGGATTTGCTTCTGGATTTGGCTACAGAAATAATTGGTTTAATAGATATTATAATTATAATCGATTTAATGATTATTATGGAAAT
This sequence comes from Bacteroidetes bacterium SCGC AAA795-G10, assembly GCA_003130815.1. Classification (GTDB taxonomy): domain Bacteria; phylum Bacteroidota; class Bacteroidia; order Flavobacteriales; family Flavobacteriaceae; genus MS024-2A. Next base: position 13,473 of record QFDA01000008.1, on the reverse strand, counting down.
AATATCAGAAGAAGTGGTTCTAGATCATACAGAACTACAATAGCTAGAGTTAATTCAGGAAGAGGCGAGAGATCTAATATGAATTCAAACTCACGCTTAATTAATAAGTCTAATAATAATTCCAGATCACGTAATGTTGAAAAAACAATTACTAGATTCAATCTTGGGAGAGGAAGTGGTTCAATTGGAAGAATTTCCTCTATTGGTTACGATAGAAACCGAGTAAAAAGTAATCAAAGTTATAATTTCAACTCGATTAGAAATTCAAATAGTTTAAATTATTTAACTAATAGAAACAGATCATCAAGCTTTTCGAAAGCGAATACAAATATTTTAAAAACACCAAACCAAAGATCAATTGGTTCAGGTAGACTACGAACTGAAAATCGAATGGTTGAAAGAAATTTTAACAGAGGGTCCTCCATCATTTTCAATAGCCCTCAAGCTAGACAAATTCAGAGTAATATGAGCAGTGGAAACAGATCCTACACACGAGTTCAGGAAGGTAGTTACAGAGGTGCTAGAAGTAATGTGAAAGTTCAAAATAGTAATGTTAGAAGAAGTAATATGGTAAGACCTAAAAATTCTTCTAATAATAACTCTTTCAGCAGATCATATAATTTAAGTAGAAGCAATTCCTCATTTAATACTGGAGGTGTTAATAGATCCTCTTCAGGAAGAAGTTCTTCATCTGGAGGAAGGGGAAATACGCATTAAAGATTCAAAATAAATTATTTGATGCGAAACTTATTTTATATAGGCATTACAGCTTTAATTTCGAATTTTATTAGTTCACAAACCCTAAACGATTTAAATTATATTACATCTTCATCTCTAAATGGTTCGGCTAGATATAAATCTATGGCAGGAGCTTTTGGTGCTCTAGGAGGTGACCTGTCCTCTATAATAAATAATCCAGCTGGCTCATCAGTTTTTTTATATAATGAAATTGGAGCTTCAATAAATTATAATTCAAAAAACGTAAAAGGAATTTATTCAGGTCAGCCAAGAACTATTAAAGATGAAGATTTTTATTTTGATCAATTTGGTGCTGCATTTGTTTTTAATAATACTAATGAGAAAAGTTCTTGGAAAAGAATAACTGCTTCTATAAGTGTTAACAGGATAACAAGTTTTGATCAAAGAAGCTCTATTAATGGGGCTGGAAAAAATAGCATTTCAGATTACTTCCTTTATTATGCTGATGGAGTCGTACTAGAAGATATTCAAATATATGATGATGAAACCATTTCAAATATATATGGCTATTTGGGTGAAGAGATAGGTTTTGATGCTCAACAAGCTTTCCTTGGATACCAATCCTATATAATTGATCCTACAACAAATAATTTATCTGAGAGATCTTATGTGTCAAATATCAAATCTGATAGATTTAATCATATTTTAAATCAATTTAATGAGGGTTATCATAGGAAAACAAGTTTTAATTTCAGCGGGCTATACAAAGATTTTCTTCACCTCGGATTTAATATCAATCAACACAGAATTGAATTTAGTAATTTGCAAGATTTTTATGAAAAAGACCATGATTCGAATTCATTAGTAAGTAATGTAAATTTTGAAAATTCTTTGTTAAGCCTCGGCCAAGGCTTCTCTTTGCAGTTTGGTGGAATCCTAAAGTTTGATAATTTGAGGATAGGTCTTAGCTATGATAGCCCTCAATGGATAAATATTGCTGATGAGACTCAACAAAAAATCAGCAGCTTTAGATCTGAAAATGGTATACGTGTAAAAGAAATCCTTGAACCTAATGTAATAAACTCATTTAGTCCATATGAATTAAGAATCCCAGCTAAATCAAGTGTAAGTTTTGCATATATTTTTGATAATAAAGGTCTATTATCTATTGAATATAATTACCAAAATTTATCAAATATTACACTAAATTCCGAATCAATTAGCGCATATCTAGATGGCTTAACCTCTAGTTTTCAGGAGGCATTTACACCTGTTAATACAATTAAATTTGGAGGTGAGTATAGGATAGAAGATCTTAGTCTTAGAGCAGGCTATTATCAAAGATCAAACAGTAAACGGGATATTTTTAAAAATGATAATTCATTAACTTTTGGAATAGGATTTGATTTTGGATCTAGTAATTTTAGTATGTCATTTGTTCAGTCAACCCAAAATCAGAATCTACAATTATTTTCAGCAGGGTTGACAGATGAATATGATTTAGAAAATAAATTCACAGTACTTACATTAAGTTATAATATAAAATTCTAGTCTTACTAAAAATCTGATTTCCTATTAAATTCAGTATATTTGTAGCTATTTTAGGCTTATGAAAATTGAAAAAATAATTCCTGATAATCAACAAGATTCTGCAGAAGACCATTTCTCTTCAAACGTAAATACACCATTGAGGGAAGATGCTTTTTTAAAAACAGACGAAGAGAAAATTTTAATCATCCAAAAACATATTTACTCTATACTCGAAACATTGGGAATGGACTTAACTGACAGTAGCATCAAGGGTACACCAAAAAGAGTAGCCAAGGCGTATGTTAAAGAAATTTTTGGCGGATTGCATCCAGATAGAAAGCCTAAATCCTCAACATTTGACAACTCATATAAATATGGTGAAATGTTGGTAGAGAAAAATATTATAGTCTACTCAACATGTGAGCACCATTTACTTCCGATTATTGGAAGAGCACATATTGCGTATATTTCTAAAGGAACTGTTGTTGGACTTTCAAAAATGAATCGAATTGTAGATTATTACGCAAGACGCCCACAAGTTCAGGAACGTTTAACACTACAAATTGTTAAGGAACTGCAAAATGTATTAAAAACTGAAGATGTAGCTTGTGTTGTAGATGCAAAACATTTATGTGTGAATTCAAGGGGAATTAGAGATGTTGTAAGTAGTACAGTGACAAGTGAGTTTGGCGGAGTTTTTAAAACTAAAGAAAAAAAACGTGAGTTTTTAGATTACATTAATCTTGAAACTGATTTTAATGAATAGTTTACTTCATGTTTACAATTCGTTGAGTGGTAAAAAAGAAGTCTTTAAATCTATTTTACCCGAAAAAGTTGGTATGTATGTTTGCGGACCAACAGTTTACAGTAATGTCCATCTAGGGAATTGTAGAACCTTTATATCATTTGATTTAATATATCGATACCTTACACATCTAGGTTATAAAGTTAGATATGTTAGAAATATAACTGATGTCGGTCACCTAGAAAATGATTCTGACGAAGGTGAAGATAGAATTTCAAAAAGAGCTCGCCTCGAATCAATTGAACCAATGGAAATAGTACAACGTTACACGTTGGATTTCAGAAAAATAATGATGTTATTTAATACGTTACCACCAAGTATAGAACCGACGGCGAGCGGACATATTTTAGAACAAATTGAATTAATCAAAGATCTTATAAGAAATAACTATGCATACGAAATAAATGGATCGGTGTATTTTGATGTTAAAAAATTTAATAAAGATGTACCTTATGGTAAACTAAGTGGCCGAAATATTGATGAACTTATCCATAATTCGCGTGCCTTAGATGGCCAAAGTGATAAGAAAAATCCCCAGGATTTTGCATTATGGAAAAAAGCTGAACCAATACATATCATGAGATGGCCTTCACCTTGGAGTGATGGATTTCCAGGATGGCATCTCGAGTGTACAGCTATGAGTAGAAAATATTTAGGTACAAAATTTGATATACATGGAGGTGGAATGGACCTTAAATTTCCACATCATGAGTGCGAAATTGCACAAGCTGAGGGAATTAATAAAGAGTCACCGGTAAATTATTGGTTACATGCAAATATGCTTACTCTAAATGGTAAAAAGATGGCTAAATCTACTGGTAACAATATTTTACCAGAAGAGATATTTAATGGTAAAAATACTTTTTTTAAAAAAGAATTTTCACCAATGGTAATTAAATTTTTTATGTTGCAAGCTCATTATAGAAGCGTAGTAGATTTAAGTGAAGAAGCATTAGAAGCATCTGAAAAGGGCTATAATCGTCTTCTCAGTGCTATAGAAGCTATCGAAAAATTAAGTCCATCAGCATCAACTACAGATTTTGATGTCATATCATGGAGAGAAAAATGCTATTCATCAATGAATGACGATTTTAATAGTCCTCTATTAATAGGGCATCTTTTTGACGCAGTAAAATTTATAAATTCTGTGTTAAATAAACAAAAAAGTATTACTAGTTCTGATTTAGTTATCCTTAAGAAATCTCTTCACGATTTCATTTATAATGTTTTAGGTTTTAGTCTCTCAAAATCTTCAAAAAATGATCCAAAGTTTGAGAAAAATAATGAATTATTAAATTTACTCTTGGAGATAAGAAATAAGGCAAGAGTTAAAAAGGACTTTGAAATTTCGGATTTCATAAGAGAATCCTTAAATGAATTAAATGTTGAATTAAATGATACTGAAAATGGTACGAACTATGAAATAAAATAGTTTATAAAATGCTTAAAAAAATTCTTATTTTTCCTTTCGTATTTCTAGTTAAAACCTATCAAAATATTATTTCTCCTTTATTTCCACCAACTTGTAGATATACGCCAACTTGCTCAGAGTACGCTATTCAATCGCTAAAAAAATATGGTCTTTTTAAGGGAGTCTATTTGTCGATTAAAAGAATAGTAAATTGTAATCCGTGGGGAGGTTCGGGTTATGATCCAATTCCCTAATTATTTGTTAAGTTTACTTTTGAATTTATTTACATTTGCTAAGTAAAACTTTTGTATGCATCTAATAAAAATTGAATGGGCACCAAGCGAAACCCTATTTAAAATTGGGGATTTTGGTATACATTACTATAGCTTAATGTTTATAGTAGCATTTAGTCTTGGCTATTATATAATGAAAAAAATCTTCGTAAATGAAAATGTGTCTGAAGAATATTTGGAGTCTCTATTTGTATATATGGTTCTATCAATTCTTTTGGGTGCCCGACTTGGTGACGTCTTTTTTTATAGTTGGGATTATTACAGTAACCACCTACTTGAAATTTTATTACCTATAAAAGAAACATCAGATGGCTATAAATTTACAGGGTTTAGAGGACTAGCTAGTCACGGAGCTGTCATTGGCAGCTTAATTGGTCTTTATCTTTATCAATTAAAATTTAAGAAGCGTTCTTTACTCTGGCTATTAGACAGAATAACTATACCCGTTTCTCTTGGTGCATGTTTTGTTCGCTTAGGAAACTTTTTTAATTCAGAAATAGTAGGGAAATATAGTAATACAGATTTTGGAGTTGTATTCCTTAACAGAGGAGAGACTCTTCCTAGACATCCAGCCCAAATTTATGAATCAATTTGTTATCTTTTTTTATTTTCATTTTTAAGAAAAACATACAAATCTGATAAAAAAAATAGACAAGGATATCTTATTGGATCATTTTTCGTGGGAATGTTTAGTATAAGGTTTTTAATCGAATATATTAAAGAAAGTCAAGGAGGCTTAGAAGATATACTTGGTTTATTTTCTACAGGCCAATGGCTTAGTATTCCTTTGATTCTCTTTGGCTTTTACCTGATTTTTAGGCCAGTAAAACTAATAAAAGGGTGAGGCTTTTGTGGAGTTATATTGGCTAAATTAAAACTTAGTCTTTACAACTATCGATTTTACTTTTTAAGTACTTTTTTATTTTGAGTATCAAACATAACAGGTGTCGCAATAAAAACAGAGGAATAAGTTCCAACAACAACACCTATAATTAGTGCAAACATAAATCCTCTTATCGACTCTCCTCCAAAAATAAAAATAGCAATTAGAACTAGCAGTGTAGTTAAAGATGTATTTAAAGTTCTGCTAAGTGTACTATTTAAGGCGCTATTCACAGTAAAATCAAAATTCACTTTACCCTTCTCACCTAAAAATTCCCTTATTCGATCAAATACTACTACAGTATCATTCAATGAATAACCAATTACAGTTAGCACGGCTGCAATAAATGCTTGATTAATCTCCATGTTGAAAGGCATGAAGGTATAAGTCATAGAAAAAATTCCTAAAACAATTAATACATCATGAAAAACAGCTGCAACTGCTCCTAACGAAAATTGCCACTTTCGGAATCTTACTAAAATGTAAAGGAATACGACGATTAGTGAACCCAAAATTGCTAAAAATGAATTATTTTTTATATCGTCTGCAATCGTTGGCCCAACCTTTATTGAAGACATTATTCCAATACTTTTTTCAGAACTACCTTTTACAAAATCTTCATAAGAGATACTTTGAGGTAAAAATGCTATTAACGCCTTATAAAGCATATTTTGAATTTCCTCATCAACAGTGACGTCTTCGGTGTCCACTTTATATTTAGTTGTAATTTTTAGCTGATTTTCTTCTCCAAAAGTTTTTACCTCAGCGCTTCCAAAGGTACTATTGAGTATAGAATTTATTTCAGTAGGATTTACGGGCCTATCGAATCTTACTGTATAAGATCTTCCGCCTACAAAATCAACTCCTTGGTTTAGACCATTTTTAATCAGTGAAAATAAGCTGACAAAAATTAGAACGGAAGAACAGATGTAAGCTATTTTTCTCCTTTTTAAAAATGAGATATTGATTTTCGACAAGAACCCTTTAGTTAATTTTGTAGAAAAAGATATTCTTTTACCTTTCTCATTTCTTGAATCTACAAGTATTCTTGTAATGAAAATTGCTGTAAATAACGAAGTTCCAATTCCTATAAGAAGTGTTGTTGCGAAACCCTTTATGGGACCAGTACCAAAAATGAATAAAATTAGTGCTGTTAAGCCAGTTGTAATATTTGCGTCTAATATAGATGAAAGAGCATTGTTAAAACCGTCTGAAATTGATTTACGAATTCCCTTCCCTTTATCTAGTTCTTCTCTTACTCTTTCAAAAATTAAAACATTTGCGTCTACAGATATACCTATAGTAAGAACTATTCCCGCAATACCTGGTAAAGTTAGTACGGCTCCAAGACCAGCTAATATTCCAAAAATCAGAAGGATGTTAAGTAATAAAGCAATATCGGCAAAAATTCCAGAGTTCCCATAATAAAAAATCATCCAGATCAAAACAATGATTAATGCAATTAGAAAGGAATAAATACCTGCTTGAACTGCCTCTTTTCCAAGTGAGGGTCCAACTATTTCAGACTGAATTATATTTGCTGAGGCTGGTAATTTTCCAGCTCTTAAAACATTTGCTAGGTCTGTGGCCTCGTTTAATGTAAAATTTCCAGTAATTTCTGAACGTCCACCGGATATTGCTCCACTTGAAACTCCAGGGGCAGAATAAACAATCTCATCTAATACTATTGCAATATTACTTCCTTGATTATAAGCTTTTCCGGTCATGTTTTCCCATATTCGGGCACCTCTTGAATCCATTTGCATAGATACTGCAGGATTTCCTAATTGATCAAATGTTTGAAGGGCGTCAACCACTACACCTCCACTTAGGGGTGCTGTATTAGTTCGGTTTGATTTAAGGGCAAATAGTTCAACAATATCACTGTCTTGGATAGGTTTTCCCCAAACAAATCGAGTATAGCGATATTCTGCTGGTAAGAGTCTTCTTACCTCGGGTTTGTCTAAATAACTTGTTATAATATCTCTATCTCTTGAAGAAAATTGAGCTAAAACAGGTCCTCCCTGGAATCCTTGTCCAACAACTTTATCTAGAATAGGGTTTACAGAACTTATTATAGTGTCTTGAGCGGCAACATCTGCAAGTAGCTCTTCGATTTCTGAAGTTTCAGTCTTCTGAGAGCTATCTTTAGTAGATTCCTTATTTTTTATCTGTTCACTTAATAAATTATTTGCCTCAATTAAAAAATTAACTAATTGATCGTTTTTGTATGTTTCCCAAAATTCGAGTTGAGCTGTACTTTGAAGAAGATATTGTACTCTGTCAACGTCTTTAACTCCGGGTAATTCGACTAAAATTCGTCCAGAACTTCCGAGTCTTTGAATATTTGGCTGAGTTACTCCAAACTTATCAATTCTTTTTCTTAATACTTCAAAAGCAGAAACGATTGATTCGTCTATCTTTTTTCTGATAATAGTCTTTGTTTCCTGATCATTCATTTCAAAATTGATCTCATCACTAAGTGTACGATTAGCAAAAATATTTGGTGATGCTAATTTTTCATCACTTTTTAATAAATCGAATGATTTAAAAAAAGATTCAACGTAGGGTTCATCTGATGATTTCTGTAAAATGTCTGCTTCATCTAATGCCTTATTAAAAACTGGATTTTTTGAGTTTTCAGATAAACCACTGAGTATGTCCCTTATAGAAATTTGCAAAATAACATTAATACCTCCTTTGAGATCTAAACCTTTATTTAATTCTTTTTCTTTAGCATCATTATATGTTGTAAATCCATATATAGGATTGTTTCCAATTGAATCTAAGTATGAATTAGTTTTTTGATCACGTAGTTCTAAGTAATTAGGTGTGCTCTCTGGAACAAGTTCTCTTGAAAATGTTTCAGCTTTTTCCTCAACACTACTTGTAATAAATGTGAAAGAGAGTTGATAAATACTCACAAGGGCAAATAAAATTCCGAATAATCTTACCAACGAGTTGTTTTGCATACGTATTTACAAATGTTTCAATATAAAGGCGTGCAAATATAGTATTAAACCTATGAACTGACAACTCATATAAATAATATCAAATTAATTTATTTATCTTTTCAAAGAAAATCTGAAAGAGCAGTATTCATTTCCCTAACTTTTATTGCACTTTGGTTTAATAAATTTTCCTCAGATTGATTCAATTCAATGTCTATAATTGATTCAACACCATTAGCGCCAATAACGCATGGAACTCCAATACATATATCCCTCAAATTATATTCTCCATCCAAAAACACTGAGCATGGTATAATTTTTTTATAATCATTTAAAATACTATCAACAAGATAAGCAACAGAAGCACCCGGGGCATACCAAGCAGAAGTACCTAATAATTTAGTCAATGTAGCACCACCAACCATTGTATCTGCCACAACTTTTTGAATTACTTTTTCCTCTAAAAATTGTGAAACAGGAATCCCATTATAAGCAGCTAGTCTATGAAGTGGTATCATTGTTGTATCACCATGTCCACCAATTACCATTCCTTGTATATCATTGGCAGGTTTATTCATAGCTAGGGAAAGATAAGTTTTAAAACGTGAACTATCTAAGGCCCCTCCCATTCCAATAATTCTATTTTTTGGTAGACCTGTAGCTTTTAGAGCTAAATAAGTCATCGTATCCATTGGATTAGATACGACTACTATAATTGCTTCAGGTGAATGCTTTAATACATTTTCAGAAACTTTTTGTACGATACTTGCATTTATTCCAATAAGTTCTTCACGAGTCATACCCGGCTTTCTCGGGACTCCAGAAGTAATTACTACGACATCACTCCCACTTGTCTCAGAATAATCATTAGTTACTCCTTTAATTGATGTATCGAAACCGAGTGTTGTAGCTGTTTGATAAAGATCTAAAGCCTTGCCTTCAGCAAACCCCTCTTTAATATCAAGGATTACTACTTTGCTAGCTATTTCATTCTGGGAAATGTATTCTGCGCAAGATGCACCTACATTGCCTGCACCTATAACTGTAACTTTCATTATTCTAAAATCTAAGTTTGTTTAATCAAAAAATTAAGCGTCAATATTAGCATAAATTGCATTTTTTTCGATAAAATCTCTTCGTGGCGGTACTTCATCACCCATTAGCATTGTAAAAACTTTATCTGCCTCATTACCAGTGGGGTCGAAAGTAACCCTACGAAGAGTCCTGCGATCAGGGTCCATAGTTGTATTCCATAGTTGTTCTGCATTCATTTCACCAAGCCCCTTATATCTTTGAACTGACGTACCAGAACCAAATTCTTGAATTAGTTTATCTCTTTGATAGTCGTTCCAAGCGTAATCATTTTTTTGCCCTTTTTTAACTAAATATAAAGGTGGTGTTGCAATATAGATATATCCCAATTCAATAAGTTCTTTCATGTAGCGAAAGAAAAAAGTTAAAATTAAGGTTGAAATATGACTTCCATCAACATCTGCATCACACATAATTACAATTTTATGATATCGTAGTTTTTCTATATTTAAAGCTTTACTATCCTCCTCTGTTCCAATCGTTACACCAAGTGCAGTATATATATTTCTTATTTCTTCATTTTCAAAAACCTTATGTTGCATTGCTTTTTCAACATTTAAAATTTTACCCCTCAAAGGCAATATGGCTTGAAAATTTCGGTCTCTTCCTTGTTTCGCAGTTCCGCCAGCAGAATCTCCTTCTACAAGAAAAATTTCGCATAATGATGGGTCTTGTTCAGAACAGTCAGACAGTTTACCCGGTAGACCACCACCACTCATCACCGTTTTCCTTTGAATCATTTCACGGGCCTTTCGAGCTGCATGTCTGGCTTGTGCGGCAAGAATTACTTTATCAACAATAGTTTTGGCATCACTTGGATTTTCTTCTAAATAATTTTCAAGCATTTCCGAAACTGCTTGGGAAACAGCAGAGGTTACTTCTCTATTTCCAAGCTTAGTTTTTGTTTGACCTTCAAATTGTGGTTCCGCGACTTTAACGGATATTATTGCAGTAAGGCCCTCTCTAAAATCATCTCCTGAGATCTCAAATTTGAGTTTATCCAAAAGACCTGAGTTTTCAGCATAACGTTTTAGTGTAGTTGTTAGTCCTCTTCTAAATCCTGAAAGATGAGTACCTCCTTCATGCGTGTTGATATTATTAACATATGAATGTAGGTTTTCGGTAAAAGATGTATTGTAGATCATAGCAACTTCAACTGGAACCATATTTTTTTCACCTTCCATCGATATGACATTTCCTATTATAGGTTCACGATTTTCATCTAAATAATGGATAAATTCCTTCAAGCCCTCTTTTGATTTGAAAGTTTCTGAAACAAATTCTCCAACATCATTTTTATTTCTCTTATCCAATATGGTAATTTTAATTCCCTTATTTAGATAGGAGAGTTCTCTCATCCTAAGAGAGAGCGTTTCAAAATTGAATTCTAATGTTTGCTTAAAAATTTCGTGATCAGGTTTGAAAGTTACCTCGGTGCCCCTTTGGTCCGTATTGCCAATACTTGCAACTGGTGCATTTGGTTTACCTCTAGTATATTCTTGTTGCCATATCTTTCCGTCTCTATAAACTTTTGCAATTAAAGTTTCAGATAGTGCATTTACACACGAAACACCAACTCCATGGAGTCCTCCAGATACTTTATATGAATCTTTATCAAACTTACCACCAGCACCTATTTTAGTCATCACTACTTCAAGTGCAGAAACTCCCTCTTTTTTGTGCATGCCTATAGGAATACCTCTTCCATTATCACTTGTTGTAATAGAATTGTCTTCATTTATTGTTACATTGATCTCATCGCAGTGCCCTGCCAATGCCTCATCTATGGAATTGTCTACAACTTCGTATACTAAATGGTGAAGTCCTCTAAGGCCAATATCACCGATATACATTGAGGGTCGCATTCGGACGTGTTCCATGCCCTCAAGTGCCTGAATACTGTCAGCAGAATATTTATTTTTTTGAATTTCTTGGTCCATTATTTGTCAAAACAACGACTCTAAAAAGTTGTTTTACAAATATACATATTAGTGTCTTGAATTTAATGGGAATCCCTTGTATTTATTGGGCAAGTTATCAACAGAAAAGTTTTCAAAAAGACAGCATTTTTATTGCTTAAAAATAAATATTAGAATCCAACTAGTACCCTTTTTCATGCACATTAGCCACTGCCCTACCGCTAGGATCATTTTGATTTCGAAATGCCTTATCCCATGAAAGAGCAATCGGTGTGCTACAAGCTACAGAAGGGACTGAGGGAACACTTAGGGCTGCAGCATCACTTGGGAAATGAGACTCAAAAATACTTCGATAATAAAATTCTTCCTTATTTTGGGGTGTTTGGACTGGAAAACGCTGTTGGGCATTACTCATTTGGTCGTTTGATACTTCTTTCTCAACAAGATCCTTTAATGTGTCAATCCAACTATAGCCAACACCATCAGAAAATTGTTCTTTTTGTCTCCAAGCCACACTCTTTGGTAAATATTTTTCAAAAGCCTTTCTTAATACCCATTTTTCCATACGATTTGAATTTATCATCTTGTCCTTAGGATTAAGTCTCATGGCTACTTCAATAAATTCTTTATCTAAAAACGGAACTCTACCCTCAATACCCCAGGCAGCAAGTGACTTATTAGCTCTTAAGCAGTCATATTGATGGAGTTTATTCAATTTTCTTACGGTTTCTTCGTGAAATTCCTTAGAATTTGGAGCTTTATGAAAATATAAATATCCTCCAAAAAGTTCGTCTGCTCCTTCTCCTGAAAGGACCATCTTAATGCCTAAGGATTTAATTGCTCTTGCCATAAGATACATTGGAGTAGATGCTCTAATCGTGGTTATGTCGTAAGTTTCTAAATGGTAAATAACTTCATTTATAGCATCTAGACCTTCCTGTATTGTAAACTTAATTTCATGGTGAACTGTTCCTATTTTTTTGGCTACCTCTTGAGCGGCAGCAAGATCTGGAGAGCCCTCTAGTCCAACAGAAAAAGAATGCAATTGAGGCCACCATGCTGATTGAATATCATTAGTTTCAACTCGCTTTGATGAAAATTTTTTTGCTAATGCAGAAGTTATAGATGAATCTAAACCACCAGAGAGGAGTACTCCATAGGGAACATCACTCATTAATTGGCGATGAACTGCGTCTGCTAATGCGTCATGAAGGTCCTCTATGGAAGTTGTATTATCTTTTACATTTTTGTAATTAGTCCAAGTTGGTTTATACCACTTAGTGATCTCCTTTTCATTACTATACAAGTAATGACCCGGCGGAAACAACTCAATTCTATTACACACACCTTCTAAAGCTTTTAATTCTGAGGAAACATAGAATGTTCCATCACTATCCCATCCCATATATAGTGGAATTATGCCAATATGGTCTCTTGCTATAAAGTATTCGTTTTTACTAGTATCATATATTGCGAAAGCAAAAATCCCGTTCAACTTTTCAACAAAATCTTTTCCCTCTTTTTCATATAGAGCCAATATGACCTCACAATCTGACTTTGTTTTAAATTTATAGTCATTTTCATAAGATGAACGTAACTCGCGATGATTATAAATTTCACCATTTGCTGCAAGGACTAGTTTTCCGGATGGACTAATTAAAGGTTGTTTTCCTGATGTAGGGTCAACTATAGCTAAACGTTCATGTGAAAGGATAGCGTTAGAGTCATCATATATTCCAGACCAATCTGGGCCACGATGTCTTAGTTTTTTTGACATATTCAAGATTTGTGGTCTAAGTAAACTACTTTTACGTTTTAACTCAAAGGCACACAAAATACCGCACATACTAATTTTTTTAAGTAAAAATAATTCAAGTATTTTAAAAAATT
>QFDA01000054.1 GCA_003130815.1 Bacteroidetes bacterium SCGC AAA795-G10 | reverse complement strand
TAATATTGAGGGCTCGGGATAGTATGACCATCGACCATGGATTCCTTTTGAATTAAATCTACCTTTTAAAAAAATATCAAATTGCTCAGTTAATTTATAAGTAATATGAGCTGATGATCTAATAAAGATTGGAAGAATTTCCTCATTTATAACTAAATCATTCGATAAATCTTGATCTAAAAAAATTGGTATCAGTGAAGCGCTTCGGTCTCCCCACATAGAACCTTTGAAAGAAAATGCTAAACGATCATTCCATTTAATCTGACTCTCCCAATTAGCTTGAAGTGAAGGAATATTCCACAAAACCTCTTCATCTTGTGTATTAAAAAATCTATAGCTAGTTTCAAAACGAATAAAATTATCCTTTATCATATTTATAATTATTGAAGCATTAAAACCATAAAAACTCAAATCAAGGTATTTGCTTTCAAATGCATTGGATAGTCGGTAAGATTCTAATTCATTTTCATTATCAAAGGGTAATCTTTGATAATAATTAAAATTTTCAACCTCATCGAAAATTAATCCAAAATCAAAATTCAATACCGAAGCTAATCGAGAACGCATTCCAAGTTGAATATTATACTTATTAAAAGTTGGAACTAAAGTAGTTGTTGGTGCCAAGTAAGGGTTTACATCTGAAAGAGAACGATATGAATTTAGGTTAGCTCCTCCTAAGGCTTTTAAGTATGGAGTAAGTTTATTTTCTTTTTTTTGATACAAAATTTCAATTTCAGGATAATAAATCAGGTCATTTGAA
>QFDA01000053.1 GCA_003130815.1 Bacteroidetes bacterium SCGC AAA795-G10 | reverse complement strand
ACAAAATTCCGGCCACTGGGAAAAAGATATACTAGCAGTTTCTAGATATTACCCAGACGATATAGATAACTTTATAAAAACATATCCTGATCGATTTACACTGCTGTGGGAGAGCGACCGGATAAAAATATTTCTTATACAGACTTTTCAGGACAGAACTTTTCCATAAGTGAGAACACATTGCCATTCGAACTTAGATTATATCCGTTGATGTCTCAGCTGGAATTGGTAGGGCCACAACTGTAGGTTGCAACTCGCGACGTGAAAAATATCCGCATCGTATATGTCACTTCAACGTTGGGTCGAACTGGACCGACCAAACAACTTTATAACATGGTGAAATATCTTGACAAAAGTATTTTTCATGTAAGCATAGTCACCTTATCCCCAGAAGGTGACCACACTTACTGGGGCGACTTCGATCTCCTCGACGTAACGTTATATAGCCTGAAACAGCCCCGACTGATGGGAGTATTTACGAACATCTCAACACTAAAGAATCTTATTTCCCTAATTGACCCCGATATAATTCATACACAAGGAATTCGATCAGACATAATTTCAGTTTTCTTGCAACGATACCAACTACGATATTCGACCCAACGCAACGATCCTCGCACAGATTACCCATTTCAGTATGGCCAATTTCTCGGCCGCTTGCTGGCGCGATTGCATAATCAGGTCTTAAAAAAAATCCCCTACGTCATCGCTTGCTCTGAAACTATTTCTGAGATAAATAGCGGACGACATATTAATAGTTACTATCTCGTATGC
>QFDA01000052.1 GCA_003130815.1 Bacteroidetes bacterium SCGC AAA795-G10 | reverse complement strand
TTCAATAATTTTTTTTGCAACTGATTGAACCCCTTTAAGAGGTAGGGGATCTCCAGGACCGTTAGATATAAAATATCCATCTGGTTTGAAAGCTTCTAACTCTTTGTAAGAAGTATCATATGGAAAGACCTTTACAAACATGTTTCTTTCAACCATGTTATGTAAAATATTTTGTTTTACTCCTAGATCAATAGCTGCAATTCTATACTTGGAGTCAGGATTACCGACTGTGTAAGATTTTTTTGTTGACACTTTTGAAGCTAACTCCAAACCTTCCATACTTGGAGAGCTTTTTAGTTCTTCAAGAAGTTTTTTTTCCGTTCCAATGTTAGTGGAGATAACTGCATTCATAGCCCCATTTTCTCTAATATAATTAACTAGTGCCCTTGTATCTACATCGCAAATTGTGACTAATTTATAACTCCTCAAATAATCAAATAATGATTCTGTACTACTAGGTCTAGAAAAGTTAAAACTAAAGTCCTTACATATTAATCCAGAAATAGATATACCTTTCGATTGAGATTCCTGTTTTTCAATTCCATAATTACCAATATGGGTATTAGTTGTGACCATAATTTGACCGAAATAAGATGGATCTGTAAAAATTTCTTGATAGCCAGTCATGCCAGTATTAAAACAAATTTCTCCAAAAGCATCACCCTCAATACCTATTGACTTTCCAAAAAATTGAGTCCCATCCGCAAGTAAAACAAAAGCTTGTTTTTTTGATCTGTATGCCATGATTCTAATTACAAAATAAATCAAAAAAAGGATAGACAAAAAGGTTTATCCTTTAATATTAAATAAAGAGAATAATATTAT
>QFDA01000051.1 GCA_003130815.1 Bacteroidetes bacterium SCGC AAA795-G10 | reverse complement strand
TTTTGATTCATATTATTATGAAAGTGAAACATATTTAGTTGGTAAAAAAATTGTTGAGAAAGGTTTAAAGCAAGGACTATTTTTCAAAAAAAAATGATGATTCAGTCTGGATTGATTTGTCCGATGAAGGATTAGGAGAAAAACTTCTTCTTCGTTCTGATGGTACATCGGTATATATAACTCAAGACTTAGGAACTGCCTTGTTGCGCATGGAAAAAAATCCAGAATTAAATGGATTGGTATTTACAGTTGGAAATGAACAAGATTACCATTTCAAAGTACTTTTTTCGATTATAAAAAAGTTAGGATTTAATTGGTCAAGCTCACTTTATCACTTAAGTTATGGAATGGTAGACTTACCAAGTGGTAAAATGAAAAGTAGAGAAGGAACTGTCGTTGATGCAGATAACCTTATTGATGAAATGACTAAAAAGGCTAAATCAATTGCAAAGTCTGTTGGCAAAATAGAGACTTTAAAAAACTCTGAACGTGAAAATCTTTTCAACATTATAGGGTTAGGAGCATTAAAATATTTTATTTTAAAGGTAGATCCAAAAAAAAGAATACTTTTCGACCCTGAGGCATCGATTGATTTTAACGGTAATACGGGCCCTTTTATACAATATACTTATGCACGCATCAAATCTTTGGTTAAAAATACCAAAGACCAGTTTTTATCAAATAAAACAAGTTTTAATTTAGATGAAAGAGAACGAAAATTAATAACTCATTTAAATTTATATCCTATGACTATTTCACATGCAGCTGATCAGTATAGTCCCGCGATTATTGCAAACTACCTCTATGAATTGGTAAAAAATTACAATACATTTTATCAA
>QFDA01000050.1 GCA_003130815.1 Bacteroidetes bacterium SCGC AAA795-G10 | reverse complement strand
ATTAAATCCTGATTTAGTTGTATGTAATCTTGAAAAAAAGGTCCAAATTAGTTTGACTATTACAATAGAGAAAGGAAGAGGCTATGTCCCCGCAGAAGATAATAAGAAAACTTCTTCTGAGTTAGGCGTGATTGCAATCGACTCTATTTTTACACCAATTAAAAATGTAAAATACAGTATTGAAAATTATCGTGTAGAACAAAAAACAGATTATGAGAAATTAGTTTTTGAAATAATTTCAGATGGCTCAATACATCCTAAAGATGCACTAACAGAAGCTGCAAAAACCTTGATTCATCATTTTATGCTTTTCTCTGATGAAAGAATTACACTTGAAGCTGATGAAATAGCTCAGACAGAAACCTATGACGAAGAGTCTCTGCACATGCGACAACTCTTGAAAACCAAACTAATTGATATGGACTTATCTGTAAGGGCATTAAATTGTTTAAAAGCAGCTGAAGTAGATACCCTAGGTGATTTAGTTTCATACAATAAGAATGATCTTATGAAATTTAGAAACTTCGGTAAAAAATCACTTACAGAACTAGAAGAATTAGTTGTCCTAAAAGGTTTGTCATTTGGTATGGACCTGTCAAAATACAAATTGGATAAAGATTAATATATATAATTATAAATGAGACACGGGAAAAAAGTCATCCATTTAGGACGTAAAACAGCTCACAGAAAATCAATGTTAGCAAATTTAGGTTGTTCTTTGATTGAACACAAAAGATTAAATACAACTGTGACAAAGGCAAAAGCATTGAAGCGCTTCATTGAGCCTATAATTACTAAATCAAAAACGGACTCTACTCATAATAGGAGAATTGCATTTTCTTTAT
>QFDA01000049.1 GCA_003130815.1 Bacteroidetes bacterium SCGC AAA795-G10 | reverse complement strand
CAGCCTTTACAATTTGATTTTAGGTTGGGCAATCTATGTAATCTACAGTGTCAAATGTGCAACAAGGAAGCTTCGCATCTAGTGAGTGTGGAGCGAGCCGCAATGATTGGATCAGGACTGGGCGTTAATCACCCCGATTGGCAAGGCATGATTGCTTCAAAGAAGGAGGCACTTCTACAACCTGGAATAGACTGGACTAGCTTCGAAGAAATGATTAAAGGGGCTAGGAAAATTAAAATAATAGGCGGTGAGCCAACAGTAGCACCAGACATGTTCAAACTGTTGGACAAGGCTGTACAATCCGGAGATGCCTCACACATAGAACTTTCCTTTTATACAAACATAACAAATATGCAGGACAAGTGGCTTGAACAACTTGCACAGTTCGAACGTGTGATTGTAAACTGTTCATTGGAAGGTATGGGACAAATGAATGATTATTTGCGTCCGCCATCCAAGTGGGATTCAGTGTGGAAACACTTTGATAAGCTAGTAAAGTTTGCTAACACTAAAGCAGGCAAGCGTATTAAAGTTAGAGTTACCACCGTGAATCAAGTCACCAATGCGTTACATATTGCAGACTTTTGGCGCTATTTGCACGACTATCAAATGACAAGCGAACGTGGTATAGGTATGAGTACTAATCAACTTATAGAACCACACTACTACAGCATGGCACACAGTCCGCTATGGCTAAGACAAGAACAAGAACAACAAATACTTCGCTTCCTAGATAGCATTGGTAATAGCCCTCATTTTGAAGATTATGAAGAGCCACTAATGGAAGTTATTAACTTTGGTAAAGATCCAGAGCATGAATACAATCCTGAAATAATGAAACAGTACAT
>QFDA01000007.1 GCA_003130815.1 Bacteroidetes bacterium SCGC AAA795-G10 | reverse complement strand
GTTAAAACCCATCCCGGATTAATTTGATTAACTCTCACATTATTTTTTCGATTAAGACTATCACCTAAATTACGTGTCATAGTCATTAAAGCTCCCTTTGAAATACTGTAAGCTAATAAATTTGGTTCTCCACTCCATGCATTTACAGATCCAATGTTTAATACTGAACCCCTAGATTTTGTTAAATAAGGTAAAGCAGACTTAATTAGAAAAAACGGAGCAAACGTATTTACTTTTAATACGTCGTTTAGGAGTTTTTCATCAGTATTATCAATATTGGAATTAATTACCATAGCAGCATTATTTACAATCCCGTCAATTTTCTTCCACTTTTTTATTGCTAGTGACACTAATCTATCAGAACATCCATTATTTGAAAGGTCTTCAATATGAAAAATAATGTGAGAGTTAATCAAATTAATCCGGGATGGGTTTTAACTGAAAAGGAGGTTGAGCGAAAAAAAAATCATGGTCTAAAACATGATTGGTACAAAAACCTGCCAAATATTTATGCTCCCTCAGGTAGAATTCTTTTACCTGAAGAAATTGCGTCATTAGCGACTTATTGGCTTTCAGATGAGAGTGGTCCTGTCAGTGGACAGGTAATTGATCTTGAACAATATCCGATGATTGGAAGAAATATCTCTAAGGACCCTCTAAATTTAACTTAGAAATGTTTTGCAGTTAAACTTTTAATATGCCAAAATTAGCTGTTTTTCCAAAAGCATATATGAAAGCCTTGTGTAAGGATGGGTCCATGAAAATTTCAGAATGGATTTCACTAGCCTCAAAGCTTGAAATTCAGGGATTAGAATGGTATGCAGGCTTTTTAGAAATGAGGGATAAAAAAAGATGGAAAGATTTCAAAAAAATGGTTGAAGATATTGGAAAAGAAATTCCAATGATGTGCTGTTCTCCAGATTTTACCCACCCTGACCAAAAATTTAGGGAAAAAGAAATCTTAAAGCAAAAAAAATGGATAGATATGACAAATATTCTTGGAGGTAGCTACTGTAGGGTTTTATCTGGACAAAACAGACCTGGATTATCTTTGCCGGATGGACTTCATTATGCATCACAATGTATTTCTGACTGTTTATCATATGCTGAAGAAAGAGGAATTACACTTGTTCTAGAGAATCACTATAAAGATGATTTTTGGAAATATCCAGAATTTGCTCAAAAAAAAGATGTTTTTAAATCTTTAGTAGAAAGTATTAATCATCCAAGTTTTGGTGTAAACTTTGATCCAAGTAATGCTTTTTTAGCAGGAGAAGAACCGCTTGATCTTCTGTATTCCATATCTGATAGGGTTGTAACCATGCATGCAAGTGATAGATATTTAAAATCGGGCACAATAGATGATTTAAAAAAAATTGATAGTGGTAAAATTGGCTATGCGAATATACTAAGTCATGGTGAGGTTGGTAAAGGGATGAATGATTATGATCTTATTTTTAAAGAACTTAAAAGAGTAGGATTTGATAATTGGATAAGCATAGAGGATGGGGTAGATGGTTTTGATCAGCTTGAACGTAGTGTAAAGTTTGTTAACGAGAAAATTAGTGAATATTGGACTTAGAGTAATATAAACTCTTTATAGATATAAATTTTATAAGTATGAGATATGAAGTGATTTCAAAATATCACTGTAGTCTTGGAGAAAGTCCTTACTGGCATCAAAGCAGTAAAAGTTTTTTTTGGGTTGATATAAATAAAGGGATTCTTTATAGCTACAAAATATCTTCTAAAAAAATAAAACGATATCAATTCAACCACAAATTATCCTTAGTGACAGAAGCTCACGATGGTAAACTTATTTTAGCACTAGATTTAAGAATTGCAAGTTTTGATCTATTTTCTGAAAAAATTGAGTGGATTACAGAATTAAAAAATGAAAAATTAGTGGATAGATTTAATGATGGTAAATGTGATTTAAATGGGAATTTATGGATAGGAACTATTAATAATGAGTTAAAATCTAGGGCAGGATCACTTTATTGTATTTCAAGTGACCTCAAATTTAAAAAGAAATTAACTAACATTAGTGTATCAAATGGTATAGCATGGACAAGTAATTATAGAAAAATGTACTTCATAGATAGTCCAACCCAGGAAATTAAAGCTTATAATTTTAATCAAAAAAAGAATCAAATTGAGTTTCAAAAAGTTGTTATCAAAGTACCTTTCGAATTAGGAACTCCTGATGGAATGTCAATAGATAAGAATGGAAATCTTTGGATTGCACATTACGGTGGGTATGGAATATACTGCTGGAGTCCAAAAACTGGTGAGATAATCAATAGAATTAAACTCCCAGCAAGAGATACAACATCATGTTGTTTTGGAGGTGAAAATCTTAATTATTTGTTGGTTACTTCAGCAACACAAAGTTTGTCAAAAAAGAATTTAATTGAATCTCCCAATAGTGGACATACTTTCTTAATAAAGCTTGACGTTGAGGGAACATTACCGAATAAATTCGTTTATATTTAGTACAAAGTTTATTTGAAATCATTCATGTCTATCAATTCCTTGTGCACAAAAAAAATATCTGACACTTTTTTTGTTTTATTAATCTATTTGACATCATTATGTTACTCTCAGGAAAAATCTACATTCAATTCTGATGAAATAAATAGCCTTATTTCATACGTAAAAAACAAAGATAATTTTAATTATACCCTTGTAGACAGTGTCTTATACGATGGTGCTACTTTGTATAGAATAAAAATGAACTCAGGCAAGTGGTTAAATAAAAATATAGTTAATGAAACTGATTGGTGGCATTGGGTTGATATTATAATTCCTGACACAATTACAACCTCAACATCACTACTTTTTATAGGCTTGGGTACAAAATATGATAATCAAATATTTTTGGATAGTTTAAGCATCAATAAAGCTATAAAAACAAATTCAGTAGTTAGCTATGTGAGTAATATCCCATATCAACCTTTAGTTTTTAATTCTTCTGATAATGTCAATCGCTATGAAGACAATTTGATTGCTTATGGGTGGAATCAATTTTTAAAAGGTGGAGCAAAAAAAGAGGATAAAGAATGGTTAGCACGATTTCCAATGACAAGAGCGGTTGTTAGAGCCATGGATGTAATTGAGGAATACACTTTAAAGTTTAAAAACCCGGTAAAAAAATTTTTTATATCAGGAGCTTCAAAAAGAGGCTGGACAACCTGGACTACTGCTGCTGTTGATAAAAGAGTTATCGGAATGGCACCAGTAGTTATCGATATGCTTAAAATAGTACCCTCTTTTGAACATCACTATAGAGTTTATGGAGATTGGTCGCCGGCTGTTGAAGATTATATTGAGTTCAATATTATGGACTGGATGTTTACAGATGAGTTCAAGACACTTCTAAATTACATTGAGCCTTTCCAATTTAGACACTTATTCACAATGCCAAAATTGGTTATTAATGGGACAATTGACGAATTCTTTGTTACAGACTCATGGAAATTTTACTGGAATGAGATACCAGAAAAAAAATATCTTCAGTATGTTCCAAATGGCAATCATGAGTTAGATGGAACTTATCAGACATTAAATGTTTTTTCATTTTACAATTACATAATAAATAAAATAGATTTTCCACGAATTTTATGGAAAATTGAAAATAACATCTTTAATGTGGATGTTGAAAAAGGTATTCCCTATGAAATAAATTTATGGAAGACAAATAATCCAAAGTCAAGAGACTTTAGGATTTGGGAAGTTGGGAAATCATGGGTTAAAACAAAAATAAGCCGAAATAAAAGCGGATCTTACAGCATAAAGGCACCTTTTGAGAAAGAGGGTTTTACCGCTTCTCTTGTTGAAATAGTTTTTCACCCTGAGACTGACAAACGATTGATCTTCACAACGGGAACACTTATTTTACCTGAGAAGTATTTGCATTCACCATTTAAACCAAGTCTTGATTGACTAAGATATTGGTATACAGCAGTTTACTATAATTTTAAATTTTTTAAATGAAGACGTATGTCAGAAGAGGAAGATCCAGCAAATATTTCATAATTACCTTTTTCAACTAACCATTCGTTTTTTTCATCATCCCAATATGAAAGGTCTGAGATTGGTATACTAAATTCAACCTTGGTTTTTTCTCCACTTTTTAAAAGTTTTGTTTTAGAGAAATCTTTAAGTTCCTTTATTGGTCTATCAATAGAGCTGTTTGATTTCGAAAAATATATTTGAACAACTTCTTTACCTGAAATATTACCTGAGTTTTTTATGTCAAGTGATATATTGATTGTGTCGTTTACATTTTTTGAAACAATATTGGAGTAATCGAAATTTGTGTATGATAGTCCATACCCAAAAGGATAAGATGTATTAATACCTTCTTTTTCAAAATGTCTGTAGCCAACATATAAGCCTTCTTCATAAATTGTGAAATCTTTATTTTTTGTTTGCTCTGATAGAGGTTTTTCCTTTTTATCAAACATGAGTGTCATGTCAGATGAAGCACCATCAGTTGGAAAGTTTTTTGTAGACCGATGATCATTTAGTGCTACAGGAAATGTCATAGGAAGTTTACCACTAGGGTTTACTTTTCCATTAAGAATGTCAACAATAGAATTTCCAGATTCCTGGCCTGCCTGCCATGCGAGTAAAATTGCATCTGGTAGATCTTTCCAGCTATGAGTTTCTATGACACCACCAATATTTAGAACTACAACGACCTTTTTATTTTTAGAATGGAATACTTTACATGTTTTTTCTATTAATTCTTTCTCTTTTTTACTTAATAAAAAATCATTTTTTTCAACTCTGTCCTTTCCTTCACCACTATTTCTTCCTATTGTCAATATAGCTAAATCTGAATTTTCTGCCATGGCATTTAAATCATTATCTGTATAATTTATTTGTGATGGTAATTTTGGGTCCATCATTAACATCAAATTTTCAATAATTCCTTCTGGTTTTTTTAAAGGATTTTTTTTAAAATAATCTTCATATAAATCTGTAGAGGTTTTATTTAGTTTAAAATTTGATTTCATTAGTGCTTCATCAAGATTGACAGTATAAGCCTCGTCAACATCACCTGAACCAATTCCTCCTGATATAATATTAAATGAGGTTACTCCCATTAGAGAAATAATATCATTTTCTTTTAATGGAAGTATCCCATCATTTTTTAATAAAATCATTCCCTCAGAGGCTTTTTCTCTAACAATTTCTGCATGATATTTTAAATCTGGAGAATTATCATTTTTACTATTATTCATTTTATTTGACCTAAGAATCAATTTTAATATTCTACTAGCAGCTATATTTAGGTCATTTTCACTTAATTTTTGGTTTTCAAGTCCTTTTTCGAGATCCTCTAATACTTTACTTGTTCCGGGTTCGATAAGATCATTTCCTGCCTTAATCGACTCCACAGTGTCACCACCCCCAAACCAATCTGTCATTACAGTTCCTCTAAAACCCCATTCATCCCTTAAAATACTTGTCAAAAGTCTTTTATTTACCGTTACATATTTCCCATTCAATTTGTTATAAGATGACATAATAGCCCAGGGTTGGGATTTTTTAACCATTATTTCAAATCCTTTCAAATAAATTTCCCTGAGGGTTCTTTCATCTACTAGAGCATTGTTTTTCATCCGGTCAGTTTCTTGATTATTCACAACAAAATGTTTAGGGCAAGCACCCACATTATTTTTCTGAATTCCATTAATTATACCTGCAGCAATATTACCTGATAAAACCGGGTCTTCTGAAAAGTATTCAAAATTCCTTCCACAAAGTGGGTTTCTATGTAAATTCATTCCAGGAGCAAGAATTATGTCAACACCATAGCTTTTTGCCTCGCTACCCATTGCTTTACCAATTTCAAAAGCTAAATTTTTATCCCAAGTTGATGCTACTAAAGAGCCCACGGGAAATGCAGTACTGTATAATTTTTTATCAAAATTTTTTCTTTCCGATGAAATTCTCAAGCCTGCTGGACCGTCAGCTAAGTAAAGATTATTAAGACCTAATCTTTTATTACCAAAAATTTCACCTGCAGCACCCGGAACACCATTTGAGTTAAAACCTAGCATCGAACCTATCCCAGTTCCTTTTAAAATAGCAATTTTTTCTTCATTTGTCATTTTGTTTAGTAGATCAGAAACTCTTTCTTCTAGACTTTTTGAATTATCCTCATATGTATCAAGAAGATTATTATTGTTATAATCATTAAAAGTTAAACCCTTATCGTTTGTAATACGTTTTACTTTTATTTCTTCATAATTATTTTTATCAAAATCAAAAAGGAAAGATTTTATATAAAGATATCCACCAAGACCTAAAGCAGATATTATTACAATTACACCAGTTATTGTAATTAGAAGAATTTTAATAATTTTTTTCATTTGTTATGCAATGTTCTATATTGTTTGCAAAATATAAATAATAGTTAATTTTGTACAAGTACATTCTATTCAATATATTTTTATTCGTATGGATAAATTTTTTGAATGCACAATCAAATTATGAGTTTGATGGACAGGTCTTAGGACAAACGAATATTGGATTTGGTAAAGAAGGCACAAAATTTTTAGGAACAAGATATATCCCTGAATTTACATTTGACAAAGAAATTGATAGTCTTAGTTCATTTGCTATTGAAACATCATTTAATTTAAGTCTGTCAAAAACAAATATACCAGGCCATTCTTCAGATGCAAATTCTAATCTTTCTCCTTACAGAATCTGGTTAAGATATCTGAAAAAAAACTGGGAGTTAAGACTAGGATTACAAAAAATTGATTTTGGTTCAGCACAACTTCTTCGTCCAATTCAGTGGTTTAATCAAATTGATCCAAGAGATCCGCTAGGTTTGACCAATGGAGTTTATGGTTTACTGATAAGACATTATTTCAAAAATAATTCTAATTTATGGTTGTGGGGTCTTTATGGAAATGAGAAACAGAGAGGCTTAGACGCTTTGACAACTTTAAATGATTCACCTGAATTTGGTGGAAGATTTCAAACTTTTATTCCAAAAGGAGAAGCTGCACTATCATATCATTACAGAGAGGCTGGAGCTAACAACATTCCATTTTTTGAAAATTATTCAAGTCCTGAACATAGAATTGGCTTTGATTCGAAAATCGATATTGGATTTGGAATGTGGACAGAATTAACCTATGTGCATAGAACAAAAAATATAGGTATACTAACTAATCAATTATTGTTAAATTTTGGAGTAGATTACACCTTTAGAATTGGAAATGGTTTAACAGTATCTAAAGAATATTTATTTTCAGATTCTACAGATAGTATGACCAATGAATCGTTAAGAAGAGGATTTAGTGCGTTGAGTTTCAATTATCTTTTGGGCCTTTCATCATCGTTAAGTGGTCTTATCTATCAACAATGGAATAACAATACTCAAACCTTAATGTTAAATTACCAACAACAGTTTAATAGTTTATCAGGATATATTATATTGTATTATAACCCGAAAACCGTTGAAGGCATTCAACAAAATGATATCTTCCAAAGTTTTTCTGGGCCTGGTATACAATTATTAATAGTTTTTAATCATTAGAATGAGCAAACCAATTATACAACTAAAAAATACTTCAAAGACTTATCCCATTGCAGGAAAAGAATTTATGGCTCTCAAAAAATTAAACTTATCAATACAAGAAGCTGAATTTACTGGAATTGTAGGTCCAAGTGGATCAGGTAAAACAACTCTATTAAATATTATAGGTTCGCTTGACAAACCCTCAACCGGTGATGCTACTGTTTTAGGAAAAGAAATTAAATCTTTGAGTCATAAAGAAGCTGCTAGCCTTAGAAATTTTAATATTGGTTTTATTTTTCAGGTATTTAATTTATTACCAGTTTATACAGTGTTCGAAAATGTAGAATTCGCACTTCTGCTTCAAAAAAAATCTGCGCTTGAAAGAAAAAAAGCTGTTATGAAAGCTTTAGAGTGGGTTGGACTTGAAGATCAAGCAAATAAAAGGCCAGACAAACTTTCTGGAGGAGAAAGTCAAAGGGTTGCAATAGCAAGGGCTATGGTTAAAACTCCTAAAATTGTACTTGCAGATGAACCCACAGCAAACCTCGACTCAGAGAATGCACATGGAATTTTAAAAACAATGAAAAAATTAAATAAAGATTTAGGCACCACTTTTCTTTTTTCTACTCATGACGAAAAGGTAATGGGTTATTTAGATAGAATCATTCATTTAAGGGATGGCAGTATAGAAAAAGATAAAAAAATGAAATAATGAAATTAGAGTTTAAACTTGCATTTAAGAACTTATTTGGAGCAAAACTGAGGACTTTATTAAATGTTTTTGTTCTTTCATTTTCCTTTGTAATTATAATCTTTCTTAATTCAATAATGGATGGGTGGGATCAACAAGCTCAGAAAGATAGTGTTGAATGGGAATTCGGAGAAGGACACCTGTTACATAACGATTACGACCCTTTAGATTCATATACTATTTTAGATGGTCATGGTGAAATACCAAAAAGGAGTATTGGGATGACTCCAATTTTAGAGCGTCAAGCTTCAGTTTATCCACAAGGAAGAATGATTGGTGTAGTTTTAAAAGGAATTCCATCAGATCAAAAAATCCTGAAATTACCTACTAAAAAATTAAATCAAAATAAAGATGAGTTTCCAGTTATAATTGGAAAAAGATTTGCTGAGTCTGCTAAGTTGAAAAAAGAAGATAGAGTACAAATAAGATGGAGAGATAAAAATGGTACTTACGACGCTAATACAATCATTATCGAAGAAATATTTGACTCTAATGTTCCTAATATTGACAATGGTAAAATTTGGATTGATATAGAGAAACTTTGGAAAATGACTGGTTTAGAAAATCAAGCGACTTATTTTATTTTAGACCAAGATTTCAGAAAAGGTCCATTTGATTCATGGACATATAGATCAAAAACGACTCTATTAAAAAACCTCAAAGATCTTATTGATCAGAAAAAGGCAAGCCAGTCTGTAATATTTGGACTTTTATTAGCAATCGCGTTGCTCGCAATTTTTGACACACAAATTTTATCAATTTTTAGAAGGCAAAAAGAAATTGGCACTTACATTGCTCTTGGAATGACTCGTCTTCGAGTTGTTCGTCTTTTCACAATTGAAGGAAGTGTATACAGTGTAATGGCTTTAATTTTTGGGAGTATTTATGGCATACCTTTTTTTATATATATGTCTAAAGCTGGTTTTCCTATTCCACCTGCTGATCAAAAACTAGGTATTGCTATAGCAGATGTTATCTATCCAGTTTATGGTCTCAAATTAATTTTACTAACAATTCTTACAGTAATTATATCCGCCACGGTTGTTAGCTATCTTCCTGCAAGAAAAATTGCAAAATTAAATCCAGTACTTGCACTTAAGGGTAAAAAACAATGATAAAATTTATTCTCAAGGGTATTTTAAGGGATAAAAGTAAAAGTGTAATCCCACTTGCTGTAATATCTGTGGGTGTAATGGTTACAGTTATAATGTCTGGCTTTCTTAATGGTGTATTTTCAGATATAATTAATCAAAATGCAAAGCTTGATACTGGACACGTTAAAATTATGACTAAGCCTTATTTTGAAAATAAAGAACAACTTCCAAATGACCTTGCATTATTAGAAATTCAAGAATTAATAGATTCACTAAACTTAAATTATCCAGATCTTATTTGGACACCCAGAATAAAATTTGGTGGTATTATGGATGTTCCCGACAAAGAAGGTAATACAAAATCTCAAGGTCCAGGAATAGGTTTAGCAATAGCGCTCCAAAATAGTAAATCTGATGAGTTAAAGAGGCTTCAACTAAGCAAATCTTTGAGAAAAGGTAACTTACCCACTGAAAGTGGAGAAATACTGTTGAGTGATAATTATGCTAATAAATTAAAAATTAATCCTGGAGAAAAGATAACATTTTTTGGTTCTACAATGGAGGGTAGTATGGTATTTCAGAGTTACAAAATGGTTGGAACAGTTGAGTTTGGTTCTCCACTAATGGATAGAGGTACATTTATAATTGACATTGAAGATGCTCAAAATCTTTTAGACATGGAAAATGGTACAGGAGAACTTTTAGGATACTTTAAAGATGAGATTTATAATGATCAAAATGCATTAGTAATTTCAAACGAATTCAATTCAAAATATTCAAAAAGTCAAGATGAATATGCACCTGTAATGGTAACTTTGAAAGATCAGAACGGTCTAAGAGAAAGTCTTGATATGGGAGATGCCTTTTCAGGTATATTTATATTTATATTTATTTTATCAATGTCACTTGTTCTTTGGAACACAGGACTAATTGGTGGATTAAGGCGATACAATGAGTTTGGTATAAGGCTAGCTTTGGGTGAATCAAAAAGAAATGTTTTTAAACTAATGATGGTTGAAGCTACAATAATTGGTTTAATTGGATCAATTTTTGGAACAACTCTTGGAATTATTTTTTGTTATTACCTGCAGGAGTATGGAATAGATATTTCAAGTGATATAGAAAATTCTACAATAATTATGCCTTCCGTAATGAGAGCTTATATAACATCTGACCTTTTTTATGTAGGTTTTATTCCAGGGTTATTTTCGATGCTCTTTGGAACAGCTTTAGCGGGAAGAGGAATTTTTAAAAGAGAGACTGCTCGCTTATTTAAAGAATTAGAAGTTTAAAAAAATAATATTATGGAAAAAATCATTTTATTTTTCACATTTACAATTTTTCTGTCATTTTACTCTAGTGCTCAAATAACTAATAATGAAAAAGCATTAGAAATTATAAAAAAGATAGACAATAATATGTTTTCAAAAACTCAAATTGTAACCTCTGAAATGATTGTATACGGTAAAAGAAAAAAAAGAATAATTAGATCTAAAGGTTATTCTAAGGGAAAAGAGAATAATTATACAGAGTATTTATCTCCTGAAAGAGAGAAAGGAACGAAAATGTTAAAACTTGATAAACGATTATGGATTTATTCCCCTTCAACCGACAGAACAATTCAACTATCTGGTCATCTTCTAAGGCAGTCGGTGATGGGTTCAGATCTTTCTTATGAAGACATGATGGAAGAAAGAAAATTATCAGAGGTTTACACTGCTGAAATAGTTAATGAGGACATATATATTGATTCTCCAGTTTGGATAATGCAATTAACTTCAAAAGTTGAGGGATTAGCATATTATAAAAGAACTTTATGGATTGATAAAAATAAATTTGTTCCCTTAAAAGAAAATCTTTACGCTAAAAGTGGTGTCCTTTTAAAAACAACAACTTTTACAAATATCAAAAAGATCGATTCAAGATGGTTTCCGATGAAAATGAACTATAAAGATATGCTCAAAGATGGTAAAGGAACTGATTTCATTATTCTAGATATTGCATTTAACACAAAAATCCCAGATAACTATTTTTCAAAAAATATTTTGAAAAAATAAATCATTTTAAAAAGTGCCCTCAAAATGGATTAAGGGCAAAAATAGTTAGGCGATACTTGGCTCTTTTTTAAATCTCTTGCTACTTCTTTCTAGACTTAATTTGTTTTTTAAATCCTGAAAAGGTTGCTCAATAAATAAATACATCAAAACTGCTCCAAGTATAATAGCAAATATTGAGATTAAAGAATTGAATAATATTATTTGTAATTCTGTAAGAGAGTTTCCATAGGCTGAAATAAATTTTGGAAAAAACCAAAACATAAACATTTCATGAAATAAATATGCTGAATATGATACCTGTGCTATTGGATAGAAAATTTTTGACGACAGAAAGTTGTTGACTGGTCTCACAAAAATTGATTTAAAATAGAGACATGATAACGTTATAAAAACAATTGAAAATCCAAATATTTCTCTATGTATGATTTCGTAATATTTTGCAATATTATTGCTGAGATTTTCAAAAATGGACGATTCTAGATTTGTCCATTGTCCTAGCGAAACACTTGAAATCAGGAAAAATATAGTTAGACTCGATAAAAAGAAAAAATTTGCGACATTTTTTTTATTATTAAAAAAACTTATTAATTCATCCTTTCTAAATACATTTAAATATGCACCCATTACACCTATAAGTAAACCGCTATATCTAAGGTGGGTTAACATATAATAACCCCAGAACCAATCCATCCACGCTTCATCTAAAAATTGGCTCTTAAAAGGGACTTGAAAATTAAAAATATTAAATAGATAATGATAGCTTAGGCCAATTGTAGTTAACAAGAGTATTATGAAAGGATAAAATTTATTTCTGAAAAGGGGAAAGATAAAAGCTATTAAAAACGGAATTACTAAATAAAATTGTTCTTCTATTGCGAGTGACCATGTCCACCCCATATAAGACTCCCTTACAAAATTATTGATATACAAAAGGTTACTCCATGCCATTTTCCAGTTTCCTGCAGGTGTTCCATTTAAAAAATAAACCCCAATTATCATACTAAATACATAAACAGGCATTAATCTTAAAAATCTTCTCATATAAAACCTTTTAAAATTTAAGCTTTTATTTTTTTTGTACTCTTTAAACAGGATAGTCCCAATCAAAAATCCACTTATAACAAAAAATAAGTCAACTCCTAAGTCTCCTTTTGATATCCAAATCAAAAAAGGGTTTTGGAAAATTTGATCTGCAGTATTTTGGAATCCATTGTATTGAAATAACCAAGCGTGGAAAATGATTACCCAAAGGACAGCAATTGCTCTAATACCATCTATGGGTTTATAATTGAATTCTGGCCTTATAAAAAGTCTTTTTAAATAAGTATTCATGATTTAAGTTTATGGTTTGTATTACAAAATTAACCTAGATAGGTTAATATTATCATTGTCAAAACTTGAAAAAAATAAAAAATATCATTCTAAAAATTTTCTAATTTTTTTTTGATAAATTTTTATTTCAAGAGAGTTTTTTTAAATATTCCATATTTTATTTGATAAATTTTGAGTTTTCATATTTGAAATAATTCGCTTCTATTTTAAATATTAAAGTGTCAAAAAATAGATTATCGTTGGAATGAAGATCAATATTGAAAACAGATCAAAAGTTTTTGAAGTTTTTTCTTTAGAATGCCAATATGCCAAAAGGATTAATGGTAATTGGAATGGAAGTCTTAATAAAGCGTCAGTTTTTGTTATACCATATATTTTCTGAGGAACTTCTGATATATATAAATAAATATTTGCAGGGAATACTGAAATCAATAATACGATTATTCCAATTCCTGCAAACTTTCTGGTTGATGTTGGAATCAAAAGAAGTCCAAAGACTATTTCAAAAAAACCAGAAAGATATACAGCTAAATGGGGAAACTTGATGAATGGTGGTACAATTACCAAAAAAAAACCTGCATCACTAAAGTGTTTAACTCCTACAAAAATATAAAGTAAACTCAGGGAATAAATACTAGTTAATTTTATTAGATACAATAACTTACTTGAATAAATCATCAATAAAAATAATTTTAACTATTTAACCTGAATTATAAATAACATCTTTACATGCATCTTGATTTATGTTACTTTCCGAATTTTATAGTAATGATTTAATATCTTCAATCATACGTGAGGTTTCAAGGGCTAAAGTACCGTTGTAAATCGCCCTTATTCTGCCATTTTGGTCAACAAGAATAAAATTTTCAGTATGGATAAAATCGTCCACATCAGTTACTGATTTTCCAAATCCTTCGTCTGCGAAATAGGATTCTCTTGCTATTTTGTAAATATCATGTTTTGGTCCTGTAAGTAAATACCAGAAATTAGAATTTATACTATTAATTTTTCCATACTCATTAAGTTTTTCTTGATCATCAATCCAAGGCATAACGGTATGTGATAATATTTTAACCTTTTCATTTGAAGAAAATTCTTTCTGAACTTTTAATAAGTTCGTAGCCATTTTAGGGCAGACTGTACCACAAGAAGTAAAGAAAAAATTTACAATATATATCTTACCAAATAAATCATTTTGAGTAATCCATTTTCCTTCTTGATTTTGAAAATTAAATGATTTTATTCTATGAATTTGGGCTAATTTTTTATTTGATTGATCAAGCCATATTGGTGTAAATGTATGATCATTATAATACGGTAGCTCAATATCCTTTGAATAGATTTTGTTTGAGTTAAACGTTTTTTTGCATGAACAGAGAAAAATCAAAAAAAATAAAATGTTATTTTTCATCTCATAACTACATAAGGGTCAATAATTTCTTCCTTGATATTAATTTTAGTACATCGTTTAATTCCTGCAAGACCATATCTTCTTCCATTTTCCCTTATGACAAAGTTAGATCTTAATTTACCATCTTTTCGCCAAATTTTGGTTGCGCCAAAAGGCTTACCATTTAAATAATTAATTTCTGAGTATAATTGGCCGTTTTCATACCATTGGTAGTGCATTTCCTCACTTAGCCCTTTGTTAAAAAAATATTCAAATTTTTTTTGCCCATTTATATACCATCCCTTGTGCGTACCTACTTTTTTTCCACTATGATAATACCTTTTAAATTTTAATTTCCCATTATCAAAATATCCTACACTCTTTCCTTCAAGATATCCGTTTAAATAACCTTTTTTTTCAATTATATAATTATTTAAATTTTTTTTAATTACATATCCTGAAAATATTTCCCCTTCAAAGATGAGTCTTCCTTTAGAATCAGAATCTAATTTTGATTTATCAAGGGAAATTAATTTATTTGGTATGAGGACTGCTTTAAAGCTAGAGTTTGTAAAGGATATAATAGATACATATGATATAACTAAAATTAAAACTACAATAATTGCTTTGACCGTGGTTTTCAATTTAAAAGATTTTGAGTTATCTAGTTATGTTACCAGGAGTTCCATAAAAACCATCACCATTTATCCAAGGAAGCTCATCAGTTATGTGATAATGATATATACCTTCGGGAAATTCTGGTGTATCGTGAATATGACCATGATAATCATCAAGATCATCGTTTGTTAGTCTTATACTATTTTCTACTGGACCATAAACTGGAAATCCATCTAATAAAAGTCCAATAAAAGCGTCTTCACCCAGAGTCTGTGTAAGCCAAACGGGTTCAATATGGTAATGATACATACCACCAGGAGCAGGATGCCCTTCATATTGGTCAAAAGTATTTAATTCTTCTAAAATGTCGTCACCTGGGGCGGCCATTTGATTAAATATCGCTACACTATTCACTGCGATTCCCATTGGTCCCATAGGAGTAGCCTCATGAGAATTGTCGATTTTTGGAAATCTTGGTATAGTCATAACAATGTCCTGTTCTAATATATTATTTGGATTTAATCTAAAAGAAGGATTATTAGGTTCATTATATGATTCATACAATGGATTGTTGGTGTTATAATATGCACTTTTGTGATCGGGTAGGTCTTTCGCACTTATAACTAAGTTATCATCATTTACAACGACTGAAACTGCACTATTGTAGTAAAATTTCTCAGCTAAAATACTAATATCAGTTCCGCCTATAGAGGATGTGTTATTAGAAGTTGAATTATTTGATGATGCAGTAGTTGTATTTGAAGATCCTGATGTATCATTTTGCTCTCCATTATCAGAACAAGCAAAAAGAATTAATATGAATAAGGTTACAATAAAGTTTTTATTTGTCATTTTTTTTTAATAAGTGTTTGGATGGCAAACCAATGTAACTTTAAAAAAAATAACATTTATTTTATTTTATGTAAATCTGCAACAAAATTTATTATTTTGAATTAAATGATAAATAAATTGAAGAATTCCTAAAAAATGGATAGGATTTTTTGATTGTAAATTTTATAAATTTAAAATAGGTTGAATTGATATCAAAAACTGAACTTTATATTTCCTCTTATCAAGAAATTGAGCCCTTAATAAATTTTCATTTTTCAAAAAAAGGATTCACCGATCAAACAAAATTAATGTTGCTTACTGGTTTATTGTCAGCTCTGAATAAGGCATACTCTATTTTAAATCTAAACCAAACTGAAAATAATTTAAAAATCCAAACAAGTATAATCTCAGCACCATTTCAAGAAAATAATAATGTTCTTGAAAAAATTATTTTAGCTAGCCTAAACTATTGGGAAAAAAAAATGATAATTGACGGTCTGAATAATACAGATCTCTATGACAAGATTGTTTTTAATATAAAAAAATATAAAAGTTTAATTTCAACTGATTTAGATAATGAATTACCTATTCTTGAAAAATATAATAAAATCAATATTAATGAAAGAAGTTACGTTTGGTTAGGGTATAATGTTCAAAAGCAATTAAATACGCTTTTTGTGAAATTTAAGGAGGAGCTTAATTTAATTGAAGAAAAAACAAATTTTATAGATTTTGCAAGAGTTTTTATGGGTACCGAGCTAAACTATATTAAAAATAAGATTAATTGGAAAGGACCTCTTAGTTCTTTAATTTACTTCATAATACGTGCATGTCATAGAGAACACCTAGAAATAGAAAGTAATTTAAGGTGGAAGCAACTTGCAGCAACTTTTTATTTCAATGGCCATAAACTAAAAAAAGAAGAATTTGAGAATGAGTTTTTTAAATTAAGTAATACCGAACACATTCCAAGTGTGGGTCCGGAAATTGATTTAATTTTCAGATCATTTATTTAAGATTAATAGATTTACAATAAAGCAGTTAAATAAGGATGGTTCAAATTGAGGATGATTATGGTAAAAAATATAAAATTGAAGACTTAAATTCATTTAAACTTCATATTAAAAAATATCATTCAAAAGATGGTAAAGGTGATGGTAGTTTACATGAAGAAAATGGATATTGGTTTCGAGTTACAGAAGAGTTTTATGACTATGTAATGCGACTCTAAAAAGAGTAAAAATCAAAGTATTACTTTTCTCATTTTTATTCAATTTTCGCTTAATTTTGTCCATTTTTGATCATTTTTGATCAATTTTGATCAATTTTGAGCCAATTTTTGTCTTTTTTTAAATTTTTTAAAATTGAAGTTTTTCCACTATTCAAATAATTTTATGCTAATTATATTTTATAAATAGCACCCAAAATTTATAATCAATTTACTTAAATAATAAATTAATGAGATTAACCTTTAAAAAATATATTGTAAATTAAATTTTGGCAAAAGTTATCATCTAAAATGAAAATAAAAAATCACCTTGGTTTATTCGTATTCTTATCCCTTTGCTTAGGTTGTAATGAAAATGTTTTAAAAAGAATTTATGGGAATGAAACTGAAAGCGAATTAATAGAAAGAGCTCTTTCAATACATAAAAAAGTTCTTACTTTGGATACCCACGCTGATACACCCTTGAGGATGATAGAGCCCGGATTTAGTATGTCTGACAGACATGATCCAAATGAAACAGGTTCAAAAGTCGACTACCCACGAATGATTGAAGGGGGTCTTGACGCAATATTTTTTGCTGCTTTTGTAGCTCAGGACATCCGTAACGACAAAGGCAATTTTAGGGCTAAAAATCTTTGTGTTCAGATGATTGATTCTATTTTGTCTTCAATACAGCAAAATTCTGATGTTGTTGGTCTTGCTTTAAACCCAGAAGATGCTTACTCTCTTGAAAAGCAGGGAAAGCGTGCGATTTATATTGGAATTGAAAATGGATATCCAATAGGAGGGGACCTTTCGAACATTGAGACTTATTACAAAAAAGGAGTTAGATATATAACTTTAGTGCATTCATCGAATAATGATTTAGCTGATTCAGCTACTGATCCTGCTGGACCAGAACATAACGGTATAAGTGAGTTTGGATCTAAAGTTGTAAAAGAGATGAATCGCTTAGGTATTATGGTTGACGTCTCTCATGGTAGTGATGCTGTTTTTTATGATGCTATTAAAATTTCAAAAGCTCCTATAATTGCAACACATTCGAATGCAAGGTCAGTAACAAATCACAAAAGAAATATGACTGATGATATGTTGAAGCTTATAGCTAAAAATGGTGGTGTTGTTCAACTTACCATGTTATCAAATTATTTAAGAGATCCTGTTCCTAATATAACAGCCGAAAAATTAAAAAAGGAACTTTTGTCAAGTATAAAGCCCATCGACCAAATGACAACTTTAGAAAAAGAGACGATGAGAAAACGTCTTAATGAGATAGATGATAAGTATCCTATAGCACCGGCCAATTTGAAAAATGTAGTCGATCATATTGATCACATTGTTAATGTTGCAGGTATTGACCATGTAGGCATCGGTTGTGATTTTGATGGAGGTGGAGGAATCGATGGTGTTTTTGATGTTAGCCAAGTTATGAATATTACTATTGAACTTGTGAAAAGAGGTTATAACGAAGATCAAATCGCAAAGATATGGGGTGGTAATTTGATTCGGGTTTTTTCTGAAGTTCAAACAATAGCAAGAAAAATTAAATCTGATACATCTTTATAATTGATTTTTAACCATTTATTAATCAGTTTAGCACTTCTATTTTATCATAATTTAGATGAACACCCACTAAGATTATCACTTTGTGAAATAGAGTATTTTTCAGAAACACGCATTATTTCGATCAACTTAAAGTTATTTCTAACAGATGTGAATGAAGCTATTCTTTTTGATCCAAATAACAATGAACTCGCATTTTGCCAACCTAACGAATCAACTAATGCAAACCAAATGCTTTTAGATTATATAAATAGATATTTTTATGTTAAGGCGAACGAAGAATCAATTCCTCTAGAAATTAAAAATAAAAGATTAAGTGGTGAGGATGAAAATACCGCTTTATGGATT
Source organism: Bacteroidetes bacterium SCGC AAA795-G10 (assembly GCA_003130815.1). GTDB lineage: Bacteria > Bacteroidota > Bacteroidia > Flavobacteriales > Flavobacteriaceae > MS024-2A. Next base: position 35,603 of record QFDA01000007.1, on the reverse strand, counting down.
AATTTAGAACACAGTCAGTTAGGTGAATTAAATTCCATCGAAATCAAAAATGCTATTTTCACCGACCTTTTCTTTGATCAAAATAACATTGTTTACATTCACATTAATAATCAATCGAATAGTATAATGCTAAATAAAAAAACCTCCGTTTATCACTTGAAATTTTAAAATGCATCCTTTTCAATTTTATTTAAAATTAGGTTTTAATCACATAGCAAATTTTAATGGATATGATCATATTCTTTTTTTAGTTGTTCTTTGTGCAGTTTATCAATTGAAACAATGGAAAAAGATAATAATCTTAGTAACTGCATTTACAATTGGACATAGCATCACACTATTCTTAGTCTCTTTTGATATTTTCTCAATCCCATCACGTTACGTTAAATTACTCATACCCATAACAATTATGATTACCTCGTTACATAATATTAGAAGTATTGAAATAATAAGAAATTCAAATATGTCAAAAAATTATTTTCTTGCCTTATTTTTTGGATTAATTCACGGTATGGACTTCTCAAATTACTTTAAAGCACTAATCATGTCGCCCAACGAAATTATTATACCATTATTTGGTTTTAATGTTGGTTTAGAAATAGGACAATTTTTAATCGTTTTTTTTATTGTTTTAATTTCCTATGTTTTTTTGAGTTTTTTAAAGGTAAAATATTACAGTTGGAACTTATTTGTCTCTGGTGCAGCATTTGGTATCTCGCTAATTTCAATTTTAGAATTAGGCTTAGGATTTATCAAATAAATTAAAATTTAATTATTTAAAATTCTTTTATATTTATTAGAGACTTTATTTTACAATGTCTGCATTTTAAATTTATCTATTAACTGTTTTAAAATCAAATGATAAATAATTCGATATTCAGATACTTTTTAGTAATTATTGCTTCACAATTTTCTACAATATTGTATTCCCAATCAGATCAAAATTTCAAACCAATTGATGTCTTTAATCTAGAATATGTTTCTAATCCAAAGATTTCTCCGGATGGAGAAAAAATTCTATATGTAAGAAACTTTAAGGATATAATGACAGATGAAAATTATTCAAATATTTGGATAGTAGATTACGATGGCTCAAATAATACAGCAATTACAACAGGCAATCAAAAGGATTATGACCCAACATGGTCAAAATCAGGAGATAAATTTGTATTTAAGTCAGATATTGATAGTACTGTTCAATTATACTTATATAGACTATCTCAAAATTCAAAACAAAAACTCACAAATTCTCAAAACTCAATCGAACAAGTAAGTTGGTCAGATGATGATAAATATCTTGTTTTTACATCTTTTGTTGAGAAAACTAAGGATCATTTTATAGAAATGCCAGAAAAACCTAAAGGTGCTAAATGGAATGATCCAGCAATTGAAATTGATAACATTAAATACCGAAGTGATGGAAAAGGATATTTAAATCAAGGGTTTTCACAAATTTTCATTCTACCTGTAGAAGGTGGTACTCAAAGACAAATTACAACTTTAAAAAATGATGCAAAATCTCCAAAATGGTTCTCAAAAAGTGAAATAATATTTTCATCAAATCTTCATGAAAATGCAGATTTAGAGCCAAGGAATTCAGAGTTATATGTTATTGATATACAAACGAAAAAAATCAAGGTATTGACCAAACGAAAGGGACCAGACTTCTCACCTCAGGTTTCTCGCGATAAGTCTAAAATTGCTTATTTAGGTTTTGATGAAAAGTACTTAGGATATCAACAAAATGACTTATACATTATGTCAATGGATGGGAAAAATATTCAAAATATTTCAGAAAATTTTGATAGAAACATAAGTAATATAAAATGGGCCAAAGATGGTAGAGGACTTTATTTTCAATATGACGATAAAGGTATGACTAAGCTTGCATATATTTCAAGCTCTGGAAAAGTTAAAGATATTGTAAATCAACTTGGTGGATTATCAATTGGGCGTCCCTACAGTGGAGCTAGTTTTAGTGTTTCAAAAAATGATAGGTATGCTTTTACCTTTGGAAATGTTTACAATCCGTCAGATTTAGCTGTTGGAATCAATGGAAGGTACAATAGACTTACTTTTTTAAATAAAGATTTATTTGATTATAAAAAACTTGGTGAAGTTGAAGAGGTGTGGTTTGAATCATCATTTGATAAAAGACAAATTCAAGGCTGGATAATTAAGCCACCTAATTTTGATGATTCTAAAAAATATCCTTTAATATTAGAAATTCACGGTGGTCCTTTTTCGAATTATGGATTTAGATTTTCAGCGGAAATGCAACTATTTGCTAGTAAAGGCTATGTAGTCTTGTATATAAATCCAAGAGGGAGTACTAGTTATGGAAGTGAGTTTGCAAATCTAATACACCACAATTATCCCAATCAAGACTATGACGATCTCATGTCCGGTGTTGACCATGTAATTAAAAGGTCCTATATAGACGAAAATAATCTATTTGTTACTGGTGGAAGTGGAGGAGGTGTTTTATCGGCTTGGATAATTGGTAAAACAAATCGATTCAAAGCGGCTGTAGTTTCAAAACCAGTTATTAACTGGTATAGCTTTGTTTTGTACGCAGATAATGTGAATGTGTATTATAAATACTGGTTTCCTGGCTTTCCATGGGATAACTTGAATCATTATATGAAACGATCCCCAATTTCATATGTTGGAAATGTTAAAACCCCAACAATGCTATTAACTGGCGAGGAAGATTACAGAACTCCAATAGCAGAAAGTGAACAATTTTATGCTGGATTAAAACTTAATGAAGTTGAATCAATGCTTGTTCGTATACCTAACGCGAGCCACGGAATTGCAAAAAGACCGAGCAACTTAATTACAAAGGTAAATGCAATTATTGCTTGGTTTGAAAAATTTAGATCTAAAAAAGTGAGCAGTAGAGTATAGAAAAATCCATAAAACAGGAAAACTTAAATCAGAAATAGATAAATTAAAAGGGTTCACCATGATAAAGATATTTCAACAAAAAAAATTCTCATTTATTGAATAATTATTACTTGCTTTTACCGATTCTTTTGTTTTGTTTTTGTCAAAAAACTGATTGTGTACAAATAACTAGAAAACAGAAAAGTGGGAGTAATTTTTTATTTTTTTTTGAAGATGAGTATAACCCCCTCTTTAACAACCCAACTGTACTTGACCAATATGGGGCAATTCCATCAGGTTCTGTAAGTGAAGAAGTGTATAATAATTATGATGTAGGTGACATTTACTGTATAGAGTAGATATCAAAATAATATTAATTAAACTCGTTTAGAATCTTATGATTTCAATTTAATTCTTGCAAGTACATTATCTGATGTAAGATATAAGTAACTCTCATCAGAATCAAAAGCACAATTTGCAGTTGCTTTACCTGGCATGATAGTGCCAAGATGTTTCCCTTTAGAGTCCAAAAGAAGAACACCGCCAGGCCCAGTTGTGAAGATAATTCCAGAGGAGTGAAGTTTAAGGCCATCAAAAAGACCGACTCTATTCTTACTTAACTTGTTACCATCAAAAAAAACTCTTTCATTTACTAGTCCATTTTTATTATTGTCAAAAGCTATAATTACATTATTATCTTTATCGGAATTACCAACATAAACTGTTTTTTCGTCTTCTGAAAGAATAATTCCATTTGGACGTTTCATACTTTTAGAAAGCAATTCAATTCCTTTTGATTCACTCCATCTATAAATTCCATTAAAATTCAATTCTTTAAGTGGATCGTCATCCTGAATTTTCAATCCGTATGGTGGATCAGTAAAGTAAATTGATCCACTTTTATCAAAAACTAAATCATTTGGACTATTGAGTCTTTTCCCTTCATATTTTTCAACAATTATATCAAAGGAAGGCTTTTTAAAATTCCATTTTTTAAGGCGAGCAACAGTTCTGTCCCCGTGCTGACACAAGATTAAATTTCCATTTTTGTCTAAAGCTAGCCCATTAGATCCATCTGATTTATTTGTTGGAGAATAATTTGTCATTCCACTAGGCTCTATAAAAATACTTAAGCCTTTTTTCTCATTCCACATATAAACTTTGTTATTAGGTACATCTGAAAATAAAACTCCATTTAATCTGTCAACCCAAACTGGCCCTTCAGCCCAATCAAATCCTTCTGCGAGTAATTCAATTTTAGCATTTTTATCTATTAGGTCTTCCATTCTTGGATCTAAGAACTCGAGAGAACCAATTTTAGTTTTTTGACTTTGTAAAACCAAAAAACCTAGCATTAAGCATATTGATAAATATTTTTTCATGAATTCAATTTAAAAATTATATTCTGATATTTAGATCACAACTATAAACTATATTTGATTTAATACTGCATCTGTAAAATAATATGAAAATTTTTTGTAAACAGCGTTAAGACATTTTAATAAATAAGTATATTGATATCTATTATTATTGTAAAATTAATGGAAAACAATTATCTCAGCCGTCGAAAATTTAATACTAAAATTCTTATAGGTGCTTTTGGTTTAGGTGCTTCGCATAATTTATTTGCTCAAAAAAAAATTATTTTTAAAAAAGAAATTGATTGGTTTGATGCAAAAGACATTGGAGTAGAGGGAAAGGGGTGGACAGATACAAAAAGATATTTTGACCGTTTACCATCCAAAGCTGAGGGTATTGTTCGAAATCCGGTATGGAACCTCTCTCGACATTCTGCTGGAATGTGTTTGCGATTTGAAACTGACTCCCCAAATATATATGTTCGTTATAAATTATATTCAGAAAGGCTTTCGATGACTCATATGCCTGCGACTGGCGTAAGTGGAGTCGATTTATATGCTGAAGATGGTGAAGGTATTAGCCGTTGGGTTAATGGAGTAGGAGCAGAAGAGCAAAAAGTTGACAAAACATTAGCTCAAGGATTAGCTCCTGGTTCTCGAAGATATACATTGTATTTTCCTTTATATAATGGGGTTGATAAAATGGAAATTGGTATTGAAAAAGATAATTTTTTTAATCCACTGCATCCTCGAAAGGAAAAACCAATTCTTTTTTACGGAACTTCTATTATGCATGGTGCTTGTGCATCAAGACCTGGGATATCATTTCCCGCTATTTTGGGAAGACGTTTAGGGCGACCCATTATCAATCTAGGCTTTGATGGAAACGGTATTATGGAACCAGAAGTTGCATCTCTTTTAGCTGAGTTAGATCCTTGTGTATTTGTAATTGACTGCCTCCCAAACATGAATGAAAAAAGTGTTTCAGAGAGAACGATCCCATTAGTTAAAAAGTTGAGAGAAACAAATAATAAAACGCCTATACTTTTGGTTGAAGACAGGAGTTTTACAAACACATCATTTTTTCCTTCAATGAAGTTGCACCACCAAAAGAGCAGAAGAGCACTAAAAAAAGCATTTGCAGAGTTGGTTTATTCAGGAGTAGCTAATTTATATTATTTAGATGGAGACAATTTGTTGGGTAGAGACGGTGAGGGTGCTACCGACGGATCACATCCAAGTGATTTAGGAATGATTCGATACGCAGATGCTTATGAGCCAGCATTAAGGTCTATTTTAAAACAGTTTTAGATTTTAAAATTAAACCCCCACTAAATGCAGGGGTTTAAAAAGTATTAAGCGGAGAAAGAGGGAACGCAAAGTATGAAATACTGCTATCTAGCAAAACTCCCTAAAAAACAGTAAAAACTCAATTAATACAATACTTTAAAGGTTATTTTAGACCCTTTCTATCTTTCAATAAATTGTATAGAATTGCTTTAAATTGCATTTCACCGTACAAATACCGTACAAATATTAATAAATTATTTATCTTCATTTTTACGAACTTAAATTTATAATGGCATCCGTTATTTTCTTATATCGATCTACTAAAGATTCTGCCTGTTTAACTGCTAGATTATTATTTAGACATGAGAAGAAAGACTTTATTCTTGCTTCAAAAACCAAATTAGAAGTAGGTAAAACCTATTGGAAAAAGAAACACTCGACTAAGAGTAAAGACATAAGTGTTATAAACAAACAAACTCAGATAAATAACGAGCTAAATAAAATCACTCAATTTATATTAAAAGAGTTTGATAAATCATCTTTGCCTGACCAGTTAAACAACAGATGGCTTAAAAATCAGATCGATAACTACTATAGACCAAAGAAAGGACCCAAGAACATTCCTAAAGATATTATTCGATTCATTGATTACTACACTGAAATTAGAAAAAATGAAGTCAAAAAAGCGTCAATAGTTAAATTCAATGTCATCAAACACAAGCTTCAAAGATTAGAAGCAAGATTAAGTAAGACGATTTATATAAATGAAATTAATGAGAACTTTAAGCAAGAGTTTTTTAATTACTGCAAAGAAGAAAACTATTCTCAAAACACTATTCAAAGAGAATTAAATATCATCAAAACATTTTGCAAGTTTGCAAGATCCAAAGGGATAGAAGTAGATAATGAGTTAGATAGTCTAAAGCTTCCAAAAGAAAAGATCGATAACATATATCTATCTCTTGATGAGATTGAACTTATAGAGAACACAGATATAGTGATACCTCATCTTAGTAACGCTAGAGATTGGCTAATTATAAGCTGCTTTACAGGTCAAAGAATCTCAGACTTCATGCGATTTACTAAAGAGATGATTAGAATTGAAAAAGGAAAGTCCTTAATCGAATTTGAGCAGCAGAAAACAGGTAAGCTTATGACTATTCCCTTACACAAAAAAGTAAAAACGATTTTAGAGAAAAACAATGGAGAGTTTCCAAATAGGATTTCTGACCAGCGATATAATGACTATATAAAAGAAGTTTGCAAAATTGCAGGAATTGATGAAAAGATTAAAGGAAAGAAACAAGAAAACATATCTAAAGAAAATAATATCCAAAAGATAAGAAGAGTAGAGGGGGTCTATCCAAAATATGAGCTTGTTACCAGCCATATTGGAAGACGATCTTTTGCAACAAACTACTATGGGGATATACCAACTTCGTACTTGATATATGTAACAGGACATAGTTCTGAAATGATGTTTTTAAATTACATTGGTAAAAGCAACAAAGACATGGCTCTGGAATTAACAAAATACTTTTAAAAATATTTATGCCATATAACGGAATATACTTACCTGAAAAGCAGGACTTATATAAGTTAAGTAGGTCTAAGGTGGATTTCTTTTTAAACTGCCCTAGATGCTTTTATATGGACAGAAGGCTTGGAATTAGTCAACCTCCCGGGTTTCCCTTTAATCTCAACTCAGCAGTTGACAATCTTCTTAAGAATGAATTTGATTACTATAGAAGCATTCAAAAACCTCATCCTTATATTGAAAAACTAGGTTTAAATGCAGTCCCGTTCCAGCATGAAAAACTCGATAAATGGCGTCATAACTTTAGTGGAGTTATATATCAACATGAAGCTTTAAAACTTCACTTATTTGGAGCTGTTGATGATATATGGATTAGTCTTGATACCGAAGAACTTATTGTTGTTGACTATAAAGCTACATCTAAAAACAGTGAAGTAAATCTTGATGCTGATTGGCAAATAGGCTATAAAAGACAAATGGACTTCTACCAATACTTGCTTAGAAATAATGGCTTTAAAGTTTCAGATACTGGTTATTTTGTTTATTGTAATGGTATAAAACAGAAGGATAGATTTGATGAAAAACTAGAATTTAAAATAAGCTTATTAGATTACACTGGAAATACTAACTGGATTGAAAAAACATTGGAAAATTTAGTTAATTTGTTAAATCAAGAAGAAATACCAGGGTACACTGAGGATTGTAAGTATTGTGAATATCAAGAAAAAACAAGACTTTCTTCACATTAATTAATAGTATAAAAGATGGCAAATAAAAAAGGTAAGAAGCAAATAGAGCAATACGAACATTCTAAGAAAAAAAGAGCTAATATTCCTCATGTTGGCTTGGTAACTCCTGATAGTGACCCTGATACAGGTGAGAAGAAAACTTATGCATACGACCCACATTTAGACCCACAGCTTCAGTGGGCAGGAAAAGCAGAACATACTAGTTTTGAAGTGCCAACAGTGAGTTTGCATGTGCATGAACGCATTGACCCAAAAACAATAATTGAAACGGTTAAGAAAGACCATGATGATGGTGGACAAATGAGCCTATTCTCTGAAAAGAAACCGCTAAGAGAAGCTATAGACTTCTACAAACACAAAGAGGGTTGGACCAACCGACTCATTGCAGGCGATAGCCTTTTGGTGATGAACTCCCTATTGGAAAAAGAAGGTATGGCGGGAAAAGTGCAAATGGTCTATTTTGACCCACCTTATGGAATTAAGTACGGTAGCAATTTTCAACCATTCGTAAATAAACGGGATGTAAAAGATGGCAACGATGGGGACTTAACAGCAGAACCTGAGATGATAAAAGCTTTCCGTGACACATGGGAATTGGGAATTCATTCATACTTGACCTACCTGAGGGATAGATTAAAAATGGCTCATGAATTATTGAATGATACAGGGAGTGTTATCGTTCAAATAAGTGATGATAATGTTCACAGGGTAAGGTTAATTTTAGATGAGATATTCGGGGAAGAAAATTATATAAATCAAATCTCATTTACAAAGACTCAACCACTTGGTGCAAAGTTTTTACCTGTAACAGCGGACTTTTTAATTTTGTATGGGAAAGAAAAATCAAAAACAAAGTTTCATCAATTATTTGAAAGTAAAGATATTGGTAAAGATACTGGTTATAAATTTGTTGAATTACCTGATGGTGAACGAAGATTAATAACAAGAGAGGAGTCTAATGATTTAAATATACTCCCTAAAGGCACAGATTTTTTTACTCTTGGAAATTTAGCCTCTACAGGTCGAACTGAAAGTTGTATGTATGATTTTGAGTTTAAAGGTAAACTTATATCGCCCAAAAATAAAAGTTGGAAGACTACCGAGTTAGGAATGCAAAATTTGATTTCAAAAAATAGAATCTATTTAGCTGGAAATACACCAATGTATATTCAAAAATATTCTGACTTCCCAGTTAAAACTATGGGTAGCTATTGGGTTGACACCAGAGGAGAAATGAATATGAAATATGTGGTACAGACATCGGTTGAAACAGTAAAAAGATGTGTTTTAATGACAACTGATCCTGGTGATTTAGTTTTGGATATTACTTGTGGTAGTGGCACTACTGCTCTAGTAGCTGAGGAATTTGGGCGAAGATGGATTACTTGTGACACATCAAGGGTTTCATTGACCCTTGCCAAACAAAGATTAATGGCTGCTAATTTTTCATACTTTGAATTAGCATACCCCAAAGAGGGTGTTGGTAGTGGTTTCAATTACAGAACAGTACCTCATATAACTTTGAAGAATGTTGCAAATAATGAACCCGCCCCTGAAGAAATTTTATATGACCAACCAATAACTGACTCTAAAAGAGCTCGCATTACAGGTCCTTTCACAGTCGAAGCAGTTCCAGCACCTCACGCAAAAAGCTTTGACGAATTGGAACAAGACGATACAGGTTCGGATACTTCCATCGCCAGAAGCGGAGAAACCAACCGTCAAGCCGAATGGCGAGAGGAATTGTTGCGTACTGGAGTGAGAGCAAAAGGGGGCAACATTATCCAGTTTACAAGAGTAGAGCCTTTAGCAGGTACAAAATACATTCAAGCAGAAGCAGAAACCAAAGAAGATACCCCTAAAAAAGTACTGGTCATTTTCGGTCCTGAACATGCTCCTTTAGAACAACGTATGGTAGAAAATGCCTGGCAAGAAGCCAGAGCCTTAAAACCTGATATGTTGTTATTCTGTGCTTTCCAATTTGACGAGGAAGCCGCTAAGGACATTGATGAACTCACACCTGCCATTGCAGGTATGCAATTACTTAAGGCTCAAATGATGCCCGATATGCTAACAAACGACCTGCGTAAAAAACGTAGCAGTAACGAAAGTTTCTGGTTGGTTGGCCAGCCTGACGTGCAAATCCACAAACTTGACGATGGAAAGATGCAGGTTGAAGTGATGGGCTTTGATTACTACAATCCTAAAACAGGGAATGTAGAAAGCGGTGGTAAAAAGAATATTGCCATGTGGATGCTTGATACTGATTATGATAATCGCTCCCTCTTCCCTTCTCAGGTATTTTTCCCTTTGGCAGGAGCAAAAGATGGTTGGGCAAAGTTGGCGAAGAATCTAAAATCAGAAATAGATGAGGAAAAAATAGAATCTTTTAAAGATACTACGTCACTTCCTTTTGAAGCTGGGTCCTGCGTTGCAGTTAAAATAATTGATGATAGAGGTATTGAGAGTTTAAGAGTTATAACATTATAATTCATGGCAAGAACTATTGATAAACTGATCATTAACAGTCCCCATCAAGAACCACAAAAACATTGGTACTACGATAGAGAAAACAGAGATTTTATTATCAAAGAAGGGAGACGACCTGCAGGTTATGTTATAGCTACTCCAAACTCAAAAGCATTTGACGACCCAGGTATTTTTGTAGAGATTGAAACTGTAAATAAAATTCGGACAAGAGTAATTGCATGGAAAAAAGAAGGCTATCCAGGAGTTACAGGTATTACTAAACGACTTTTAGAACATTGGCAGGACCCTGAGCAGCGAAAAGACCGCAGGTTTTTCTTTTGTCAATTAGAAGCCATAGAAACATTAATTTGGCTAACAGAAGCTCCTGCTGCTGACAAAGTAGGGATAGATATTCAGGGAGATGGAGGAGCATTTGAGCGTTGGTGCAGTAAAATGGCAACGGGCTCGGGTAAGACCATCATTATGTCAATGATTATTGCGTGGAACTTCTTGAACAAAGTAACTAGTCCAACCGATTCGAGATTCAGTAAGTATGCTTTAGTAGTGGCTCCCGGTCTTACGGTGAAAAGTCGATTGCAAGTTTTACAACCAACTCACAAAGAAAACTATTATGAAGAATTTAATATTGTCCCTTCTACTTTGATGGATAAACTCCGTCAGGGGAAAGTAATTATTCATAATTGGCATGCATTAGCTTGGGACTCCCAAGATAAGATTGATGCTAAAGTTGAAAAGGGTCAACTTCGCTCAGTGGACAAGCGTCAACGTATGGAGATCAGCGGTGAGGCTTATGTTCGTAATGTATTGGGTGAAATGAGCAATGCGAGAAATATCATAGTATTGAATGACGAAGCACATCACGCTTGGCGGACCAACATAGAAGCTGCAGGAAAATACCAACGGACAGGGTCTGATAAAGATAGTGCTGAAGAAGCAACTATATGGGTAGGCGGATTAGATAAAATTCATGAAAAAAGAGGAATCCTAAAATGCTTTGATTTATCTGCTACCCCATTTACACCGTCTGGTAAAAAGTCTGCAGAGGAAACATTATTCACATGGATTGTTTCTGACTTTGGGTTGAATGATGCTATTGAATCTGGTTTGGTAAAAACACCAAGAGTTGTAGTTCGAGATGACAGTGAACGCACTAAAGAGCTGAAATCAAGATTATATCACATCTATGCAGATGATGAAGTAAAAGATGATATCAACAGAAAGGCTGATGAAACAGAACCACTACCAGATTTACTAATTAACGCCTACTATTTATTAGGTGAAGATTGGCAAGAAACAAAAAATGAATGGGAAGAGGCAGGTCATAAAGTACCACCTGTTATGATTACCGTTGCCAATAGAACAGAAACATCCTCTCGAATAAAATATGCATTTGACCACAATCAAATATTAATACCAGAATTATGTAATCCTGATAAAACTTTACAAATAGACAGTAGAGTTTTAAAAAATGCAGAATCTGAAACAGAAGCAGTTGAAATCGTAATTGAAACAGAAGATGAAGTTGGAGAAGAAAGTACTCCCAAATTGACAAAAAAACAACAAGCTGAACTATTACGACAGACTGTCGATACCGTTGGTAAGAAAGGTGAACCAGGAGAACAAATTCAAAATGTAATTTCTGTTGGAATGTTATCCGAAGGCTGGGACGCAAAAACAGTTACTCACATTATGGGGCTGAGAGCATTTTCAAGCCAATTGCTCTGCGAGCAAGTTGTAGGAAGAGGCTTAAGACGCGTTAGTTATGATGTTGGGGAAGATGGTTTATTTGAAGCAGAATATGTAAACATTTTTGGTGTCCCCTTTACATTCTTACCTCACGAAGGCGGAGATGGAACACCGCCGCCTCCACCAAAACCAAAAACCAAGATTGAACCCGTAAAAGAGAAAATACAGCATGAAATTGTATTTCCAAATATTATTCGAATTGACCACGTATACAAGTCACAGCTTAAATTAGATTGGGAAAATGTCAAGTCTTTAGAGATTGATCCATACGAATCAATCACAGAGGCTGAGTTAGCGGCAATAATTAGTGGAAAAGCAAATCCAAAGGTCAAGTCTGCAATAGGTTTAGATCAAATTGCAGAAGAAACCCGAGTTCAATCGATAGTTTTTCGGATTGCTTCTACGATCTATAATTCGGAAAAAAAACCTGATTGGAAAGGAGGAAAAGAAGCCTTTTTAAGTCAAGTAATTAGACTTGTAGAAGAATTCTTACAATCAGATAAAATTAGAATAAAAAATAATTTATTCAATCAAGATGATTCAAAAAAGAAGGTCTTGATCATGCTAAACATGAATAAAATAATTCAACATATCTGGTCTGAGATCAGAGCTGAAAATACAGAAATACTGACACCAATATTTAACAAAGAAAGACCAATAAGGTCGACATCTGACGTCAAAACTTGGTATACAAGTAAACCTTGTGAGCTAGTTGAAAAATCTCATATTAGTCATTGTGTTTTTGATAGTGGATGGGAGGCCCAAGAATCATACTTTTTTGAAAATTCGCATATGGTGGAATCGTTTGTTAAAAATGATCATCTTGGATTTGTTATACACTATAACTATAAAGGTATAATTAGGAGATATTACCCAGACTTTATTTTAAAGTTAAACAATGGGAAAATGTTGGTTATAGAAGTTAAAGGTGTTGACAGTCAACAAAATAAAACCAAGAGGGAATATTTAAATGAATGGATTAAATCTGTTAACAACCACGGTGGATTTGGTAAATGGTTTTGGGATGTTTCTTTTGACCCAAATGACATAGAAGGAATCATTAAAAAATATATTTAGAGATTAATGAGCTTCAGAGTTTTAAAATACAAGAACTACGGATGTACCATGACTGGAGGTGAAGATACTGATGATTGGAAACACATGTTTTATTGGTCATTTTATGAGTTAAACAATGGAAAGGTTATTGTTTTGAATGACACTGAATATTGGGAGAATGATAAACTGATTGAAAAGGATTTTAGTTGTACATATGGCAGTAGCGAATTAAAAAGCGGTGAAATTATAAAATATGAGTTTGGTAACGCTAACCCTAATGATGCAAATGCCATGTCAAAAGAATTCTTTGATTATTTTGAGTCAAAGCCTCCTGTAAAAGATTTAAAATTTTTGGATTATCCTAGTAAAGATGAGGAAAATTGTGTGTTAGAATTTTATAAGAAACACATAATAGATAGGAAAGATCAAAAGACGAGTACAGTACATTTAAATGAGTAAAAAGCTAATTGATACAAAAGATTCTTTGATAGTCCACTACGGTAGTTCTACTTTTGAAATTTCTGAGCATCAAGTATATTGGATCGGAGCAGTATATTATGAAAATGATCAGAAAAAATATTTTTTCGCTGATAAAGATGAAAAAGATAGCATTGAAAGATTCGCTAAATTTTTAGAACAAAATGCTGCTAAAACAATTGTTCATTGGTCGATGAATTCTCCAAAATTTGGATTTTCTCCGATAGAAAAAAGATATAAGGAGTTAACCTCGAAAACTATAAATATTAAGCCTTTGAATCAGTTAGACTTGTCTGAGTATTTTAAAGAAAAATACGGAATTAATTATATCTCAAGGGAGGAGGGTAGGTTAAATAATTTAGCCAAACTAAATGGTTTTACTGGGTTTAAAAATAATATTGAAGTAAGGAGTAAAGCGGATGCTAGTGATCGCTTAGAGCTAATTTTCTCAATATATCAGGCTGAGCTCCAGGGAAAGCTCAAAATATCTAGATCAGCTGTTTTTAATCGTAACATGTGGAATGAACGTTGCTTTGAATTATTTAAATATTTAACAGATAATTATTACACAAGTAAAAGTGTTCAGTTAACATCAATATGGTTTTTTTTAAGAGATTTAGAATCTCAGGACTACCTTATGCATTGTACCAAAGAGGATTATAAGAACTATATAAATACTTACTATAATCTTGAAATAAAGCATTTTGATAGGCCTTCAAACTGGTCAGAAAAAAAAAGAATTCTAAATGATTTTCGCATAAATTTCGAGAACACGTAAAAAACACGTTTTACACACTTTTTTCATAGGTAATTTAAAAATTATCATTGTTTCAAAGAATTGAAAATGGTTTCAATTCATTAAAAATTGATACAATGAAATCTAAACAAATTATTTTCGATGTTCTATCAAAAGAAGAACTTGAAGACCTCATCGGGAAATCCCTAAAAGATGTAATTAAAAATAATCCCCAAAAATACTCCTCCGACCAAGAACTTCTTACAAGAGAGGAAGCATGTAAACTTTTGAAAGTAGACAGCTCAACTCTTTGGAGGTGGACCAATAAAGGCAAAGTAATAGCCTATGGTATTGGAAGTAGAAGATTTTATAAAAAGGAAGAGCTGTTGAATTCACTTATAAAACTAGACTAAATGAAAGATGATGATTTAACAGTGGGAAAAAACTCAAATAGTTTAAGTCCTTTTAAGTGGGAGAACTACAAGGGAATAAAAAGAGATTATAAATCATACAGAGAACATCTAGGATCACAAATTGTAATCCTAAACCACACCAATACAGCTTTTAAAAAAAATCCAGATGGATCAATAGACTTTAAGTCCCAGGTAAACTTCGATGATTTAAAGTTAAACCTTAAAGATGCTGGTTGGAAGATTACAGATAGTGATTATGGAAGTATTTTAAATTCTGATAAGATTGATAGGATTGATTCCCTTAAGATTTTCTTCAATCAATTAGAAGACAACAAATGGGATGGGAA
This sequence comes from Bacteroidetes bacterium SCGC AAA795-G10, assembly GCA_003130815.1. GTDB lineage: Bacteria > Bacteroidota > Bacteroidia > Flavobacteriales > Flavobacteriaceae > MS024-2A. The sequence goes on along the minus strand of QFDA01000007.1, from coordinate 20,515 downwards.
AGATAGAATTAAGGATCTTGTGTCAGCGGCAAAACTAAAGGGAGATTTTAATCAAAATCATATGCTAATTAAAAAGTGGCTGTGTACCACTTATGCTTTTGCTCTGAGAGGCATAGATCCAATGACCCCAAAGAAGGTTTATTCAAGAGTTGTATTCATTCTTTTTAGTGAACAAAGAGGATTTGGGAAGACTGAGTTTTTTAGGAAGATTGGTTTAATTGGTGCAATAGAAAAGGCAACAGGGGTAGCAGGAACAGAAATTTACGCAGAGACTGCTGGTGAACTGCCAAAAGATGACAGAAACTTTGATATAGACAAAAATACTAAGATGATATATTTATTTGATGACATAAATCAGCTTTTAATAAAAGGAGAGGGAAAACTTAGGAGTATCATTTCACAAGAAGATTTTAGCAAAAGGACTCTATATAAAGATACTAACCAAAACCTTAAAAGAAGAGCCACATTTGCTGGAACTACAAATTATAAGGAGCTGCTTCGAAATGAAAATGAAAATAGGTATATGCTTTTTACAATTGCAGAAAGAATGGATTTTGATCTACTCAATAGTCTTGATATTATGCAAGTCTGGTCTCAAATTAGAGATGAGGTGATAAAATTTAAAGAAGAGTCAATTATTCATGTTAATGATTTAGAAACCATAATGAATTTATCAGAACAATATATATATAAAGACCCCTTAGAGACCACTTTAAATAATATGTTGCTATTTGATCCGGAGGGGAGGATAGGATTTTCTGATATAATGAAAAGCTTAAAGGAGCATGGAATCTTTACTAAGAGTAATAAAGTAGGTTCGATATTGAAATCAATGTCTCCTAAAGGTGTTGACATAATAACAAAACCAAATAAAGGACCAAGATTATACAAACTTAAATGGAGGCATAATTAACGGCAGGTACGGCATGCCGTTTTATTTTAAAGTAGATAGAAATAAGAGTAGTAAAACTAGTATAGTTAATAAAAAAAGACCACGCCGTGAGTGCCATCAAAAAGGCTAGGTTTCAAAATAAAAGTTTTAGATGCTAAGGAGTATAGATTTATAGGTGTATGGGTAAAAACCACACTTAATGAAAGTAGGTTAATTAAACCAGTATTTTATAAATGATAGTGAGGGATTGAAAGGTCATTAAACGGGATTCATTTCAAAATTGCTAAAAATCATATAAAACCACATTTTTTAGAAAAATAAACAATTCAGTTTTTAGTCATTTTTAGTCATTTTTACTCTTTTTTAAAAATCTAACGTATCCCCCATCAAGGGCATCTTTCGGGTAACATATTTGAAACCTTTTATTTTCGATGATACATTTTTCAAGAACCCTACACATTTCTTCTCCACCAACGGTATACATTAATGTTCCTATATCATTATCAAAACCTGGATTAAGTTCACAATATTTATTTATTAATTCTTCAGTTTTCATAAGTTAAAGCTCAATCCCACATACCAATATGGTAAAATTCCATCTCATATTTTTTGCAATATGGGCACTTCAATAAATTCCTTTTCTTTTCAAAGTCATATACTCTTCGTCTACATTTAGGGTTTGAGCATTTAGGTTTCAGTTGGCGGGTTACTGTCAAATTCCCACAATTGTAGCAAGGGTAAACTTCTCTTGACCTTTGGTCATCATAGTCCATAAAGCCAATGCCCTGATAAAAAGCTCTTTTAATGTATTTCCCTGATGGAGAGGTTATTTCAGGCACCTCTATTTCTTGGTTTGTCTTATTTGGCATCGGACAAACACATGCCACCTGTATCATTTTCCCCATATCTTAAATATAACAAATCTCAAGTATTTTGGTTATATACAATTATATTAACCCTATTCCGTTTTGATTTTGTAGCCAATTGTATTGAGCCATTTCAATAAAAATTCCCATTGAGTTTCATACCATTCATCAGTCAGATAATATCCTTTTAAAAATTGTATCAACGAAAACTAAAATAATCCCTCAAGTCTTTAGGAATTCCGTCTTGGTGGTATGTTTTATTTTGTTGCCAATTATAAGCACTTCTCTTTTTTTCAATATACCTCACAATTACTTTATTTGGTATGATATAAATTCCTTTTGGATGTTTGCCTTTATTTGGAGTTACTTTGAGGATAAAATTTGAATTAGAGCAATCTATTAATTTTTGATAGATTTTTTCATTAACAAAAAATCTTGTTGCTGAATGCTCTCCATCTCCACTAGTACTAAATATATTTTTTTGTTTCTCATCCTTTTTACTAATAAATTGGATTTTGGTATTGGGGCTTCCCCCATATTTTAATTTTAAGTGTCGTTCCCTATAATCAATCAGTAAATCAATATTCTTTTTCCAGTCCAAAGGAAGAATGGGGTCAAGCCATTTGATATCCTTATACCATGAGGGGACTAACTCCTTTTTAAAACCACTCATATGGAAAAAGTTTTCACCAAATAAATCTAAATGTCTCTGATAGTAGCAAAGTTTAATACTATTATTCTTATCGGTAGGTTTGGTTAACCCCTTGGGAATTAATACTACATTTGACGCAGAGGTAAAAAGAGAATAAGGGTTTTTGTTTTCTTCAAAATTTAAAAAACTCATCTTTTCAAGGCCTGTCTCATCAGTTTTGTGTCCAAATATATGTGCTAATTCAAAAGCATTTAGACCTGTTATCTTCCAGTTTGAACTAGAGTAAGGCTTACCGTTAACTAAAAAAGACCAGATATGTCTAGGATATGTGTTATCATTTAAAATGGTTCCGTCTTTATAAATATTATTTTTCCATTTAGATCCACTAGTTTCTTTATTTACTGGTCTTCTAACGCCTGGAAAAACACAATCAGAATTATCGAAGAAAAACTCATGAATATTTAATTTTTCATGAGAATATTGTCCAAAATCTTCTTTTAAACTGATATTGGCTTCGACTAAATATTTAACAATATCTGGATGAATATGATGGCTTACAGTGCCAAGAATAAAAGATAACTCTTTCTCTACCTCTTGAGTTAAATTCGGGAACATTCCATTTGCTAAATTTTTCATTTTTAGTTTATTTTTCAATTCCAAATTCCATCCCTTCTATTTAATCTTTCTCATTATTTATTTTTTTTTGCATTCTTGGGAATTTCTTCTTTTGAATCATCTTCTTTTTTGATCCACTTTAAATTTTTTGTTTCATTTTCAAAAGAGATATTAATATCAATTTGATTTATAAATCCTTGTTTTTGGAATAATTCAATTTCTAGAAAATCCTCCTCCAATTCAATTTCATCTCTCAGCTTCTCATACTCATTCTCAGAGTAGTTTTTTTCTACATCTTTTATAATTTCTTCTGGAGTATTTTCATCCCAAATAATTTTATTATAAAAATTGTAGTCATAGTCTTCATCCGAATCATCACAATCATAGTTTAGACCATGAAAATCTAATTCACTTATTTCTTTATTTTTAATATTCTTCAAAAAACTATCTAATTCATTTTTATAACATCCTTTATGTTTAGACCATTTTATTGCAGTACCTCCATTTAGGGTAAAATCAAATCCTTTAAAGTTTCCTCTATAATTTATTTCTTCAAAAAAAGTCCATTTATCAAAAAGAATGTCAACTGAAAAAGATTTAATTTCTGTTAACTTGAATTTGTTAAGTTCATCTCTTAGTTTTTTATTTGATGAAACTATTATTTCATTCTTACGAAACTTGCCTTCATCAAAAACAAATACGTGACTTTGATCTTTTATATCAACTTCAGCATAACAAAAATTAATTACTTCATCAAAGTACTTGTAATCCAACTCATATATTTTAGTTAAATCATCTTCATTATGTTTAGGGGGTGCGATAAGATCTTTTTTAGGGGATTTAAGCCATCCAGGTGCCACACCATCAAAAAATAAATCTTCTTCAGTTGTCCAATTTATATAATCCTCAAAGCTAAAATTAAGCTCCGTTGAATAATAATCATCTACATTTATATTCTTTTCGCAACTTTCTATATAATCTTCAATAAAAGATCTTTTCAAAAATTCATTATAATCTATTTCGATTTCTTCTATATATGAAATCCAGTTTGCATGCAAAGATTTATTCTTGTCGTAATGTTCTGCACTCCCGTATCTTTCAGTATAATAATCCAATGCAGGGACATCAGATTCATTTTTAAATTCATCTATCTCATCACTTTTAAATTGGAAGTAGAAGAAATTTCTCCAAATAGACCTTAATTTAATTGGTGTTTTATTTTCCTTTAATTGAATAATGAGTTTTCTTACATCAGTAAAATCTAGAATATTATCAATGTCTTTTAAATCATTTAACTCTTTAAGTTCAATTTTATCTTCTTTTTCATTTTCCCATACTTTTTGAATATAATGGAATACATTTCCACCAGCAAACCCTTGTTTTAAACCCAATAAACAATCTGCAATCCTTGGCCCGTTGTATCCAAGAGTACAATCATCAATATCTGTATCTGAAAATTCAGGATAATCCCAATCTTGAGTTAAAAAATCTTCCCAAGAAGTATATTCATATGAAATTTCATCATTAGGATTAGAAATATATTCATCCAACATCATTATTATATTCTCTTTTGGGATTTTAAGCACTTCACATATTTCAATTTCTCCACTATATGTTTTAAGATTTTTATTATTTGAAAAACTTTTATTAAATGCCTTGATATCAGAATTTTCTAGGTCACTATAATCAAATGGTTCAGTTTCCTTGTTGTAAATCATTGAGTGCTTTTGAAATTCACTAGACTCTCCATAATTTTTAAACGCTTCATTAAATTGAAATTCGGCCTCCCACAAACCTCCATAAGTAATTCTAATGGTTAATTTATTATCAATTAATTTTTGTCTTATATCTCTAGCTTCTTGAATTTTAGATTTAATGTCCTCTAGATCGGTTTTAGCCTGATTTTGGTAGTCTTCAAATTTCTTACTTATTGAATCACTAACTTTATTGGTTTTAATATACTTTTCAAGTAAATCCTTATTTGCACCAAACTTGTCAACAACAAGGTCATCATCTATTCCCATATCACGTGATATTCGAAAAAGAAGTACTACCTCATCATGATTAATTTCATTATCTGAACAAATAATTTCGTATAATTCTTGCAGAATAGTTAATTTCTGAAATTCATCAAAACTACTTATAATTAAATCATATTGTTCAGACGTTAATTTAGCTGCACTATCTAAAATTGATTCAAGCTCTTCTTTACTTGTTATGCCACAATTAAGAAGATAATTTTTTAAATACTCTTTCTCTTCAGGCTTTTCAATCCCATCAGCATCTATCATTTGCTTCATTAAAATCAATGTTATCAAGATTTCATCTTGTTGATCAATTGATAGTTTTGAAACAAATTTTTTCTTTTTATTAAAATTGAAAAATCCCATGAATTAAAATTAATATTTATGTTACAATTAAGCTTTAATTTATTTATTATCCAATTGTCCTCGTATTTGGTATGTAATTTGGTTACATATCAAATATCACATCCTTGCTTCAATAAAAAAACTCTTTCTAAACCTAATGCAACGGGGAATACATCATTATATTAACCCTATTCCAAAAAGAAAACTGGATTTAATTTAAGGGTAGGGGGGTGTAGCTCTAGAATTTTAGGCTAGATTTTTTATACTTTTTATATCTGACTGTACAATAATCGTACAAATAATCAAAACAAAAACCCCTAACATATTGATATTAAATACATTAGGGAATTTACTTGCGGAGAAAGAGGGATTCGAACCCCCGGAGGTGTGACCCTCAACAGTTTTCAAGACTGCCGCATTCGACCACTCTGCCATTTCTCCTTAAGGGAGATAAATATACATTGCTTTTTCCGATTAGAAAACATTTCATTAATTCTCTTTTAAGATAGTTAGAGTCATAGTTTTGTATATTTAAAAATTATATGGATGCTACATTAGAGCTAGTAATTTTACTTGCTATCGGATTTTTAGCAGGAATAGTTAATACCCTTGCAGGAGGGGGTTCATTATTTACACTTCCGATTCTGATTTTTCTTGGATTGCCTCCGCAAATTGCAAATGGAACAAATAGAGTTGTAATTGTAGCACAATCTTTAAGTGGATCGATAGGTTACTCTAGTAAAGGAATTTACTCATATCCATTTAATATATATCTAGGTATAAGTGCCAGTATTGGAGCCTATATTGGTGCCAAAATAGCTTTAAATATTGACGGAGAGATTTTCAATAAAATATTGGCTGTAATAATAATTATTGTTGGAGGACTAATCTTCATCCAAAAGAAAAAATTAACAAACTTTTTTAATGAGCGGACTTCTGGAAAATATTTATGGTTAAGCATTTTAGTTTTTTTTGTTTTTGGTATTTATGGAGGGTTTATAAATGCAGGAATAGGCATACTTATAATGTTATTTCTTAATAGATTAAACCAGATGTCTCTAGTAAAAAGCAACGCAACTAAAGTGTCTGTTGTTTTTATTTACTCATTTTTTGCTTTATTAATCTTTGCTTATAACAATTCAATAGATTGGCAAATGGGTATATGTATGGCAGTAGGTTCAATTTTTGGTGCATGGTTTGCAAGCCGTTGGTCTGTTAAAAAAGGTGATAATTTGATTCGTTATGCAGTGATTACAAGTACTGCAATAATTTCAATAAAACTTTGGTTTTTTTAGCTCTAGTAGCTTTTATATCCTTCAATGCTGATCCCGTAACCTGTTATAGCAATTCTTCTTTGTTGCTTTGAGTTACTAATTACCTTGAGTCTTGTGATTCCTATGTCGTGTAAAATTTGTGCACCTATTCCAAAATCTTTATTATCCATTGGCATTGGAGGAACTTGATCGTGTTTACCTTTACGTTGCATTTGTTTTAAACTCTTTATTCTAGCTAATAGGTTTTCTGGATTTTCATCTTGATTAATAAACAAAATCGCTCCTTTTTCTTCATTATTTATTAAATTAAAAATATCGTCTAATCTTTGATTTACTGCACCGGTAAGCATTCCCAAGATATCGTTTGTAATTTTTGAAGATTGAATTCTAGTTAAAACAACCTCATTTTTCTCCCAATGTCCCTTGCTTAAAGCTAAATGAACATTACCGTTTGTGGTCTGATGGTATGCTCTCATTCTAAAAGTTCCATAACGGGTTTTAACCTCATGATCTACTTTTTTTATAATCAGGCTGTCATGTTGCATTCTATAAGAAACTAAGTCTTCAATGGATACAATTTTTAAATTTAATGTTTTAGCTACATTAACAAGTTGGGGAAGTCTAGCCATACTTCCATCTTCATTCATAATTTCGACAATAACTCCAGCAGGTTCAAAACCGGCAAGTCTTGCAAAATCAATAGCTGCTTCAGTATGGCCCGTTCTGCGAAGTACACCCCCTGATTTTGCAATAAGGGGAAAAACGTGTCCAGGTTTAGATAGGTGAGAAGGCTTTGTTTTTTTACTAATTAGTGCTTTAATCGTTGAGGCCCTATCTGCAGCAGAGATGCCTGTTGTTACTCCCTTGCCTTTTAGATCTACTGAAACCGTAAATGCTGTATCCATAGGATCGGTATTATCTGAAACCATTTTTCCTAACTTTAGATCTTGACAACGTTCTTCAGTTAGTGGTGTACAAATCAATCCCCTTCCGTATGTAGCCATAAAATTAATGAGTGTTGGTGTGATTTTTTCAGCAGCAGCAACAAAATCTCCTTCATTTTCTCTATTTGCATCATCAACAACTATAATTACCTCACCGTTTTTGATGGCATTAATCGCCTCTGGTATACTATTTAGTTTTATTTTATTTTCAGTCATGCTCTTTTTTGAAAAGGGAGTTTTTTAAATAGGTTCAAAATTGGGGAATATATGTTATAAATACTAATAAAACCTTTATCTGATGAAGCTCTTCTAGTTAAAATATATGAGAAAGGAGCTAAAACAATTGTCGAAAGCCAGGTAGCAATCAGGGGGGAAATACTACTATCTTCTGCAGCATTTTTGCTAAAAAGACCAATGTAGTGATATGTAAGAAATATAATGACAGAAAGTACTAAAGGAAGACCTAGTCCTCCTTTTCGTATTATTGCCCCTAATGATGCCCCAATTAAAAACAATAATATAGAAACGAAAAGTAAAGTATATTTCTCTTGGAGTGTAATTTTGTGCAAATTAATTAGTTTTTGATATGCAAAAAATTGTCCTTTTTTTGCGTTTAAATCATTTAACGAGTTTCTTACCCTAGTTATCCCTTGGCTATAAACGGTACTTTTTTTCCAATTTTCGTCAGTCTCTATAAACTCTAAAACATGTTCAGGTAAAACTGCTTTTTCATTGTAAGACTTTGTTTTACTTATAAATGAGGATAGAGAGCTTGTTTTTGAAAAATTATTATAAAAAATATTTTTCTCCTCTTCAAAAGAACTCTCAAGTGTATCAATACTGGTGTTTAATTGATTAATTTTTTGCATTCGAAAGGATGTTTTAATGTTCTCCTGATCCAAATCAATATTATTAAATTGTGATAAATCAATATTCATTTCATATTCTTCAAAAGAAACTTTTGCATGAGGAATCCTATTTCGCTCTTGGATCTTTTTTGGAATAAATTCTTCATATCGGTTACCATTATACAAAACCAATTTAAGGTTTGGTTCTGTTGGCTCATTTTTCATCTCTCCCCGCTCAGCCTTTATAACAATATTGTTTTGTTTATTTGGTGTGTATTCATGAATAATTACATTTTCTAAGTACCGATCATTATCACCATATTTTTTTTCAACCTTGATATTATATAATCCAATTTCGTTAAATATACCCTCTCTGATCGCAAGTGTTGGTTTTAATTTTGCAAGATTTTTTCTAAGATTATAAGATTTAAGCTCGCCATACGGAATTACATGGTTCGAAAAATAGAAAGTCCCAATACCTAAAAACAAATGAAAAATAGATAAACTTAAAAGGGCTCTTTGCAATGAAATACCTGTAGATTTCATTGCAGCGAATTCGTAATTTTCTGACAAAGTTCCGAAAGTCATTAAAGAAGCTAGTAAAACTGACAATGGAAGAACTAGAGGAATCAATTTAGGGGAGTAGTAGACTAAAAATTTCCCAATGATTAACATATCTAATCCTTTTCCAGCCAATTCATCAATGAAAAGCCAAAAAGTTTGGATAATAAAAATAAATAAACATATTCCGAATACACTAACAAGTCTTATTAGGTAGCTTTTAAGAATATATTTATCTATAATTTTCACGCTTTTAATTATTTATGTAATAATCAGGATATTTATTCTTATCAAAAAGAAAAAAGTCGTCTCTAAGATTAATATTAGTTTTAATATTTTTCAATGTAAGTGTTGTTCTAGTATCATATCTACCAATTTCAATTAAACGATAAATAAGTTTAGTTCTCATATCAATTCCAAGCAACAAATACTTTAATTCCTTTTTCTCCTCATTTGGTATAAGCTTAATAAATTGAACAGGTGTTCCCATAACATTTTGTTTAATGTCCCATTGATAAGCATAATCTTTTTTATAAATTGTTAAGATCTCAGATGGATTAATTCCAAACTCTGATTCTTCCTCTGGATCACTGATTGTAATTTCTTCATTTTCAGGTACAATAGTGTAAGTCATTTTCCCATCAAATAACTGCTCAAAACCCAAGAAATTTATTCTATATAAATCCTTACTGATTGTTACAGAGCCATTAGTTTCCTGTCTGATATTCTCCGGTCTATTTTCTAAAACATATGTAAAATCAAATTTCATATTCTTAAATGAAGAAATTTTACCTGAAACTTCATCTAACAACTTTCTAGCCGCCTCAGTATTTTGGGATAATAAGGGATGACTTAAAAGTAAAATAAAAAGGAATATTTTTTTTTTCATTGAATTTTATTTATGATGAGTTGCTAAAGTTGATCATCTAAAAGACGATTTAATGTAGTTAAATCCGATATTAAGACTTGACGAGCCTTACTTCCTTCAAATGGTCCTACTACACCAGCAGCTTCCATTTGGTCAATAATTCTTCCTGCTCTATTATATCCCAACTTTAATTTTCTTTGTAATAATGAAGCAGAACCCTGTTGAGCAGTTACAATTACTTCAGCAGCTTCTCGAAATAATGAATCGCGCTCACTTGGGTCTATTTCAATACTAGAGTTATTTTCTTCCCCACTATACTCAGGAAGTAAATGTGCCTGAGAGTATCCCGTTTGACCTCCTACAAATGATGAAATACTTTCAACCTCTGGAGTATCAACAAATGCACATTGAATTCTAGTTAATTCATTGCCTTGAGTGTATAGCATGTCGCCTCTACCGATTAATTGATCAGCGCCACCACTGTCTAATATTGTGCGTGAATCGATTTTTGAAGCAACTCTGAAAGCTATACGAGCTGGAAAGTTGGCCTTAATTATTCCAGTAATTACATTTACTGAGGGCCTTTGCGTTGCAATAATAAGATGAATACCTATAGCTCTAGCTAATTGAGCTAAACGCGCAATTGGAGTTTCAACTTCCTTACCTGCAGTCATTATCAGGTCAGCAAATTCATCCACAACTAGTATTATATAAGGTAAAAAATTATGACCGTCTTTAGGGTTTAGTTTTCTTTGTTTGAATTTTAAATTATACTCCTTAATATTTCTACACATTGCATTTTTTAGAAGTTCATATCTATTATCCATCTCAATACACAATGAATTTAAAGTATTAATAACCTTTGTATTATCTGTAATTATAGCATCTTCAGTATCGGGTAGTTTAGCCAAATAATGACGTTCAATTTTACTGTAAATATTTAATTCTACTTTTTTAGGATCAACCAAAACAAATTTAACTTCGGCTGGATGTTTTTTGAAAATCAGTGATGTCAAAACTGCATTAAGCCCCACAGATTTGCCCTGACCAGTTGCACCCGCCATTAACAGATGAGGCATTTTTACAAGATCCACGACGAATGTTTCATTACTTATTGTTTTTCCTAGAGCAACTGGTAGTTCCATCTCTGCATTTTGAAACTTAGTAGAAGTGATTACAGAGCGCATTGAAACAACGGTTGGATTTTGATTTGGAACTTCTATTCCTATTGTACCCTTTCCAGGAATGGGTGCAATAATTCTTATGCCAAGCGCAGATAGTGAGAGTGCAATATCGTCTTCTAAACTTTTGATTTTTGAAATACGAATTCCAGCATCTGGGACTATTTCATAAAGTGTTACAGTTGGACCAACTGTGGCTTTAATATTTGAAATTCCAATTTTATAATTATTTAACGTCTCAACGATTCTATTTTTATTTGCTTCGAGTTCTTCTTGGTTTATTTTTATTCCTGACTCTCCATAGTTTTTCAAAAGATCCAAGTTGGGCATTTTAAACTTGCTAAGCTCTAGTGTTGGATCAAAAAAACCTTGTTTTTTAATAAGATCATTAGCAATTTTATCATCTAAAGTTTCTTCTTCTTTGGCAGTTTCAACTTCCATTACTAATTCATCGGTTTTAAGCAAATGTTTTTCAAAAAATTTCTCTTTTATTTTTTCTTTTGAGTTTTTAAATGTTTCCGAACTATTTTTTTCTATTTCATTTTGGCTGGAGTCTACCGGAATAGATTCACCAAAATTTTCATTTAAGTTTTCAGTTTTGTTTTTTTTGTTCCAAAGTTTCTCCCACCAAAGCTGGATATTTTCTGGCGTCCATTTTAATTGAATAACAACAAAGCACATAAAAAAGAAAATTAGAATCGCCAATACACCAATTTCTCCAACGTATGTCTTTAAAATTAAATTTAATTCATATCCCACAATTCCACAGTATATTGGATCTGAAGAAAATAGATATCCTAAAAAAATAGTTAGCCAAATTATATGTGAAATACCCCAAGACCAATTAGAAAGTATTTTTTCTATATTTCTATCAAAAAATAACTTAAAACCACTCGAACAAAGTAGATATGGGAAAAGTAAGGATGCAAGGCCTACTCCTTTATATATAAATAAATGACTTACTAATGCACCTACCTTACTTAAAATATTTTTTGCTGGAACTGATCTATCAAAAAAAGACTCTAGAGAACTATAATCTTCTTTCCAATTAAGAGAATAAGAAACAAATGATATTATCAAAAGTAGACCTAATAAGAATAGCCCTCCTCCAAATAATACTTGACGTTGACGTCGAATTTTTGGATCAGTTTGAGAACTTTTTTCCTTTTTTGTCATTAATTTAATTTGTAATTCAAAAATACAAATTCAATTGCAAAATGTTGAATTAAAAATCATTGCAAAATCTGAAATACCAAAAATCAAGACATTAATATTTATATAAAATAAAACCCGGTCAAAACCAGGTTTTATTTAGTAAATGTTAGTGATTAGCATAAATCAAAGCGGTCAGCATTCATGATTTTATTCCATGCTTTTATGAAGTCAACTATAAATTTTTCATTATTATCATTTTGCGCGTAAACTTCAGCTATAGCACGAAGTTCAGAATTTGAGCCGAAAACAAGATCTGTTCTTGAAGCTGTTCTAACTATTTCACCTGTTTTTCTATCTTTTGCTTCATAACTGTTGTAGTCAGTCGCACTCCACTCAACGTCCATTGAAAGAAGTATTTTGAACCAAGTGTTATTCAGTTTACCATCAGTCCATACACCGTCTCCCGTAAATGAAATCCCCATCGCACGTAAGCCTCCAGTTAAAACTGTCATTTCTGCTGGCGTGAGTCCTAAAAGTTGAGCTTTATCAAGAAAAATTTCTTCCGGGCTTACAGAGAATTCTTTTTCAGAGTAATTCCTTAGACCACAAGCTTTTGGTTTAAGAAGATTAAAAGACTCTATATCTGTATTTTCTTGAGTAGCGTCACCTCTACCAGTAGTCACATTAACTTTGTGCCCACAAGCTTTTTCAATACCAACCGCACCACCAATAACAATTACGTCTGCAATACTAGCATTGTATTTGTCAGCTATTTTTTCATAGACATTAAGTACTTTCTCAAGTTCATGTGGTTTATTGACATCCCAATTTTTTTGCGGTTCTAAACGAATTCTTGATCCATTTGCTCCACCTCGATTGTCTGAACCTCGAAAAGTTATAGCACTTGAAAGGGCTGTATTTACCATCTCCTGAACACTTAAACCTGAATCAGATAATGTTTTTCTAATGATATCTTCTTCCTTAGAGGTAAGTATCTTACCTGGAGGTGTAGGATCTTGCCAAATATATTCAACATCTTTATAATCGCCACTTACATAATTGCTTTTTGGTCCCATATCACGATGTAATAATTTGAACCAGGCACGGGCAAACGTTTCGCCAAACTCCTCAGGCTTCTCCAAAAATCTTTCACAAATCATTCTATATTTGGGGTCGACTTTTAATGACATATCTGCCGTTGTCATCATTGGTAAGACTTTTATGTCACTTCCATCAACCTGAGGAACCATGTCTTTTTCTGCGCAGTTGATGGGATGCCATTGCCATGCTCCAGCAGGGCTTTTTTTACATTCCCATTCATATTTGAAAAGTAGTTCGAGATATCCCATATCCCATTTTATTGGATTTGTTGTCCACGGACCTTCAATACCACTCGTAATTGTGTCAACACCTATTCCAGATGCATGTTTGTTTTTCCAACCTAAGCCCATCATTTCTATAGGAGAACCCTCAGGTTCAGCTTCAACAAGTGCTTCATCACCTGCTCCATGTGCCTTTCCGAAAGTATGACCTCCAGCAGTTAGAGCGACAGTTTCTTCATCATTCATCGCCATACGCTTAAAAGTTTCTCTTACATCTTGAGCAGATAATGCTGGATCCGGAATTCCATTAGGTCCTTCAGGGTTTACATAAATTAAGCCCATTTGCACGGCAGCCAAAGGATTTTCAAGTGATTGGCGTGTATCTCCATAACGCTTATCTCCTAACCATGTATCTTCTGCACCCCAATAAATATCTTTTTCTGTTTGCCAAATATCTTCTCTACCCATAACTGTCCCATGGTTTGGTCCTCCCATATCTTCTATAGCAACATTTCCAACAAGTACAAGCAAATCAGCCCAAGACAATTTATTTCCGTATTTCTCCTTTATTGGCCAAAGTAAGCGTCTAGCTTTATCCAAATTACCGTTATCGGGCCATGAATTTAATGGAGCAAATCTTTGCGCACCTGTTGCTGCCCCACCACGTCCATCACCTGTCCTGTATGTTCCAGCTGCATGCCATGTCATACGAATAAAAAAGGGCCCATAATGGCCATAATCAGCAGGCCACCAATCCTTAGAATCCTTAAGCATTGTTTTAATATCATCTTTAACAGCGTCAAGATCGAGTTTTATAACTTCCTTTTTGTAATCTAACTCTGGTATTGGGTTACTTTTGTCCCCATGTTGTCTGAGAATATCTAGGTTTAATTGATTTGGCCACCAGTCTTTGTTTTGTGTCCCAAGATTCGGAGTTGTTGTTGACCCATGGAATGGGCATTTGGTTTCGCTCATAATAGTTTAAATTTTTAATAAATTTAATAAACCTCAACCAAGTTTCTAAAATTTTTACTTGTAAAATTACTTATGTATTAATAAGTTTTTCCTATAGATGTAGTTTTTGTAAATAGCAGATTTTTAAACTAGCTTTTTTTTAAAATTTTAATATTTAAAGCAGCATAAAGCAATGTCATAAATGGACTAAGCCAATTAAAAATAGCAAAGATAAAATAATCTCCTACTCCAACATTTAAGACTCCGGATTGATAAGCACCACAAGTATTCCACGGTATTAATACCGAGGTGACCGTTCCTGAATCTTCCATAGTACGGCTCAAGTTTTCAGGAGCTAACTTTCTTTCTTCAAATGCTTTTTTGAACATTTTACCAGGAATTACTATCGATAAGTATTGATCTGAGGCAGTTAAATTGACAGCCAAACAAGAGGCAACAGTACTCGCAAATAGTTGAAAAGTATTTTCAGCCCAATTTAAAAGGGATAAACTTATTCTACTAAGAGCTCCAACAGCATCCATTATTCCACCAAACACCATTGCACATATAATTAGCCAAATAGTACCCAACATGCCTTTCATTCCACCTGACACAAATAAATCATTTAATAAAATATTAGAAGTAACTATTTCGGTTGAAACAGTTATTGCATTCATTATTGCTTGATAGGCTACAGATCCGTTCAAAACGTCAGAACCAGTAATTTCTAATAGTATTTGTGACTGAAAAAGTAAAGCAAATAAAGCTCCCATTAGAGTTCCAATTAGTAATGCAATAAGAGGAGGTGTTTTTTTTACAATTAGAACTATTACA
Organism: Bacteroidetes bacterium SCGC AAA795-G10; assembly: GCA_003130815.1. Classification (GTDB taxonomy): domain Bacteria; phylum Bacteroidota; class Bacteroidia; order Flavobacteriales; family Flavobacteriaceae; genus MS024-2A. Next base: position 5,180 of record QFDA01000007.1, on the reverse strand, counting down.
CTAACTGGGACTAAGAATAGCCACATATTAATAGTAAACTTTTCTTCTATAGCTAATAGTAGTTCATTTATTTCAGTATTTCCAGACGTGTTCAACGTAAAGCTTATAATAAGAAAAACAAATAACGTTATTAAAATACTTGGTATTGTTGTAAAAGTCATATATCTGATATGCTTAAATAATTCCCCACCAGCCATTGCAGGAGCTAAGTTAGTAGTATCTGATAATGGAGAAAGTTTATCCCCAAAATAAGCGCCTGATATTACAGCACCTGCTATCATTCCTGATGGAATTTCCAAAACAGTTCCTATTCCAACTAGTGCTATTCCTACTGTTGCAGAAGTTGTCCAACTGCTTCCAGTTGCTAAAGAGATTAGCGCACAAATGATAACACTTGCTGGTAAAAAAATTGTTGGATGTAACATTTTTAGACCAAAGTAAATCATTGCTGGTATTATACCACTTATTAGCCATGAACCTGCAAGTGCACCAACAAAAAGTAAAATTAATATAGCTCCTGTAACCGACTGAAGGTTTTCGGCTATTTTTGTTATCATTATTTTGTAGGGAATTTTTTTATAAAAGCCGATTATTGCAGCTACAACTCCTCCTATCAATAATATAAATTGGTTCGAACCATTTAAAGCATTATCTCCATATATAAAGACATTGATTGAAAGTAGAAAAACTAGAAAGATTATAGGAATTATTGCAAGTCCTAATGAAAGATCATTTTTTTTCAAATGGGATTCAATTAAGTTTTAGTACAAGTTATAACAATTTCAACTAAAAATTGGTTAAAGAATTGAAGTAGGTTGTAAACATTTGTATTTTTGATTGTAAATTGAATTTAAATATGAATAATTTTGATGTTGCAATTATAGGCTCCGGTCCTGGCGGATACGTAGCGGCTATACGTAGTGCCCAGCTAGGCATGAAAACTGCGTTAGTTGAAAAATATGATACCCTTGGTGGGACTTGCCTAAATGTAGGGTGTATTCCATCTAAATCTTTATTAGATTCTTCCCATCATTATGAGGATGCAATTAAACACTTTTCAGAGCATGGAATTGAATTTGGTGGTAAAATAAAAGTAAACTTTAAACAAATGATTGATCGTAAAACTGAGGTGGTAAATCAAACTACTAAGGGAATTAATTATTTGATGGAAAAAAATAATATTAGCGTATATCACGGTATTGGCAGTTTTATAGATTCAAATCACATTAAAATCTCGTCAGATAAGGAACAAACAATTGAAGCTAAAAACATAATTATTGCAACTGGTTCTAAACCTAGTAATTTGCCTTTTATCAAAGTTGACAAAGAAAGAATAATTACTTCAACTGAGGCATTAAAGTTAAAAGAAATTCCCAAACATATAGTAGTTATTGGTGGTGGGGTAATAGGTTTAGAATTGGGACAAGTTTACCGAAGGTTAGGTGCCGAAATATCTGTCATTGAGTATGCTGATAGAATTACTCCTGTAATGGATGCATCTTTATCAAGAGAGCTAATGAAAGTTATGAAAAAACAAGGGGTCAAATTTTATTTGTCTCATGAAGTTAAAAAAGTTGAAAGAAAAAATAAAGAAGTAATCATTACGGCATTAAACAAAACAGGTGAAAGTATAAATTTTACAGGTGATTATTGTTTAGTTTCAGTAGGTAGAAAACCCAACACTGACTTACTAAATATCGAAGCGGCGGGAGTGAAAGTTGATAAATTGGGTCGTGTTGAAGTTAATCAATATTTACAAACAGCTAACTCAAATATTTATGCGATTGGCGATGTAGTCAGAGGTGCAATGTTAGCGCATAAAGCTGAAGAGGAAGGGGTAATGGTTGCAGAGTTTATCGCAGGACAGAAGCCGCATATAGATTATAATTTAATTCCAAATGTTATATATACTTGGCCTGAAGTTGCTTCGGTAGGTAAAACTGAGGAGCAGCTTAAAAGTGAGGGGAAATCGTATAAATCTGGACAGTTTCCAATGCGTGCTTTAGGTCGAGCAAGAGCAAGCATGGATACAGATGGATTTGTTAAAATTTTAGCTGATTCAGCAACAGATGAAGTTTTGGGAGTACATATGATAGGAGCAAGAGCAGCCGATCTAATAGCAGAAGCTGTCACAGCAATGGAGTTTCGCGCTTCTGCCGAGGACATTGCACGTATGAGCCACTCACATCCCACATACGCTGAGGCCATAAAAGAAGCCGCTCTTGCAGCTTCAGAAAATCGTCCTCTTCATATATAATATTAATTATATTGAACATATTGAGATAAATTAAATTGTAAAGACTTTTATTATAAAAAAGGCTTAATTTTTTCTTTTAATTTATCTATTGCTAAATTACCCAAGCTTCCAATATGTTTGTGTTTTACTTTTCGATCAGGTTTAAACTTTCCTTTTTCTATAACATTTGCTAAGTCTCTATAGGCATCCCTAAATGTCTTTCCTTTTAAAACTTCTTTGTTTAGCGATTCAACCGTGAAAAGATGATCATATTTCTTTTGATCGATAATATTATTTGAGACCTTGATTTTGGGTAAACTTAAAAGTAGAATTTCCAAACAAGCTTTAGTTTCGTTAATAGATTCAATTATTGCACCTTTAGCTTGCTGAAAATCTCTGTGGTAGCCGCTAGGAAGATTTGAGGTTAAGAGAGTTAGCTGATTTGGTAATCCTTTAATCATATTAAATTTTGCCCTTACTAATTCAAACAAATCTGGATTTTTTTTGTGAGGCATAATGCTCGAACCAGTAGTCAATTCATCAGGAAATGAAACAAAATCATAATCTTGTCCCATATAAAGACATATATCCATGCAAAATTTTGAAAGAGTATCCCCGAAAGCTGATAAAGAAATTGCAACACTTTTTTCGAGCTTTCCTCTACTCATCTGTGCAGCAATAGAATTAATCTTAAGCTTTGAAAACCCTAATATTTTAGTAGTTAAATCTCGATCTATTGGAAACGAACTTCCGTAACCTGCTGCACTTCCAAGTGGGTTTTGATCTGTAATTTTATATGCACTTTGCCAAAAGTAAAGATCATCTATTAGACATTCAGCATACGCAGAAAACCATAAACCAAAAGATGATGGCATTGCAACTTGGAGATGAGTATAACCGGGAAGTAGGTTATCTTGATATTTTTCTGCTAATGATAGAAGTAGATCAAAAAGCTTAATTATTTTGGTTTTAATTTCACTTAATTCTTTTTTAACATAAAGATGCATAGCAACTAATACCTGATCATTTCTTGATCTTGCAGTATGAACTTTTTTCCCAATTTCTCCAAGTCTTTTTGTTAAAAAATATTCTATTTTTGAATGTACATCTTCAAATTCTTTTTCAATTTTAAAAGTTTTATTTTTTATTTCTTTTTTAATTTCATCTAAGACCAAGCATAGTTTTTTAACCTCATCGTTATTTATTAATCCTACTCTCCCAAGCATTTTAACATGAGCTATTGAAGCTTCACAATCAAATTCTGCAAGGATCATATCATATTCTCGATCCTTTCCTACAGTGAAAGAGTCTACTTTTTCGTTTAAGTTATTTCCTTTTTTTTGCCAAAGTTTCATATTAAATTATTTGTTTTAGTAGATTGATATAAATTGAAATACCTTCCTCAATTTCTTTGACATAAATAAATTCATCAGAAGAATGAGAGCGAGTAGAATCTCCAGGACCAAGTTTTAAAGAGGGGCAGCTCAATGATGCTTGATCTGACAGGGTAGGGGAACCATATGTTTTTCTTCCTAACTTTTCTCCAGCTTTTACAATTGGATGATCAATACTTATAGAAGAACTTTTTAGGTGAAGTGATCTTGCTTTTACATTACAAGGCAAAGCTTTTTGTATCATTTCATTAATCTCATGATTTTGATAGCATTCATTTACCCTGACGTCAAGCACCAATTTTACTTCAGATGGAACTACATTATGCTGACTACCAGCATTAATTTGTGTGAGTGTTAATTTTACGGGACCCAAAATTGGTGAAACCTTCTCAAAAGAAATATTTTCGATTTTTTTAATTATATCTGGTGCAGACGGAAATGCTTACTCTGCGATAAAAAGGCCCGTAAAGGATATTGATTTTGGTTTTGTCGGCGATTTAACTGAAATAAATATTCCATTTTTTATAGGGCTAATTAAACAAAATATTGTTCCTGTTTGTTGTTCAGTTACCCACGACAGAAAAGGACAGCTTCTAAATACAAATGCCGATACAATTGCTGCTTCAATTGCATCTGCTTTATCTAAAAATTTTAAAGTTATACTAACATATTGCTTTGAGAAAATGGGGGTTCTAGAAGATATTAATGATGAAAACTCGGTTATACCTTTTATTGATACGAAAAAATATCATGAACTAAAAAACACAGAAACTATATCCCAAGGTATGATGCCTAAATTGCATAATTGTTTCGAATCTTTAGAAAAGGGTGTTCAAGAAATTCGTATTGGAAACTCAAGTATTTTTTCACAAAAAAATCAATTTACTAAAATTAAAAAGTAATGTTGAATCAAATAGCAATAAAACTATTACAAGATTTGATTGAAATTGAATCTTTCTCTAAAAATGAATCAGGAACTGCAAAACGCCTTGAGAAATGGTTTCAAGATTCTAATATACCTTTTCAGAGGAAAGAAAATAATTTGTGGGCTGTAAATAAATCATTTGATCCAAAAAAACCAACTTTATTACTTAATTCACATCACGACACAGTTCTTCCGAATAAAGCCTATACAAGAGATCCTTTTAGAGCCGAAATCTTAGATGGTAAATTATATGGTCTAGGAAGTAATGATGCAGGTGGAGCTTTAGTTTCTCTTTTGGCATGCTTTAATTATTTCTACGAAAATCCGAACTTGAAATATAATCTATTAATTGTAGCCTCTGCGGAAGAAGAAACTGCAGGAGATAAAAGTTTACGTTATTTATTACCCTACTTGCCTAAGATTGACTTTGCCATAATAGGAGAGCCAACTAAAATGGAATTAGCAATTGCAGAGAAAGGATTGGTAGTTTTTGATATTGAAATTAAAGGAACACCCAGTCATGCCGCACATCCCAATAAGGATAATCCACTTATGAAATTACCAGATATAATTAAAAAAATCGAAAATATTTCTTTTGAGAAGGTTTCACCAATTTTGGGTCCCG
>QFDA01000048.1 GCA_003130815.1 Bacteroidetes bacterium SCGC AAA795-G10 | reverse complement strand
AATGATTATAAATTTCAGTTGCACCCTTTTGGACTTTTAGAGATTGAAAACCCATATGTAGAGATTGAAGATATGCTGAGAGTGTATTTGGTCCACAAATTACAACTTTATATTTTTTCATTAGTTCTTGAGTTAATAACTCTTTAGTACTTGGATCTTGATATTCAGTTAACTCTTTATACAAACTTTCGGTAGGAGCATATACAATTGCAAAATCTGTTGTTTTCGGTGGAACAATATATTTTTCATTCACACTTTTTGCTTTTGCTTTAAATGCGGATGCTAGTTTTGTTTTAGCATCTGCGACTGCTTTTTTATCATCTGCATCATAACCATCTGTAATTGCTTTATATTTTTCAACTGGAAAATGGGAATCTACTGGAACCAAAACATCTCCTTGAAGTTTAATTGCAAATTCAACATTCTCGCTGGTACTCTCCTTCATCTTCACATTTGTCATAAATTGTGAGGTTGGCAATAAATCTTTTATCAAAGCATCCAAACTAAATTCTGCCAAAACTCCATATTTCTTTACACCTGCTAAGATTTTAGTTATTCCTTCTTGGCTTTGATTTAATAATTGTACTTGCTGATTAAAATTTCCAACTTTTTCATCCACTTTTGTTAGTGCTTCGGTCATGTCTTTTGTAACACCAGTTGACAGGTTATTAAATGAAGTCGACATTGCACCAAGTGAGCTATTAATAGTAGAATTAAGCGTATCTTTTAAACTTGAAATTTCTGATTTTAGATTTGCAATTTCCTCTGCTTCCTTTTTTTCATCTTTTTTTAGGTTAGATTTCAAAATTATGAACAGTATTGCTAAAGCAACACCAAATATTAAAACTAG
>QFDA01000047.1 GCA_003130815.1 Bacteroidetes bacterium SCGC AAA795-G10 | reverse complement strand
CCACCCTTTTACAAAAAAGTATTTGCCGCTAATAGCGTAGAAGAAGAAGCAATGCAAATTTTTATGGCTAAAAAGCAAGCTGAAGATATGCGTGATCAGCTTAGAGAAATCATTAGTGTCACAAGAGGTCCTAGTGCATGGCAAGAACTTATAAAATTAGAAGCAGATATTAGAAAGCAACGCCAAGAAGAAATCTATAATAGACAAGAAAAAATAGAAAGTATAAAGGAATGGACACTTGGTATATTCCTAGTTATTTTAGTTCTTGGTGTATTAATTGGTATTAGTTGGCTTGTAATACAAGCACAATAAAAAAGAGCGACTATTTGCCGCTCTTCTTTTTAGGATATGTAATCAGTTCCCATTCTTCTTCTGTGTAGGGCCACATAATCAAAGACCTCTCTGTTTTTTAATTTCATTTAGCTCAAGCATTAATGCCTTTGCTTCTTCGTGGAAGCCTTGTCTTGTAAGTTCAGCTGCAGCTCTTGAACGACCTGCTATCTCGCCTGTTGCCATAACATAAGCTATAAAAGCTACAGCGGCATTACGTATTACTGCGCATACTTTGCATGTGTATGTCCATGTTGTTTGAGTTATAGCTGTCATTACACCCACCCCTTTAAATTACCATTAATAATTGCACGTTGTCTACGCTCTAGTTCAACTAGGTCTGTTGAAGCTGCAAGATAACGTTCTGTAGGTGTCATACCATCTAGTGAGCCTGTTTTAAGTAGGTTTCTAATTGCCTTGAATAGTTTTTTCATTTTTATCTCCATTGTGTCATTTTAGGACCGTTGCCATTATTATGTAACATATAATTGTAAGCAAACTGCCAGTCTTGTTTATATTCTGTACGTGCGTAAGTCATAAGGTCT
>QFDA01000046.1 GCA_003130815.1 Bacteroidetes bacterium SCGC AAA795-G10 | reverse complement strand
TTTATACCATAAGCTTCAAAAAAAGCAAGGTTAGGTTTATAAGCAACAGCATACTTATGGGTAGCATCAATTATACTCTTAGAAAAAAAAAATATTGGATCCTTCTCATTAAGAATGTGAGTAGGTATTTTACTTAAATCAATATCTAAACCAACACAAAGAAAAGATTCTTTTATTTTTATTTGTTGGGAAAGAGACTTTAGATTCATATTAATTCACCAGCTTCCTTTAACTTCTCAGTATTTTGAAATAATTGTAATTCATCAATCATTTTATTGATGTCGCCGTTTACAAAATTTTGAAGATCATAAAGTGTTAGTCCAATTCGGTGGTCTGTGACTCTACCCTGCGGATAGTTATAAGTTCTTATTTTAGCGGAACGATCTCCTGAGGAGACAAGCGAGTTACGTTTCGCTGAATCCGAAGCAAGTTTTTTTGAAAGTTCAAGTTCGTATAATCTAGATCTCAATACTTTGAGTGCTTTTTCCTTATTTTTATGTTGGGACTTTTGATCTTGACATTGGGCGACTATGCCGGTAGGTTCGTGAGTTAATCGAACTGCAGAATATGTTGTATTTACTGATTGTCCGCCTGGACCAGAGGAACAAAAATAATCTATTCTTACTTCGTTCATATCAATTGATATGTCAAATTCTTCTGCTTCGGGAAGAACCATAACTGTTGCCGCCGATGTGTGAACCCTACCTTGAGTTTCAGTCTGTGGAACGCGTTGAACACGATGAACGCCAGACTCATATTTTAATATTCCATAAACATCTTCACCAGATACCTCAAAAATAACTTCCTTAAAGCCGCCGACGGTACCTATACTTGAATCCATATCTGAAACAACCCAGTTTTTAGATTGGCAAAACTTAGTATACATTCTATATAAAT
>QFDA01000045.1 GCA_003130815.1 Bacteroidetes bacterium SCGC AAA795-G10 | reverse complement strand
TCGAAGGTCTGCTACCAATATTTGCTTTAGCATAATAAGGTAATGTGGACATGTGCTGAAGATAAGGCACAAATGAAGGATGAGCCTTAAAATCTTTATAAGCTTTATAACTTATTCTAGCGATACTATCCATTAATTTACGATCATCGTCTGATAAATTATTTTTTCCTGGATTTAAAATTTGATTTTCTATACCAGAACTCAAAAGTTGCTCTAAATTAAATTGTGAAGAATCCAAAGTGCCAAAATTGGAACTTATCGTTTGCCCTTGTATTGTTATCTGTATATCATCACTCTGAATAGTATCTCCCATTGATGCATAAAATTCGTGAGTATTTCCACCTCCTCTGGCTGGTGGCCCACCCCTACCATCGAAAAAAGCAACTCTAACACCAAATTCATTTGAAAGTTTACTAAGAGATTCTTTTGCTAGATAGATACTCCAATTCGCCATAAAATATCCACCATCTTTTGTGCCATCAGAAAAGCCCAACATAATAGTTTGTTTCATGCCTCTAGTCTTCAAATGATTTGAATAAATTGGATTATTAAATAAAGATCTCATGACTTTGCTTGCATTTTCTAAATCTGGAATAGTTTCAAATAATGGAATAAAGTCAACTTTCGGATTACTCCAATTACTTAAGCGGCACATAGCAAATAATTCAAGTATATTTTCTAATGTCTGACAATTACTAATTATGTATCTATTACATCCTCTTTCACCATTTTTATTTTGTATTTTCTGCATGATACGGATACTCTCCAAAGTTTTGTATGTTAATTCATCTTTAAATATTTTTGGTGGGATATCACCAGTCATTTTGATGAGAGATTTGCAACGCTCATCTGTGCTTAAACTCAAATAATTTTCAGGTAAGTTTTTAGTATATTTTGAAATATC
>QFDA01000044.1 GCA_003130815.1 Bacteroidetes bacterium SCGC AAA795-G10 | reverse complement strand
ACTGGCTTTGCACTATCTGTGAAGTCTCATTTGGGACATACATCATACAGAAAACTTTGATTGTATAATCATATACAAATGTACCATAGAATTTTTCTCCCTTTTTTTTCTCCAAAGCTTGTTCCATGATCTGCCATGACAATAACTATGGTTTTATCTAATAATTTTAGATCATCTAAAGTACGCATTATATTGCCTATTGCGTCATCACATTCTTTCAAATGAGACACAAATCTATTCTCATTACCCTGCACGTTTTGAAAATACTCGTCATCATTAGAGTCCTTATCTGTTTTTGACATCACTTCTGAAACTAGATATGTATGTAATTTTGAATATTGTAAAAACAAGAAAAACTTGTCATGTTTTGAAATATCTTTAAGAATATTCCTATGTCGTGTTTTATAGTCTACAGTATGTTCATCAAACACATCATATTCATCAAATCCCTTTTTCGTCATCAAAGTATCCAATTGAATATCACATCTTGTAAAATAATTAGCCCTTTTTAGGAGCTCAGGAATAGTAACTAGATTTTTTTTGAACCGAAACATATGGTAATAGGAATCAACACCATGTTGTGAAGGATATAATCCAGTAATGATTGAATGATGAGCCGTAAGCGTGTAAGGCGAAACAGTTATCATATTAGGAAAATAGATGCTTTTTTCTTTTAACAAATTTAGATTATCACAAAATTCTACTTTATCCTGCCTAAGTCCATCTAAATTAACAAGTATGATATTATAATCTGAAATATCCTTATTCATTTTTGTCTAGTCGTTAACTAACTTTTGCTGAATTTAAATAATAATACTAATTGTTACGCCCAAAACAATTCCAAGATATGTTAGGATTCAAAAAAATGTCTAGCTAACTCCAATTGGGCAAACCCATTAACATTAAA
>QFDA01000043.1 GCA_003130815.1 Bacteroidetes bacterium SCGC AAA795-G10 | reverse complement strand
CACCGTGGCGTTCGGCAATCTCACAAATAACTTTCATTTCAGCCATTCGCCCTGTCAAATGAACAGGCATAATTGCTTTTGTGTGTTGAGTAATTGCGCGTTCGATAAGCGCAGGATCTATGTTTTGGTCCTCTTTAACATCTACGAATACCGGTTTAGCTCTCAGGTGCACAATAGCTGCAGTAGATGCTACAAAAGAATTTGGCGGTGTAATTACTTCATCACCTGGCCCTACGCCCACAGCTAAGAGCCCACACACGAGAGCGTCCGTACCGCTGTTTAAGGCCACAACATTTTCTACATCTAACGCTCTACTCGCTTCTAATTCAAACTCTTCTATCTGCTCGCCACCGACGTACTGACCACTTGCCATAACATTTTCAATGATTGGTAGCAAAATCTTCCGCTCCTCATGCCACTGAGCAGCCAAATTAACATAGGGCATCACTTTCAATTTTCTGCTTCCGCATAGAATTCCTTAACTGTTTCCACAACGTACTCCATTTCATTCTGGCTAAGATGCTGATCACAGGGAAACGTAATAATATTCTCCGCATGAAAATCAGAAATTGGAAAATCTCCCTTTCTGTATCCCAAATGGTGCAAGGCGGGCTGTCTATATATTGGGATAGGATAGTGAACTTTTGCCTCGATCCCTCTTTCCAAGCAATAAGTAAGTAGGCTATCTCGCTGCTCAGTAAACACTATATAGAGATGGTACACAATTCGGAATCCAGCCGGTCGCGGAGGGATACGAATTTGGGGTATTGTTGAAAACTGATCATCATAATAGGTCGCATTTGATATTCTTTGAGCTGCAATTTTTTCGGTATTTGGGATTAACCAATTGCCTACCACAGCTTGAATCGTATCCAATCGAGAATTGCATCCAAGCAGCGAGACAGTGTCGCGGTCCGACAAG
>QFDA01000042.1 GCA_003130815.1 Bacteroidetes bacterium SCGC AAA795-G10 | reverse complement strand
GAGTGCAATAATTAAAATACACGCAAGACAAATATTTGATTCTAGAGGAAATCCAACAGTCGAAGTCGACGCCATTACAGAAAATGGAATTCTAGGAAGAGCTTCTGTTCCCTCTGGGGCATCAACTGGAGAACACGAGGCAGTTGAGCTTCGTGATGGTGGAAAAAAATATATGGGTAAATCTGTAGGAAAGGCTATAAAAAATGTGAATGAAGTTATTTCAAAAGAAATTTTAGGTATTTCAGTATTTGAACAGGAAAAAATAGATAGCTTAATGATAAAATTAGATGGAACTCATAATAAGGCAAAATTAGGTGCTAATGCTATTTTAGGCGTATCTCTTGCTGTTTCCAAAGCTGCTGCAAATGAGCTCGGTCTCCCTCTCTACAGATATATTGGAGGGGTTAATGCTAAAACTCTTCCTGTTCCAATGATGAATATTATTAATGGAGGATCACATTCAGATGCACCAATTGCTTTTCAGGAATTTATGATTATGCCTCTAGGAGCAACTTCATTTACACACGCGATGCAAATAGGTTCTGAAATTTTTCATAACCTTAAAAAAGAGTTAAATAATCGTAATTTAAGTACTGCTGTTGGAGATGAAGGAGGCTTTGCTCCGAGGTTAAAGGGTACTGAAGATGCATTAGATACAATTATTGCATCCATAAGTAAAGCTGGATACAAAGTTGGATCTGAAGTAATGATAGCTCTAGACTGTGCGGCAGCAGAATTTTATAGAGATGGTATTTATGACTATACTATTTTTGAGGGTAAAAATGGTTTAAAACTTAGCTCTGAAGAGCAAGCCTTATATTTAGAAAAACTAGTAGAAAAATATCCTATAATATCTATTGAGGACGGTATGGATGAAAATGATTGGGAAGGTTGGAGATATCTGACAAAGTTGATAGGTAAAAAAACTCAATTAGTCGGGGACG
>QFDA01000006.1 GCA_003130815.1 Bacteroidetes bacterium SCGC AAA795-G10 | reverse complement strand
GAGAAGTAGTACTCTAAGGTAGCCTTTTAATCAACCCTTTGTAATCAGTTCTACGGATAAACGTATCCTCTCCAAAAAGAAGTATCTCCTTTATACTTCCAAACAACTTCTTTGTCTTTTGTTACCTCCCAATATCCATAATCACCTTCACAAATTAATGTATTCCCATTGGGTAGACGTATACATCCAGATAGTTTAGCGCTAAATAAATCAACATCAGAAAATTGCCAAACTAATTTTGGCTGTGACCAATTTTTTGGGTCTGTTTCAAATTTTGGAGGAAAGGTAAATTCATAAACTGAAGACTGATTATTTTTTGATCCGTTCATGTATATCAAAAAATTATCTAGGGTTTCTGGATGAAGTGAAACAATATTTGGATGATGATTATTGAAAAATATGCGTTCATCGGAAGAATCAAAAGTATTTGGATTACCAAATCGAAAAGTCAAATCACCTTTTTCAGTTTTAGTAAGCTCGGTGTCATATTGATGAGGAATAGCCCAAATCTCACTATAAAAATTTACACTTAATAATATCAAATTTCTTTTTTGATCATAGCACAGTCCGTTGGCATGCATTAAATCTCCATTTTCAATTTGGTTATAATTAAGATCTATTTTTTGAGGGTATTCTGATATTTTACCATAATTAGGTTTGATTGAATCAAAATCCTGAATTAAGTGGTCTACACTCCTCCATTCCCATACTATAGAATCATTATTAGGATTAATTTCAATAATTTTTTCTAGAAAAATTTCTCCAGTACCGCTAAATCCAAAATTTATTGCTTGTTCTTCTGAAAATCGTTCCCAAACTAGTAACAAAACATTTCCGTTAGGTAAAATCTCAAAATCATGATGTGCAAGTTCATTTTCGTTATTTACTTCGTATTGCCACTCTAATATTCTACTTGGGTTAAATTTTTTAACAATTCCACCATATCCACCAAATGAAAAGAATACATTATCTGATTTAAAAAGTCCGATCAAACTGCCATCTTTAATTAATTCTAAATCATTCCCTAATTTTGAATCAAAATTCCATACATTCAGTTTCTCTCCTGTCTTATCAGTTAAATATGCCCTATCCCCTCCATTTTCAATAATAAAAATAGGATTGGGGTCAATTTTTTTTGGATTATAGATTTTTATCTCACTACTCAATTCAGGAATAGGCAAAAAAATAGCGGTTAAATTTAAATCGTCAGTTAGAACAAATTCAAATTCTTCTTGTTCTAAATCTTCAGGGAAACCTTTCCAACGATCAAAATAATACCCTGAATCTGCTGTAGCTTTAAAAACAACTCTGCTATTTATGTCATATGTGCCTAATTCGGGTTTTACTTTACCATTCCCTTGGATTTTGAAATTAATTGATACAAGAGATTTAGATTTTATTATTGGTTCAGATGAACAATTTAAAAATGAAAATATTACTAAAATATTTAAGTAATGAGATAAAGAATAAATAAATTTTCTTTTCATAACATTCTCAAATTATGAAAGAAGTTAGAAAAAATCAACTCTTTAAAATTTATTGTTTTTTATTGCCCTTAAGAATTAGTTATTTTTATAAAATGAAAACAACTAATGTATTTGGAATACATTCTATCCTAGAAGCAATTAAGTCAGATACACCCATTGAAAAAGTTTGGCTATTAAAGGGCGGAAAAAGTAAACTTTACGATAGATTAATTTACACTCTAAAATCTAAAACAATTCCATTTAGTTTCGTACCAAAAGAAAAGTTGGAACAATTATCAAAAAAAAATCATCAGCGAGCTGTTGCTAGAATTTCTTCAATTAAAACATTTGAAATGGAGCCATTAATTGAAGAGATTTTAGAAAAAAAAGAATTACCAGTTTTTGTTTTATTAGACTCTATAACAGATGTTCATAATTTTGGAGCTATAATACGTTCATCAGTTGCTGCAGGTGTAGATGCTGTGTTTACTCCTATTAGTAATAGTGCTCCTCTAAATGGAGATGTTGTTAAAACTTCAGCAGGTAATATTTTTCATATACCAATATCCAAAGTGAAAAATCTTAAAGATGTAATTTATACCCTTAAAGCTAATGAAGTTTCTGTTGTTGCAATTACTGAAAAAGCCGAAGAGAAAATTTATAATAAACCTTTAAATGTTCCTATCGCTATTGTTTTGGGTTCTGAGGAAAAAGGAATTTCGAAAGGACTACTTGAAATAATAGATAGTCATGCTAGTATACCAATGCAGAAAGAAATTAACTCTTTAAATGTTTCAGTTGCTTGCGGTATAACTTTATTTGAAATAGTAAGACAGAGAATTTAATAATTATTACTTAAAATATTCTTAATAATTCTTCTTCCAAAAAAATGGTGAGAATAATATTAGTACAGTAAACAGTTCTAGACGACCTAACAACATTAAGAAAGTTGCCCACAATTTACCTATTTCAGAAAGTGATGCATAACTATTACTAGGTCCATAAGAACCTAAGGCAGGGCCTATATTACCTAAGGTTGAAGCAGCTAATCCTAAAGAAGATTCAAAATCTGTACCAAGAATTCCAAAACCTATAGATCCCACGATAAAACTCAACATATATAAAATAAAAAAACCCAAAATATTTAAAGAGATTGACTCACTCACGGTTTTATTGTTATACCTGGACTGAATGATTGCATTTGGATGTAACGCTCTTTTAAATTCTAAAAAACCTGTTTTGATCATCAACATATGGCGAACTATCTTTACACCGCCTGAGGTTGATCCAGATGATCCTCCTAAAAACATGAGTCCAAAAAATATTACTGTCACTATTGGTGCCCATTGGGTAAAATCATAGGTTACAAATCCAGTCGTTGTTATTATTGAGACCACCTGAAACATTGCATTACGTATTGTAGGTTCTATTATATTTAAAATTGAATCACTGGGAAGATTTTGAGATAATAAAATAAAAATAATCACAAGCAAAGAGAAAAAGATTATAAAGCGAGAGTAAAGCTTAAATTCCTCATCTTTAAAAATCTTATGGAATTTCTTAGTAAAAGCAAAATAGCTTAAAACAAAATTAGTTCCTGCTAAAAACATAAATATTATGATTATGTATTGAATTAATGGTTTATCATTCCAAAAAGCAATGCTCTCGCTTTTTGTAGAAAATCCCCCTGTTGAAATTGTACTCATAGCGTGATTTACAGCATCAAAAATTGTCATCCCAGCACCATATAATAAAATTGTTTGAACAATTGTGTAAGTCAAATAAATTAACCACAAACGTTTAGCAGTATCTGTTATTCTTGGATGTAATTTGTCACTAGTAGGACCCGGAGCTTCTGCTGAAAATAATTGAGTTCCACCTATACCTAGAAAAGGAAGGATAGCGATTGCAAGCACAATAATTCCCATTCCACCGATCCAATGAGTAGTTGTGCGCCAAAATAAAATTCCTTTAGGTAAAGAATCTAGTTTATCTATAATAGTTGCTCCAGTTGTTGTGTAACCTGACATTGTTTCAAAAAAACTTGAGGTAAATTGTGGGATTACATCAGTCATAATATAGGGAATGGTTCCTGTTAGAGCCATTAAAATCCACCCTAGAGTAACAATTAAATACCCTTCCCGTTTTTGAATCTGCTTTTCATATCTTCTCCCAAAAAATAAAAAAACAACCCCAATTGAGAGAACAATAAAAGAGGAAGTTGTAATCTCCTTGACAAAACCATCATTAGACAACAAACTTATTAATGAAGAGACCAACATAAAGCCACCATTTACAAGTAACAAAACTCCCATTAAAAAAACTACGATTTTGTAATTGAAATTATTATGCATAAATCACAAAAATAAGCGTTCAATTCGCTTAATTGATCTTGGCAGACAACAAACAACAATTCGATCTCCAGGAATAATTTGATAATCACCTAAAGCTGTAACTCCCTTTCCCTCTTTTATAACGCCGCCAATTATTGCTGTTCTTGGAAAATCAATATCTTTTATTTTATAATTCGCCACTTTGGAATTTGGATTAACAACAAATTCCAAAATTTCAACATTTAAATTATTTAAAGTTTTCATATCCACAACATCACCTTTTCTGACGTATCTAAAAATAGTATTTGCAGTAAGTAATTTTTTATTAATTAGGGTGTCAATACCAATCGAATGCGATAGTTGAAAATAATCCATGTTTTCTACTAGCGCAATGGTTTTTTTAACTTTTTTGGAATGGGCCATTAAACAACTCATTATATTGGTCTCTGAGTTTTCTGTTACAGATATAAAGGCATCCATTGAAGAAAGATTTTCCTCATCTAATAATTCAGCATTTCTTCCATCTCCATGAATAATTAAAGCATTTGGTAATAGCTCTGAAATCTCAAATGCTTTTTCCTTATTCTTTTCTATAAGGCTTACATTAAATTTTTTTTCACACAATTCTCTAGCAGTATTGAATCCTATTCTGCCTCCTCCAAGTATCATTATGTTTTTTATTGAGGTTTTTGTTTTTCCTGTTAGCTTGTAAATTTCTTCTACACCTTCTTTTGATGTAATAAAAAATACTGTGTCACCAACTTCAAATACAGTGTCACCTCTTGGTATAATAGTAGTTTGTTTTCCTTTTCTTTGAACTGCTACTGGCATAAAATGGACATCTGAAAATATGGAAGCAGCTTCTTTAACAGTGTTACCAACAAATGGAACCTCATCTTCTAATCTAGTTCCTATTAAAGTTAATGCTCCTCCCTCAAATTCATAACTATTTGAAAAAGCTGACTGATCAAGTAATTGCTGTATTTCTTCAGCTGCTAATTCTTCAGGTGAAATTAGTTCGTCAACACCAATGTTTTGAAAGCTTATTAAATCTTGAGCCTTAATCAGCTCAAAATTAGATATTCTAGCTATAGTCCTTTTACTGCCCAACTGTTTTGCTAAAGCACATATAGTAATATTTGTAGCCTCTTCTGCTGTAACTGCAATAAATAAATCTGAAGTATCAACTTGAGCTTCTTGCATTAATTTTAAAGACATTGCATCGCCACGAATAGCACGAATATCCAAGTGTGATTCTGCATAATTTAATCGGTCTTTGTCAGTATCTAATAAAGTAATATCCAATGACTCGTAGGAAAGGAGCTTAGCTAGATGGAAACCAACCTCACCCCCTCCAGCAATAATTATTTTCATAAATATTTATCCAAAAAGTTTGTAAATATACGAATATTAGATCTGCCCTTAAGTAACGATCTTTTTAAACTTATCTAAAAATCATTAAAAATATATTTATAAAAGTTATTGGGTTTAAATAAAATATTAATAGAGATGGTCTAAAAATAATTATTACGAAGACAAGAAAAAACTACTGAAAATAATACTTAATGAAGTCACAATATTTTTATAAAAATCAGGTTTATAGTATAGAAAGTTAATCTAAAGGAACAAGTGAAAACTTTAATTTGTTTTGCAAAAAAATCAAAAAAATAAATTCTATTTATTTAAGTTGTTGGTGGTTTTTGTCACAAAATTTTCAATTGCCCAATATCCAGAGGTGAAAGAGAAAATAATTAACCTTCCAAACTTTGACAACAAGACTTTGCATTATGGATATTTTTTGGGTACAAATCAATATGATTTTAAATTCGAATATATTGATTCATATTATAAAGAATTAATGTTTAAAGATATCACAGTAAACCAAAAAAACGGATTTAATGTTGGACTCATAGGTGACTTAAGAATTAATAATTTCCTTAATTTAAGATTTGAACCTGGACTTTATTATAACCAAAGAGATTTGGTATATCCTGAATACATAGAGTTTACAAGGGAATCAGATAGGCTCCGAGAAATCAAATCAACTTATATTCATTTGCCCTTATATTTAAAAATTAATGCGAAAAGAATTAATAATTTTCGCCCTTTCATATTAATGGGAGTCTCAACCGATTTTAATCTTTCAAGTAATGAAAATAATAGTGATGATAATGCAAGTAACGTTTTCAGAACTACCACAAAAAGTTTTAACTATGAATTAGGGCTAGGCTTTGAATTTTACTTGTACTATTTTAAATTTTCTCCATCATTAAGAGGGATTTTTTCACTACAAAATGAATTGATTCAAGATGCTTCAAAAGAAAGTCCTTGGACTAAAAATATAATTAACATGTTTAGCAGAGGAATATCATTAATT
The DNA here is from genome assembly GCA_003130815.1 of Bacteroidetes bacterium SCGC AAA795-G10. Lineage (GTDB taxonomy): Bacteria > Bacteroidota > Bacteroidia > Flavobacteriales > Flavobacteriaceae > MS024-2A. The sequence goes on along the minus strand of QFDA01000006.1, from coordinate 63,415 downwards.
ATAACATTTGAATAATTAAACCTATCTAAAAATTTCACTCAAGAAAATGGCTGCTGATGTAGCTACGTTTAAACTATTTGCTCCATCTATTAACCTTTGATTAGGAATTGTAAGTTTTTCATCAAGAATTTTATTTATAGGATCTGAAATCCCATTTGACTCATTTCCGAAGACATATGTGGCTTCTATAGGAAGATTTTTTTTATATATTGATTGACCGTCCAACGTGGCGCCAAAAATAGGCTTTTTAAGTGATTTTAAATAATCTTCTAAGTTAGGCTGATAATTGCACCTAACTCTTGCTATTGAACCCATACTAGACTGGATTACTTTTGAGTTATAACAATCAACAGTGTCCGAACTACAAACTAATTCATCAACACCAAACCAGTCACAAAGACGAATTATAGAACCCAAATTTCCTGGATCAATTAATTTATCGATTGCTAAAGTCAGTAAGCTAGGTTTTATCTTTATTTTATTGGGTATTTTAAAAACACCTAGAACTGGACTTGGAGTTTTTAAATGAGAAATTTTTTTCATTACCGAAAAATCAATTTTAATAGCTTTTGGATGAAAATTATCTTCCAATGAATATAGAGATTGAGCATGCCAAGAAGAATTAATTAGATCATTAACTATTTTTTCACCTTCAGCAACAAAATATCCAAATCTTGTTCTATATTTTTTATGCTTTAATTTAAGTATTTGTTTAAGTTGATTCTTACTCACCATAAAAATGACTTATTTTTGATTTATAAAAACATATAACTTAGTGCACAAATTTTTGACAAAATTAGTCAATCTATTTTTCCTTACATTACTTTTTGGAAGTTGTTCTGGTACACGTTTTTTCAAAAGCTCAGAGTACATAATTGACAAAAATGAAATATATGAAGATGGAATTATTTTAAAAAATAATCCCATAAATTTTGTGATCAAAACAAAATCTAATAAAAAAATTTTAGGTATACCATTTAAAAAAATACTTTACGAAACCTCACATCCTGATCCTGAGGGTCAATTCCAAAAATGGTTAAATAAAAAAGAGAAAAGAAGAAAAAGATTAGAAAATTGGATTACAGACAAACAGATAAAGGCCTTAAACAACTATGCAGTCAAATTTAATGATTGGCTAAAAAAAACAGGAGAAGCTCCAGCAGTTTATGACAGCTTAGATTTGAAGATATCGAAAGATAATATAGTTCAGTATTATAAAAATTTGGGATATTTTAATGTAGAGGTTGAGTCAGAAACTGAAAAACTTAACAAAAAAAATCTAGTAGTAAAATACTTAATCAAACCTAAAGAGAGATATTTAATTGATTCAATTAAAGCATCCATTGAATCCCCAGAACTATACATTTTGTATAAAGAAAATTTGAAAGACCAAATAATTAAACAAGGAGAGCCCTTTGAAATAAATAAATTTGAGGATGAAAGAGAACGGTTATTTACAATATTTCGCAACAATGGTGTATACAATTTTCAACAAAATAGTATTCAATTTACAGCTTCAATAGATAGTACAGGTAAGGATTTAAAAATTCCTATAAATATTAAGATTTCAAATATTCAAAAGCGTGTAGAGGATTCTATAATCAAATTACCATATAAAAAATATAAGATAAAAGATGTTTCAATCTTCATAAACAATAAAAATCAAATTACGAATCTTGCTGAATATAATGACTCAATTACCTACAGAGGTTTTAATATTTTTAGTGAAGGTAAATTAAAATATAATCCTAAAGCTATTACTTATGGAATTACGTTAAAGAAGGGGAAACTTTATAGTGATTTAGATAGAAATTTAACCTATCGTTATTTCACAAGTTTAAAAAATTTCAAATATCCAAATATTAATTATACAATGCTTAAAGACAATGATGCTGAACTTAATACAACAATTCTATTAAGTCCTAGAGAAAGATTTTCATTGGGTTTTGATTTGGATTTATCACATTCAAATATTCAAGATTTTGGTATAGGTGTAGGTGGAGGTTTGGGCATAAGAAATATTTTTCATGGTGCAGAACTTTTAGAAATAAATATCAAAAATACTTTAGGGGCATCACGAGATATCTCTAGGACTGGTGATCAATTCTTTAATATTTTTGAATTAGGCGCTGACATAAAATTGAGTGTGTCTAGATTACTTCTCCCAACTTTTAAAAATGATTTATTTCCAGCATCAATGTATCCAAAAACTGAAATTATTTTAGGATCAAGCCTTCAGGAAAATGTTGGTTTAGATAAGCAATTTTTTAAGGTAAATTATCAATTTGATTGGAAACCAAACGATAAAAAAAAGATGCAATTTAAACTAATTGATCTTGAATTTATAAATAATAGAAACGTTTCCAATTACTTCAATGTTTATAGAAATTCTTACGATAGACTAAATACAATTGCAAAAGACATCAGCTTAGATGAATCAATATTTGATATTGAAGGTAATCTAGTTATTCCGGATGGTGTAAATAATTTTATTTTTGATGTCCTGAATGATGAAACTAATCTAACGTTAGAAGACGAAGAGTACAAAAGTGTTAACACTTTAAAAGAACGCTATGACAGATTAACTGCAAACAATTTAATATTAGGATCTTCTTTTAATTTAAATATCAACAATCAAGAGAGTATTTTTGATGAAAACTTCTATCAATTCAGATGGAAAATTGATTTGGTTGGCAACTTTTTAAAACTCTTTTTAAAAAGTATTAACGGGAAACAGAATGAACTAAATAATTATACACTTGGCGGAGTTAGTCCATCGCAATATATAAAAACAGAAATAGACTACATTAAACATTGGTCATTCGGGAGGGAACGGATATTTGCATTTCATGCATTTTCAGGAATTGCAATTCCATATGGTAATTCATCAAACGTTCCTTTTGCTCGTTCATATTTTTCTGGAGGAGCAAATGACAATAGGGCTTGGAGAGCATACGAATTAGGCCCAGGAAGCAGTAATAATATTAATGAATTCAATGAAGCCAATTTTAAATTAGCTTTTAACCTTGAATATAGGTTTCCTATCAGTGGACCATTAAATGGAGGGTTTTTTATTGATGTAGGAAATATTTGGAATTTGTGGGATGATGTTGACGATGATAACATGAATTTTTCAAGCCTAAAGGACTTAAGTGAACTTGCAATTGGTTCTGGTTTTGGGTTTAGGTACGATTTTGACTTTTTTGTTTTTAGATTTGATACAGGTTTTAAAACTTACAACCCTGCTCTTGTAAATAACCAACGTTGGTTTTCAGAATTTAATATTAGAAATGCGGTGCTTAATATTGGTATAAATTATCCTTTCTGAAAACAAATAATTTTATATTTGTAACAAACCAAATTGATGAGTAATTCTATACCGTCCGGTGTTATTACTGGAAAAGATGTTCAAAAGATTTTTAAACTTGCTAAAGAAAAAAAATTTGCTATTCCAGCTGTTAATGTCATTGGAAGTAATAGTATAAATGCAGTTCTCGAGACAGCTTCTAAACTTAACAGTCCTGTAATTATTCAATTTTCAAATGGTGGAGCTCAATTTAACGCTGGAAAAGGTCTTGTAAATAAAAATCAAAGTTCTGCAATAGCTGGCGCCATAAGTGGTGCAAAACATGTTCATGAACTTGCAAAACTATATAATGCTACTGTAATACTCCACACAGATCATTGTGCTAAAAAATTATTGCCTTGGATAGATGGTCTAATAAACGCAAGTGAAATAAATTTTGAAGCATATAATAAACCACTGTTTAGCTCTCACATGATTGATTTATCAGAAGAACCATTAGAAGAAAATATCAATATTTGTAAAGACTATTTAAAGCGAATGTCAAAAATGGAAATGACTCTTGAAATTGAACTTGGAGTCACTGGAGGCGAGGAAGACGGTGTAGATAATTCTGACATTGATGCCTCAAAACTTTATACTCAACCACATGAGGTTGCTTTTGCATTTGAAGAATTAAGAAAAATAAGTTCTCAATTTACAATAGCTGCTGCTTTTGGAAATGTCCATGGTGTTTATAAACCGGGAAATGTTAAATTAACACCAAAAATTTTAAAAAATTCCCAACAATATATTTCTGAAACATTTAAAGTACCTAAAAACACTGTAGACTTTGTTTTTCATGGAGGATCTGGATCAAGTAAAAAGGAGATTATTGAAGCAATCAGCTATGGAGTAGTTAAAATGAATATTGACACTGACCTGCAATTTGCATTTACAGAGGGAATAAGAGATTATATGAATGAGGAAATAGATTATTTAAAAAATCAGATTGGAAATCCAGATGGTATAGATATCCCTAACAAAAAATATTATGATCCAAGAAAATGGTTACGCTTAGGTGAAGAAAGCTTTAAAAAACGCCTTGAAAAAGCTTTTCAAGACTTAAACAATATAAATACACTATAGATATCCATAATTTATATATTGAAATTAAATTGTACAAATGAGTTGGTTTAAAAGGAGTGAAAAAGGTATTCGTACCAAAACTGAAGAAAAAAAAGATATTCCCAAGGGTCTTTGGTATCAAACTCCCACAGGTAAAATAATTGAAGCTAAAGAACTTGCCGATAATAATTATGTAAGTCCTGAGGATGATTATCATGTTCATATAGGTAGTAAAGAATATTTCGAAATATTATTTGATGATAATGAATTCAAAGAATTTGATATTGATTTAAAATCTAAAGATTTTTTAAAATTTGAAGATTCAAAAAAATATATAAATCGTTTAAAAGAGGCTCATAAAAAAACAGGCCTTTATGACGCTATTAGAACTGCAGTTGGCAACTCTAAGGGTAAGAAAATAGTAATCGCTTGTATGGACTTCAGGTTTATTGGTGGTTCAATGGGGTCAGTAGTTGGAGAAAAAATTTCAAGAGCAACTGACTATTGCATTAAACACAGTCTGCCTTTATTGATTATTTCAAAATCAGGAGGAGCTAGAATGATGGAATCAGCAACCTCATTAATGCAAATGGCAAAAACTGCAGCAAAATTGACTCAACTCGCAGAAGCTAAAATACCATATATTTCACTTTGCACAGATCCTACTACTGGAGGTATAACAGCATCATATGCTATGTTAGGTGATATTAATATTGCAGAACCTAAAGCTCTAATTGCTTTTGCCGGACCACGTGTTGTAAAAGATACTACTGGTAAAGATTTACCAGAAGGTTTTCAGACAAGTGAATTTCAATTACAAAAGGGATTTTTAGATTTTATATCACACAGAAACCAATTAAAGAAAAATATTAACTTATACATAGATTTAATTTTGAATCAAGAAATAAGAATATAAATCATGTAAATAACTCATTTTAATTTTTGTTAAAATTGTTGGTTTAATTTAGATTACTCGTATATTTGCGGCTTTATTGTTAAGTACATAAAAACTATTAATATTAATATTGGCATGTATAACTCAAAAGAAATTAAAGAAGAAATTTTCAAAAAATTTGGAAATTCGAAAACAAATACTGGATCACCAGAAGGCCAAATAGCACTTTTTACTCACAGAATACAACACCTGTCTAATCACCTTAAATCTAACAGAAAAGACTTCAACACTGAAAGATCATTAGTTCGTTTAGTTGGTAAACGCAGAAGTCTCCTCGATTATTTAAAGTCAAAGGATATTGAAAGATACAGAAATATCGTGAAAGAATTAGGTTTACGTAAATAGTGAAATTAATCAGACATTTTGTTTTTCATTGGTTAAAGCGACACACAACAATCAAAGTTATAATCTAAAAATGAAAAATGATACCTAAAGTTTTATCTGAAGAAATTCATCTTGAAGATGGAAGAAAAATTATTATAGAAACCGGAAAACTCGCAAAACAAGCAGACGGCTCCGTTGTTGTTAAAATGGGTAAATGTATGCTTTTAGCGACTGTTGTTTCTTCAAGAACTCCAAGTCCAGTTGACTTTTTACCTTTGACAGTAGACTACCGAGAGAAGTTTGCTGCTGCTGGAAGATTCCCAGGTGGTTTTTTTAAAAGAGAAGCTCGTCCAAGTGATCAAGAAATTCTAACAATGAGATTGGTTGATAGAGTGCTACGCCCTTTGTTTCCAAGTGATTATCACGCAGAAACTCAAGTTATGATTCAGCTTATGTCTCATGACGAAGATGTAATGCCTGACGCACTTGCTGGTCTTGCTGCCTCCGCAGCAATCCAACTCTCTGATATACCGTTTGAATATCCTATATCAGAAGTGCGCGTAGGTAGAGTAGATGGAATGTTTGTTATTAATCCTAGTAAAAAACAGTTACTCACATCCGATATTGATATTATGATAGGTGCTAGTGAGAACTCGATTGCAATGGTTGAGGGTGAATTTAATGAAATTACTGAAGAGGAAATGCTTGATGCAATATCATACGGACAGTCTGCCATAAAGGATCAAATAAATGCTCAAATTGCTCTGGCTAAGTCATTTGGGAAAAAGGATATAAGAGCTTATGAAAATGAGGCATCAGATGATGTGTTAGAAAAACAAATTATTGACGCTACTTATCAAAATTTTTACGATGTAGCAAAAAAAGGATTATCCAAAGGAGAGAGGTCTGAACAATTTTCAGAGATAAAAGATAAAGTTTTGGAAAAATTTTCTGAGGAAGAAAAAGATGAAAAATCAGATTTAATTTCACGATACTTGAAAGAGTCCCAAAAAAAGGCCGTTCGAGATTTAGTTTTAAACGAAGGTGTTCGTCTTGATGGGAGGAAGACATCTGAAATTCGACCCATTTGGTGTGAAGTTGATTACCTTCCATCCGCACACGGATCATCAATTTTTACAAGAGGTGAAACTCAAGCCCTTGCAACCGCCACTTTAGGAACTTCCAAAGAGGCAAATGTTATTGACTTACCAACCGAACAAGATGAAGAGAGATTTTATTTACACTACAACTTTCCGCCATTTTCAACTGGAGAAGCCAGACCTCTTCGTGGTACCTCAAGGCGAGAAATAGGTCATGGGAATTTGGCTCAAAGAGCGCTGAAAAATGTAATCCCAACTGATTGCCCATATACAGTTAGAATCGTTTCCGAAGTTTTAGAATCTAATGGTTCTTCATCTATGGCTTCTGTTTGTGCTGGAACTATGGCTTTAATGGATGCTGGAATTAAGATTAAAAAACCAGTATCTGGAATAGCTATGGGACTAATAGGTGAAAAGGATAAATTTGCTGTTCTATCCGACATTTTAGGTGATGAAGACCACCTCGGCGATATGGATTTTAAAGTAACAGGAACTTCCGATGGGATAACTGCTTGTCAAATGGACATTAAAATCAAAGGACTAAGTTTCGATATAATGACTAAAGCACTTGAACAAGCCAGAAAAGGAAGGTTAGAAATATTAGAACATATTACAAAAACAATTTCTTCCCCAAATGATCATGTAAAAGAACATGCACCGAAGATGGTATATCGAAGAATTCCTAATGACTATATAGGGGCACTGATCGGTCCAGGTGGTAAAATTATTCAAGAACTACAGAAAGAGTCAGGTTGTACAATTGTGGTTAGTGAAGACCCAAAAACTGAAGAAGGTATCATTGAAATTTTAGGAACATCAACTGATGGAATAGCTATGGTTGAATCTAAAATTGATTCCATAACATTTAAGCCCAAAGTAGGTGAAAAATATGAAGTAAAAGTTATTAAAATATTAGATTTTGGAGCTGTAGTTGAATACACAAAAGCCCCAGGGAACGAAATTCTTCTTCATGTAAGTGAACTTGCATGGGAAAGAACAGAGAATGTAACTGATGTGGTCAAAATGGGAGATATACTAGAAGTTAAATATTTTGGGATAGATTCAAGAACACGAAAAGAGAAAATATCACGAAAAGCTTTGTTTCCAAGACCAGATAAAAAAGAATAATTTTTAAAATTTTGAAACATTTTCACATTTTTAACGTATTACAAATAATATTTAATCTTTATTAGAAATGAGGCAACTTAAAATAACTAAGCAAGTTACAAATCGTGAAACAGCTTCACTTGATAAATATCTACAAGAAATTGGTAAAGTTGACCTAATAACAGCCGAAGAAGAAGTAGAGTTAGCTCAAAAAATAAAGGCTGGTGATCAAATTGCTCTTGAAAAACTTACCAAAGCAAATTTAAGATTTGTAGTATCTGTGGCAAAACAGTATCAAAACCAAGGACTGACTCTTCCAGATTTAATTAATGAAGGTAATTTAGGATTAATAAAAGCAGCCCAAAGGTTTGACGAAACTAGAGGTTTTAAATTTATATCTTACGCGGTTTGGTGGATTCGCCAATCAATTTTGCAAGCTTTGGCAGAACAATCTAGAATAGTTCGACTACCATTAAATAAAATTGGCTCCATAAATAAAATTAATAAAACCTACGCCTTTTTAGAGCAAGCACATGAGAGGGCTCCTTCGGCAGAAGAAATTGCCAAAGAATTAGACATGACTATTAATGATGTAAAAGAATCATTAAAGAATTCTGGGCGACATGTATCAATGGATGCACCTTTAGTTGAAGGAGAAGATTCAAATTTATATGACGTACTAAACAGCGGTGAATCCCCTAATCCAGACAAAACATTATTACATGAATCTCTTAGGACTGAAATTGAAAGAGCACTTGAAACATTAACTCCAAGAGAGGCAGACGTTGTTCGTCTATACTTTGGATTAGCAAATCAACATGCTATGACTTTAGAAGAAATTGGTGAAACATTCGATTTAACGAGAGAACGCGTTAGACAGATTAAAGAAAAGGCTATCCGGAGGCTAAAACATACTTCGCGAAGTAAGATTCTTAAAACATATTTAGGTTAAATTTTTCTAATTTGATCCCAAAACTTTATTAGAAAAATGTCAGTCAAAATTGCACCTTCAATTCTTGCAGCTGATTTCGGCAACTTAGAACGAGATATTAAATTAATAAATGATTCAAATGCAGATTGGCTTCATTTGGATATAATGGATGGAATATTTGTTCCAAATATTTCTTTTGGGATGCCTATTGTAGAAACTATCTCAAAACTTTCTACAAAACAACTTGATGTTCATTTGATGATCATAGATCCAGATCGTTACATTGAAACATTTTCAAAACTAGGTTCAAAAATCCTAACAGTTCATTATGAAGCTTGTAGTCATCTACACCGAAGTATTCAAAAAATTAAGGACTTAGGAATGAAAGCTGGAGTAGCACTTAATCCACACTCAAACATAAATTTATTAATTGACATAATAGAAGATATTGACCTAGTATGTTTAATGAGTGTTAATCCTGGCTTTGGAGGCCAAACATTTATAGAAAATACCTACAAGAAAATTAGTCAATTAAGAGAAATAATTGAAAATAAAAATATTAGTTGCCTAATTGAAATTGATGGGGGAGTAAATGATATAAATGCAAATAAATTAATTTCGTACGGTGCAAATGTTCTAGTAGCAGGGAATTATATTTTTAAATCAGAAAATCCCAAAATTAATATAGATAAGTTGAAAGAGTTTTAATTTGATTTAAACTGAACTCTTCTATTTACTGCTCTTCCCCCAGGACTCTCATTATCTTCGAGAGGGTTTTTCTCACCATAGCCCTTAACTTCTAGTCTTTCAGGAGCAACACCTAGTTTGATCAAATAATCCTTTACAGATTGTGCCCTTTCTAAAGATAATCGAACATTATATTGTTCGTCTCCATCTGATGAAGAGTAACCTTCTATTATAAGGTTGCCATCAATATTCTCATCTAGAAGCTTTTTGATATTTATTAAATTTTCAATGGTTTTACGGCCAATTATTTGGAAACTGTTGGCTGGAAAGTTGATTCGTGATCCAAACTCATTGAGTGTTTTTACAATTTCCTCTGAGAGTTCAGGACATCCATTATTCTCTAGAGTTCCTTTTTCGTCCTTACACAGATCTTCATTATCATTAACACCATCCCCGTCAGTATCAGGCCAAGGGCAACCGTCGTTTTCCTTTGGTCCTGATTTATCTATACATTTATCTAAATTATCTGGGACATTATCTCCGTCAGAGTCAGGGCAACCACTCATTTCATTGTTTCCTTTTTTGTTGGGGCATGCATCCTCAGGATCAGGAATTCCATCATTGTCAGAATCCAAACATCCACTAAATTCTTCTAAACCTTTAACCTCAGGACATTTATCGTCTTTGTCAATAATTCCATCACCATCTGTATCAGGACAACCTTCATATTTCTTTAGTCCGGGCACTGTCGGACACTTATCCTTCTTATCAGATACTCCATCTTTATCTGAATCATTCGAACCAAAGCCTAAGCTTATACCGAAATTGTGCTGTAAGTGATCAAAACCATCGTTTTCATTCATTGAACGATAAGTTGATTGTAGATTTATAGCTAATTTATTACTTAAATAAATTGAAAATCCAAGCCCTCCAAACACCGTCCTACTTGTTTCAGTTGAAGGGAAAAACCCTTCTCTTTCTAGACCGTCAGCAAATTGAGAGAAACCGTAACCACCTATTAAGCTTGGAATAAAGTTACCTTTTCCTAAATTAATTTTAGCAAAACCATCTAATGATCTATAACTATATGATGTTGAAAAGTTTTCTACATCTGCAATTGAGGTCTGAGCTCCAATTGAAATACCCCCACCCAAATGGCGACTAAAACTTAATGCTGGTAAACCAAAATTTACTCCTTTCTCATTAAGATCACCCTGAAGATTAATAATAGATGCATTAACAGAAAAGATCCATGGATTTTCTTGTGATTGGGCGATAAGTCTGTTTACAAAAAGTAATAAAAATAATATTATTGAGCTTTTAAAAAATTTCATGCACAATGAATGTAATTACCAAAATAAATGATTAATCGTTTAAGTGATTGTTTCTTGAATGACCCGGATATAAACAAATTATTTATCTAGGTCTTTGCTTCCCTTGAAGATTTTTGGAAATCTTCTTTCGATCCAATCCGGAATATAATTTTGATTCTCATCTTCTTCTAATCCAGTTGCAGTTGAAATAACAGCGTATAAAATAACTCCACCTACTATAATAACTGCACCGATAAGAACAATAACTAACTCGCTCATTTTACTCTTTTGTTTAAACTAAGTTACAAAAAAAATTAATTCATTCAATTAAAGACATTTTAATCATTTTGACATGAAGTCCTCGTTGATAATTTTAGAAAAAAGTTTTAAAAAAAATTTCGCGTTATCTATTGAAAAAATAAGAGGAGGTTTAATTTTTATAACATTTTTATCTGGTCCATCAGTACTTAAAAGAATACCAAAAAATTTCATTCTGTCTACTACATAGTTGGCTTTATCAGCCTTGGGTAAAAGATTTTCATCAACAAATTCAATTCCAAGAAAAAGGCCTTGACCTCTTACATTAAAATAATTAGCTGAATTTTCAACCAATTTTTTAATTCCCTTTTTTAAAAAATTTCCAACTTTAAAAGCATTTTGTTGAAGTTTTTCATTTTGTACAATTTCTAAAACTTTATTTGCTATTGCACATGAAACAGGATTTCCACCGAATGTGTTAAAAAATTCCATTCCATTGTTGAATTTATTTGCAATTTCGTTTTTACAAACCACTGCTGCAACTGGATGGCCATTTCCAAGTGGTTTTCCAATTGTTACTATATCAGGAATTACACTGTGCAATTGAAAGCCCCAAAAATGAGAACCCACTCTACCACAACCTGTTTGAACCTCGTCCACAACGCATATTCCTTTCTCCTTTTTTACTAGATCAAACGCTTTAGATAAAAATCCTTTAGGTAACTCTACCTGTCCACCACAAGATATTATAGGCTCTATAATTAACCCACCTAACTTCTTTTTTTTCTTTTTTAGCATTTTTATTTGAGCTTCTATCTCTTTTACGTAGCTGTTAGCAGTATTTTCTCCACGATAAACCCCTCTATATGAGTCAGGTATAGGAAAAACGTTTGTACTGTTTGGCTTGCCTTCTCCACCTTTTCCATCAAATTTGTATGAACTAATGTTAATACAGCTTTTAGTATTTCCATGATAGCCATATTTAGAGACTAAAATTTCATCTGACCCTGTGACTGTTTTTATCATTCTTAGTGCGAGTTCATTTGCTTCACTTCCAGAATTAACAAAATGAACGATACTAAGATCTGAGGGTAAAGTAGCTATTAATCTCTTTGCCAATCGTGTAATATTTGGATGTAAATAACGAGAATTTGTATTAAGCTGACCCATTTGTAATTGTCCTGCCTTTACAACATCTGGATGTTCATGTCCTACATGAGCAACATTATTTATCATGTCCATATAATTTCTTCCATCCCTATCAATTAAAAATATACCTTCACCTCTTACAATATGGAGTGGATTTTTATATTGAAGTGATAATCCTTTACCTAAGGTGTTTTCCCTATCAATAATTATTTTTTTTTGAGTCTCATTTGAGACCGCTGTTGAGGTATCTTCTAAAAAAATCAAATCAGGTTCTGGACATATTGACTTCCATGATTTTATATGCTTTTGGTAACCTACGCCAGGAAAATTCTCACCCATATTTAGAAGGGAGAGTAATATTTGAAAATGAAGATGTGGTGCCCAATTACCATTTTCATGTGAATCGCCAATCCAGCCCAAAAAATCTCCCTTTTTTAATTTATCTCCTACCCGAATTTTAGTTAATGATTTTACACTTAAATGACCATAAAGAGTGTAAAAAGAAAAATTTTTGTTTTTGTGCTTAACGATTACCATTGGACCAAAAGCTTTTTCCCCAAAATCATTTGAAACTATTTTAATTTGGCCATCATAAGGCAAATGTATTGGTGTATTTGATGGAAGCCAAAAATCTAGACCAAGATGAAGACATCTTTTTTCGGTCCCTTCATTGCCAATTCTATCATATTCCCTAGAGGTATATATTGGTCTACTTTCTAAATATCCACCTGCGATAATTTTATTAGCATACTTTTTTTGTATCAATGCTATTTTATGTTGAAAAATATCTAAATCATCGAACTCTTCTTTTCTCCCTAACCATGTGCTCTCAAAACTTAAATTTAGGTTTTGCACCTTTGTTTTAGATATAGAAGGAAAAAGTGTTAACAAAGATGTCTTGTTATTCTTGTTCCATTTTAAAAAATTTGTGTAATTAGGGTGCGGCTCAAAACCACATGCCTCACGAAACCTATAGTGTGCAAATTCTGAATTTACTGCTGCCCATTTTTTTAGTAATCCCCAAGCGGACTTTTCACTTATCCATAGATAATCATTAAATGACATTTTGGTTCTACCAATCATTGATTTAGTGACTGAAATTATTAGCCTTATACCAATAAGATTGTATAAATATTTTAAATCATTTTCGTCAAGTGGATTGCTAAGATGATAACCTTTGATGATAGCAATAGCGGCATCAAGCGGATCTTCAACATTCATAATTGCATATGCACATGTAATTGCTAAATCATTAATTATTTGCGTATATATAGCATCTCCATAATCAATAAGTGAAACAACTTTTGGATTTAAATAATCATAATTAACGATAATGTTATAATCATTTGCGTCATTGTGTACAACACTTTTTTTTAGATTTTTGTACTCGTTATAATTTTCCTTAAAATGATCTAAAAAAAAGTTTATTATTACTTTTTTTTCATCATTGAATTTACTTAAGTACTTTTTAACCCAAATAGATTGTGCCAGATCCCATTCAAATTTTCTATTTGAAAAAGGATGATTAAATGATAATAATTTTTGAGTTATGCTTCCGCAACATACTCCCAACTTATATCTTAATTCTTCAGTTTTTGGATTTACATTTTTCCATATTCTACCGGAGATCCAATTAAGTAATCGTAAACATAACCTCCTCCCATTTCTATTTAATAAAACATATGGGTTACCTTCAACACTTTTTATGTGAATAGGAGCATTAAATCCACTCAGATGCGTTAAAAGTTTATCTTGAAAATCAAAAAAATTATTATCAGAAAAATTATTATTTATCTTAAATACATAACAATTTGTTTTTGTATCAACCTTAAAATTTTGTTCTATTTCGCCAGGCAAAGAGCTAATTTGGCCATCTACATCATAATGAATTTTAAGAAATTTCTTTGCCTCTTTAATTTCAATTTGATGTAAATCGTTCAATGAATTAAATTAATTTTTACTTAAAAATTTATAGATTCTAAAATTGATCCTAGTTTATTAAAAAATTAAAACTTATTAAGTGACCCAGGGAGGATTCGAACCCCCAACCCTCAGAGCCGAAATCTGATATTCTATCCAGTTGAACTACTGGGCCTAATAGTCTAAAAAATACGTCTTTTATAACATCATATTAAAATACAAATATTTTAAAAACTATTTAGTTGATTATGGCTTCTATAGAAATAAATCTATTCTGAAAGTTCTTTTTTCACAAGAGAAGCAATTAGTTTTCCTTCTGCTTTACCACTAACTTTTTTATTTACAATCCCTATAGTTTTCCCCATGTCCTTAATACCTTTAGCGTCGATTTCTGAAATTGTTTCTCTAACAACTTTGAGTAACTCGCTCTCTGATAGTTGTTCGGGTAAATAAGAACTTATAATTTCCGCCTGTAACTCTTCCGGTTCAGCCAAGTCATCACGATCTTGATCTCTGTATATTTGAGCACTTTCTTTGCGTTGTTTTACAAGTCGTTGTAAAAGTTTAATAATTTCAACATCCTCTAAGGATCCATTAGAATTCTTTGCTGTTTGGGCTAAAAGAACAGCTGACTTAATTGCTCTTAACGAATCAAGCTTTAAGCTATCTTTAGTTTTAATTGCGTTTTTTAATTCGCTGTCAAAATTCTCTAAAATTCCCATAACTAATCTACGTTATCGTGTAAAAAAGAATTATTCGATCTTATTTGCAAATCATCATTACTGTCGTTATCAAGAGAAAGCCGTGAAGGAACATCTTCAGATGAGCTTTCAATTTTAAGACCTTTTCTTTTATATGCTGGTTCTTTTTCTAAGTCTTCAATTTTACTATACTGATTCGAAAATTTGTGGTTAAATTTTTCTAGATGAGACTTTCTTTTACTTGATTCTGAAGATACTGTTTCATTGATAGTTTTTACAAATGATTTGTTTTCTTGTGTTTCAATAGTTGATTCCTCATCACTTTTAACTTCAAATTTTACCTCTGATGTTGTTTTATTAAAATCTATTTTTGTAGATACATTTTCTAAAAAATTTTGTTTCTCGTATTTATTTTCAGAAATAGGTGCATCAAAATCAATTTCAACTTGATCTATAAAATCAACTATTTCATGATCAATAACATCCATGTTCAAAACTGATTCGTCTAAATTATTGAATGTATATTCATTTTGAGTATCCATATCATTAACAGAATCTGTTGTTAAAGTATCCTCTTTGATTACAGATTCTACTTTTTCTTCAACTACAGAATCAAAATGAGGTTCAAAAAGACTTTCGTGTTCTTTAGTAATTGAAGATTTGCTTGTAGTTGTTAAAGAATCATATACATCAATATTTTGATCGATAAATGGCTCCAAAACATCAGCATCTACTTCAATATCATATAAAATCGAATTCATTGGAATTAATTGCTCAGAATTAATTTCTTTTTTTTCTTCAATTTCCATTGGATTTAGTGGATTTTCACTTTTTTCCTGATTTTTTAAATTAAAATTTTCATCGCTTAGATTGCGTACAATTTTTTGATCATCTTCCAAAGAATGAATTATTTTTTTTGCCTCAGTATTTGATATTTCATTTTGTTGCTCTTGCGCAAAACCTGTGGCTATTACAGTCACAGAGATTTCATTACCTAAGTTTTCGTCTTCACCTACACCCATTATGATATTTGTTTGATTTCCAGCCTCAGTTTGAATATAATCATTTATTTCTCCTATTTCATCAATTGTAATTTCGTCAGTGCCAGATACAATCAACAACAAAACATTTTTAGATCCATTAATTTTATTGTCATTTAATAGTGGGGAATCAAGAGCTTTATTAATAGCTTCCTGAGCTCTATTACTTCCAGATGCACATGCGGAACCCATGATAGCAGTCCCTGAATTAGTAAGTACGGTTTTTGCATCTTTCAAATCAATATTTTGTGTAAAGTGATGAGTAATTACCTCAGCTATACCTCGCGCTGCAGTAGCTAAAACTTCGTCTGCCTTTGCAAATCCAGACTTAAAACCAAGATTTCCATACACCTCTCTTAATTTATTGTTATTTATAACTATTAATGCATCAACTGTTTCTTTTAACTTTTCAAGTCCTTTTTGTGCCTGGTCTAATCTTAATCTACCCTCAAAGTGAAATGGCATTGTTACTATACCTACAGTAAGAATATCCATTCCTTTTGCCATCTGAGCTATTACAGGTGCTGCACCAGTTCCTGTTCCGCCGCCCATTCCTGCAGTTATAAATATCATTTTAGTTTGAGTAGATAAAATACTTTTTATTTGACCTTCACTTTCTTTAGCTGCCATTGCCCCAATCTCAGGATTAGCTCCTGCCCCTAATCCTTCTGTTAAGGTTGCCCCTAACTGAATTTTTATTGGAACTCCACTTTCGGAAAGTGCTTGGGCATCTGTGTTAGTTATAACAAAATCTACACCCTTAATACCTTGTTGAAACATATAATTTATTGCGTTACTGCCTCCTCCACCTACACCAATCACTTTAATTACATTACTCTGATTTTTTGGTAAATCGAAGTTTATTCCTCTTGTTTCATCGTTGTACATATTATAAAATATTATGCGTTGTCTAAAAATTCTTTTAATTTTTCCCCGAAACGATCTAAAATTGATTTCCGCTTTTTTGAAAAATTATTATCTGTTTGATCATTTTCTAAATTATCTGTTTTGTCTTGATCATAATTGTCAATATTTCTAGGAGATATTTCGTCGAGTGCATTCATCAATAAACCAACCGACGTAGCAAAAAGTGGACTAGAAACTGAATCTATGGTATTACCAGCTAAATGTTCGCTTGGATATCCAACTCGAGTATCCATACCTGTCACATACTCTACAAGTTGCTTAAGATGTTTTAACTGACTTCCCCCTCCTGTTAAAACAATTCCAGCTATAAGCTTCTTTTTCTGATCTGTATGCCCATAATTCTTTATTTCCAAAAAAACTTGTTCAATAATCTCTACAACACGAGCATTAATAATTTTTGAAAGGGTCTTTAAAGAAACTTCTTTTGGATCATGTCCCTTTAATCCTGGTATCGAAACAATTTCTGTATCACGATTTTCTCCAGGCCAGGCAGATCCAAATTTTATTTTTAATAATTCAGCTTGTTTTTCAATAATTGAACATCCCTCTTTTATGTCCTCTGTAATGACGTTTCCACCATATGGTATTACAGCTGTATGCCTTATAATACCGTCTTTAAAAATTGCTAAGTCTGTTGTCCCCCCCCCGATATCGATAAGGGCAACACCAGCTTCTTTTTCTTCAAAACTTAGTACCGCTTCTGAAGAGGCTAATGGTTCGAGAGTAATACCGGCCATCGCTAAACCAGCACTTTTAATGCATCTTCCAATATTTTTTATTGATGTGACCTGTCCAACAACTACATGAAAATTAGCCTCAAGTCTACCCCCGTGCATGCCGACAGGCTCTTTTATTTCACCCTGACCGTCAACTTTATATTCTTGGGGTAATACATGTATTATTTCTTCACCAGGTAACATCACTAGCTTATAAACTTGCTGAATCAACGTTTGAATATCTTCTTCATTGATTACTGATTCAGGATTTTCCCTAGTGATATAGTCACTGTGTTGAATACTTCTTATGTGCTGCCCAGCGATACCTACAACTACATCTTTAATGTTTAGTGCAGAATTAGAATTAGCATTTTCAACAGCCTGTTGAATAGACTGTATAGTCTGCGTTATATTGTTAACAACTCCACGATGTACTCCTAGACTTTTGGATTTCCCCACACCAAGGATTTCAACTTTATTAAATTCATTTTTTTTTCCTACTAATGCAACAATTTTAGTAGTACCAATATCAAGTCCGACTGAAAAGTTTAATTGTTCCATAAATATCTATGATGTTGAAGCTACAATCTGATTATCATAGCTAAGGTTAATTTTTGTGTAAATATTTGCACTATCCCTAATATTTGTATATGCACAAAATACTTTGAGCTTTTTAATTTTTTTCCTTACACTTGTTGGTCTGCCAAAAATTATTTTAAAATCATAAGATTTCAATTTTATTTCGTATTTGTTATTTTTCAAAAAAATTGTTTCAAGCTCATTATTCAAAAACACATCAGCTTTTAAATTTTTTATGAATTCTGCAGTAGTACCCAAAGATAGTGTTGAAGAACTGGTTTTAAAAGAAGGAATACCAGAAGAATCAAGCGATTTATATTTAAAAAGAATCCCATTTGAGTCAGAAAAATATGGCGGTGAGGATTCTACTTTAAAAAGTGGTTTTCGCTCTGTAATACTTAAAAATAAATTTTTTTCAAGGTCAATATAGAATTCAACGTTTTCTACTTCAGGAATGCTTTTCATCTGATTCTCTAGTATATTCAAATCTAAATCATCTTTCTTCAGGAGTAACTTACCCGATAGATTTTGTGTTAACAATTTATTAACTACAGAATCATTTAATATCAATGGCTTCTCTAAATATAATATTTGAAGGTTTAGATCATTTTTAGAATTATGTCTAATGTGAGAAACATACAGGCACATAACAAAAAGAAAAGTATTTATTAATAAAAATAGAATTGATCTGCTACTTTTCATAATCCAATTCTTTCAAGATTTAACTTTTTAATTTCTTGCCCAATATCTCCAGCTCCAAGAATCGCAAAAATTTTAGCATCGCTTTCTTCAAGTGCAGTTTTAATTTTTGTTTTGCTTATCGAACGTTTTTTTCTTTTTGAAATATTGTTCAATAAAACTTTTGAATTTATGCCCTCAATTGGCGTTTCTCTAGCAGGATAAATATCTAGTAGTATGATCTCATCAAACATGCTTAGTACAATTGAAAATTCTTTCATAAAATCCCTAGTTCTTGAATATAAATGAGGTTGAAAGACAACACAGTTTTTATATAACGGGTAAAAATTTCTTACAGCATTATATACACTGTAGATTTCTGAAGGGTGATGTGCATAATCATCAATTATTATAGATTCGTTCCACTTGTAAAGATTCATTCTTCGGTAAACTCCAGGAAAATTTTTCAAAGTATGTAAGAATTCACTTGCATTTAAACCAGATTGTTCAGCTATTGCAATTGCAGCAATAGCATTTGAAACATTATGTTTTCCAATTAAATTTAGGCAAACATCTTTATATGTTTCGTAGGGAGTTTTTAAATCAAATCTATATCCATGTTTTATTTTTTTTAGCTTTTTTGCTTGATAATCAGAAGAAACATCTATTCCAAATGTTATTCCCTTAAAAGGGAGTCCATGAGAAACGATCAGCTCTTTTTCAACTTGACTTGAAAATTGAATAAAAGCCCTTAAAAATTCTTTTTTAGTTGTGTATATATCTAAATGGTCAGGTTCTATTGATGTTATACAAGCTAAAGTTGGATATAATTGTAAAAAAGATCTGTCGTATTCATCAGCCTCAACTATAAATGTATCTGATCCTGATTTAATTAGGTTAGATTTAATACCACTGAAAAAACCTCCCATTAAAGATGTAAATAATTGTTTTGTCTCTGAAAAAAAATGAGTTAAAATTAAAGATGTTGTAGTTTTCCCATGGGTTCCAGCTATAGCTAAGGTTTTTTTATTATTACACAATGATGCAAGAAATTCTGAACGTTTCATTACTACATTCCTCTGCTGCAAATAGAAGGATAACAGTAAGTGATTAAATTTAATCGCAGCAGAATAAACTACTATTATATCTTCAGAAAGTAAAAATTTTGGTAATGCATTTAATGATTTTTTATAAAAAATTTGAATGCCTTCACATATAAGTGCATTTGTTATATCTGATCGGGTTTTATCATGTCCATAGACCTTGTGACCCGAGTGGAAACAAAATCTTGCAAGGGCTGACATTCCAACACCACCAATGCCAATAAAAAAATAAGTATTTATTGAATTACTTTTCATAAAAGCTCTTTTATTACTTCAACAATTTTTTTTGTAGCATTGGGTAAAGCAAAACTTTTTAAATTCTTTTTAAGTTGTTTCTGTTTTTTTTTATCTGACACAAGTTGCAAGAAAAGGCTTCTAAATTTTTTCTTAAGCTCCTCTTCTTTGATTAATAAAACAGCATTCTTTTTGGCTAAAACATTTGCATTATGCCATTGGTGATTTTCAGAAACATTTGGAGAGGGAATAAGAAGGGATGGTTTTGCTACACAACTCAGTTCTGAGATACTTCCTGCACCAGCACGAGATATTATAAAATCAGCAACACTATATAAATGTTCCATTTTATCAATATAAGGCTTGATAAAAATCACTTTTGAGTTTAATCTCTTCAGATTTTCATAATAAATTGTTCCACACTGCCAAATTATTTGGAGTCCGAAGCTCATAATATATTCTAATTCAGACTTTATTAGATTATTAATGCTTCTTGAGCCTAAACTACCTCCAATAACTACCAAAGTTTTTTTATTTAGATCCAAATCAAAAAATTGTCTAGAAGTTTTATTTGGTTTGAGATTAATTAAATAATCTCTAACAGGGTTGCCTGTAATTTTAATTTTTGATTTTGGGAAAAATTTTTCCATATTTTCAAATGCTACGCAAATACGATCTACCTTTTTACTTAAGATACGGTTAGTTATACCTGGATAAGAGTTTTGTTCTTGAATAAGAGTTGGATAATTAAGCCATGTAGCAACTTGTAAAAGAGGTCCACTTGCAAATCCACCTGTTCCAATCACTATATGCGGTTTAAATCTTAAGATAATAAGTAAAGAATGAAACAAGCTAACTATTAATTTTAAAGGAAATAATAAATTAGAAAATGATAGCGATCTTTTAAATCCGCTTATCCAAAGACCTTTTATTGGAAATCCTTCTTTAGGTATTCTGTCCATTTCCATTTTTCCTCTTGCTCCAACAAATAATATCTCAGAGTTTTTGTAATTATCTTTTATCCCAGAAGCAATAGCTAATGCTGGATAGATATGGCCTCCAGTACCACCTCCAGATATTATAATTTTAATGGATCTCACTTAAAACATTTAAAGGATTATTATTGTTTTCTATATTTAAATCATTATCTGTTTCAATTTTGGAACTTACACTTAGAATAATTCCCATAGCTATGCAAGTTACCCATGCAGATGTGCCACCACTACTTATCATAGGTAGGTTTTGTCCGGTAACTGGAATTACTTCAAGAGCCACACCAATATTGACAAATGCTTGAGTTACAACAGGTATTCCTAATCCTATTACAGTTAATTTACCAAATGAACTTTTAGTTTTATAAGAAATTACTATTATCCTGTATAACAATAAAACATAAAGTAAAATTAGAGCTACACCTCCAATAAGACCAAATTCTTCAACTATAATTGCATAAATAAAATCAGAAGAACTCTGGGGTAAAAAATTTTTCATTCTACTTTTACCAGCTCCTAATCCAAGAAGTTTACCGCTTACTATAGCAGTTTTTGCTCTAGATAATTGATAATTACCGTCAGTACTTTCGCCCGTTTTAAAATTTTCAATTCTATTAATCCAAGTATCAATTCTGTTCGGAAAAATTTCGGGAAAAGTTCTAGCAATACTTATGAAAATTAATAGTGATATAAAACCTAAAATTATTATACTAATTAGATATTTTAATGGATAGCTAGCCAAAAAAGCTAACATTAGAACATTCCCAAATAAAAGAACAGCAGTCGATAAATTTGAAGGTAAAATTAAAAGCACAATTAGAAATACTGGGAGCCAAAAATGTAATAATGAATTTTTAATATTAAAATCTAAAGTTTGCATCTTTGATAAATATTTCGCAGAATAAACCATTAAAACTATAGATGCAAGTGTAGAAGTTTGAAAGCTTATCCCTACAATCGGAATTTTAATCCATCTACTCGCATTTGCTCCAGAAATTATTGTACCCTGGGATAGAGTATATACAAGCAAAAGAATTACAATTGGAAGCATCAGAATTGAAATCCCTTTAAAGTATTTGAATGGAATTTTATGGGTTGAAAACATTAAAAGGAACCCTATACTTAGTATAATAAAATGTTTAAAGAAATATCCCCAGGGAGTCCCTTTACCTACAACATATACTAAATTTGTACTCGAACTAAAAATTGGTAAAAAGGAAAATATAGCTAATAATGCTACAATACCCCATAAAACCTTATCACCCTTTAATGAATCTAACATTAATTATAAATTTCTTACAGCTTCTTTGAATTGATTACCTCTGTCTTCATAATTCTTAAATAAATCAAAACTTGCACAAGCTGGTGAAAGAACAACAGTTTCTTTAGCTAATGCTATTTTATTTGAAATTTTCACTGCTTCACTCATTGATTGAGTTTCAACGATAATTTCAACTACATTTTGAAAAGTATTGTACAATTTTTCATTATTTGTTCCTAGGCATATAATTGCTTTAACTTTTTTTCTAACTAGAGGCAAAAGTGACTTGTAATTGTTTCCTTTGTCTACTCCTCCAGCAATCCAAACTATAGGTGTATTAATGCTATCAAGAGCGAAAAATGTGGCATTAATATTTGTTGCTTTAGAGTCATCTATATATTTAACTCTTTGTATTGTTAGGACTTTTTCCATCCTGTGTGGAGCCCCCTTAAAATGGGTTAAGCTTTCTCTAATGGAGTCTTTACTAATATCTAATATACTGGCTATTGTAGATGCAGCCATCGCGTTTAGTAAATTATGTCGCCCTGATAAAGTAAAATTTGTAAAGTTTATCATAGTTGCTTTGTTTTTTAGTTTAACAATAAAATTTTTATTATTCACGTAAACACCCTCATTTACAGGTGTTTCTGAAATTAGAATCTTTCTTGCTTTAACATTTGTATGTGCTAATGCTTTCATTATTATCCGATCATTGGAGTTAAAAAGAAAAAAATCTTTTCTAGACTGATTTTTTACGATTTTCAATTTGGCTTTTACATAATTTTCAAAATTAAAATTATAGCGATCGAGGTGATCATCAGTTATATTTGTAATTACTGCTATGTGAGGTGAAAATTTATGTATATCATCTAACTGAAAACTACTTATTTCAAGCACGTATACATCAAAGTCCATTTTGGCTACTTGTAATGAAAAACTATTCCCTATATTTCCCGCAATTCCGACATTAAGCCCTGCATCCTTCAATATTTGATAAGTTAAAAGTGTAGTTGTAGTTTTTCCATTTGTTCCTGTAATCCCTATCAAAGTTGCAGATGTATGTAATGCAGCAAATTCAATTTCAGAAATTACATTTTTACCCTTTTCTTTTAAGGATTTAATTACTTGGATATTAGATGAGATACCAGGGCTTTTTACTACGTAATCAGCTGAAATTAAATTTTCTATTGAATGTTTTCCTGATTCCCATTTAATTCCCTCTTCAGATAGCATTTTTTTTAGTTTAGTGTCAATTTTTTTCTTCTCTGAAACAAAAACTTCATAACCATTTTTCCTACCTAAAATAGCTGCACCAATTCCACTCTCACCTGCGCCCAAAACTGCTAACTTTTTATACATCACCTAATTTTTAAAGTAACAATTGTTATAACTGCAAGTACGATTCCTAAAATCCAGAATCTTGCAACTATTTTACTCTCATGAAAACCCAGCTTTTGGTAATGGTGATGTAATGGGGCCATTTTAAAAATTCGTTTACCAACTCCTGTCTTTGATCTTGAATATTTGAAATAGCTTACTTGAAAAATTACAGATAGTGTTTCTATAAAAAATACACCACAAAGAATTGGAATAAGTAATTCTTTTCTAATAATAATTGAAATGACTGAAATGACAGCTCCTATTGTAAGACTACCGGTGTCACCCATAAAAATTTCTGCAGGATAGGCATTAAACCATAAAAAGCCAATTAGAGCTCCTAAAAATGCAGATATAAAAACAACTATCTCACCTATGTTCGGTATGTACATAATATTTAAATAGGATGCAAAATTTATATTACCTGATACAAATGAAAATATTGCCAATACAAATACAATTATAGCAGAACTTCCAGCTGCCAATCCGTCAATACCATCAGTTAGATTTGCCCCATTTGAAACTGCTGTAATAATAAATATTACAATTGGAATAAAAATTATCCAAGTATATTTTCTATTAATACCTGACCATTTAATTAAGTTGTAATAATCAAATTGATTATTTTTAAACAAAGGGATGGTAGTTAAGCTCGCTTTTACTTTATTCGTAATAGTAGTCCCACTAGTTACAATTTTGCTAATATTTGATTTTGCCTTAGTCCTCAAAGTCACCTCTGGATGAAAAAAAAGAACCGTCCCTACAAAAGCACCTAATATTATTTGACCAAAAACTTTAAATTTTCCTTTTAATCCCTTTTTATTTTTTTTGAAAATCTTTATGTAATCATCAAGCCATCCTATAAAACCAATCCACAAAACAGTTGAAATCAATAAAACTATATAAATATTATCAAGTTTTGCTAATAAAAACACTGGTATAAGAGTTCCAAAAATAATAATTAAACCTCCCATCGAAGGAGTTCCCTGTTTTTCAATTTGCCCCTTTAATCCCAGATCTCTTATATTTTCACCTATTTGTTTTTTCTTTAAAAATTTTATAAATTTTTTACCAAAAAGCATTGAGAAACTTGTTGAAAACACAACCGCTATTGATGCTCTGAAGGAAATATATTGAAATAAACTAGCTCCAGTAAGATTATATTGTTTTTCAAAAAATTCAAATAAGTAATAAAACATACTAACCCGTTTTAAAATATTTTTTTGCAATGTTTAAATCATTAAAAGGATAAAGTTTTCCATTAATTTCTTGATAGGATTCGTGCCCCTTTCCAGCTATAAGAACAATATCACCCTTTTTGACTAATTGTTTAGACATCATAATTGCTTCTTCTCTTACTGAGATTTTGACTGTTTTTTTATAGTTTTCAGCTGCGACACCTTCCATCATTTCAGATATTATTTTAGAAGGATCTTCATTTCTAGGATTATCTGAAGTGAATATTACCTTGTCACATAATTCGGAAGCAATTTTTCCCATCATCGGTCTTTTTTTACGATCACGATTACCGCCACAACCAATTAGAACTAGAAATGTTTCATTTCGTGTTCTAATTTTATTTATTGTTTCTAAAATATTTTCTAGAGCTTTTGGTGTGTGTGCATAATCAACTATGACAGTAATATCATCTTCTGAGGTAAATGTTTGAAAACGACCGTCAGCAGATTTTAATAAACTAATATTTTTCAAAATATTTATTTTAGGAATCTCAAATATATCTGCTACTGCGAAAGCAGCTAAAAGATTTTGGCTATTATAATTGCCAACCAAATTAGTCCAGACCTCCCTGTTTTCAATTTTCAACAACATCCCAGAAAATTGACACTCTAGTATTTTTAATTTAAAGTCTGAATTTTGATTTGTAGAATATGTATACTTTTTTGCTTTTGTGTTTTGGATCATAAATGGTCCATTTTTATCATCAAGATTTGTTAATGCAAATGCATTCTTGGGAAGAATATCAAAAAAATATTTTTTTACATCTCTATAATTTTTGAAAGTACCATGGTAGTCGAGATGGTCGTGGGTGATATTTGTAAACACTCCACCTGAAAAATTAAGACCCTCTATTCGGTGTTGTGAAATACCATGAGAAGATACTTCCATAAAACAATATTTTACACCTAAATCAACCATTTGCCTTAAATAATTATTAATAGTTATAGAATCAGGTGTTGTATACTTGTTTTCGAATTCATTATTAGAAAATTTAACTTTTACTGTAGAAATTAAACCACTCGCTAAACCCAAGCTAGAAAATAATTCATATAATAAACATACTACTGACGTTTTACCATTTGTGCCAGTAATACCTACTAAACTTAGTTCTTTAGAGGGGTTGGAATAAAAATTTGATGAAATTATCCCTAAAGCCAAAGATGCATTCTTAACTAATATAAACGTCACATCAACATCTAGTATGTCAGGCATTGATTCACATACGATTGCTGTTGCCCCATTTTCAATCGCTTTGGGAATAAATTTATTTCCGTCTAATTGATTGCCCTTTTGAGCAACAAATAAATAATTTTTTTTAATGTTTCTACTGTCAAAGCTTATCGAAGATATTGTGACTTTTGGATTTCCAAAAATTCCTTCAATAGGCACTTTATATAATATATCTTGTAATTGTTTCAAGTTAACTCAAGTATAATTTTTTGATTAATTTGTATCTTAGTTCCTGGTTTTATTGATTGTGATTTTACTTTTCCTTTTCCTCTAACTTCTACTCTTAAACCAATTTTTTTGAGAACCTTTATTGCATCTTCATTTGAAAGACCAGCAACATCAGGTACTTCATTTTTTATTTTTAATCTGCTATTAATTTTATCTAGATTAGAAACCGATTCTGAACTTATTTTAACTTCAAAAGGAATATTATTGTATATTTTTTTTGCTATTGATTTAAATACTGGTGCAGCGACTGTTGCACCATAGTAACCGATAGATTTATTGGGTCTATGGATTACGACTATGCAAGAATATTTTGGCTTATCTGCTGGATAATACCCAACAAAACTAGAGATATATTGAACATCATTTTTATGATAGTCTACCTGACAAGTTCCTGTTTTACCAGCCATTTTAAGTGACGAATCTTTGATCTTATGTGCAGTTCCCCATTTTTTTTCAACCACGTTCAACATCATTTTTTTTACCTTTTTCAAAGTTTCTTTGGAACAAATTGATGGGTTTAAAATTTGTTTTTTAAATATTTTTGCTGGTGAATTTCCTTTATTACTAATCTTACTTAAAAAACGAGGTTTTACCAACTCACCATTATTTGCAATTGCATTATAGAATGCTAAAATTTGTAGTGGAGTAAAGCTAACACCATAGCCATATGCCATCCAAGGTAAGTCTAGGCCATCCCAATCAGAATCTGAAGGGTGTGGAATTTTAGGTATTCCCTCACCAAGTATAGGAAGTTCGAGATCTTTGTTCAAGCCCATATTATAAAGTCTATCTACAAATTTTTCAGGATTTTTTTTGTAATTATCATAAATGATTTTCACTAATCCCACATTTGAAGAAACCTCGAAAGCTTTTGCTGCAGTTATAAGACCATAACCTCCTTTTTTAGAATCCTTAACTTTATATTTTTTGAAAAAAGTCAATTCGCCTTTACCAGTATCTACGATTGATTTTTCGTCAATTACATTATCTTCTAGAGCTGCAATAATAGCCATTAGTTTAAACGTCGATCCTGGTTCATTGGTTTCTCCCACTGCATAGTTTAATTTTTCAAAGTATTTTCCTTCGTGAGTTCTTCCAAGGTTTGCGATAGCTTTTATTGCGCCACTTTCAACTTCCATTAGAATAGCAGTTCCGTGTTCAGCCTTGTACTTTTCTAGTTGAGAAAGAAGTGCATTATGGACAATATCCTGAAATTTTACATCTAAAGTTGTGTATAAATCATAGCCTTCTGTTGGTTCTTTTTCATTGGAATCACTAATAGGTTTCCATTGTCCATTCGCAATTTTTTGTTTCAATCTAAGCCCAGGGTTACCGCTCAAAAATTCTGAAAAAGCTCCTTCTAGGCCAACTCTAAAAAAAGAACCATTTTTACCTTTAATTTCATAGCCTATTGTTCTTTCAGCTAATTTACCAAGTGGGTTTTCTCTTTTAATATCTTGTTCAACAATTAATCCTCCACGATATAGACTTTGATTAAAAATGGGAAATGATTTGAACCTTTTGTATTCAGAAAAACTTAATCCTTTCGCAATAGGTAAATATCTATTTTTTTGTTTTCTGGCACTTTCGAGTTTATTTATGATTATTTGGCTTGGTGTCTCTTTAAAAGCTGATATTGAATCTGCCAAATCATTTTTTTGTGAGTTGAATAAAAATTGCGAAGGAATTATTGCATCCCAATATAAATCAAAACGGGGAATTGAAGTTGCTAAAATATTTCCGTCAGCTGAAAAAATATCTCCTCTACTTGGCTCTAAGACTACATTCTTGACAAGAGTATCAGGTCGAATGTCAAGGTCTTCATTGTTTTGATAAAATTGAATATATACTAACTTTCCTATTAATAGAAAAGAAAATAATATAAGTAGCGATGCAAAAAAGTAAAACCTCAACATCAATCGTTTAAAAAAATTTTGTTTATCATTCATCAGATACAATAATTTTGATGGGTGGAATTGATGCTGGGACAATGTCTCTAGATAATAATTTTTGACTCACAGATGATTCTTTTTTTAAAATCAAAAGCTCCTGTTTGACTTGTATGAAATCACTTTTTAAAGATTTTATAGTAGTGCTCAGTGACGAAATTTTAAAAATCTTTTTGTCTGCACTGTGACCACTTGAAATCATAATAACGGCCAACATTGAAATAAAAAGAATCATTTTCCAGTTTTTTGAAGAATTATCTTTAACCAAAAAGTCAATGTTTAAAAAAGATTTTAAGTTTTTCATTTTTTTTGGGCAATTCTAAGTTTAGCACTTCTAGACCTTGGATTTGATTTTATCTCCTCATTAGAGGGGATAATTAATCTTCCAACTCTATTAAGAACTTTTAGTGGGTTTCCAAAAAAATCCTTATTCTCTTGCTTATTGAAATTTCCGTTTTGAAAAAAATGTTTTACACAACGATCTTCTAACGAATGGTAGGATATGCAAACCAAACGCCCACCTGATTTCAGTAGACTGCAAGATTGTTTTAACAGTGATTTTAAAACCCCAAGTTCATTATTTACTTCAATTCGAATTGCTTGAAAAATTTGTGCTAAAAACTTATTTTTCAGTCTCTTTGGAGTAAGTGGTTTCAATACATCGATCAAATCACAAGTTGTGCATATATCATTTTTTCTTCTAAAGTCAAGAATATTCTGAGTAATTTTTTTTGCATTTCTCAATTCACCATATCTTCTGAATATTTGATTCAATGATTTTTCATCATAAGAATTAATCACCTTATAAGCATCCAAACTTTGGGTTTTATTCATACGCATATCTAATCTTCCAGATTTTCGTATTGAAAA
This sequence comes from Bacteroidetes bacterium SCGC AAA795-G10, assembly GCA_003130815.1. Classification (GTDB taxonomy): domain Bacteria; phylum Bacteroidota; class Bacteroidia; order Flavobacteriales; family Flavobacteriaceae; genus MS024-2A. The sequence goes on along the minus strand of QFDA01000006.1, from coordinate 34,136 downwards.
ACCCCTTGATTGTTCATCAAATTGATATGATGAAACGCCCAAATCAGCAAGTATTCCGTCTACAGAATCAATTTGATAATATTTTAAATATTGAGTTAAGAAAGAAAAATTTGCAACTATTAATTCAAAACGACTATCATCTATTTTGTTTATAGTAGAATCTGGATCTTGATCAAAACCAAATAATTTTCCATCTTCATTTAACTTTTTTAAAATTTCTCTTGAATGACCTCCGCCTCCATATGTAGCATCAACATAAACACCGCTAGGATAAATTTTTAGTCCTTTTAATACCTCTTCCGTTAAAACTGATTTATGATATGCTTCCATAATTTTTGTCACCCATTACTTCTTCAGCTAATGCTCCAAAATTCAAAGTAGTCTCATTAATTACTTTCTCATATGTTGATTTATTCCAAATTTCTAGAATATTGACTGATGACGATACTACAATTTCTTTATCTATGGAAGCGTGTTTTATTAAATCTTTGGAGATTAGGAATCGTCCAGAATTATCCATTTCAACTGATTTAACACCAGCAGTAAACCGACGAATAAAGTCATTATTTTTCTTGTTGAATCTATTTAAGCCATTTAATTTATCCATAAGTTTAGACCACTCACTTAGAGGATACATTTCAATGCAATGGTTAAATACAGATCTTTTCAAAACAAAACCTTCATTAATTAATTTTGAAAGTTGCTTTTTTAAAGCAATTGGCATCATTACCCGACCTTTAGTATCAACTTTACATTCGTATGTTCCAATAAGATGTTCCACTCAACATTATGATTTATATCAAATATAAATTTTATTTACCACATTTTACCACATTTCACCACATTGTTAATAAGTTTTGACACTTTTAAATCATATTCATAATACTTTTTGGATTGAAATAAAAAGTATTAGCTATGTTGTAAATGTCTATATTTGAATTTAAATTTTGTAGGATTCAGGGATAATGAATAATATAATTCAAAAACATAAGTTCCGTTACGTGGAATCTGGAGCTGGACAACCGATCATTATTCTTCACGGCTTAATGGGTGGGTTGAGTAATTTTTCGGGAGTGATGAATCATTTCCCAGGTAAAAAATATCGTGTAATTATACCAGAACTTCCAGTTTATTCAATGCCAATTCTTGATACCTCTGTGAAATCACTTTCAGATTACCTTTATAAGTTTATATCATTTAGAAAGCTTAGGAATATTATTTTGCTCGGTAATTCTCTAGGAGGTCATGTAGGCCTTCTTTTTATAAAAAGCAATCCTAAGTTAGTTAAAGGTCTTGTTTTAACTGGTAGTTCAGGTTTGTATGAAAATAATATGGGCGATGGATATCCAAAACGAGGAGATTATGAATATATTAAGAAGAAAAGTGAGGCTGTATTTTATGATCCTAAAATAGCAAGCAAAGAAATTGTTGATAGGGTCTTTGAATCAGTCAATGACAGAAATAAATTGTTACGTACTTTAGCACTTGCAAAAAGCGCAATTAGACATAATATGGCAAATGAATTACCAAAAATAAAAACTCCTACTGCAATAATCTGGGGTAAACAGGACACTGTAACGCCTCCTAATGTTGCTAAAGAATTTCATGAATTGCTTCCTGATTCAAATTTGTATTGGATTGATAAATGTGGACACGCCCCTATGATGGAACATCCACAAAAATTTAATACAATTTTAGAGGGTTGGCTTGAAGCTAGAAATTTCTGAAAAACCATGCAAGTCAAATCAAGCCGCTTTATTATTAGTAACACTGATGTAGAAATGTGCCCAAAAAATGATTTGCCAGAATACGCTTTCATTGGAAGATCTAATGTTGGTAAGTCATCTTTAATAAATTCGATTTGTAATAAAAAAAAATTAGCCAAAACCTCTTCTACTCCAGGTAAAACAATATTAATTAATCATTATCTTATCAATGAAAGCTGGTACCTAGTAGATCTGCCTGGTTATGGATATGCAAGATTATCTAAAATTCAAAAAAATAAAATTGAAACACTCATAAAAAAATATTTTAAAAAAAGAAAACAATTAATAAATGCTTTTTTATTGGTTGACATTCGTCATCAGCCTCAAAACTTTGATATTGAATTTATGTTATGGCTAAACAAAAATTTGATTTCTTTTTCAATAATTTTTACGAAATCTGATAAGTTGAGAATAAATTTAATTGAAAAAAATATTCTCGAATACAAAAACAAAATGTGTCAGAATAATTGGGAATCTATCCCCCCAATTTTTGTATCATCTTCTAAAAAAAATACAGGTAAAGAAAAAGTTTTAGAGTACATTGAAATTCTTAACTCTGAGTTTTATAAGTTTAAGAAAAATTAATTTTTTTTCAACTTGTAAACTTCTGCAAAATAATCACAGAAGTCTCTTATTGTTTGAGTCATCTTCTCGTCATTAGTCGCTTTATAAAATGTATCACTCATAGATACAAACGTCTGATGAAAAAATAATTTCATCTGATCCAATGGCATATCTTTAACCCATAAATCCATTTTTAGTGTTTCTTGATTTTCTGAATCCCAAAATGAAAGTAATATGGCCTTTGATTCCATTTTTGAAATACCACCATCTTTAGCTGTCCAACTTATTTTTTCTGGTATTTTATTTTCATCTAAATTAACATCAATTGTAATTTTAGTTTTTTTGTTCGTTGTCATTATTGTTTTGGTTTGTACTTTGAAAGATTAAAAAGTTCTTGTGAAGAAAGATTTATAAGTTCTATTATTGATGTATCTGGGTTTTGCTTGCAATAGCTTCTGACTATTTGCCAACCCAGCCAAACACCTATTTTACCGGGTGATTCATTATCAATTTGCAAATAAAATTTAGAAAATGGTGCCGGTTCTAAGAAACGTCCCACTAAGTCAGAGTCCGTTTTAAATAAAATTTGTTTTTCTACAAAATACTGCCAAATTAAACGTTCATTTTCTTTTGCCCATTTAATTTCCTCTTCAGTATAAGCGATTTTTATATTATCCTTTAGGTGCGGTAGAAATATATCTTTCAAATACATTTTTTTACCCTCATACAATATTTTGGCAAGAAAAGTTCGTTCATTTGGAGGAGGGAAACTATACGTTGCAAATTTATCTACAATTTGAGATGTAATATATTTTCTATCTAATTCTTTTTTAATATAACTAGGAATACCGTTATAAAGATTATGATTAGAGCCCAAGAAAGTGTCTAGTGAAATCAAAAGTATACTGTCAGCAAACACAGTCTTTAACTGATAGTCAACATTATTAGTTAAAAATATAACTCTTGATAGATTAATTTCAGGAAATTGAAATTTTATTTTTTCAAATAAATCTGTTATTTCACTTTCAACATCCAATAAATCTGGAAACTCATTTTGAACAGCGTTTTGGAGAATTAATTGTAAACTATCCTTTTGTCTATTTTCCCAGATACTATCCGAAAATTGTTTTGGAAATAAAAAAGAATAATCTTTTTTTAGTTTTGGAATTACACTTGGTGGTTGATTATAAAACTTTAAATCAAACCTTTCAAAACTCAATGAAATTGGTTTTCTTTTTTCATTATTATTTCGATTATTACATGAGTAAAAAAAAACAAATAAAACAAAAATTGTAAGGTAGAAGTGAGAAAAAGAAAAAAAAACTTTAAGTACCGTTTTAAGATTTGCTATCATATTTACAAAAATGTAATTTTGTGCAAATTTATTTTTTTTAACAATTAAAAAATGAAATCAGGAGAAAAAGTAGAAAGACATATTATAAAATGGTTAAAGGATTATTTAAATAAATCTAAAATGCAAGGCTTTGTTGTAGGTGTTTCTGGAGGAATTGACTCTGCTGTAACCTCTACACTTTGTGCAAAAACAGGTTTTAAATTACTTTGTTTAGAAATGCCAATTAAACAACAATCATCCCAAGATTCTAGAGCTTCGGATCATATAAACTGGCTAAAAAAAAATTTCAAAAATGTGTCGTCATCAAGAATATCTCTTGATAAAGTCTTCTCCTCTTTTACAGAGATAATTCCTGAGACAAAAAATCATGACGCGCAATTTCATAGCTTGGCCAATACCCGTGCTAGACTTAGAATGACAAGTTTATATTATTTTGCTGCACTAAATAATTATTTAGTTGCGGGGACAGGAAATAAGGTTGAGGACTTTGGAGTTGGATTTTATACAAAATACGGAGATGGAGGCGTTGACATTAGCCCTATAGCTGATTTAAATAAAACTCAGGTTTATTCATTAGCAAAACATTTAAAAATATTAGATTCTATACAAAAAGCTTTACCAACTGACGGTCTGTGGGAAGATAATCGATCTGATCAAGATCAAATAGGAGCAAGTTATCCTGAACTTGAATGGGCTATGGAAGCTCATAAAAATAAGTTGTCCAAATCTAATTTTACAACACGAGAAACTGAAGTATTCGATATATATCTAAATTTCAATAAGAAAAATCAACACAAAATGAATCCTATTCCTGTATGTTTTATACCAAAAAACTTATTACAATAAAACTAAATTAATTGAAATAATAGGGTCTTTCTAACATACAAAAGATCTTTTGATCTTTCTGAGGAGAGAAAATTAACAGAATTAATGATAATTTTGAAGTAAACACTTTAAAGTACTCTATTTAATTTTCGAGAAAGTAATTTTTTTAAGTTTTGATACTGAATTACTTCTTCCAGAAATTCTATTTCATTGTAATTGTCCCCTTGGTTTTCTGCCATTTTTATAATATTTTGAATTTTTTGGTCAACGAGATGTCTCCTAAAAGTTAAAATAGTTTCACTCACAAGCTGGCCTACAACACTTTTTCGATCTTTTACAAAGATATTTTTCTTTTCCCAAGCGTGAAGCTGATGTTCTTCGTCAGATAATAATATATCTGTAAGTAATTTTACTGTATTAATATCTTTTTGTTGAACTATTTTTTCAGTTCTTATTTTACCCTCTCTTTGATAAGATTCTATTATCTGCGTATATAAGGATTGATATTCAGGTTGAATCATTTCTATCTCGTCTTGCTGTAAGTCTAAAAAAACTTTTTCAAAGACTTTTGATTGCACTACTTTAGATTCTTCAACTAAATTTCCATCTGAGTCAGAGAAGATCAAAACTTCATCAAAAAAAGCTTCATAACTTCCATAATGAATAAGAATACTTAAAATCTGTTTCTCTAGATTTAAAATAGGATTATATAGATTTGGTTTTCTTTTTTTTTCAGTTGTAAAGGAATCGTTTTTGGTCTCGGGAATCATCATTTTATTTTTGACCAGCTTATTTTTTTTGCTTTTTTCTTGGGCAAGGGCATCAAACAAAACTTGCTCTGAAACTTCCATTGCAAGAGCACATTCTTTTATGTAAATCTCTCGTTTAATTGCATCAGGTATTTTAGATATACTTGAAACAATATCTCGAACAGTCTGAGCTTTTTTAATTGGATCACCGTCAGACTCTTTAAGAAGAAGTTTTATTTTAAATTGAATAAAGTCATTTGCTTGTTCTGAAAGGTATGTTTTTACTTTTTCTAGTTCGTTGCCTTTAACAAAGCTGTCTGGATCTTCTCCATTAGGAAAAAAACAAACTCTTACATTCATACCTTCCTGTAAAACTAAATCTATTCCTCTTAATGCTGCCCTTTGCCCTGCTAAATCACCATCAAATAAAATAATTATATTCGAAGTTAATCTTCTTATCAATCTAATTTGCTCAAGGGTAAGTGCGGTTCCAGATGAAGAGACTACATTTTCAATTCCCTTTTGATACATTTGAATAACATCAGTATATCCTTCAACTAAATAGCATGAATCCTCCCTTGCTATTGCTTTTTTAGCCTCATGTAAACCATATAAAACTACTCCTTTGCTATATGCGTCACTTTCTGGTGAATTAATATACTTGGCTACTTTAGTTTCAGAAATAAGTGTCCTTCCTCCAAATCCAAGAATTCTTCCTGCCATACTCTTAATTGGAAAAACAACCCTACCTCTAAAGCGGTCAATGTATCCTTTATCATTTTTAATAACTAAACCTGTTTCCAATAGGTATTTATTATCATAGCCATGAACCAACGACTCACTGTACAAATTATCAATTTTTTTTAGTGAATATCCCAATCCAAAAAAACGTATTGTATTTTCTTCAAATCCTCTTTCCCTAAAATAACTTAGACCAATTGACTTTCCTTCAGATGACTCCCACAAATTTTTTGAAAAGTTTTCTTGGGCAAATTGATTTACCAAATAGAGGCTTTCTAAATGATTTCGTTTTTCTTTTTCCTCTTCATTAGTTGTTGTTTCCTCAACTTCAATATTATACTTATTTGCTAAATATTTTATTGCCTCAGGATAGCTAAAATGTTCATGCTCCATTAAAAATGCAACAATATTTCCACCTTTTCCACTACTAAAATCTTTCCAAATTTGTTTGACTGGAGACACCATAAAACTTGGGGTGCGTTCCTGCGAGAAAGGACTAAGACCTTTGAAATTTGCACCTGATTTTTTTAATGTAACAAAGTCTCCTACAACCTCTTCTACTCTAGCTGTTTGAAATACTTGATCTATTGTTTTTTTCGATATCAAACTGATCTTTTTATAAATTTATCAATTTATTACCAAACTAAAAGAAGAAAAAATCTGTTAAAGGTTTCTCTCGATAACGTAGTTTAGCATTAGTTCAAGTGAATCGCGATAATTATTCTTCGGAAATTCATGCAGTATTTTAATTGCATTTTGACGGTAAAAATTCATTTTTTTTTCAGCAAATTCTATACCCCCTTTTTCCTTTACTAAATGAATTAACTTTTTAACTTCAATTTTATTTTTACTACTATTTTTTATCGTATTAATTATAAATCTTTTTTCAGATTTACTAGATTTATTTAAAACGTGAATTAGTGGTAGAGTCATTTTCTTTTCTTTTATATCAATACCAATGGGTTTCCCAATTTTCTTTTTCCCATAATCGAATAGATCATCTTTGATTTGAAATGCCATACCAATTAATTCGCCTAACTTGTGCATTTTCTGGACTTCTTTTTTATCACAGTTTGCGGCCTTTGCACCAATTGCACAACATGAAGCTAGCAGGGTTGCAGTTTTTTGACGTATAATTTCAAAATAGGTATCTAATGTAATATCTAATGATCTTGTTTTTTCAATTTGTAATAATTCACCTTGACTCATTTCTCTAACGGCTACCGATATAATTTTTAATATGTCAAAATCTTCATTCTCTATAGACAATAATAACCCTTTTGACAAAAGATAGTCACCAATTAGTACCGCAATTTTATTTTTCCATAATGCATTTATTGAAAAAAAACCTCTTCGTTTGTAACTTTCATCAACCACATCGTCGTGGACTAGAGTTGCAGTGTGAATCAATTCAATTACAGCTGCTCCCCTATAAGTTCGTTCATTTACCTTACCATTTCCAAACATTTTAGATACTAGAAAAACAAACATCGGTCGCATTTGTTTACCCTTCCTGTTTAGAATAAAATTAGTTATTCTATTGAGTAACGAAACATTTGATGACATGGAATCTCTAAATTTCTTTTCAAAGACTTCCATCTCATCATAAATTGGTTTTTTGATTTTTTCAACAACTTTCATTTATATTGATATATATTATCCGAAAATCATAAAATTCAAAAAAAGGTATCAGTTTGAGATTAATTTATTTGCTAATTGACCGCATGCTGCATCTATATCTTTACCTCTAGATTTTCTATATGTGACTTTTATATTAGAAAAGCTAAGAGCATTAATATAAGCATTTATGATATCTTGGCTTGCCTCACGTGTTTTGAAATTATCTACAGGGTTATATTGAATTAAATTAACTTTAGAAGGAATTTTTTTGCAAAATTCAACTAAAGCCTTTATATCAGTTGTTTTGTCATTAATTCCTTCCCATACAATATACTCAATAGTTATAATACTTTTTGTCTTAGTGTACCAATACATTAGTGAATCTAGCAGTTCGTCCAATTTAAATTTATTCGCAAAAGGCATAATTTTTTCTCTAACATTTTGTATCGCACTGTGCAATGAAACTGCAAGTCTAAATTTTACCTTTTCATCAGCAATCTTCCTAATAATCTTGGGAATACCTGAGGTTGAGAGTGTGATTCTTTTTGATGACATTCTCAATCCATCATTACTTGTCAATTTTTGAATTGCTTTTAAAACATTATTATAATTCATTAGAGGTTCGCCCATTCCCATAAATACAATGTTAGATATTGGTCTTTTAAAATTCAATAAGCTTTCTTGATTCATCAAAAAAACTTGATCAAAAATTTCATCTGTATTTAAATTACGCATCCGTTTTAAAATTGAAGTCGCACAAAAAACGCAATCTAAACTGCACCCAACTTGTGAAGAAATACATGCTGTTATTCTTTTTGAAGCAGGAATTAATACCGATTCAACTGCTAAATTATCATGAAGATTAATAGAATATTTTATAGTTTTATCTATGCTGTATTGTTTATTTTTTATTCTTAAATATCTTATCAGAAAGTTTTTTCTCAATAATAATCTATGGGATAATGAAAGATTTGTCATTTCATCAAAATTAAGAATTCCTTTTTCCCAAAGCCATTTATAAACTTGAGTTCCTTTATATGGTGAAATTTGATTTGACTGAAAAAAGTTTTGTAATTCAAGTTTGCTAAGACTCCTTATGTCTTTTTTGAAATTTTTCACAAATGAAAGTAAAATAGGAAAATATGATATTGTAAGTTTATACTATAAACATTGCATCTCCATATGAATAGAAGTTATACTTTTCTTTAATAGCAGTTTTATATGCATGCTTTATAAAGTCTGTTCCGGCAAATGCGGAGACCATCATCATTAGAGTAGATTTGGGTGTATGGAAGTTTGTAATCATACAATTTGCAATAGAAAAGTCATAAGGTGGAAAAATAAATTTATGGGTCCATCCTTCATATTGATTTAACATTCCCGAAGATGATACAGAACTCTCAAGACCTCTCATAACTGTTGTCCCAACTGCACATATTTTTTTTCGTTTTAGTTTTGCTTTATTAACTTTTTCAACAGCCAATTTATCGATAATTAACTCTTCTGAGTCCATTTTATGCTTAGATAAATCTTCTACTTCCACTGGGCTAAAAGTTCCTAGTCCAACATGCAAAGTGAGTTCCGCAATGTTAATACCTTTTATCTCCAAACGTTTAAGCAAATGTTTTGAAAAATGAAGTCCTGCTGTTGGTGCCGCAACCGCACCTTCATGCTTTGCATAAATTGTTTGATAGCGTTCTTTATCCTCATCTTCCAAGGGTCTTTTTATATATTTTGGTAAAGGTGTTTGACCTAGCTCTTTTAGTTTTATTCTAAATTGTTCATAACTTCCGTCAAAAAGAAAACGAAGAGTTCTTCCTCTTGAAGTAGTATTATCAATAACCTCAGCAACTAAACTATCGTCATCTCCAAAATAAAGCTTATTACCAATTCTAATTTTTCTTGCAGGGTCAACTAATACATCCCAAAGTCTTTGTTCTTTATTCAATTCTCTAAGTAAAAATACTTCAATTCGTGCTCCTGTTTTTTCTTTGTTTCCAAAAAGACGAGCAGGAAAGACTTTCGTGTTATTTAAAATCATTACATCATCTTCATCAAAAAAGTTGATGATATCCTTAAATATATGATGCTCAATTTTTTCTTCCTTTCTATGAAGGACCATCAGCCTAGATTCGTCTCTGTCCTGAGAAGGTCTCTGTGCTAAAAGTTTATTGGGTAGTTCAAATTGAAAGTCGGAAAGCTTCATTGGTTTTTTTGTTTGCAAATATACCAACTTGATTAAGTCGTTGTCAAGTAAAATTGCAATTATCTATTTTTAATATCAAAGTTTAATTGAATAAGATCTTTCCAAAAATCAGGATAAGATTTTGAAACAACCGATGGGTTTTGGATGGATAATGGAATTTTAAGTGATAACGGAGCAAAAGCCATTGCCATTCTATGGTCATCATAAGTTGCAATAGAACAATTATTAACATATGAGCTATTTGACGACAAATAAAGACTTTTATCAGTAACTATAACATTAGCACCCAATTTTTTTAATTCAGTGTAAAGTGCAAAAAGTCTATCTGTTTCTTTAAATTTTAAAGTATGCAAACCAACTAATTCACATTCTATACCCAATCCAAAACAGGTTACAGTAATAGTCTGAGCTATGTCTGGTGAATTTGACAAATCGTAATATATTTTTTTGGGTAGTTTGGAGTTCACCTTTTTTAATAGAAGGTCATTACCTTTAAAAAAAGACGACACACCAAGTTTTTTGTAAATTTTTTGTATGACAGAATCTCCCTGTAAACTTTTTGGCTTAAAAGTTTTTAATGAAATTTCCGACTCTTTAGAAAGTGCAACAATACTAAAAATATATGATGCTGAACTCCAGTCTGATTCGACTATTTGATCTATTTTTTTTGGGCTATTATTAAATTCAACCTTTATCGTTTGCCCTTCAAATTTAGTTTTTATTCCAAATCTTTCTAACAATAGCAGAGTCATTTTTATATATGCCCTTGAAGTAATTTCTCCAGTCAATTTTAACTTAATACCGTTTTCTACAAATGGGCCAAGCATAATCAAAGCTGAAATGAATTGACTGCTTATGTTCGCTGGAAGAGTTATTAAACCACCCTCTAGCTTTTTCCCTTTAATTCGCAACGGAGGAAAACCATTTTTTTTCTCATAACTAATATCAGCACCAATGGAATTTAAAGCGTCAACGAGTATTTTAATTGGTCTTTCTTGCATTCTTTTTGAGCCGGTAATTATAATTTCTCGCCCATCGATTTGAGAAAAATAGGCAGTAAGAAAACGCATTGCAGTTCCGGCATGATTTACATTGATAATTTCAGCCTTTGACCTAAGGGCAGCACTCATTAAGTTGCTGTCTTCAGAGTTGGATTTATTTTTTATTTTAAATCCTGGGATAAATGCTTGTAGTAGTAATAATCTATTTGTTTCACTTTTTGAACCAGTAATATTTAGTTTGCCTCTACATTCTCTGGTGATATGCTTTATATCAAGATGCATTGATGATCTAAGATTTTAGCTTTGGGTTGTTATGATGGCGTTGATGGTCACGTATTTTCTTTATGTTTAGTTTTTTTTCAAAAGCATCGCTAAGATTTATTCCTGTTTGGTTAGCAAGACAAATTGCAACAAAAATTACATCTGCTAATTCCTCACCGAGATCTTTATCTTTATCTGAATTTTTGTAAGATTGTTCCCCATATTGTCTTGAAATTATTCGTGCAACTTCACCAACCTCCTCAGTAAGTTGTGCCATGTTTGTTAATTCAGAAAAATATCTTACCCCGTGTGATTTGATCCAATCATCAACTTGTTTTTGAGCCCCAGTTAAGTCCATTATCAAAAATAAGCATTATAGTTGGCATTCTACAAATAATCTATTTCATTCGAAAATTTGTTTGATATCTTTTAAAGAATATCTGATAGTACAGCTCTTATGTTCAGGTTCATTGTGTGAATTAAAATGTAATGCTTGCATTCCAAGTTTCAATGCTCCTTTTATATCAGCTTCAAAACTATCACCTATCATTAGCGAAGAACAAGGAGTGGAGCCAGCAGTTTTCATAGCAGTTTCAAATATTTTCGGATTCGGTTTTTTGAAACCAACTTTTTCTGCTGTAAATATGAAATTGAAGTAAGGTTCAAGTCCAGAATTTTTTATCTTAAAATTCTGCACTTTATGAAATCCATTTGTTATAACATGTAATCTGTATTTTTTTTTTAAATGGTTCAACAAATCATTTGCTCCGTCGAACAAATAAGGAAACTTGGGAAGGTTTTCAATGTAAAGGTTTGATATCTCCTTTAACTTTTTCTCTTTAATCTGAACATTCATAGAATTGAAAGTTTGAATTAATCTTTGTATTCGCAATTCTTTTTCACTTATTTTATTTTCTCTATATAACTTCCAACATCTTTGATTAATTGGATTGTAATAAACTAGAAAATCTTCTAATTCTACTTTGCAACATAATTTTCTGAAAATTAATTCAAATGTGAGTGCTGAATTTTTTTCAAAATCCCACAGAGTATGATCTAAATCAAAAAAAATATCTGTAATTCGATTTACATTAATCACTAATAAAATCTAAAAGACCTTTTTGTAAGTTATCATTTTTCAAATTAGGATCCAAAAAACCATTTGTTAAAACTATACTTAGAATTGAGGATTCCAATGGAAGCATTTCATAAACTGCTCTCAACTTTTCAAAAGGGGATGGATTAATAATTTTTTTTAAAGACTCTTCTGTTGCAAAAATAGGTGTTAATTTTAATGAAAGTTGAAATTCCCTTGAAACATCATAAAAATAATATGGGGTTGCAGTACCAGCACGAAAGCCAATTCGATCCAAATAGCCCATACTGAAATCATTTTTGAATTCATTTTCATAGAGCATTTCATAATCTTTTCTTAAGTTGATGATACCATTGCTCAATCGGACATCAAATATTGTTCTATTGGTCAATTTTTGGAAATCACTTTTTTCTCTTTGGATTTGCTTTTTTGAATCAATTTGAGCTTTAACAGAAGTAAGTAGACCTAAAGAAAAAAAATCACCAGTTTTTTTAATAATTTTTCTAAATCTAAGATTAAAAATTGAAGTCGTAACTTGATAAGATGAGCTTTGAGAAAAAAGAAAGAATATCTGGGGCTTAATTGGTGTATTATTAAACCATTCATCCCAAAAATCAAAAGTGTCAAATGGGTCATTTTTTAATCGGATCAACACTAAAATTTGGATAATTAATTGTCTAAAATTTAACTTCCATATCGAAGAAATAAAGTCCTCTAGATTTTCAAGAAATGAACGATTAGAATATCTAAATGCTAGAGGTACTTCTAATAGAATTTTTTTAGATGCCTTATGATCTCTTTTCTTTACTGTTTGATGGAAATTTGAAGCTAATTGTTTTTGAAACTTAGATACCCATAAATCAATAATTGGTAATTCTAAAAAATCAAATTTCATTGAAATACTTTGAGATGGATCAAAATATCCCGAATTTGTTTTCAAATATGGCATACACTCTTCATAACGGGTCAAAAGAAAAAAACTAGCAGCAAATATGTCAAAAGGACAATTGCATTCTGCATTTGTTAAAAAAAAGATTGGAAGTTCATCCCAAAAATCAAGTTTTAACTTTTGTGGGCCTATTCCCTGCTCAAAGAGCAAATTATGAGATTTTACAAAAAATTCATCCCCTAACGGCTTATTTGAATAACTAAGTTTAGGACCAGAATGCGCAACAAAAATTTCAACTTTAGTAGTTAGATCAAAATTGATCATGAGCATATTTTCAAATATGTGTTTGAAAATATATCTTATCCGAGGAGTAATTTTATGAGTGTAAACTAAAAACATCTGAAACTGTTAAATTATTTTCAAAAATAAAACGGTAAAAGTAATTTTTAAAAAAATTAAAATTTCCTAATATGTGATTTAATAATTTCCCAATCTATGCCACCAAAATTCCCAGAGCTCATAAAAACTAAAACATGTTTAACATAATTTTTTTCAATTAAATAATTCATTAGAGCATTTTTATCGGTGAATAATTTTAGAGTTGAGTGATCGAAAGCCTTTTTAATATAATCCTCCGAAATTGGTCTTCTGCTTTTATTTTTTAAAACAACCGGATCATAAAAAATAATTGAATTACTTGTTTTTTTTAACGTATCAGCGTATTGATTTAGAAACTCCAAATCTAAACTACTAAATGTGTGCAGCTCAAGGCAGAATGTAATTTCAAAATCAAAAAACTGTGTATCAACTGCGTCCACTGTCGCTTTTACTTTACTCGGAGCATGAGCAAAGTCTTTAAAAAGTAGTGAAGTTTTACCTTTTGCTAGGCATTCTAAACGCTTTGAGGCTCCCCTAAAAGTAGGAATAGCTTCATAAAAATCAGAAGAATTTATACCCATCATTTGTGCAATCCACATAGCTCCAGATAGATTTGATAGGTTATGATTCCCGAAAATAGATAAAGGTATTTTTCCTTCTGACGTCTCGAGATAAGTTATACCCTTATCGATAAAAAAATTAGAAATTCTGTATGGAATTTTTTTAATGAGACTTGAATTTTTTTCAACCAGTTCTTTAAGTAATTTATCTTGCTCATTAAAAATTAAAACACCACCTGGTCGAATCGATGAAATGAAACTATTAAATTGTTCTACATATTCATCAAATACTGGGTACACATTTACGTGGTCCCAGGCAATCCCACTTATTAATGCAATTTCAGGTTTGTACCACAAAAATTTTGGCTTACTGTCAATAGGTGAGGACAAATATTCGTCTCCTTCAATCAAAATGAAATTATTTTTTTCTGAAATTTCAAATGTTTCATTAGTATTTATTTCAGGTGCACCAACCATGAAATCTATATCAACACCATGGTATTTTAGAACATGTATAATCATTGATGTAATAGTCGTTTTTCCATGACTACCTGCTATAACTACTTTTGTTTTATTCTTTGAAATTTCTGATAAAAACTCGGGATAAGATTGAATATTTAATCCTATATTTTGAGCTTTTAATAATTCAGGATTATCTTTTTTAGAATGCATTCCTAAAATCACAATGTCGATTTCTAAATTTATTTTATTAGGGAACCAACCCAAACTTGATGGTAGTAATCCAGCATTTTTTAAATTACTTTTAGATGGCTCAAAAATAGAATCATCACTTCCACTAACTTTATGTCCAAGACGATCCATTGCGATAGCCAAACTATGCATTGCACTTCCACCTATTGCTATAAAATGTAAATTCATTGTTGGATCAATCCATTAATTAAATTGGAAATTGAGGGATAGTCATTTTCATATGGTTTGACTTTGGAAATAAAAATTTTCATTCGCGATATATCACCTTGCATTTTTTCTAATTTCGCAATATGATAATAAACCCAAGGTAAAGGAATTGAATCCCGAAGAATATGTCTTTCTTCATAAAATGAAAGTGCACAAATACCCCACTCTGGTTCTAATTGATAGTCAGATGCGATCCTACCTATATCATAGGCCAAATTTCTTCTGTTCCTTTTTAAATAATCTAAAAAAGAATCCGAACAGCTGTTAAAGGTTGATAACAAATCATGAAATAATTTATTGTAAGTTTTAGCTGCTTCTTCAATATCATTTGTTTTTTCATAAAAAAGCCCCTCAGCGACTAGACCTTCTATTGGATTTAATTCTTTGATTCTTTTAATGTAACTTTTCGCTTCATCAACGCTTCCGCCAAAAATTGATGGTATTGAAACGAGAACATCAACTTGAGCGATTAAAAAAAGTATATTTTTTGGTTCAAGATTTATAGCTTCTTGAAAAGCTCTCTTCATGATTTTGACATACTTTGTTGATGAAAATATTGATACCTCAAGCGATCTGAATCCTGAAGCAGCACCAAGTAAAAAAAAGTATTTTGAGTTTGGTTTGATATTTAAACTCATTTGCAAAAATTTTATTGAATTTTCCCAATCTTTATAAGTAAAAGATAGTTGTGCAATTGAATCTATTAGCTTTTTATCTTTTGTTTTATTGTAAGATGTTTTTAAATTATTTAGTGTTTTCTGATAATTAAGATCGGATTTAAATGAATAAAATACTGTGGGTGTTGAGTCTTGCGACCGCGCAAAACTCACAAATAAAAGAAATAAAAAAACTTTAATATTAATATCCATATTACTTATTTAACATTTTCCAAAGAAGGTCTTTCAATTCATTTAAATTATGTCGTGTAATACTTGAAACAATTAGATGAGGAATATCTTTAAATATTGATTTCATTTCCTCAGCATACTTTTTTTCTAATTCTAAATCAAGAAGGTCAGACTTTGAAAGAATAACAACATAATCTTTGTCTAGCAATTCTAGATTGTAAGTCTTAAGCTCATTTAAAAGAATATTATATTCTTCTTTAAGATTTTTTGTATCTGACGGAATGACAAAAAGTAAAATAGAGTTTCGCTCAATATGCCTAAGGAAATAATGCCCCAAACCTCTACCGCTAGAGGCCCCTTTTATGATTCCTGGAATATCAGCAATAACATAAGATTGAAAATCATAATTTTGAACAATACCCAGATTTGGTTTCAGCGTAGTAAATTCATAGTCTGCAATTTTTGGTTTGGCAGAAGTTAAAGTTGCAAGAAGTGTAGATTTCCCTGCATTTGGTAAACCTACCAAACCTACATCAGCAAGTAATTTTAATTCTAAAGTAATCTGTAGATTGTTACCCTCTAGACCAGGCTGAGCATAACGTGGAGTTTGTCTTACAGAAGACTTAAAATGCCAATTTCCTTGTCCTCCCAGACCGCCTTCAAGAAGAATCTTTTCTTGGTTATTATCTGTTATTTCGAAAATGATTTTATTTGTTTTTGTATCTCTCACAACAGTTCCTACTGGAACTTCAATAATGCAATCATCTCCTTGTGACCCACTTTTTCGATTTTTGCTACCATGTTCTCCATTGCCTGCTGAAAAATGTTTTTTAAATTTATATTTATAGAGAGTCCACATTTGATGGTTAGCACGAATTATAATGTGACCCCCACGGCCACCATCTCCTCCATCTGGCCCTCCTTTATCGATATATTTTTCTCTGTGAAGATGAATTGAACCTTTGCCTCCATTTCCTGAGCGAACAAATAGCTTTACATAATCAACAAAATTACCCTCAGTCATTTTTAGATTTATAAACTATCTATAACCTCAACCAAACGATTGGTTATAATATCTATACTGCCAATACCACTTACAGTATAAAATTTATTTTGGCCATTGTAATATGCCATTAATGGAGCTGTTTTCTCATTGTATTCTTTGAACCGATTTATAATTTTTGATTCATTTTGATCATCAATTCTTCCACTTGATTTGCCACGCTCTAATAGTCTTTTTATTAAAATATTATCGTTGGCTTCCAATGAAATTGTTGCACTAATTTCCATTTTGTTTTTGTCTAAAAAATTATCTAGTGCTTCAGCTTGGGATTTAGTCCTTGGAAATCCATCGAATAGAAATCCTTTTGCATTTGTATTTCTCTTTACTTCTTCTTCTAACATTTTAATTGTTACCTTATCGGGAACCAAATCTCCTTTATCCATAAATGATTTTGCCAGTTTCCCTAATTCAGTTTTATTTTTAATATTGTAACGAAATAAATCTCCTGTAGAAATGTGGATTAGACTGTATTTTTTTTTTAGAAAATTAGCTTGAGTTCCTTTTCCGGCTCCAGGCTTTCCAAATAAAACTATATTGATCATAAAGACAATTTTGTTTAAATATACCTATTTTACATGGCTTTTTTCCTATCCAAAAAACTTATCCGTATTTTTGACAAAAGTAGATGATGAGTTTCTTTTCTGGAAAGCAAAAAATTGGAATTTTGGGAGGTGGACAGTTAGGTAAAATGCTACTTAATACCACAACGAAATGGGATATATATACAAAAGTAATGGACCCAAACATGGAAGCACCTTCTAAAACATCATGCAACGAGTTTGTTAAAGGAGATTTAATGGACTATCAGGATGTATTTAGATTCGGTAAAAGTGTTGATATTCTTACAATCGAAATAGAAAATGTAAATACTCATGCACTAAGTGATTTAGAAAAAGAGGGAATAAAAGTATATCCTCAACCAAACATAATTAAAACTATACAGAATAAGTGTAGTCAAAAGAAATTTTACAAGAAAAATAAAATTCCAACTGCTCAGTTTAAATTATTTGATTCAAAAGAAAAATTAAAAGATGAAGTTGCTCGCGGTCTTGTTTCTTTCCCATTTGTTTGGAAATCTGAATCAATGGGATATGATGGATTTGGAGTAAAAATTGTTAGGTCAAATCAAGACCTTGAGGAAGTAAGCCGAGGAGCCTGTCTTGCTGAAGAGTTAGTAAATATTGATAAAGAGTTAGGAATTATTGTATGTAGAAGTCCCAAGGGTGAAACTAAATTTTATCCATCTGTTGAAATGGAATTTCATCCTCAAGCAAATCAAGTAGAATATGTTTTGAGCCCAGCTCGAATATCAAAAAGCATATCTAAAAAAGCTGAAAAAATTGCACTTGCTGTTTCCAAGTCATTTAATCATGTAGGCATACTAGCTGTTGAGTTATTTCTAACTTCAGATGGAGACATATTAGTAAATGAAGTCGCTCCAAGACCCCACAACAGTGGTCACTATACTATTGAAGCAGCATACACATCTCAGTTTGAGCAACATATAAGAGCAATTCTTGACTTACCACTCGGAGAAACTTCAAACAAAGTAGCTGGTGTAATGGTTAATTTGGTTGGAAAAGAGGGTTGTTCTGGATTAGTGAAATTCAAAAATATTGAACACATTTTAGCTATTGAAGGTGTAAATCCGCACATTTATGGTAAGAAAAAAACACGTCCCTACAGAAAAATGGGACATATAACGGTTATAAATAAAGATTTAAATACAGCACGTATGATTGCGGAAGAAGTAAAACAGACAATTGAAGTAATTACAAAATGATATGACAAAAGTTAGTATAATTATGGGAAGTCAATCAGACCTACCTGTGATGAATGAAGCAATAGAAATTCTTAATGAATTCAAAATAAAAGTTGAAGTAGATATAGTCTCAGCCCATCGGACGCCTGAAAAAATGTCATTATTTGGAAGTGAGGCACACAAAAGGGGTATTAAAGTTATCATAGCTGGAGCTGGAGGTGCAGCACATTTACCTGGTATGATAGCATCCTTATCACCAGTTCCTGTTATTGGAGTACCAATTAAATCAAAAAATTCATTAGAAGGTTGGGACTCAATTCTATCAATATTGCAAATGCCTGGAGGTGTACCTGTAGCAACAGTTGCTTTAAATGGAGCTAAAAATGCTGGCATTCTTGCCGCACAAATACTAGGAATTGAAAATAAGGAAATTCAAAAGAAAATCTTAAAGTATAAAAACAGTATGAAAGAAAAGGTTATTCAAAGTGGAAGAAAAATTAAAAACAATAACCTTGAGTAATCCTTTACTATCCCATTTCAAAACTGATTTTGATTCAATCCCTTTCGATAAAATAAAATCGAAACATTTTATTCCAGCTATAAAAAAAGGTATAAATCTAGCTCTAGATAATATTCGTGTAATTTGTAATAATGCTGACAAACCAACTTTCGAAAATACAAATCTAGCATTAGAGTCATGCGGAAGTATTTTGGGCAGAAATAGCTCTATATTATTCAACTTGAATAGTGCAGAAACTACAGATGAAATTCAACTTATTACCAGTCAAGCTGCTCCGTTGTTAACAAAATTTCAAAATGATATTAATCTTAATGAAGTTTTATTTGATAGGATTCGCTATGTATACGAAAATACCGACCAAAAAAAATTAAATTCTGAACAAAAAACTCTTCTGGAAAAACAATACAAGGGTTTTGTTAGAAATGGAGCATTACTTGGTGAGAGTGAGAAGAAAAAACTAAGGATAATCGATGCTAAATTGGCTAAATTATCTTTGTCTTTTGGCCAAAATATTTTAGCAGAAACTCAAGCATACGAACTCCATATTAAAGATGAAAAAAAACTTAGAGGTTTACCTGATTCACTAGTTGAAATGACAAAATCAATAGCCGATAAAAAAGGTAAAAAAGGATGGATTATTACTCTTGATTATCCTATATATATTCCTTTTATAACATATTCAGAGGAAAGAGAACTTAGAAAAGAAATTACTCTCGCTTTTGGGAGAAGAGGTTATCAAAAAAATAAAAACAATAATACTGAGATAATTATCCAAATCATTTCACTCAGAAAAGAAAGGGCAAAACTCTTGGGATACAATTCACATGCTGAGTTTATTTTAGAGGAAAGAATGGCTAGCTCTGTTTCAGAAGTAAAAAAATTTTTAGATGACTTAGCAATAAAAGCATTCCCTGCCGCTGAAAAAGAATGGAAGGCTATGAATACTTATGCTAAAAGCAAATTAAACTTGAAAAAAATTGAGAAATGGGACAGTGCCTTTGTAAGTGAAAAAATGAAAAAAGCTGAACTTGACTTAGATGAACTGGAATTAAAACCCTTTTTTTCTCTCGATAATGTCTTAAGTGGAATATTTGAGATCCTTAAAAAACTTTATGATCTCGAGTTTAAGGAAAATTATGATATTCAAAGATATAATAATGAGGTTCGAGTTTTTGAAGTGTATAAAAATAACAAATTCTATGCCCTTCTGTATGCAGACTTTTTCCCAAGACCTGGTAAAAGGGATGGAGCGTGGATGACGAGTTTTCGCTCTCAGAAAAAAAACCAAAGACCTCATGTTTCAATTGTTTGTAATTTTTCGAGACCTACAAAAACCAAGCCTTCACTATTAACATTTCAAGAGGTTACTACTTTATTTCATGAATTCGGACATGCACTTCATGGAATTTTAGCGAATACGAGCTATAGTAGTTTAAGTGGTACAAATGTTTACTGGGATTTTGTAGAGCTTCCAAGCCAAATAATGGAAAACTGGTGTTATGAAAAGGAAGCAATTTTAATTTATGCAAAACATTACAAGACCGGAAAAGCACTGCCTCGAAAATTTATTGAAAAGATAAAGAAAATTAAAAATTTTCAACAAGGCCTACATACGCTACGCCAGCTAAGTTTGGGATATCTTGATATGTCCTACCACACAAAAAATTCAAATAAGATAAAAAATGTAAAAAAACACGAAAAAAGTGTAATTGAAAGATTTCAATTCACAAAAGATATTGATGAAAATTGTTTAAGTACTTCCTTTTCGCATATCTTCCAGGGAGGATATGCAGCAGGATATTATAGCTACAAATGGGCAGAAGTTATAGAAGCACATGCATTTGAACTTTTTTTGGAAAATGGAATTTTTGACAAAAAAACCTCAGCCAAGTTTCAAGATAATATACTTTCTAAAGGAGGAACTGAACACCCTATGATTTTATATAAAAAGTTTAGAGGTAAAGTGCCTAATTCGTCAGCACTTTTGAAAAGAGCTGGATTGATATAGTATATTAATATTTTATTCTTATTTGATAAAAAATACTAAAAGTTAATTGTCTTTAAATATACTTTTTTCTACCAAGAAAGATATCCTCCTTTAAGATCATATATTTCTTTAAACCCTAGTGAATCAAAGATTTTGGAAGCTTTAGCACTTCTTCCTCCAGCAGAACAATAAAGAAGTACAGGTTTACTTTTATCAAGCTTTGAGATTTGTGATAAAAAATCCTTTGATTTAAAATTTATATTTTCTGCATTAGCAATAAAACCGTTTCCATATTCATTTGGAGTTCTTACGTCTATTAATTGTACCTCTTTATTTAACAATATTTGAAAATCTTCTTTTTCTACAATATGTATGTTAGATTTTTTTTGTGAGCATGATAAAAAGATAAATATTATTAAGATTTTTTTCATTTTATAATTTATTAAATTATTTAGTTAACATTTTCTCCACTGCTATAATACAATGGAGGGTATTTTAGATGATGATTAGTAATTTTTTGAAAGAAGTTAGCAAATTCAAGAATTTTTTCTTCCTGATACAAGTTGCCTAAAAAACTTATGCTAGTAGGATGATTTTCAGAATCAAAACCTGTTGGTACGCATACGACTGGATGGCCCGTTAAATTTGTAATCATTAATTGGTTTCCACCTGTTGTTGGACTAATTAAGACATCAATTTCTTCCATTATCGAATGCATCTCTTCAATTAATTTAGATCTAAATCTATTTGCTTGTATATATTCAACAGCAGGGATGAAGCGTGATTGTCTTAGGCTATTAGCTCTAGATTTCTGATTTTGTTGAACCATATTATCTACTTTACCACTTCTAACTAATTCATCAAAATGTGCTCCTGATTCAGATCTTAAGATTATATCAAAAACCTTAAAAGGGTAATTTTTAGGTAGATTTATTGGCAACAGACTTATCCCATTTTGTTTTAATAATTTGATTACATCGCGAATGTTGTCACCACTATCTGTTGTATCTTTTTCAATTAGATCCTTCAAATATCCAATTTTATATTTCTCAGGTTTTGATTTTATATTGAAAAAATAAGAAGCATCAACAGATGTAGGATCTAAAGGATCTTTGCCGTAAATAGCTTCAAAAACGATAGCACACCCAATAGCGGAGCGACACATTGGTCCAACTTTATCCATAGACCAAGAAAGGCTCATTACTCCATTCCTGCTTACTCTCCCATAAGTGGGTCTTAATCCAGTTATACCATTACGGGTACTTGGTGAAACTATAGAGCCAAGGGTCTCTGTTCCAATTGAAAATCCTACCAATCCAGCTGCAGTTGCTGAACCCGAACCAGCAGAGGAACCACTTGCCCCTTGTTTAGGATCCCAAGGATTTCGCGTCATACCTCCGAACCAAACATCTCCTCTTGCTAATGAACCAGAAACTAATTTAGCTACAAGTACAGCACCTGATTTCTCCAGCTCCCTAGCAATTGTTGCGGTTTTGTTAATTCTTTGATTTTTATACGGATAAGCACCCCAAGTTGTAGGATAACCCTCTACTGAAATAAGATCCTTCAAGCCATAAGGTATTCCGTGTAATGGCCCCAATATAATTCCATTTTTAAGAAGACTATCCGCTCTTTTTGCTTGCTTAAGGGCTAAGTCTTCCGTTAAATTTATTACACAAAAAAGTGAAGAGTTGTGCTGTTTAAGTCGCTTTATGTATAGTTTAGTTAGTTCTAAGGATGTTATCTTTTTAGACTTAATAAGAGCATGAAGTTGTGGTACTGTATAAAACGCTATCTCATCTAAATTTTTTGGAAGTCTCACTTTTTCAATACTACCAAAATTTGATTTTATTTCTTTGCTTTTCGGTATCTTAAATTTAATTGGATGCGGATTAAATAATAGGCTAGGTATCTGATCGTATCTTAATGAAAAATTTCTCATGCCATCATATCCAGCTCTATTACGCTGCAAATAGGGATATAAAGTATCCAACTTTTTTTTGTTAAAGTTAACACCTATTAAGGATTGACTTTTTTTTATATCCCTTTTAGAAAAGAATTTATCTCCTGCAGATTTACACGAAAGAAAAATAAAAATTATAAATAATAGGCAACAACGTTTTTGAATAAAAGAAAGATTATAAAACAATTATTTTCAAATTTTACATAGTCATATTAAAGTTAAGTAAATAGTAAATAACACTCCAAAAAATTGGTATTGATTCAACCCAAAAACTAGTTAGATATTTTGAATGCGTAGGAGTGACTATATAAAGCAACAAGATTAATGATAAAAAACTAATGGCGGAACTTAAACTAAATGCAGAAAAAACTCCAAATGAAAAAAATGTAAAAATTAGATTTATTATCAAAAGAAGATAGCCCAATAATTTTACATTAAATATTCCCAAAATTTGAGCTATAGTCAAAGCATTAGGCTGATCCTGGTCTAAATCCCTAATTTCAAATGGTATCGTAGCAACGAAAATATAAATTCCTTGAATCATTAAAAGCTGAAAAAATAAATCAATATTAAATTTTTGAGCCATCGAAATTGGAACTCCAACAACAAGTGATAACCAGCCAATAACTACAAGAAAAATTTTAAAACCCTTAACGTCTCTTAAATTTTTATTGTTCTTCAAAGGGATAGTGTATAATAGTACTATGATAGCTCCAAAAAAAACAAAAATTTTTGTTGCAAGTTTTAAGTTAAAAAATTGTTGAGCAGCTAATAAAATGCATCCTATCGATATAAAGAAAATAAATTTTAGACGAAAATTTTTTTTTTATTTAAAAAGACAGGGAAAAACTTTATGAAATTATACGAAAAACAGGCGCAACAAAAAATAAATATTAACAATAAAGGAGTTGCGTTTTTATAACTTAGAGCAATAGATAAGTATGATAATGAAACAACTGATAAGGCTACGTGAATACTGGAGTTTATATAAAAATCAAAAAGCTTTTTTAGAAAATTTTTCACACACAAATATCGAAACTTTCGAACAAGTCAAATAATTTTTCATAAAATTTTTAAAATAAGAAAAAATCCATCTTTAAAATGTTGCATGGAAAATGTAAATTTACTGATGAAAAAGATGATATATGAAAAGAGAAATGTTTGTAAATAGACATTTGGGTCCAGATGAAAATCAAATAAAAAAAATTCTATCTAAAATTGGAGTAAAATCAATTGAGAATCTTCTCGATGAAACAATACCAGATTCAATACGTTTAAAAAAACCATTAGATTTACCAGATGGAATAAGTGAAGCAGAATTTACAAAACACATCAATTCTTTAGGAAGAGATAACAAGGTATTTAAGACATATATTGGGTTGGGGTACCACGATACAGTAACTCCCGCAGTTATTCAGAGAAACATTCTTGAAAATCCAAGCTGGTATACTGCTTACACTCCATATCAAGCAGAAATTGCTCAAGGTAGATTAGAGGCTCTGTTTAATTTTCAAACTATTATATGTGAATTAACCGGAATGGAACTAGCTAACGCATCGCTCTTAGATGAAAGTACAGCTGCTGCAGAAGCCATGACAATGCTTTTTGGATCACAAACTAAAGAACAAAAAAAACACGAGGCTTTTAAATTTTTTGTAGATGAAAACGTACTACCCCAGACACTTTCAGTTTTAAAAACAAGGAGTGCTCCACTTGGAATAAACCTTGTAGTTGGTGATGCTAATAAACTTGAATATGACTCTACTTTTTTTGGCTCACTATTTCAATACCCAGGAGTAAAAGGAGAAATTCCAAATCTAAAGAGTTGGATTAACAATGCGAAAGATAATCATGTTTGCTCAGTTGTTGCTGCTGACCTAATGAGTCTTGTTATGTTAGAAAGTCCTGGTACTTTTGGAGCAGATGTTGTGGTTGGTACAACACAAAGATTTGGGATTCCGATGGG
Source organism: Bacteroidetes bacterium SCGC AAA795-G10 (assembly GCA_003130815.1). GTDB lineage: Bacteria > Bacteroidota > Bacteroidia > Flavobacteriales > Flavobacteriaceae > MS024-2A. The sequence continues at coordinate 9,099 of QFDA01000006.1, read as the reverse complement.
TTATGGTGGCCCCCATGCAGCTTTTTTTGCAACTCGTGATAAGTATAAAAGAAATATACCTGGAAGAATTATAGGTAAAACAAAAGACCTTAATGAAAATCCAGCTTTACGCATGGCATTGCAAACCAGAGAACAACATATAAAAAGAGATCGTGCTACCTCAAATATATGTACTGCACAAGTTCTTTTAGCTGTTATGGCAGGAATGTATGTGGTTTATCATGGTCCCAAGGGTTTATACAACATTTCCAACTCAATACATCAAAAAACTGTTGATCTAAACTTAAAACTTTCCGAACTAGGGTTTAAACAAATAAATAAACATTTTTTTGATACACTACAAATTAAGACAAACGTTGTAAATATTAAAAAGAAAGCTGAGCTAAATAAGGTCAACTTTTATTATCCAGACAGAAATACGATTTGTATTTCGCTAAATGAAGCTGTCACAGATAAAGATATTGATAAAATAGTATCAATATTTAAAAGTTCATCTAACTCTATTAAAAAAATTAGTGAATCAAAGACTGAAGAGAGTTATATTCCAAAATCACTAATTAAGTCAGGTGAAATTTTAACACATAAAATTTTTAACAGTTATCACTCTGAAACTGCATTGATGAGATATATTAAATATTTAGAGAGAAAAGATTTAGCTCTAAATCATTCGATGATCTCGCTAGGTTCATGCACAATGAAATTGAATGCTGCTGCAGAAATGCTACCACTTAGTGATTCAAATTGGGGTAGCATTCATCCTTTTGTACCCTCAGACCAAGTTATCGGGTATCAGAAAATGCTCAATGAATTAAAATTACAATTAACAAAAATCACTGGTTTTGCAGATACATCACTCCAACCAAACTCTGGAGCACAGGGAGAATATGCAGGATTAATGGTTATTCGTGCTTATCATGAGAATCAAAACCAAAAAAAACGAAATATTTGTTTGATACCAGCTTCAGCTCACGGAACAAATCCAGCTTCTGCAGTTATGGCTGGAATGGAAGTAGTGGTTATAAATACAGATACAAAAGGAAATATTGATTGGAATGATATCAACGAAAAAGCACAAATTCACAAAGACAATTTAGCAGCTTTGATGATAACCTATCCAAGTACCCATGGAGTTTTTGAAACCAGAATTAAAGATATAACAAAACTTATTCACGATTGTGGTGGTCAAGTATATATGGATGGAGCTAATATGAATGCACAAGTAGGTTTGACAAGTCCTGCTCAAATTGGAGCTGACGTTTGCCACTTGAATCTACATAAAACTTTTGCAATTCCACATGGTGGTGGAGGACCAGGAGTAGGCCCTATATCAGTTGCATCTCATCTGAAACCCTTTTTACCTGGAAATCCAGTGGTAAAGACCGGAGGTCTAAATGCAATAACATCGATATCTGGAGCTCCATATGGATCTGCTTTAGCGTGTCTCATTTCCTATGGGTACATTAAAATGCTTGGTGGTGACGGACTTCGAAAAGCTACAGAGGTAGCAATTTTAAATGCAAACTATATTCAAAAACGCTTGGACGGAGCATATGATATTCTTTATTCAGGTGAAAAAGGCCGCTCTGCACATGAGCTAATTATTGACTGTAGACCATTTAAGAACAAAGGAATTGAAGTCGTTGATATTGCCAAACGTTTAATGGATTATGGCTTTCACGCACCAACAGTGTCTTTTCCTGTAGCGGGAACTATGATGATAGAACCAACAGAAAGTGAAAATCTAGAAGAAATCGATCGCTTTTGTGATGCAATGATTTCTATTAGGATGGAAATTGCCTCAGACAATGAAAATGATACTGCTATATTAAAAAATGCACCTCACACACTTGAAATGGTTACTTCAGATGTTTGGGAATTTCCATATTCAAGGCAAAAAGCTGCATTTCCTTTAGAGTTTGTTTCTAAAAATAAATTTTGGCCCTCTGTTAGACGTGTCGATGAAGCTTATGGCGATCGTAATCTAGTTTGCACATGTGACCCCATAGAGTCGTATGTAGGCATCTCATTATCAGATATTTAAATTTTTATATAAAAAATTAATTTAACACTTTAAAAGGCTTAGACTTCGTAGCACTTTCAAGACCTTTCACATTTTGGCTCTTTATTGAATTACTTTTGTGTAACTATCATGAACATAAAAATTACAGGTACTGGCAGTGTAATCCCTTCAAAAGTAGAGCAAAATAAAAGTTTTTCTAATCACCAATTTTTCGACATTAATGGTGACTCAATTAAAAATTCGAACGAGGTAATTATTGAAAAGTTTAAGTCAATTACAGGCATCGAACAAAGGAGATATATTGAAGATAACCAAACTGTGACTGACATTGCCATTGAAGCAGCAAACAAATCAATTGATAATGCTAAAATTAATCGTGAATCAATTGATTATATAATAGTTGCGCATAATGTAGGGGACATAACTTTTGAATCAAATCAAATAGATACTCTCCCATGTCTCGCATCAAAGGTAAAAGCTGGATTGGAAATTAAAAATCCAAACTGTGTTGCTTATGATATTTTATTTGGTTGTCCTGGATGGGTTGAAGGTGTTATACAAGCAACAGCATTTATTAAAGCAGGAATGGCTGAAAAATGCCTTGTAATAGGGGCAGACACTTTATCAAGGGTGTTGGATCACACAGACAGAGACTCTATGATATATGCTGACGGAGCTGGAGCAACAATAATTGAAAAATCAAATGAGCAAGGAGGAATATTATCTCATAAAACAGTAACATATACAAGTGAAGGTGAAGCAGATTTTATATTTTATGGTACCGCAAATGATAAAGTTGGAAATTCAAAATATATTAAAATGCACGGAAGAAAAGTTTATGAATTTGCCCTAAGTAAAGTACCACTAGCATTAAAAAGTTGTTTGGAATCATCAGGAAGATCGTTAAGTGAACTTAAAAAAATATTTTTACACCAAGCAAACTTAAAAATGGATGAAGCTATAATTAATAGATTTTATGGTCTTTACAACAAAAAAATGCCAGAAAATATATTGCCAATGAATATTCAAGAATTTGGAAATAGTTCTGTAGCTACAGTACCTACTTTATTCGATCTAGTAATAAATAGAAACTATTGCGGACATAGTTTAAGGAAAAATGATCTAATACTTTTTGCTTCAGTTGGTGCGGGAATGAACATAAACGCAATCACCTATCAAATTTAGTTTAGTGTTTAAATTCAATTTTTTTAACTTAAGTTTTTGCTTAAAATTAATAACTTTGATAGGGTATGAGAGTCATTTCAAACATAGGAAAATATTTCTTGATGCTTCAAAATGTGTTTGGAAAATTCACTAAATGGAAAGTACTCAGACAGCTTATATTTAAGGATATAGAATCTTTAATAATTGGATCACTTGGTATTGTTTCATTTATATCGTTTTTTGTTGGAGGTGTTGTTTCAATTCAAACAGCTTTAAATCTTGAAAATCCGTTTTTACCAAAAGACTTAATCGGTTTTGCTACTCGGCAGTCGATAATTTTGGAATTTGCTCCAACTTTTATTTCAATTATAATGGCCGGAAAAGTTGGTTCTTATATCACCTCAAGTATCGGAACCATGAGAGTAACAGAACAAATTGATGCACTTGAAGTAATGGGAATCAATACATATAACTACCTTATCTTCCCAAAAATTATCGCGCTTTTACTTTATCCTTTGGTGATATGCATATCTATGTTCTTAGGAATTTTTGGTGGTTATATAGCATGTGTTTATGGAGGATTTTCAACCAGCGGCGAATTTATTCAAGGTATACAATTAGATTTTACACCTTTCCATGTTACTTATGCATTCATAAAAACTGCTTTTTTTTCATTCATTCTTGCAACAATTCCTTCATTTCATGGATATTTTATGACAGGAGGAGCTTTAGAAGTTGGAAAGGCTAGTACGGTTTCATTTGTTTGGACTAGTGTAGTGATTATTTTGCTTAATTACCTTATAACTCAACTTTTATTAACATAGATGATAAAGGTAAAAAACATATCCAAAGAATTTGATAAATCACCTGTTCTTAAAGGAATATCAACAATCTTTGAAAAAGGTAAAACCAATTTAATAATTGGACAAAGTGGATCTGGAAAAACAGTTTTCTTAAAATGTTTGTTGGGTCTTTTTGAAACTAACTCAGGACAAATCTTTTTTGAAAACAGTCCCATAAATCTAATGACTACAAAAGAGCGTACTGTACTTAGACAAGAGATAGGAATGGTTTTTCAGGGTAGTGCGCTGTTTGATTCAATGACAGTTGAGGAAAATATAATGTTTCCCATGCAAATGTTCACAAAAAAAGATGATGATGAAGTTCGTGAAAGGGCAAATCAAGTAATTAAAAGAGTTAATTTAATTAATGCTAATGAAAAGTATCCTGATGAAATATCTGGAGGAATGAAAAAAAGGGTTGCTATAGCAAGGTCTATAGTTATGAATCCCAAATATCTTTTTTGTGATGAGCCCAACTCAGGCTTGGATCCTAAAACAGCAATTCTTATAGACAATTTAATACAAGAAATCACAGAAGAGTATAACATAACGACTGTAATCAATACTCATGATATGAATTCAGTAATGGAAATTGGAGAAAAAATAGTTTTTTTACTAAATGGTAAAAAGGCTTGGGAGGGATCTAATAAAGATATTTTCAACACAGATAATGAAGCTGTTTCCAACTTCGTATACTCTTCAGATTTATTTAAAGAAGTGAGAAAAATGTATCTGAAAAAAAATAAGTCATAAACTTGGTATTACCTCGATTTGAGGACTAAAAAGATAAATTCTATTAGAACTCACTTCTCTGCATTCATAAAGTTTTCGTCGCTTATTCAATTTAATGAACTTTCTACCAGATTTTATTCTAAAGCTCTGACCTTTTTCTATTTCAAGAATGAGTGAGTAATTTTCTTTTTTATCATATTTTCTTAATGCCATAAAAAGATTTAAATCTCTATCTGTACTTGCTTTTGGGTTTCTTATATATTGTGCTAAACACCTGCATATTTGATCTGGGAAAACTTGGTCATTTAAAAATGGGAGTAATATTTTTCTGTATGCTAACTTCCATTCCGGTCCATGAGGTTTTGATATATTCGAGTATTTCTTGTAAACGATATAATGTGCTATTTCATGAAGTAAGGTGATCAAAAAGCGATATGGGTTTGTTGACTCGTTTATTGTAATAAAAAAGTCTCCATTTGCTTTTTTTCTAAAGTCCCCATGTTTGGAAATCCTTTTTTTTGTAACTCTAACAATTACAGGTTCTAAGTGTAAAAGACTAACTACTTTTTTTTTTGATTTTTCTGGAATTAATTTTAAAAAGTTTTCCATTAAACTCTTATGGTGTTGTTGAAGATACAGGTATAATTTTGCCATTAAAAAATTTCTGTCCCTGCAAAGAAAAATCTAATATAAAATCAGCAATTTCTTTTGCTGATATTGGTGCTTTAAGACCAGGAAATGCTTCTTCCAACATTTCAGTTTGAACAGCTCCAAAGGCAAGAGCATTGAATGATGGTCCTTTTTCTTTGTATTCTTCAGCTAATAATTCAGTTAAAATATTTACAGCTCCCTTGCTGCTACTGTAAGCACTTAACCCAGTAAATTTTGCGGCTCCATTAATTCCACCCATACTGGTTATATTAACAATATGCCCTTTGCTATCTATTATTGGCAAAACCTTACGTGTAATTGAAGACAGTCCAAAAACATTAACTTGAAAAATATATTCAAACTCTTTTTTTGAAATTTTTTCGAAGGGTTTGTTTAAAAAGGCACCAGCATTATTAATAAGTGCATCTACCTTCACACCATCATTTTTAACTTCCAAAGAAAATTTATCAATAGAATCTTCATTAGCTAAATCAACTTGTCTTGGATATTTAAAAGAGTAATCTTTGAGTGCTTTTATATTCCTTGAAATAGAATATACCCTGTGGCCTTTTTTTTCTGCAATTTTTACAATTTCGTGACCAATTCCTCTACTAGCCCCTGTTACGATTATAGTTTTTGACATTTTAATTTACATAATGATCAAACAAGAATATACCACTATAAGATCATTTTTAATGGATTTTCAATGTAATCTTTTAGCGTTTGTAAAAATTGAGCTCCCATGGCCCCATCAACTACTCTATGATCGCATGCTAAAGTTAGTTTTAACGTATTTCCTACAACTATTTTATCATCTTTAACTACAGGCTTTTTAACTATTGCACCAACTGATAAAATTGCACCATTAGGTTGATTAATGATAGATGTAAATTCTTGTATTCCAAACATTCCAAGATTAGAAATTGTAAATGTACTAGCATCCATTTCTTCAGGTTTCAATTTTTTCTCCCTGGCACGTAAAGCAAAGTCCTTAACTATTGATCCTATTTGAGGAAGATTTTGCTCATCAGCAAACTTAACAACCGGAACTAATAATCCTTCATCAACAGCTACTGCAACACCAATGTGCACGTGGTGGTGTTGAGTTATTTGATCATCTTCCCATTTAGCATTTACTTCAGGATGATGTTTTAGTGATAGCGCACAGGCTTTAATTATGATATCATTAAAAGATATTTTAGTATCAGGTAAAGAATTAAACTGATTTCTAAAAGAAATTGTATTATCCATATCGAATTCTACACCAAGATAGTAGTGAGGTGCAGAAAATTTAGAACTAGATAAACGCTTTGCAATTGTCTTTCTCATTTGAGAATTTGCAATCTTAGTAATAGATTCCTTGCCAAGTGATGCATTAGGTTTTAAAAGATTACTTCCTAAAGCTTTTGATTTAAAGTTGTCTATATCTCGTTTAATAATCCTTCCAAACTCTCCTGAGCCTATCACAGAGTTTAAGTTAATTCCCTTTTCCTCAGCTAACTTTTTTGCTAAAGGTGAGGCAATAATTCTACCATTTGAATTTACTTTCGTTTCAATCAATTGAGGTTTAGATTCTTGCTCAACAACGGTCAAATTCTGTTCAGTATTGTCTTTAATTTCAGGAGATATTAGTTGTGACGATTCACTTATTGAGTTTTGATTATTATTCAATGAAGAAATTATCTTATTTATGTCAGTCCCTGTTTTTCCGATAATTGCTAAGAGACTGTCAACCGCAGCTGACTGTCCTTCTTCAAGCCCAATGTGGAGAAGTTCACCTTGATAAAATGATTCAAATTCCATTGTTGCTTTATCAGTTTCTATTTCAGCTAAAATGTCTCCTTCATTAACCTTATCACCAACTTTTTTAAACCATTTCGCAACAGTTCCTTCTTCCATAGTATCACTTAACCTTGGCATATTTATTATTTCTACTTCATCAGGTATAACAGTTTTGGAATCATCTTCTGAAACTGTTTTTGTTGTTTCAGAAATATTATCATTTTCTTCTTTTTCGCTAGAATCTCCATTAATTATATTAGAAATATCTTCTCCTTTTTCTCCAATTATTGCCAAAAGTGTATCCACTGGTGCCGTTCCACCCTCTTGAATTCCAATATGAAGTAACTCTCCCTCATTGAAAGATTCAAATTCCATTGTTGCTTTATCAGTTTCAATTTCAGCTAATATATCTCCCTCATTAATCTGATCACCAACTTTTTTGAACCATTTAGCGACAGTACCTTCTTCCATAGTGTCACTCAACCTTGGCATATTTATAATTTCAGCCATAAACTACAATTTATGTTTTATAAATGGATAATCGTTATCTTCATAAACAGCGTCATACATCAAACTTTTTTCTGGATAAGGAGAAGATTCAGCAAATTTTTCACACTCACTTACACGTTCTTTAACGGAAGCATCAATTGAATCTAAATGTTTTTGAGTCGCATATTTATTTTTTAGAATAATCTCCTTTACTTGAGTTATTGGATCAATTTTTCTATACTCTTCTACCTCATCTTTAGTTCTATAGTGCTGAGCATCCGACATTGAGTGTCCGCGATATCTATAGGTTTTCATTTCTAAAAATGAGGGTCCTCCTCCTTTACGAGCAAGATTAATTGCTTTATCCATAGTTTTGGCTACAGCAACAGGATCCATTCCATCACATGGCTCACAAGGCATATCATATCCTAAGCCTAGCTTCCAGATTTCTACATGCGAAGCTGTGCGTGCTACTGATGTTCCCATGGCGTATCCATTATTTTCGACAACAAAAACAACTGGAAGTTGCCAAAGTGTTGCCAAGTTTAGAGTCTCATGAAGAGATCCTTGCCTAACAGCTCCATCGCCCATAAAACAGAGAGTCACATTATCACGATTGAAATATTTATCACCAAAAGCCATTCCAGCACCAAGAGGAATCTGACCTCCAACGATTCCATGTCCTCCATGAAACTTGTGTTCTTTAGAAAAAATATGCATTGACCCACCAAGTCCTTGAGATGTACCTGTAGCCTTACCATATAATTCTGCCATTACATGCTTCGGATCAACACCCATACCAATAGGTTGAACATGATTTCGATACGCAGTTATCATTCGGTCTTTACCAATTTCCATAGCATGAAGCGAGCCTGCGAGAACTGCTTCCTGTCCATTATATAAGTGAAGAAAGCCTCTTACCTTTTGTTGAATGTAAACTCCAGCAAGCTTGTCCTCAAACTTTCTCCAAAAAAGCATGTTCTCATACCAATCTAAATAAGTTTGCTTTGTTATTTTCTTCATAAAATCCTAAAATACATCCATTAATCAAACATAAAATTAGTTAATTCTTATTTAAATTGAGCCATTAATTATTCTATTTATTCTAATTAGTCTCCAATATCAACATTACTCATATTCTCATCAGATGTTTGAGAAGAAGATTGGTCTAGATTGATTGATAATGAAAAACGGATGGTATTTTCCAACGGGTTTCTAACTCGAGATGTTGAAAATAAATAGGAAAGATCAATTTCAAAAAGATTAAGATTAAAGCCAGCTCCCATTGTTAAATATCGCCGAGAGCCTTTATTTTGACTTTCGTTGAAAAATCCAGTTCTTATTGAAAGAGAATCTTGAAAGCAATATTCCAATCCTATCGCTGCTGTTATCTCACTTAATTCTTCGGATAAACCTCCC
>QFDA01000041.1 GCA_003130815.1 Bacteroidetes bacterium SCGC AAA795-G10 | reverse complement strand
GTTTAATAGTTTTTTATTTTTATTAAATAAAATTTCATTATATTTCAATTCATTGATTTCTTTTGTGACTAAAATGTCATCGGGAGGGACTAGTTGACCCCCATCTTCGCCGTACACTTTATATCCATTGTATTCTGGTGGGTTGTGTGATGCTGTTAATACAATACCGCAATTAGCTTTTAAATATCTAATGGAAAAGGATAATTCAGGTGTTGGTCTAAGGTCACTAAACAAATAGCAGTAAATTCCATTTGCAGTTAATACATCTGCGACATCATGTGCAAAATTTCTACTTTGATTACGACAATCATATGCAACTACAGCTTTAATTTTTTCGCCTGAATATTTTTTTTTCAAGAAATTAGATAATCCTTGAGTACACTTTCCAAGGGTATACTTATTAATTCTGTTAGTTCCAACACCCATTATTCCACGAATACCACCTGTTCCAAAGTCTAAAGAGGTGTAGAAAGCATCTTCTAATTTTTTTGGTTCTTTTTTTAACGAGAGTATGGCGTCTCTAACATTTCTATCAAATGGAGGTGAAAACCATTCTAAAATCGTTTCTTCTAAACTCATTTACAATGTCTGTTCTTTAATTTTATATTCACTAGTAGTCTTTCTGTTTTTTAGTATAATTTCACCTAAAAAACCTGCTATAAAAAATTGGCTACCCAACAACATTAAAGTAAGAGAAATATAGAACTCTGGGCGGCTAGTGATTAACTTCGCCTCTTTAAATAAAAAAAGTTTTTCAAATCCAAGATAAGCTGTAAATGCAAAACCAATAAGAAGCATAAAGCTGCCCCATAAACCAAAAAAGTGCATTGGTCTTTTACCAAACTTATTTATAAACCAAATAGTTAGAAGGTCAAAAAAACCTCTAAAAAAACGGTCTGAACCAAATTTAGTTTTTCCAAACTGACGTGCTTGGTGTTTTACAATTTGCTCTCCAATTTTGATAAACCCCTCTTGTGCAGCAAGAACTGGGATAAACCGATGCATCTCACCATAAAT
>QFDA01000040.1 GCA_003130815.1 Bacteroidetes bacterium SCGC AAA795-G10 | reverse complement strand
TTTAGTTGATATTTTAGATGATTTAACGACCCTTTTGTGAGTAAATTTTGAACCTTTGCTCCAGCTTTTTTCATCCAGTTTATGGATCTTCCATTATCTACAAAAGTTAGAATTTCGATTCGATTTATGTAGTCATTCGATTTTGCCCAATCAGTTATGCCTTTTACTGCTTTTGATTCTCCCTCAGAAACATGAGCTGATGCTATCTCAATCCTATCTATGTTTAGTTCTTGTAGTAATAGTTGAGCAAGAGTGAGTTTTTCTGAAATAGAAAAAGAAACTCCGGAAGTTTGTTCTCCATCTCTAAGGGTTGTATCCATTATCTCTAAATGCTTATTCATTTTAAAATTTGGATATTTCTATAAAGGGGATTTAGATTCAAATTCTTTTATATGTGATTTCATGCTATACAAATAGTCAATATCGTCATATCCGTTAATCATATTTTCTTTTTTGTAAGAATTTATTTTAAACTTTTCAGATTGTTTTGAGTCACATATACTAATTAATTGTTTTGGGAGATCAATTTTTATTTCTGTTTTTGCGTCGTTATAAATAGCTTCAAATATATTATTTAGAAATGATTTTGATACTTCTACAGGAAGAACGCCAATATTTAAGCAGTTATTTTTAAAAATATCAGCAAAGAAACTTGACACAACACACCTGAATCCATAGTCATATATTGCCCATGCTGCGTGCTCCCTTGATGAACCTGATCCAAAGTTGTTTCCTCCTACTAATATACTTCCAGAATATGTTGGATTATTTAATACAAAATCATTTTTGATACTGTTATCTTGATTAAATCTCCAGTCCCTAAATAAGTTATCACCAAATCCTTTTCTTTCTGTAGCTTTAAGAAATCTTGCAGGAATTATTTGATCCGTATCTATGTTTTCTATAGGTAATGGGACAGCTGAACTTTTTAAAATTTTGAATGAATCGTATGACATAATAATCAAATGAGAGATCTTGGATCCGTTATCTTGCCTGTTATTGCTGCAGCTGCAGCAACAAGTGGACTTGCAAGAAGTGTTCTTGCACCTGGGCCTTGCCTACCTTC
>QFDA01000039.1 GCA_003130815.1 Bacteroidetes bacterium SCGC AAA795-G10 | reverse complement strand
AATCCAACATAGAAATTTAAACTTAAAAATGCTTCTTCTTTCCATATTAAAATAGATAAAATTATACCATAAATTGGTTCAAGATTGATTATCATCATAACTGTAAAAGAAGAAAGATGTCGCAAGACTTTAATGGAGACATTAAAAGCAAACGAAGTACAAATAATTCCTAATATTAAGATCCATAAAAAATCGTAACCTTTTAATTCAAAATCTAATGATTTAAATTCGTTTGTTAAAAAATAAAAAACTATGCAAGCCACTCCCCCTATCAACAATTCATAAAAGGATAAGGTTATAAAATTATTTTTTCTTACCAAACTGCGGTTTAGAATCGTAAATAAGGATGACAAAAAAGCCGAAAATAATGCAACAGTTATTCCAATAAAATGTTCAAATTCAGCTTTATATATAACAACAACACCTATAATTGTTATACATCCAAAAAAAATCTCATATGGTGAAATCTTTTTTCTGTTATAAAGAGGATCAATAAATGCAGTAATTAATGCTCCTGCAGACATCATGCTCAAAGTGATTGAAATAGTAGATATTTTAATTGCATAAAAAAAAGTAACCCAATGTGCACCTATAATTATTCCAGAAAAAAAAACTTTTATAAATACCTTCCTATTAATACTAAAATAGGCAGGGTTTACAATAAGAAAAAATATAGCTAAACCTGTGGCACCGGTTAACATTCTATAAATTACAATTGGTAGAGCTTCAAGCGAAATTAGTCCACCTAAAATTGAAGTGAATCCGTAAAGAAAAACAACGAAATGGTATAGTAGTAAATTTTTACTTCTATCGTTTAGCATGACGTAATAAAAAGAAAGCTAAAGACCCAAAAAGAATAAGAGGTAACCAAGCTGCTAGAAAAGGAGAAAAGGTAGATTTATTAACCATTACACCAAAAATCTTGTCAAAAAAGATAAAAAGAAAGCCTAAACTTATGCCGAATGCTAAATTAACTCCCATACCACCTCGCCGTTTGAAAGAGGAAACTGCTACAGCAATTAATGTTAAAATAAATGATGAAATTGGTATACTCCATCTTTTGTGTCTGACTAATAAATGATTGTTTATGAGAGAAGATCCTCTTTGTTTTTCCTCATGAATAAATTTGTTTAGCTGTCCATAAGTCAGGGTTTCAGCTATATAATTCACAGGAGCTAAGTCATTTATTTCAAAATCAAATATTGTA
>QFDA01000038.1 GCA_003130815.1 Bacteroidetes bacterium SCGC AAA795-G10 | reverse complement strand
TTATTGATTCATTAGATAACAAAATTTTTGCCACTTTCAAAAAATGTCAAAATGTCATGGATCAATATTCTTAACTAGGTCATTAATTGCAGATTCTATATTCTCATATTTGAAATTGAAACCTTTATCTAGAACTTTTTGTGAACTAACCCAGTGACTGTCTAATACCAAATGACTCATTTCACCAATTAAACTTTTCAAAAGAAATTTTGGGATTGGGGGAAGAAAAAAAGGACGTTTTAAAGATTTTGCTAAAGTCTTAGTTAGTTTTTCTTGAGAAACTGGGTTTGGTGCGACCCCATTAAATATACCATCCCAATTATCTTTATAGGCTTTAAAGAATATTTCAACCAAATCATTAATATGTATCCAAGGCTGGCCTTGTTCACCATTCCCGAAGTATGTTCCTAGTCCAAGTTTTGTGGGGATCTTTAACGCTTTGAGTACCCCTCCTGAAAAGGACAATACTAATCCAATCCTTATTTTTGCTACAGGAATATTAAAAGAACTGAAATTTTCAATCTCTTTTTCCCAAGCAACTACAACTCGTTCCATGAAAGAATTTGTAGTTGAATTAGTTTTTTCTGTTTGGGTCTTTTTAATTTCTGAGGGATAAATTCCAATTGCGGACGCTGATACAATACTTTTTATATGAAACGATTCAATATTATTTTTTAAACTCAAGAATAATAAACGTGTTGAGTCAACTCTGCTTGATAAAATATCTTTTTTATTCGATTTTGTCCATGGTTTAGATATTCTTGACCCTGCTAAATGAAAAATTGAATCAACGCCATCAAAACATTTTAAGTCTATTTTTTTTTTAGCTGGGTTCCAGTAAAAACCACTTACTCCTTTTGTAGAATGAATTTTAGATTTTTTTGTAGTAAGAAAATTTACTTTTATCCCTGTAGAAAGAAATTTTTCTGTGAGTACTTTACCTATTAGTCCCGTAGCACCTGTAATAAGTACTTTCATAGTTTTGTATGATTAATAATATTTGAAAAATATGAATTTAAAATGTGATGCAAATTTACTCCTAAAAATTAAGTTTTTATTGCCCTTAACATTTCCCTCTTACCTGGTGGCCCTGGAAGTCTTTGAATATCAAATCCTGCAGTTTTTAAACCACGCCTAACACTCCCTTTTGCACAATAACTTACCCAAACCCCTCCTAGATTTAAAATATCAAAACATTTTTTCATAAGTTCA
>QFDA01000037.1 GCA_003130815.1 Bacteroidetes bacterium SCGC AAA795-G10 | reverse complement strand
CATCATATAAGCGGTTACTAGACATATATAGTTCATCTTCTAAAACAATAGATGCACTAATGAAGCTAGAGCTGCCAAGCGGTGTAGAGGTTGAAATAAAAGTTTAAATAATTTACTATGTCTGGTTTAATTGGAAAAAAAATAGGTATGACAAGTCTTTATGACAATTCAGGAAAAAACGTTGCCTGTACTGTAATAGAGGCTGGACCCTGCTTTGTTTCTCAAATAAAATCTAAAGAAACAGATGGATACCAAGCTGTTCAGCTTGCCTATGATGATAAAAGCGAAAAAAAAGTAACCAATTCAGAGTTAGGTCATTTTAAAAAGGCGAATATAAATGTCAAAAAAAAATTAGTAGAATTCAGAAATTTTGACTTAGAAAAAAATCTAGGAGACAAAATTAGTGTTGAGAATTTTACTGAAGGAGAATTTGTGGATGTATCAGCATTATCTAAAGGAAAAGGTTTTCAAGGCGTTGTAAAAAGGCATGGCTTTGGTGGTGTAGGTCAGGCAACTCATGGCCAACACAACCGATTAAGAGCTCCTGGTTCTATCGGTGCTGCTTCTTACCCCGCCCGAGTATTTAAAGGTATGAGAATGGCTGGACAAATGGGTAACCAAAAAGTCAAAATTCTAAATTTGAGAGTAATTAAAGTTATTCCAGAAAAAAACCTATTAATTCTTAGAGGATCCATTCCAGGTCCAAAAAATGCTTACGTAACTATTGAGAAATAATGGAATTATTTGTACATAAAATAAATGGTAAAAAAACTAGCAAAAAAATTAAGTTAGATAATTCTGTTTTTGGAGTAGAACCAAATACTCATGCAATCTATTTAGATATAAAGTCTTTTCTGGCAAATAAGCGACAGGGAACTCATAAGACAAGGCAACGTGCAGATATTAAAGGCAGTACAAGGAAAATAAAAAAGCAGAAAGGAACTGGAACAGCAAGAGCTGGAAGCATCAAAAATCCACTTTTCAGAGGAGGTGGAAGAATTTTTGGTCCTACTCCAAGAGACTATTCTCAGAAAGTAAATAAAAAGGTTAAGCGATTAGCTCGTAAATCTGCATTAAGCATTAAGGCTAAAGAAAAATCTATTTTTATAGTTGAAGACTTTCAAATGGAAAAACCCAGTACAAAAAAATTTATAGAAATGCTCTCAGCCCTTGGCCTAGCTGGTAAAAAAAATCTTTTAGTCTTGGAAGAGTTGAATAAAAATGTATATTTGTCGTCGCGTAATTTAAAAAATTCAAATG
>QFDA01000036.1 GCA_003130815.1 Bacteroidetes bacterium SCGC AAA795-G10 | reverse complement strand
AGATTTACGATTACTTCTAGTAGGAGACGGCCCAAGGAAGTCTGAAACGGTTGAATATTGCGAGTCTCTAGGCATATCTACTATCGATTTAACTATTAATTCTTATAATCCAAATGCCAAAATATTGTTTGCCGGGTATCAAGAAAACCCTTATCCCTTTTACCTTGGTGCAAAACTGTTCTTAATGCCATCGTTATGGGAAGGATTCCCTATTTCTTTACTTGAGGCCTTCACCTTTGGTGTGCCAGCTATAGTGGCCGATTGTTCATCTGGCATAAGAGAAATTTTCGATGTCAATGATGAAGCGATAAGACCTGTTCAGAGCGCCGAATTTGAAAGAACACCCTATGGGCACCTAATGCGTACTTTTGAAAATAACAACACTGGGCGCGCAGCTATTATTTGGGCGCGCTCAATTAAGGAAATTCTTGGCAACAACGACTATTACACCTCTTGCTCAACAGCTGCAAAACTTAAGGCCGAAAGTTATGGCGTGATCTCCATAAGCAAAATATGGGAAAAGGAATTTGATATAACTTGCATAAATTAGCCTACCTAATACCTCCCTTCGAAAAAATATTAGGCACCAATTTTTAATTTACTATATTAATTCCCATTTCGAAATCTGCGTTATGGTTAATGTCCATTTCAATAATTTTAAATATATATTTTCTCAAAAGAATAGGAAATCAGGACGCTACAAAGCGACGCAGAATAGCTAGACCAGAGGGACCGCTTCGCTCCGGGTGAAACTGTAAACCTGTTATATTTTCTTTGTTGATCGCTCCAGTTACTCGTATTCCTTGGTACAAACATTCAGCGAGGATATGTTCGCTATTATCCGGCACAGCCATGAAGGAGTGCACGAAATAATAATACGTGCCTTCCGATGCTACATCTAGGCAAGTATGATTCCAGTTTCTTCTATGAATGGGGAATTTAAGTGCATTCCACCCAATGTGAGGTACCTTTCGTTGGAATTCATCATTGTCAACAGTTGGGATAGGCACTACTACTCCCGGAATTAGGCCTAGGCCCGCGTGTTTTCCATGTTCGTTACTGGTATCCAACAACATCTGCATTCCAAGGCAGATTCCAAGTATTGGACGACCCGCTTGTGCTACCTGTTTAACAGCCTCATCCATTCCCAACGCCTGCAATTCTTCCATACCACTTGCAAATGCGCCGACACCCGGTAATACAATTCGTTCCGCTTTACAAACACTGTCGGGATCTACGGAACTCTCTACATTGGCACCTACATAGTGAAGACCTCTCGAT
>QFDA01000005.1 GCA_003130815.1 Bacteroidetes bacterium SCGC AAA795-G10 | reverse complement strand
TCCTTCTCGTTTCATACCCTCAAAGTCAACAGAGATTACTTCAGCAGAGACATCTCCATTAACTATCTCACAAATCTCCATTTGTTACTTCTGGAATCAGAGTTGGAACAGCAGCAATAACTACTAGAGGTCTTAAAGAAGACCAAATGGAAGAAATTGTGAATATGATTGACCGGGTAATTTTAAATTATAATGATGATCTAACTATAAGTGAAGTTGCTAACCAAGTTAATTCTTTAATGCGTGGCAGGCCTTTATTTAATTCTTAAAAGTTAGTCCTTTGACAAAATTTTAACCTCAAACATCTTATTCCAATTTTTACCAGTTACAAAAAGCGTTTTACGCTTTTTATGGTAAGCAATTCCATTAAGTACATTTAACTTAGTATGTTGTTTAACCTTTTCTTTAAGTCCTGAAAAGTCTATAACACCATCAACACTGCCAGTAACTGGATTTATTATAACCACAACGTCTTTTTGAAATTGATAAGTATTAGCATATATTTTCCCAGAAACCCATTCTAATTCATTAATTTTTCTAAGTGCTGATTTATTTGTAACAACTTGAATTCTGCTTTCTTCCTTAAAATCATTTGGATTAAGAATCCATATATTTTCACTTCCATCAGATTTGTAGAGCTTATTTCCATCATTACACAATCCCCATCCCTCTTTACTATCAAAATATGGGAACGATTTGATCATTTCTAAATTTGTTTTTCTATAAACAAAGCCTTTTAAAGATTTCCAAGTTAGCTGAATTATTTTATCGTTTATTAAAGTTATACCTTCTCCAAAAAATGCATCATCCAATTTTTTATTTTCAATTATTTCACCAGTTTTATAATTAACCTTTCTCAAAGTTGATTTTCCATTTAGTCCAGTACTTTCATAGAGATCTTCACCATCGAATTCTAATCCTTGGGTGTATGCTTCTATATCATGGGAATAAATATTTACTATTTCGTATTTATAAAGCTTTGGTGGTTTGTGTGATAAAAGAGTGTAGATTATATTTTTTTTAAATATTTTATCTCCCTTTTTCAATTCTACTCTTATATTATATTCACCTAAGGGATCTTTTTCTAAAAATTTGTGAGTTTTCTCGATCTGCCTATTATTAAGGTAGTATGAAGTATCAAAATCTTCAAGTGATGTTTTAACAACTAAGTTTAAAACTTTTTCAAAGCTTCCTTTGTTACCTTTTACACCTGTTAAAATTTGAATTTTTGGTTCAGCATTACTATTACAATTAAGAATAAGTATTGAAATAATAATATTTAAAAAAAACTTCATTTTATTTTTTTACTTGTTACATTAAACTGTTTCACAAATTAAGAATTTAAAATCATTGTTGATATCAGACTAACAGTTTATATTTGTTATCGGGCAAGTTCTACACAACCAGCTCCTGCTAAATCCCCCAGGGCGGGAACGCAGCAAGGGTAGGCGGTTGTAGCGGTGTGATGTAGGCGGCTTGCCCATTTTGTTTGAAGATATGGGAAAAGTAGTTTTAGTTACAGGAGCATCTTCAGGATTAGGTCTTGAATCAGCACTTTATCTAACAAAAAAGGGCTACGTAGTTTTCGGGACGAGTCGAAACCCAGATAAATTAAATAAATCGATGCCATTCGAATTAATAAAATTAGAAATTACAGATCTTACTTCAATTAAGGATTGTGTAACAAAAATATTGTCTTTGAGTGGGAAAATAGATGTTTTAATTAATAATGCTGGAGTTGGGATTACTGGACCTTTAGAAGAATTAAACTCTGATAAAGTAGTTGAAAATTTTGCTACAAATTGCTTTGGACCTTTGAATTTAATTCAAGCAGTACTTCCTCACATGCGAAAGCAAAAATCGGGTACTATAATTAATGTGACATCAATTGGCGGATACATGGGGCTTCCTTTTCGTGGAGCATTTTCAGCTTCTAAAAGTGCATTTATGACTATGACAGAGAGTTTACGAATGGAAGTCAAAGAATTTGGAATTAAAGTATGTACACTCGCACCCGGTGATTATGCTACTGATGTAGCATCTAGAAGATATCATTCCCCCGTTTTAAAAAACTCTCCATACAAAAAATATGCTGAAGGAATTAAAACAATGGATGAACACGTTGATAAAGGTAATCCCCCAATAGAAATTGCAAAAGCAATCTATAATATTTTAAATAATGGCAATCTTAAAGTACATTATCGAGTTGGAGCTATTTTACAAAAGTTATCAATATTTTTAAAAAAAATACTGCCAAGCCAAATATTTGAAAGACTAATCATGAATCATTATAAATTATAAAATCATATGAAATTTTTTATTGATACAGCAAATCTAAGTCAAATCAGAGAAGCACAAGATTTAGGGGTTTTAGATGGAGTTACCACAAATCCGTCTTTAATGGCTAAAGAAGGTATAACAGGAAATGGTAACATAATTAAACATTACAAGGATATTTGTGAGATAGTTAATGGAGATGTCTCTGCTGAAGTAATCTCTGTTGACTTTGAGGGTATGAAACGAGAAGGAGAGATGCTAGCAAAGCTAAACCCCCAAATTGTTGTCAAAGTTCCTATGATAGAAGAAGGAGTCAAAGCTTTAAAATACTTTTCTGATGTAGGAATAAAGACTAATTGCACTCTTGTTTTCTCTTCAGGACAGGCACTTATAGCTGCAAAAGCTGGAGCTAATTATGTTTCTCCATTTATTGGTCGTTTAGATGACAATTCAACAGATGGGTTAGAATTAATAAAAGAAATTCGTCAAATCTATGATAATTTTGCTTTTAAAACAGAAATTCTCGCAGCATCTATTAGACATACAATGCATATTGTAAATTGTGCTAAAATTGGAGCAGATGTTATAACAGGTCCTCTTTCATCAATTAAAGGTCTTTTAAATCATCCACTTACTGATATAGGATTAAAAAAGTTTTTAGAGGATTATAAAAAAGGAAACTAGAGACCTTTTAAAATTTTCTCAAACTCAATATCGTAGAAATTTCCAAATCCTTCCACTATAAACCCGCTTTTATTTAGTGCTATACTTTTGTTTAAAAGTGTTAAAACCCAGGCTTTGCTTGCTTTATCAAAATCTATTAATGCAAATTGATCGTTAGAATCTAAACCCATCATTTTTTGAACTTGATCGGTTAAGGCATTAAAAGGTTGAATACAAATTCCAATAAATCTTATATTAGGATAAGTACTTTTTAGTTTATTTAAACGATTCAGTGTGTTGCGGTACTGATTCATTTGTGTTTGTGACCAAAAGTAAATTACTGTAGATTTGCCATATGCTAATGAAGCGCTATTTACAGTTTTTCTTTCAAAATTTTGAAGTAAGACTTTAGGTAAAGGTTTCCCATTATTCATTTTACGTATATCTTGATGTAATTCTAAAACCTCACTTAAATACTGTTTGGAGTTATTTACAGTAGCATAATATTGCAAAAATAGATCATGTTCTGTCTGATTTTTAAAGTTTAGCATTTCCTCAAATGCAATAGCTCGAGCAAGATTGTTTCTAAGTAATTTGCCAGAAACCATTTTATCTAAGATTTCCAATCTTCTAATGTTAAAAGATGTTGTTTCTTTCGCACTAAAATATTGTTCTCCCACCTTAAGTGCTTTTTGACTTATATAGTTTAAAATATAATTAACATATGGATCAAAAAAAGCTAAATCATTATCGCCATAGTTTAGAAATTTACGATAACTAAAAAACAGACTATCTTTTGCTTCTGTCAACTTTGAACTGCGTAATAATGCATATCTTTCTCTAATACTTGCATAATGATAAATATAGGCTGCCTGAGTAACCTTTTGAGCAATTGGACTTAAATCATTTATTGAATCCATTTTAATCCAAGAGGCTTTTTTTTCAAGTACTAACGAATCTATTATTTTTTTAAATACTATTTGATTACTTGAGTATTTTGATGATAGAAAATTTACTTCTTCTTCTTGTTTGAGATATAAATCAATAAGAAAGTTATTTTTTGTTGCCCCAATACCAGAAAATACAATCGACTCATCGAAAGTTGTAGCATTAATTCTTATCCAAAGACTATCAGCTTCTTCCAAAAGAACAGTCTGATATTCTGGTAAATGTTCAAGTTTATATATGCCACTTGTGAGTGAGTCATATTTCCTTTTAAATTTAAAGTTATCATCTAAATCAAGCATATCAATAACATTAGATCCTTGATACAAGGTTACATCACGTGATGATGGATTAATTATTTGTCCACCCAAGAAAATTCCATCACGTGTTTTTGTATTTGAATTACATCCAAGTAGAATTAGAAAAATAAAAATGAATTTTAATTTTTTCATATGGATTCTAAAAATACAGATTTTTTAATTTGCAAAATATTTAAAGTGATTTGAGATTCAAATCACTTATTGTGTATGTTTGCAAAAAAATAATTATGCTAACTGTTTCAAATCTATCGGTTCAATTTGGTAAACGGGTATTATTTGATGATGTAAATATAAGTTTTACCCCTGGAAATTGTTATGGAATTATCGGGGCTAATGGTGCAGGAAAGTCAACATTTTTAAAAATTATTTCAGGTAAACAAGAAGCAAATTCTGGAAGTGTTTTTTTAGAGCATGGTAAGCGACTTTCGGTTTTAGAACAAAATCATAATGCTTATGATGGGGATATTATTTTAGATACTGTCCTTAAAGGAAATAAAGTCCTTTTTGATGTAAAAACTGAAATGGATAATTTATATGCAAAAGAAAATTTTACTGATGAGGATGGTGATAGAGTAGGAGCACTTCAAGTAAGTTATGAGGAGATGGGTGGCTGGAATGCTGATAGTGAAGCAGCGTCACTTCTCTCCAATTTAGGAATTCCAGAGCAATTACATAATACACTAATGAGCGATTTGGATGGTAAACAAAAAGTGCGAGTTTTGCTAGCTCAAGCACTATTTGGAAATCCTGATGTTTTAATAATGGATGAACCTACTAATGATTTAGATTACGACACAATTATGTGGCTAGAAGATTTTTTAGCTAATTATGAAAACACTGTTATTGTAGTTTCGCATGATCGACATTTTCTTGATTCTGTTTGCACTCACATTTCAGATATAGATTTTGGAAAAATCAAACATTATTCTGGTAATTATACTTTCTGGTATGAGTCAAGCCAGTTGGCCTTGAGACAGCGTACTCAACAGAACAAAAAAGCTGAAGAGAAGAAAAAAGAATTAGAAGAATTTATAGCTAGATTTTCTGCTAATGTCGCAAAATCAAAACAAGCTACTTCAAGAAAAAAAATGATTGAAAGACTAGATATTGAAGAAATAAAGCCTTCTAGTAGAAGATATCCTGCTATTATTTTTGATCAAGAAAGAGACGCTGGAGACCAAATTTTAAGTGTTGATAATCTTTCTGGCTCAATAAGTGGAGAAGTTCTGTTTAATGAGATTTACTTTAATCTTGCAAAAAAAGATAAAGTAATTATTTATTCAAAAGACACTCGTGCTGTTTCTTTGTTTTATGATATAATATCTGGAGCATCTCAATCTTATACCGGTAAATTTAACTGGGGTATTACTACTACTCAGGCATACTTGCCTTCAGATCATGAATTTTTCTTTCACGATTCTATCTCATTAGTTGATTGGTTACGCCAATATGCGAAAAAAGAAGAAGAGAAGGAAGAAGTTTTTCTACGTGGCTTTTTAGGTAAGATGCTCTTTAGTGGCGACGAAGCATTAAAAAAATCAAACGTATTATCAGGTGGTGAAAAAGTTCGTTGCATGCTTTCAAAAATGATGATGCAACGCGCAAACGTCCTTTTACTAAATGAACCTACAAATCATTTAGATTTAGAATCAATAACTGCATTAAATAATTCGCTCAAAAATTTTAAAGGAACGCTTTTATGTAGTACATCTGACAATACTTTTTCTCAAACACTTGGTAATAGAATTATTGAATTAACTCCAAATGGAGTTATAGATAGATATATGAGTTTTGATGAATACATGACAGACCAAAAAATTAAAGAACTTCAATCTAAAATGAGAATTAAATAGTTTCAAGCTATAAAATTTCAATCGAATAATCTTCCTTATTACCTAAATTTACCAGAAGAATGAGTACAATAATGCAAGTATTATCATCAAAATAAAGGATCCTATGTTATAAATTGCGGATGTATCAAAAACCCCCTTGTCAAGTTTTATAGCTTTTTTATCGTCACTAATTTTATTCTCTTTAATACTTACAATTGCAATAACAATCATTGAAAGAATTGCGGTTAATCCCATTTGATCTAAAAATGGTAGCGTTGGAAAAAATTCTTCTACTGGAGAATTCGCTAACCATCCTTTTGGACCGACTTTAAAAAATAGTGCTATAGGAATTGAAGCTAGAGCTCCAAAAACTGCACCCTTGTTTGATGTTTTTTTCCAAAATAGCCCTAACACGAATACAGAAAGAATACCTGGACTTACTATTCCTGTGTATTCCTGAATAAATTGAAAAGCCTGGTCAATACCACCAAGTAATGGTGCCATAATTGTTGCGATTATTAGAGCAATAAATGCAGAAAGGCGACCTACATTTACAGTTTTTGATTCACTTGCATTTTTGTTGATCAATTGCTTATAAATATCCATAGTGAATATAGTTGCTGTTGAATTTAACATTGATGCCAAAGATGACACTATTGCGGCGGCAAGTGCAGCCACTGCAACTCCTTTTAATCCAGTAGGCAGAAATTGCATCAACCAAGGATAGGCTTTGTCTGCTTGAGCTAATGAGGGAAGATTAGTCATTCCTGATTCTCCTAATTTTTCCATTAGCAATGGATCATTTACAATGACATATGCTGCAATCCCTGGAATTACAACAATAAGTGGTATTATCATTTTTAAACCAGCAGCAAATAAAATTCCTTTTTGAGATTCTTCTAAGGATTTTGCAGCAAGTGTTCTTTGAATGATGTATTGATTAAATCCCCAATAGTATAAATTTGCAATCCACATTCCTCCAATCAAAACACCAATACCTGGTAAGTTCATATATTCAGGATTATTTTTTTCAAGTATCATATCGAAACGTTCAGGAACTGCATCATAAATTGAATTTAGACCTTTAATAAAACCCTGTCCACCAGATACAGTATCTAAAGCAAGATATGTAGTGACTAACCCTCCTAAAATTAAGACTACCACTTGAATAATATCAGTCCATGCAACTGCTGAAAGACCTCCATAAAGAGAATATGCAACAGCAAATAAAGCTAAACCAATTATTGCAGAGATCATATTAACTCCCAGTATTGTCTGAAGAGCTAGTCCACCTAGATAGAGGACTGAAGCTAAATTTACAAAAATGTATAAGGCAATCCAAAATACGGCTAAAATTGTCTTTAATTGACTTGAATATCTTTGCTCAACGAATTCAGGAATTGTATAAATTTTTTTCTTTATAAAAATTGGTAAAAAAAACTTCCCAACAACTATCAATGTCAATGCAGCCATCCATTCGTATGTTGCTATTGCTAGTCCACCTGCGAAGCCTGAACCTGACATTCCGATAAATTGTTCTGCTGAGATGTTTGCTGCTATTAGAGATGCTCCAATTGCCCACCAGGGAAGTGATTTGCTTGCAAGAAAATAATCTTCTGTACTTTTAGTTTCACCCTTTTTTGACCTTGATACCCATAGCCCAACGCTTAAAATTACAATCGCATACAGAGCAAAAACAATATAATCTAATGTTTCAAAATTGGTATTCATCACTTAATTATTTTAAGATTTAGTTATTTATTATGGTAGTATTTATAAAGCACAAAAAATCAACTTAACGATGCAAAATAAAAAATTAAAGGTGGTTAAAAAAGGTGTTGTAATATTTTTTCACCTATTTCAATTTCATCTTTATGAAGAAATACTTGTTGAACTGTTGGATTAGAAATTCCAAAGCCAGCTAATCTAGCTGATTCTGATTCATCTTTAATTATAGGGAAAATTTTTTTCTCTGACAATGCCTGCTTCAAGGCCAAAACCTCAACAATTGATCCAGTGAAAAAATGTAAATAGTCTGAGTCAGGCACTACTTTTAAGCCTTATTATAGCGATTATCCCAGATAGCAGGATTAAAGTTTTTGCCTAGTGCAAATCCAAAATATAAAACAATTGATGCGATAGCTTTAAACATAAAAAATAAAAGCATCCAGTAAGATGAATCGTTCTGATTTTTTGTAAATAGTGATAGTGGTGTCAATTCTGTAAAAACCCAACTTAATGCAAGAACAGCCAAAAGTAAGTTCCAAATATTTTTAAATGGCCACATTAACGCTTTACGAAATGGATGTAAGTCGTTTCCCCATTTATAAATTAAGTAATAATACTCATTTCCTAAAGGCACAAATAGAAGAGGGTCATCTTTTTTTTCTAATCTAAAAAGAACAGAAGGAGCCATAATTTTAAATTCTGAAAGTTTAGTTTTATGCTTTTTTTCTAACTTTTTTATTTGTTTAAGTGCTTCGATTGGAAGTTTATTTTTAAAATATTTTATGTCAAGAAATCTTAATCTATAATCAATACTTACTTTTTTTATATGATCAATATGATATATTCTACTCTTAGATAGTTTATTAAGATCAAAATTATTAATAGTATTAATACTCAAGCTATCAATAAAATTAGAAAGATTAGCTTTATGTTCCTCGTAGGTGCTCTCTCGATTTTGCTTTAATGCAGATTCAATGTTAGTTCGTTGGATAAGCTTCATCTTCATAAGTCAATTTCATTTATAACAAAAATAACAATATTTAAATCAATTTTAAAATATCAACGCAATTCTGCATTAAAATTTTCAACAAAGTTTATTTCTAATTTTTTCATTATTTTGTCAACCTGTTTGTCGGTTAAAGTTCTGTTTTTGTCTTGAAAATTAAAACTAATCCCATATGATTTTTTTCCAGCAGGTAGGTTTTCACCTTCATAAACATCGAAAAGTTCAACAGACTTTAATATTTTTCGCTCTGTTTTTAAAGAAATTTCTTCGATTTGGGCGAATGTGATTTCTTTATTTAATAATAATGCAAAGTCCCTCTTTATTGATGGAAATTTTGATAAATCTTTAATATATAAAGGTTTTGCAAAGCAATTTTCTATAAACCTTGACCAATTAATATCAGCTAGATAAATCTCTTTTTCAATGTTGTATTTTTCTCTTTTTTTCATTGAAATTAAACCATAATAACCAAGTATTATATTTTGTGAAGAAAGTTCACACGCAAGGTCAAAGTCAGGATGATCTACATTACTGAACTTGACATTGCTATAACCGAAATTCTCAAAAAGATCAATTATTAAACCTTTACCGTAAAAAAAGGTATCAGGTGATTGTTGAATGTTCCAATTCATTTGAAAAACATCACCTACAATCGAAATACATAAGCGCCTTTCCTCCAAATATTTGTTATTATGCTTCCCGTATATTTTACCAAGTTCAAAAAGTTTTAAACTATTGTTTTGTCTGTTCAAATTATATGCAATAACCTCTATTGAATTGTAGATTAGAGATTGGCGCATATTAGAAAAATCTTTGCCAAGCGGATTAATTATTTTTACTGGATCATGAAAATCAGATGTTTCATCCAGGCTCGAAATTGAATTGTTAATAATTTCAGTAAAACCTAATCCAGTTAATTTTTCTGAAATAGCTCTCTCTAATTTGTATGATTCATCCCATTTATAATAATCATCTGATTGAAAATTTAATGGTTTTTCTACTATGTTATTAAACCCATAAATTCGGAGAATCTCTTCAATAACATCATATGTACGTTTCACGTCAACTCTATATCTCGGTATAGAAATATTCATCCCAGATTTAGATTCATTTTCAATTTTTATTTCTAAAGACTCTAGAATTTTTCGTATTGTTTTTTTACTTAAGTTTTGACCAATAATTTTATTCAATTTTTCGAATGGCAAGAAAATTTTTGATTCAACATTTAATTTTTGGTTAACCTTTTGAATTTCACTTGAAATTTTTGCACCTGTCAGATCAGATATTAGAATTGCAGCTCGCTTTAAAGCAGTTATACCAATCTCAGGATCTATACCTCTTTCAAAACGAAATGAAGCATCAGTGTTTAAGCCGTGTCTTTTTGCAGTTTTACGAATACTTACAGGGTCAAAGAATGCGCTTTCTAAAAATATATTTGTTGTTTTATTTTCTACGCCAGAATCTTTCCCACCAAAAATTCCTGCGATGCAATGTGGCTGACTATTGTCACAAATCATTAGATCCTCTTTATTTAGAGTACGTTTTATTCCGTCTAAAGTCATAAATGTGGTATTCTCTTTACAGGTTTTTACAATGATTTTATTATCTAATTTATCAGCGTCAAATGCATGTAAGGGTTGTCCTAACTCATGAAGTACATAATTTGTAACGTCTACAACATTATTTTTTGGAGATATTCCTATTGCTTTTAAACGGTCTTTTAACCAACTTGGAGAGGGTTTAACTTTAACATTAGTCAAGGTGAGTCCATAATATTGTGAGCAGCGATCAGTGTCATTTACATTTACTTTTATTGTTTTTTTTGTGTTATCAATTTTAAATGTAGAGACATCTGGCATTGACCACTTATATGGAATATTCTTAACAATACAGACCGCTTTTAAATCACGAGCTACGCCCATATGACTCATTGCATCGGCTCTATTGGGTGTAAGACCAATATCAAAAACGTAATCTTGTTCCAAGTCAAAAATTGATGATGCTAGAGTACCAGGAGAGCATTTTTTATCTAAAACTAAAATGCCTTCATGATTATCACTTAGTCCAAGTTCGTCTTCAGCACAAATCATGCCCTCACTAATTTCTCCACGAATTTTCCCTTTTTTTATTTTTAAAACTGAGCCATCATACATGTGGAGTGTAGAACCAATTGTTGCAACAAGAACGGTTTGCCCTTTTGAAACGTTAGGTGCACCACAAACAATCGAAAGTAAATTCTCACTGCCTACGTCTACTTTTGTAAGTTTTAGCCTGTCAGCATTGGGATGTTTTTCACATTTTACAATTTCACCAACCAAGACACCCTCTAATCCACCCTTTATACTTTCATATTTTTCAACTTGTTCGACTTCCAAGCCGATGTTTGTAAGTAAATTAGAAATGTCTTCAATCGGAAGGTCTATTTCAATGAATTGTTTTAACCAATTATAGGATATTTTCAATTAATGAGTTTTTAATTGTATACAAATATAAGAATCTCTTTCCCCATATTTAACTTATTAAATTCCAAATATTTGATTCATATTGTAGATTGGAAAGATTTCTTTTTATAATTTGATTCTCACTGTTTTCAAGTTTTGGATCTTTTTTTAATATTTCCTTAGCTAGTTCTCGTGCAATTTTAAGAAGTTTATTATCCTTTACGATGTCAGCGATCTTAAGTCGTAAAATTCCACTTTGCTGGGTTCCAAGAATATTTCCAGGTCCCCTAAGTTTAAGATCGACTTCAGCTATTTCAAAACCATTGTTTGTTTTTACCATTGTTTGAACTCTTATCTTACTTTCATCTGATAACTTACTTCCAGTCATTAAAATACAATAGCTCTGTTCATTTCCCCTACCAACACGCCCTCTGAGTTGATGAAGTTGTGATAATCCAAATCTTTCTGCACTTTCTATTATCATAACAGATGCATTTGGAATATTTACACCAACTTCAATTACTGTAGTAGCTACCATTATTTGAGTTTTACCTTCTGCAAAACGTTTCACTTCGTATGCTTTATCATCAGCTTTCATTTTCCCATGAACTATACTTATTTGAAATTTTGGAATAGGAAAACTTCGAGAAAGACTTTCATAACCATCCATTAAATCTTTAAAGTCTAATTTTTCAGATTCTTCTATTAAAGGATATACAACATAAATTTGTTGTCCTTCTTTAATTTTCTCTTTGATAAACTGAAAAACTTTAAGCCGATTATTATCATATTTATGCATTGTTTTTATGGGTTTTCTTCCTGGTGGCATTTCATCAATCAATGAAATATCTAAATCACCATATAAACTCATTGCAAGTGTTCTTGGTATAGGAGTAGCAGTCATTACAAGTATATGAGGAGGAGTTGTATTTTTTGACCATAATTTTGCCCTTTGTGCAACTCCAAAACGATGTTGTTCATCTATAATAGCAAGCCCTAAATTTTTAAATCTAACATTTTCCTCAAATACAGCATGGGTTCCAATAAGTATCTGAAGAGTTCCATTTTCAAGCCCTAGATTTATTATTTTTCGTTCTTTTGCTTTCGTACTACCTGTAAGAAGATTAAGGTTTATATTACTATCTGATAATAACTCTCGAAGAGAATTAAAATGTTGTTGAGCCAAAATTTCTGTAGGTGCAACAAAACAAGCTTGAAAGTTATTTTCAATTGCAATTAGAATTGCAAATAATGCAACAATTGTTTTTCCTGATCCAACATCACCCTGAAGTAATCTATTCATTTGCCTCCCTGATCCCATATCCTCGCGTATTTCCCTTATGACTCTTTTTTGAGCATTGGTTAATTGATATGGTAATTGGTGATTATAAAAGTTTTTCAGTGTGCTTCCAATTTCTGAAAATATAAAACCCTTTATTTTCCTCTTCCTTTCTTGATTTTTTAGAATTAATTGCAATTGGATATAAGTCAATTCTTCAAATTTGAGTCTAATTTGTGCTTGGCTCAATTTTTTTTGAGAGGTAGGAAAATGTATTTCTTTTAAAGCAACATTTTTATTAATTAGTTTGTAATAATCTAGGACATATTTTGGTAAAGTTTCCGAAAAAAAATTCCCACCCATTTCAATCAAATTTAAGACCAACTTTTGAATTACTCTCTGAGATATACCGCTTCTGATTAATTTTTCAGTTGATGGATATATTGGATAAAATAATTTCTTAATTGATTTATTAAAATTTACTTCTAATTCCATTTCAGGATGTGGCATACTAACATAACCTTTAAACCAATTAAGTCTTCCAAAGATTATATATGATTGGTTAAGTTTTAAATTTTCCCTTATCCATTTGTAGCCCCTAAACCAAATCAAGTCCATTTTTCCAGATGTATCTTCAAAATGTGCTACCATTCTCTTACCTTTTTTTTGTTGTAAAATCTCTATCTGAGTAATTTTTCCCTTAATCTGAACCTCAGAATTATTTTTTGGAAGTTCATTTATTAGATGGAACTGACTCCTATCTATATAACGATTTGGAAAAAAATGTAACAAATCATCAATGGTTGTTATTTTAAGTTCCTCTTTAAGAAGACGAGCACGTTCAGGACCAACACCTTTCAAATATTCAATGGATGTTTGTTTTTCACTCATTCGAAAGTGTTTTTTGATTATGATCAGTATAAATATGAAGATACAATGTTTATAATAAATAAGTAAAACTCGTCAACTAGATAAACGAAATAGTTATTTTTAAATGTTTATGAAAAACGAACTTAAAATAAATTTAGATACATTAAATGATGCCCAAAGGAAACCCACTTTACATAAAGATGGCCCTCTTATTGTAATAGCAGGTGCGGGTTCAGGTAAAACACGAGTACTTACATATAGAATTGCTTACTTAATGTCCCAAGGAGTCGATTCGTTCTCAATTTTAGCTTTAACATTTACTAATAAGGCTGCAAGAGAAATGAAATCCCGCATTGGGGAGCTTGTGGGTGAAAATGAAGCAAAAAATCTCTGGATGGGTACTTTTCATTCAGTTTTTGCACGGTTGTTAAGATCTGAAGCAGAAAAGCTTGGATTTCCCTCTAATTTCACAATATATGACACTCAAGACTCGGATAGATTAATTGCATCTATAATCAAGGAGATGGGTCTTGACAAAGATCTATACAAGTATAAACAAATAAGGACTAGAATATCTTCATTTAAAAATAGTCTTATTACAGTTAACGCCTACAATGATAATCCTGAATTACAAGAAGCAGACAAAATGATGCGAAGACCTGAAACAGGAGCAATATATAAAGAGTATGTTACAAGATGTTTTAAAGCTGGAGCCATGGATTTCGATGATCTGCTTTTAAAGACAAATGAGCTGCTTAACCTTTATCCTGACGTTCTCGCTAAATATCAAGAACGGTTTAGATATATTTTGGTAGATGAATATCAAGACACAAATCATTCCCAATATTTAATTGTTAGGGCTTTAGCTGATCGTTATCAAAATATTTGTGTTGTGGGTGATGATGCACAAAGCATCTACGCCTTTAGAGGTGCTAACATTAGTAATATATTAAATTTTCAAAATGACTATCCAGATGTAACGCTTTACCGTTTAGAACAAAATTATAGGTCGACAAAAAATATTGTTAATGCAGCAAATTCAATTATAAGCCATAACAAAAATAAAATTGAAAAGATCGTATGGACATCAAATGAAATGGGATCATTAATTGATATTAATCAATTACCTACAGATTCTGATGAAGGCCGTCACGTAGCCTCCAATATATTTGAATTTAAAATGCGTGAACAATTAAAAAACAGCGATTTTGTTGTATTATATAGAACCAATGCACAGTCTAGAGCTATAGAAGACGCTCTGAGAAAACGAGAAATTGCATACAAAATATATGGGGGATTATCATTTTATCAGCGTAAGGAAATAAAAGATGTCATGGCTTATTTGAGATTAGTTATTAATAACAAAGATGAAGAAAGCCTTAAACGTATAATTAATTATCCTGCCCGAGGTATAGGTCAAACTACTATTAATAAACTTATAGTTGCGTCGAAAAAATACAATATTACTCTATTTGATGCCATTAAAAAAGCTAAAGAAATAAACTTAAATATTAATCATGGAACTACCAATAAGTTAGAAAACTTTGTTACTCTTATTGAACGTTTTCAAATTGAAAATGAGTTATTAGATGCATTTGAAATTACAGATTTAATAATTAAAAAGATTGGAATTTTAAAGGAGCTAAAAAATGATGCTACCCCTGAAAATATTTCAAGAATTGAAAACATAGAAGAATTGCTAAATGGTATTCGTGATTTTACCGAAGGTCAGAAAGAACTTTCAGATGCATCAGGAAATCTTGACGAATTTTTAAAGGATGTAGCATTGATAACTGACTTGGACAATAAAGATGATGCAAACTCAGATAAAGTTTCACTTATGACTATTCACCTTGCCAAAGGACTTGAGTTTCCGTATGTATTTGTTGTTGGTTTAGAAGAAGATTTATTTCCTTCAGCTTTAAGTCTAAATACAAGAGCAGAATTAGAAGAAGAGCGTAGATTGTTTTATGTTGCATTAACTCGAGCTAAAAAAAGGGCTTTTTTGTCATATACCCTTTCTCGTTATCGTTGGGGGAAATTAATTGATGCTGAACCCAGTAGGTTTATTGACGAGATTGATAAAAATTACGTGAATCACATTAAAATAAGTAATAATTATAGTTTTAAACCCATAATTGATACATCAATTTTTCAAAAACGGGAGTCTAGAAAAATTTCTAGTGACACTAGTGAAAACAAAATATCTAATCCGAGTATTCAACAGTTAAGCAGATTACGTAAAATTAGACAGGAAAATTTGAAAACAGATAATGATATTTCAATAAAAATTAAAGAGGGAATGAGTGTAGAACACGCCCGTTTTGGTCACGGAACTGTTGTCAATATTGAAGGCAAGGGAAGTGACAAAAAGGCAATTATTAATTTCCAATCCTCAGGAGTTAAAAATCTTCTTCTGAGATTTGCAAAGTTAAAAATCAAATAATGTCATCAAATAAACTGAGAAATTTTTATTCAAAAAAACCAAATTCAAAATATATAACCGAAGCAAAAGAAGTTTTAGAAAATGGTGGAATGATAATTTTTCCAACAGACACTGTATATGCATTAGGCTGCCTTTCAAATCAAAAGGAAAGATTGAAGGATATTGCTAGAATAAAAGGGATAAAATTAGAGAATGCACCCTTAAGTTTTTTATTTAGTGATATTCGCTCATTGTCATCGTTTGTATCACCGATGGATTCAAAAACTTTCAGATTTATTAAAAGCATGTTACCTGGTCCATATGCTTTTATTATGGAAGCAGCAAAAAAGCTTCCTAAACCATTTGAAAAAAGAAAAACTGTTGGTGTCAGAATACCAAACCATTCAATATTAAAATCATTGCTTTCAATTTTAAGTTCACCAATTGTATCTACCTCGATTCATGATCCTGATAAAATTTTGGATTACACCACAGATCCTGAAATATTATTTGAAAAATGGAATTCAGAAATTGATCTCATGCTTTCAGATGGTTATGGGAAAAATATTCCGTCAACTGTGATTGATTTAACTAAAGCTCCTTATGAAATTATTCGAAAAGGAGCAGGTGATATTCCAAAAAATCTTTAAGTTAATTTGTAACTGACTTGCGTGCTATGTTTCATTTTAATACGTTCGAGAAAGACTAGATAAAAAAATATTTCTATAGTAATGGAAGACTCAATAAAATATCAAGGCCTAAGAAGACATTTAGTTGAGCTTCTTAAAAGTAAAGGTATAGATTCGAAATGTGTACTCAAGGCAGTTGGGAATGTTCCAAGGCAACATTTTATGGACCAAAGTCTTATAAATTTTTCTTACGAAGACCAGGCGTATCCTATTAGTTCAAATCAAACAATTTCTCAGCCTTTTACAGTTGCTTTCCAAACCCAATTATTAGAAATAGAAATAGACAATAAAATTCTTGAAATAGGTACAGGTTCAGGCTACCAAACTGCAATACTTTTAGAACTAAGTTCAGAAATTTATACAATTGAGCGTCAACAAAAGTTATATAAAAAAACTCAAAGATTATTTAAGAGCCTTGGTTTAAGGCCAAAAAAAATGATTTTTGGTGACGGTATTCTTGGCTTACCCGATGATGCACCTTTTGATCGGATTTTAGTCACCGCAGGTGCATCTCAAGTACCTAAAAATCTTCTTAGTCAGTTAAAGATAGGAGGCAAATTAGTAATTCCTGTTGGATTGAAGGATCAAGAAATGTTCAGATTTACTCGTATTGCAGAAAAAGAGTTTAACAAAGAATCTTTTGGTAAATTTCGTTTTGTACCACTTTTAAATGACAAAAATTAAAGTAAACCTTTATGATATATTTTTTCTAAATGAATTTTCAAAATACCGAAATAGCATATAAACTGAAGTCAAACAAACAACTTCTTAATAATCTATTAATTTTTAGACTTATTTCAAGTAGAACTCTTGTTTCAGTTTTTACAAAAATTATTTCATTGTCATTAAAACTTAATTTACCGATATCAGGTATTTTAAATAAAACAGTATTTAAACAGTTTTGTGCTGGAATTGATGAAAAAGATTCTATTCAAGTTGTGAAAAAATTAAAAAAATTGAATGTAAAGTCTTACATGCATTATGCTTCGGAAGGGAATAAATCAGAAAATGATTTTGATAATAATTTAAAGATTATTATAAAAACTATTAACATAACTAATGAAGATGATGCATTACCATTTACTGTATTTAAGGCATCGAGCCTAGGAAAGTTTAATCTTTTTGAAAAAAAAAGTTCAGGCACTACATTATCACAATTAGAAAAAAAAATATGGAATAAAACTATAAATAGAATCGAATCATGTTGTAAACACGCTGCTAGTCAAAATGTTAAAATTTTTATTGACGCTGAAGAATCTTGGATTCAACCCATAATTGATGAAATTGCAGAAGGTTTAATGGAAAAATTCAATCAAGAAAAGACTATTATTTATACAACTCTTCAAATGTATAGAAAAGATCGTCTTAAATATTTAAATACATTAATTCAAAATTCAATTAAAAAAAAATATAAGCTCGGATTCAAATTAGTTAGGGGTGCTTATATGGAAAAGGAAAATGAAAGGGCTTATAAAAACGGTCTCCCCACACCGATATTTGAAAACAAAAATCTAACCGATTTAAGTTTTAATAATGCTATAGACAAAATACTTCTAAACATAGAACAATGTGATCTTTTTGTTGGAACTCACTGCGAAAAAAGTATCATAAAAATTCTTAAATGGATGAAAGAAAATAAAATATCAAATGGTTATAAAAAAATATGGTTTTCGCAGTTATTTGGTATGGCTGATCACATTACATTTAACCTAGCATCTAGGGGGTATCAAGTAGTAAAATATGTCCCTTATGGTCCAATAAATAAAGTGGTTCCCTATTTAATAAGAAGGGCAGAGGAAAACACATCGATTAATAGTCAGTTACCTAAAGAAATAAATCTTATAAAAAGGGAAATAAAAAGGAGAAAATTTAATGCAATTTGAAGTCAATTATTTTTATTGTTTTAGGACAATTTGCAATTTCCAAATAAAAATTATTTTCTAAATCTAAATCTATAAAATATGTTCGACACGAATCCTTTTTTGTATTACTCTTAGAAAAGTTTATTACACCAGCATTTATTAATGATCTAACAAGACTATCACTTAAAAATATTTTATTATTGTCACTCGGAGGAAAAGCAATTTTCTTTTGAAGTAAATTATTTTTTACTCTTGCTGAAGGACCATAATTACAGCTTGTTTTTTTTCCGCTAAATACAAATCCTAAAAAAATTAGGCCAACAGAAAAACCTCCTAGATAGTAGCCAAAACGATCGATAACTTTCATTTATAATATTAATTTACCGTTCTAATGAAAATATTCTTCTAGTATTATCATTTACAACTTTAAGAATATAATGATCATAATTTAATGGAAGATGATTTTCAATTTTTTCTGCCCATTCTAGAAAACATACATTACCTGATTCTAAATATTCCTCAATACCAATATCTAATGCTTCATTTGAATTTTGAAGCCTATAAAAATCAAAATGATATATTGGACCATTAGTAGATTGGTAGGTGTTTATTAGAGAGAATGTTGGACTAGTAATGACTTCTTTCACACCTAATTGCATACAAATATTTGAAATTATTTTTGTTTTCCCCGCTCCCATTTTTCCATCAATTCTAACTACAGATGTTTTTATATTATCAATAACCAACTTACTTGCTTTGTTAATATTGGCTAAATTATATACATATTCCATATTAAAATTTATTTAATCTTAGGATTTAATTGGACAAATGGAATAATCATTTCTTCAAGTGAAACACCTCCATGCTGGAAAGTATTTTTAAAAAAATTCGCATAATGATTAAAATTGTTCTTGTATACAAAATAATTATTTTGGTTAGCAAAAATGTATTCACTATTAATAGAACTACTTGGTAAACCTAAAAGATCTGGATCTTTTAGGCTTAAAACATCCTTAGAATCATATGTTATACTTCTTCCTGTTTTATAGCGAAGGTTTAAACTTGTCTCTTTATCACCTATTACAGGACTTGGTTTTTTTACATTAATAGTTCCGTGATCAGTTGTAAGAAGTAATTGAAAACCCAATTCAGCTGATTTATTTAGTATTTTTTTAAGTTGACTATTTCTAAACCAACTTAAGGTTAATGATCTATATGCCTTGTTATCAGGGGCTAATTCTTTTATAATTTCCATTTCTGTTTTGGCATGTGAAATCATATCTACAAAATTGTAAACAATAACTGTCAGATTATCACGCAAATAATTTTGTAAACTTTTTAAGAGTTGCTGACTTTGAACTAACTGAGTTATTTTATGAAAGCTAAAGACAGTGTTAGTATTTAGTCGTTTGATTTGTTCTTTTAGTAAATCTTCCTCGAAAAGATTTTTTCCACCTTCTTCATGATCAAATTTCCACCAATGAGGGAATTTTTTTTGAATCTCAATTGGTTTTAAGCCAGAAAAAATAGCATTTCTAGAATATTGCGTTGCTGTAGGTAAAATACTGAAATATTTTATTTCGCTTTCAATTGAGTGAGATGTAATTAATTCTTCACGAATGATATGCCACTGGTCTAGTCTAAGGTTATCAATTACCAATAAAATAGTTGGTTTAAATTCTTTTAGTTTAGGAATAACTAATTTTTTAAATAAATCATGTGACAAAATTGGCCCATTGTTGTTATTGATCCAATCTAAATAATTACGTTCTATAAATTTTCCAAAAAGTGCATTAGACTCTATTTTTTGTGATTCAAATATCTCAAACATGCTTGGATCTTCAAGTGATTCTAATTCTAATTCCCAATAAACTAATTTTTCAAAATGATTTATCCAATCTTGATAGCTTTCTAATGAATGCAGTTCTTGTGTTAATGTTCCAAATTCTTTTTGGTAGTTTTCAATTGTTTTTTCAGCAATTAAATCCTTATGCCTCAATATTTTTTTCAAAGAAAGAAGAATTTGGTTTGGATTAACCGGCTTAATCAAATAATCTGATATTTTTTCACCTATTGCTTCTTCCATTATTTTTTCTTCCTCATTTTTTGTGATCATAATTACAGGAAGTTGAGGTTTTTTAGTTTTTATTAATTGCAATGTTTCTATACCACTAAGTCCAGGCATATTTTCATCTAACAAAATTACATCAAATTCAATCGCTTCAATAAGATCCAAAGCATCTTGCCCATTGGTAGCTCCAGTTGTTTCATAACCACGGCTATTTAAAAAAAGAAAGTGTGGTTTTAAATTCTCTACTTCATCATCTATCCATAAAACTTTAATCTTATTCATTATATTGTATTTGATAAAGGAAATTTTTTATTTTTTGCACTTCAATAAAACATTATTTAATGATCCAATTTATGGATTTATTTCTATAGAAAGTAAGTTAATTTTAGAACTAATTAACCATAAATTTTTTCAGAGATTACGAAGAATTTCTCAGATGGGGTTGTCGAACTTAGTATATCCAGGAGCTCACCATACACGTTTTGAACATGCATTAGGATCACTTCATCTAATGCAAAAAGTTATTTACACATTAAAACAGAAGGGTGTTGTGATTTCAAAAGATGAAAATGAAGCAATGCAAATTGCCATTTTATTACATGATATAGGTCATGGACCTTTTTCGCATGCAACTGAAAATATTCTTTTGAAAGAGATAAATCATGAAATTATTTCACTCAATATAATTAAACTAATAAACGAAGAGTTGAAAGGTAAGTTAAATCTAGCGATTGAGATTTTTACAAACAATTATAAAAGAAAATTCATGCATCAACTTGTGTCAGGCCAAATCGATGTGGACCGATTGGATTATCTTAAGCGTGATAGTTTTTATACGGGTGTTGCGGAGGGAAATATTAATGTAGAACGAATTATAACAATGATGAATGTTGATAATGAAAAGCTCGTTTTTGAAAGTAAGGCACTATATTCTTTAGAAAAGTTTTTACTCGCTCGACGTTTAATGTATTGGCAAGTTTATTTGCACAAGACAAGTTTAGCTGCGGAGTTAATATTGAAAAAATTATTTCAGCGTTATCGTGACTTAATTAGCACAGGATATAAAGATGAAAGTGCCCCTAAAATAAAAACTCTTTTGTCATTAAATTTATCCAATCAAAAAATACCAAATGAAATTTTAAATTATTATTTAGAAATTGAAGATTATGAAATATTTTTTTTGATTAAAAATTGGCAAAAACATGATGATATCGTTCTAAGAAATCTTTCAACTCAATTGATTAAAAGAAGACTGCCAAAAATTAAAATACAAGACCACCCCTTTACCAAAAATCAAATTAATACTCAACTTCAAAACCTCAAAAAAAATAGTAATATTGAAAATAAAAATTTTTATGTTTTTACCGGAAGTATTTCAAATCAGACATATAGGTCTGATAATTCACAAATTTTTTTAAAAGATAAAGTGGGAGTTGTAAAACCAATTAATAAAGTAATTGATTATTTAGATTTTAAAGAGTTTTCAGAACCTATTTTTCGTTATTATTTGTGTTATCCGAAGGATATAAATTCTTTATAAATCATTATTTTTATCCGATGAATTCTACAGCTTTAGAGATTGCAAAAAAACTTAACGGTAGAGTAGAGGGTGATGGACAAGTCCAACTAAACAAACTCTCTAAATTAGAAGAGGCTCGAAAAGGATCTATTTCTTTTTTAGCAAATCCGAAGTATATATCTTTTTTAGAAAATACTAGAGCAAGTGCTATACTGATTTCTAATGAATTTAAAACAGTAAATAATCCAGAGATAACATTTATTAGAGTTAAAGATCCATATATGGCTTTTTCAAAACTTCTTACAGACTTTTCTCAAGACAAGGGAAAAAGAAAATATGGTATTCACCCAACTTCATCAATTCATCCTAGTGCCAATATTCACGAAGATGTATACGTAGGCCCAAATGTTACGGTAGGAGAATCATCGATAATCAAAAAGGGAGTAGTTATTAATTCAAATTCAGCTATTGGCTCTAATGTGGTTATTGGTCAAAACACAAAAATTTTTTCTGGAGTTATAATTCTTGACAAAACTCAGATTGGAAAGCACTGTGTAATTCAAGCTGGAGCAATTATTGGTTCTGAAGGTTTTGGTTTTAATAAGAATGAGAATGGAAAATACTTAAAAACACCTCAAATAGGTAACGTAGTGATTAAAGATAATGTTGAGATTGGTGCAAATACAACAATTGATCGTGCTACATTGGGATCAACAATTATTGGCCACGGGGTAAAATTGGATAATCTAATTCAAATAGCTCATAACGTCGAGATCGGTTCTGATACAGTTATTGCTGCTCAAACAGGTATAGCTGGTTCATCAAAAATCGGAGCTAGGTGTAAAATTGGTGGACAGGTGGGGATTATTGGTCATTTAACAATAGGAGATGATGTTCAAATACAAGGTCAAACTGGTGTCATAAATGATGTTGCAAGTAAAGATATTATTCAAGGTACTCCGGCAATTGACTTTAGGTCATTTTACAAATCCTATTCAATATTTAAAAATCTGCCAAATTTTGAATCTCGAATTAGAGAGCTTGAAAAAAAATAAAGAAATGATTCAAAAAAATAAAAAACAGAATACAATAAAAAAAGAGATAAAATTAAATGGGATTGGATTGCATACCGGTTCTGAAATTAATCTTACACTAAAGCCAGCTGAAGAAAACAGTGGTTTTAATTTTGTTCGAAGTGACATTGATCTAGATGAAAAGATACCAGCACTAGCAAAATTTGTAACGCAAACTGAAAGATGTACAACAATAGCTAAAGGTGGGAGTGAAGTAAAAACCATAGAGCATCTTTTAGCAGCTTTAGTTGGCTGTGAAATAAATAACTGTTTAATTGTTGTAGATGGACCTGAGATTCCAATCATGGATGGATCTTCTAAGGTTTTTACTGACGCAATTATTAGTGCGGGCATAAAAAAACAGGAATCATTACAAGGGGTTTTTGTGGTTGAGGAAAACCTAAAAATAAAGGATGATTCTTCGGGAAGTGAAATTATTATTGTTCCTGACGAAGCATTTTCAATTTCTGTAATGATCGATTATAAATCAAAAGTACTTGGTTCTCAAAATGCTGTACTTAATTCAATACATGATTTTAATAGTCAAATAGCTCCATCAAGAACATTTGGTTTTTTACACGAGCTTAATAATTTGCATGATTTAGGTCTAATAAAAGGAGGTGACATTAATAATTCTGTAATTTATGTTGATAACCCTTTGACTAAAAGTGATAAGGATTTATTAGAAAGCATTAATGGGAAAAAGGAAATAACAGTATCTGAAGAAGGTGTTTTAAATGACCTTCCACTTAATTTTTCAAACGAAGCTGCTCGTCACAAGTTACTTGATCTTTTAGGAGATTTAGCATTAATTGGGATGCCAATACAAGGGAGAATAATAGCAACAAAACCTGGACACAAGATAAACACAGATTTTGCGAAGCAAATTAGCACATTGATTAAAAATAAGATAAAGAACAATGCACCGTCTATAGATTTAAGCAAACCACCTTTAATGGATACAACAAAGATAATGGAAATGCTTCCGCATAGGCCACCATTTCTATTAGTTGATAAAATCCTAGAACTCACTGAAGATTATGTTATTGGATTAAAAAATGTTACTATGAATGAAGCATTTTTTGAAGGACATTTCCCCGGTGCACCTGTAATGCCAGGTGTGCTTCAGATTGAGTCTATGGCACAAGCTGGTGGAGTACTAGTTTTAAGTACCGTACCAGATCCTGAAAATTACCTAACTTTCTTTATGAAAATTGATAATTTTAAATTCAAACGCCCTGTCCATCCAGGTGATACATTAATTTTTAAATTGGATTTAATTACACCTATAAGAAGGGGAATATGTAACATGAGAGGTTATGCCTTTGTGAATGGACAAATTGTTAGTGAAGGTGATCTAATGGCGCAAATATTAAGGCGAACGTAATAATGTTATGATTACATATCAAAATTTAACGTCCATTCATCCTGAGGCAAAAATTGGAAATAATGTAACATTCGAACCTTTTACTACAATCTATAAAGATGTCGAAATTGGTGAAGGTACATGGATTGGTCCTAATGTAACTATAATGGATGGAGCAAGAATAGGTAGTTTCTGCAAAATATTTCCTGGTGCTGTAATAAGTGCAATTCCACAAGATTTGAAATTTAATAATGAGTTATCAATAGTCGAAATTGGAAATTATACTACAATAAGAGAATGTGTTACAATAAATCGTGGGACAGCTGCTCGGGGAATTACAAAAGTTGGATCAAATTGCCTAATAATGGCATATTCTCATATAGCACACGATTGTTCAGTTGGAGATCATTCTATATTGTCCAATAACACTACTCTTGCCGGTCATGTTGAAATAGGTAGAGGATCGGTATTGTCAGGTCTTACTGCTATTCAACAATTCTGCTCCGTTGGTGAGTTTTCATTTGTTGCTGGAGGTTCAAGGGTTAGAAAGGATATTCCTCCATATGTGAAATGTGGAAAAGATCCACTAGTTTTTCTTGGTATCAATTCTATTGGGCTGAAACGAAATAATTTCTCATCAGATAAAATCAAAACTATTGAAATGATTTATCGTTTCATTTACGATAGCAATAAAAATACAACTCAAGCCATAGAAGCAATAGAGAAAAATTTTGATGCAAGTTTTGAAAAAAATGTAATTATTACTTTTATGGAGAAATCTAGGCTAGGAATTTTAAAAAGTACATCTAAATAGATTAATTTTACCCATTCATGGCTACCACATCAGATATTAGAAAAGGTCTTTGTATAAGATACAATAATGATATTTACAAAATCATAGACTTTTTGCACGTAAAACCTGGAAAAGGACCTGCCTTTGTGAGGACCAAGCTCAAAAGCGTCACCAACGGTAAAGTTTTAGAAAATACTTTTTCTGCGGGACATAAGATTGAAGATATAAGAGTTGAAACACATAAGTATCAGTTTTTGTATAATGATAATGATGAATATCACTTTATGAATGTTGATGACTACAATCAAATTAGTTTAAATAAAACTATAATAGATAATGCGGAATTAATGAAGGAGGGAGAAATGATTTCAATATCAATTAATACTGAAGATAACACACCATTATCTGCAGAAATGCCAGCAAGTGTAATATTAGAGATAAAACACACAGAGCCTGGTTTAAAGGGTAATACTGCTACTAATGCTACAAAACCTGCTACATTAGAAACAGGAGCAATTGTAAATGTACCATTGTTTATAAATGAAGGTGATAAAATTAAAGTTGACACTGAAAAAGGACATTACATTGAAAGAATTAAGAATCAATTAAACTGATTTAATAACAACTAAAGATGAGTGTACTCGTAGATAAGAATTCGAAAATTATTGTGCAAGGTTTTACTGGAAGTGAAGGAACATTTCATTCAACTCAAATGATTGAATATGGTACAAATATAGTGGGTGGTGTAACACCAGGAAAAGGTGGGCAAACACATCTTGATAAACCTGTATTTAATTCAGTTGCAGAAGCTGTAGATAAAATTGGTGCTGATACTTCAATAATTTTTGTTCCACCAGCATTTGCTGCAGACGCAATTATGGAGGCTGCAGAGGCTGGAATAAAGGTGATTATTGCAATTACAGAGGGAATACCGGTTAACGACATGACAAAAGCTTTTCAATATGTTAAGTCAAAAGGATCAACACTAGTAGGTCCAAATTGTCCTGGTGTAATAACACCTGGCGAGGCAAAAGTTGGTATTATGCCTGGTTTTGTATTTAAAAGAGGTAAAGTAGGCATTGTTTCTAAATCAGGAACACTCACATATGAGGCATCTGATCAGGTGGTAAGTCAGGGTTTAGGAGTTTCCACAGCCATTGGGATAGGAGGTGACCCAATAATTGGAACTACTACTAAAGATGCTGTAGAATTATTTATGAATGATGATGAGACAGACTGTATTGTTATGATAGGCGAAATAGGAGGTCAACTTGAAGCTGACGCTGCTTATTGGATCAAATCCTCTGGTAATAAAAAACCAGTAGTAGGCTTTATAGCAGGGGAAACGGCTCCTAAAGGAAGAACAATGGGTCACGCTGGGGCTATTGTTGGTGGATCTAATGATACTGCTGAAGCAAAAAAGCGAATTATGCGTGAGTGTGGAATTCATGTTGTTGATTCTCCTGCCCTAATAGGATCAAAAGTTGCTGAAATACTCTCTAAATAATAAAAATGAAATTACTAGAAAAAAAAGTCGCGATTATTACAGGAGGAAGTAGAGGTATTGGAAAGGGTATTGCTGAAATTTTTGTTGAAAATGGATGCTCTGTGGCTATTACATACAACTCCAGTAAAGCTGAAGCAGAAAAATTAGTGAATAAATTAGAAAATAAAGAATGTAATGTTAAAGCATATCAAAGTAATGCTGCTGATTTTAATGAAGCTCAAAATTTGATAAGTGATGTATTAAATGATTTCGGCAACATTGACATCTTAGTAAATAATGCAGGAATAACAAAAGACAATTTGCTTATGAGAATGGGTGAAGAAGACTTTGATCATGTTTTAGAAGTAAATTTAAAGTCTGTATTTAATCTAACAAAAGCTATTCAGAGACCATTTCTAAAACAAAGAAAAGG
Organism: Bacteroidetes bacterium SCGC AAA795-G10; assembly: GCA_003130815.1. Taxonomy (GTDB): domain Bacteria; phylum Bacteroidota; class Bacteroidia; order Flavobacteriales; family Flavobacteriaceae; genus MS024-2A. The sequence continues at coordinate 72,263 of QFDA01000005.1, read as the reverse complement.
TTCTTTAATTCATATGAGCTCTGTTGTTGGAGTTAAAGGAAATGCTGGTCAAGCAAACTATGCTGCTTCAAAAGCAGGTATAATAGGTTTCTCAAAGTCTATAGCACTAGAACTTGGATCTAGAAACATTAGATCAAATGTTGTTGCACCTGGTTTTATAGAAACTGAAATGACGGAAAAACTTCCCGAGGACGTTGTCCAAGGATGGAGAGAAGGAATTCCACTAAAAAGAGGTGGAAAACCATACGATGTTGCAAATGCATGTGTATTTTTGGCATCTGATTTATCAAATTATATTACAGGTCAAGTTCTTCATGTAGATGGAGGTATGTTAACTTAAAAAAAATAATTATGCAAAAATTACCTAAAATTGGATTACCAGTAATTTTATTGGTTGTTGTCCTACTTATATTTATTTCAAAATCGTCAATTAATATTGGTTACGGAGAAGCGGGAGTTCTTTTTAAGACTTTTGGAGGTGGAGTAGTAACTGATCAAGCACCACTTGGTGAGGGATTTCATATTATAGCACCTTGGAATAAGGTGTTTATATACAATGTGAAACAGCAGGAATTTTTTGAGGGAAATATGCAAGTGCTTTCTTCAAATGGATTAGAAATATCACTTGATGTTTCTGTTTTGTACCAACCTAAGTACAGTGAGCTAGGATTACTCCATAAAACCAAGGGTGAAAACTATGTTAATATTGTTTTAATTCCTCAAATCAGAGCTGTTGCAAGATCTGTAGTTGGTCGCTACACACCCGAACAGCTTTATTCGACTAAACGCGATGCTATTCAAAATGAAATATTTGAAGAGACTCAAAAAAATGTTGAATCTCAACATATTCAATTAAATGCAGTTCTTGTTAGAGATGTTACCCTTCCAGTTGCCATAAAGGAAGCCATCGAAAGAAAATTACGTCAAGAGCAAGAGGCTTTAGAATATGAGTTTAGAATTGAAAAGGCAAAGCAAGAAGCTGAACGTCAAAGAATTGATGCTGAAGGAAAAGCTACGGCTAACAGAATTTTAAGTGCCTCATTGACACAAAAGATCCTCCAAGAAAAAGGAATTGAAGCAACAACAAAGTTGTCAGAGTCAGCAAATTCAAAGGTTATTATTATTGGAAGTGGGAAAGATGGTCTCCCAATAATTTTGGGTAATCAATAAATATGTTTTGATTTAAAAAAAATAAATATATTTGCACTTTATGAAAATATTATTACATCATGCACATCAATTTAAAAACTACTCAAACGAGATGTAGATAAATTGTCTATGAAATAATTTAAACCCGTTTGAGAAATCAAACGGGTTTTTTAATTTAAATATTATGATAAGACTTGCTATACAAAAATCAGGAAGACTAAATAAGGGGTCACTGAATTTGTTAACAGACTGTGGAATTTCAATTGAAAATGGTGAAGATCAATTAAAGGTTTCGGCACGTAACTTTCCAATCGAAATTTTCTTTTTACGTAATAGTGATATTCCTCAATATCTTAAAGATGGTGTGGTAGACCTTGCCATAGTAGGTGAAAACCTTCTCAAAGAGAAGGAATTTAAATTAAAAGTTATTGAAAAACTTGGTTTTTCGTCCTGTAGAACATCTATCGCCGTCCCTAATAATGTGCAATTCAATGGGATTCAAGATTTGGATGGTAAGCGTATTGCTACATCTTATCCAAACACAGTAAATTCTTTTTTAAAGAAAAATAAAATTAAGGCTGATTTACATATCATTAATGGATCAGTGGAAATAGCACCTAATATTGGTTTAGCTGACGCAATATGCGACATCGTATCAACCGGTAGTACATTATTTAAAAATAACCTTAAAGAAGTTATTAAAATTGATGAATCTCAAGCTGTACTTGTAAAGGGTAATAATTTGAAAAATGAAAAATTAAGTTACATAGATAAGCTTCAATTCAGAGTTCAAGCCGTTTTAAGAGCTAAAAAATCAAAATATATTTTACTTAATGCTCCCAATAATAAAATTAAATCTATCAGCTCTATACTTCCAGTGTTGAAAAGTCCTACTGTTTTACCCTTAGCTCAAGAGGGTTGGAGCTCATTACATTCAGTTATAAATGATCAGGATTTTTGGGAAGTTATAGATCAATTGAAAGACGCTGGTGCAGAAGATATATTAGTATGTCCAATAGAAAAGATGGTTTTGTAATGAATCAATTTTATAATCCCTCAAAACTTACTTGGAAAAATCTCATACAGAGACCTACATTTACTTTGGATGATCACCAGGTACTAGTTAATGAAGTTTTTGGAAATGTTAAAAATCATGGAGACGAAGCTTTATTAAATTACGCAAAGCAATTTGATAAATTCGAGCTTAAAGAATTTGCTGTAAATGATAGTGAAATTTCAAAAGCAATTAGAAATATTCCTAAGAATCTTAGGAAAGCAATTAAAAATGCAAAGGATAACATTCATGCTTTTCATAAAGCCCAGAAAACAAATAGGATTAAGGTTGAAACCCAAGAGGGCGTAGTTTGCTGGCAGGAAAAATTACCAATAGAAAAAATAGGGTTATATATTCCTAGTGGATCTGCACCTTTATTTTCGACGATATTAATGTTAGCTACTCCTGCAAAGATTGCTGGTTGTGAAGAAATCATATTATGCTCTCCACCTAACTCGTACGGTAAAATACCTGATGAAGTTCTTTTTACGGCTTCACTTTGTGGAATTGATAAAATTTTTAAAATTGGAGGAATTCAAGCTATTGCTGCTATGACATTTGGTACTGAAAGTATACCTAAAGTTTATAAAATTTTCGGTCCAGGTAATCAATATGTCACCTCTGCAAAGCAATTTGCAACTCGCTATAGTGTTTCAATAGATATGCCAGCTGGTCCTAGTGAATTATTGGTTGTCGCTGATGAGACTGCGGATCCTGATTTTGTTGCTTCGGACCTTTTATCTCAAGCAGAACACGGACCTGATAGTCAGGTAGTTTTGGTAAGTACAAAAAAAGATTTTGTAGAGAAAGTAAATAAATCAATTAGTCATCAAATAGATGAATTACAGCGAAATGATATAGTGAAAAAAGCTCTTTTAAATTCTAAGGCAATAGTATTCGATAATGATAAAAGCGCTGTTGATTTTATTAATGAATATAGTCCTGAACACTACATTATATGTGTTAAGAATGAGGATTACTATATAAAAAATATAAAAAATGCAGGATCTGTTTTTATTGGTAATTATACACCTGAAAGTGCTGGTGATTATGCATCAGGAACTAACCATACATTGCCTACAAATGGTTATTCAAAACAATACAGTGGAGTAAATTTGGATAGCTTCACCAAATCTGTAACATTTCAAAAAATAAGTAAAAAAGGAATCCAACTTTTGGGCGAAACAATTGAACTAATGGCAAATGCAGAAGGCTTACAGGCACATAAAAATGCTGTTAGTGTTAGATTAAAAAAATTAGAAAATGAAAAATAAAATTGATAGGTTTTTTCGAAAAAATCTAATTGATCTGATACCTTATCGATCTGCTAGAGAAGAATATGCAAATCAGGGTGTTAAAATGATTCTTTTGGACGCAAATGAAAATCCTTTTACATCAACTTCAAATAGATACCCAGATCCTATGCAAACAAAATTGAAAAATCGTATTGCAAATTGGAAAAATATAAATGAAAATCAAATTTATCTCAGCAACGGAAGTGACGAATCAATATCACAATTAATAATGGCTTTTTGTGAACCTGGAATAGACAATATAATAACTCTTCCTCCAACTTTTGGAATGTATAAAGTTTCAGCTCATGTCCACGGTATTAAAGTTAAAGAAGTACCCTTAGACAGCTCATTTCAAATTGATGCTCAATTAGTTTTAGAAAAATCTAATAAAAATTCAAAAATTATCTTTATCCCGACACCTAATAACCCTACAGGTAATAGCTTTAATTTAAAATCAATAATAAAAATTATTAAAAATTTTAGTGGACTTGTAGTTATTGATGAAGCCTATGTTGAGTTTTCAAATTCTCCATCTTTTATAGATTCAATTAAAAAAAACTCAAATCTAATTGTTTGTCAAACCTTTTCTAAAGGGCAAGGTATGGCAGGTGCAAGATTAGGAATGACCTTTGCAAATTCCGAACTTATCGCCTATATGAATAAAATTAAAGCACCTTATAATTTAAATTCACTTACACAGTCTGCTGCCCTATTAAGATTAGAGGAACAAAATTTGATTAAAAAACAAGCGAAAATTATACTTAAAGAAAGAAAAAGAATAGAAAAAGCTCTAAGAAAAATTAGTTTTATTATTACTGTATATAAATCAGATGCGAATTTTCTACTTATCAAAGTAGACGATAGTAATTTAAGATACCAGCAACTCATTGATAATGGTATTGTTGTTAGAAATTCATCCAAAAATTTGAATTGTGAAAATACGTTAAGAATCACAGTTGGTCTGAGTGAGGAAAATACGAGGTTAATTGATGTTTTGAATAATATTGATAGAAAATGAAAAAGATTTTATTTATCGACCGTGATGGAACTCTTGTACTTGAACCTGATGATGAACAAATAGATTCGTTAGAAAAACTTGAATTTTATCCTGAGGTTTTTACTTATCTAAGAAAAATCTCAAAAGAATTAGATTATGAGTTAGTTATGGTGACTAATCAAGATGGATTAGGCACGAAAAGTTTTCCGGAGGAATTTTTTTGGCCAGCTCATAATAAACTTTTAAATAGTTTTAAAAATGAGGGGGTTACATTCTCTGAAATTTTAATTGATAGAAGCTTTCCAAACGACAATGCTTCAACTAGAAAACCTAGAACCGGTATGTTAACCAATTATTTAGATAACAGCGAGTATAATTTATCTGAATCTTTTGTTATTGGTGACCGAATATCAGACATGGAATTAGCCAAAAATTTGAATTCAAAAGGTATATTAATAAACATAGATAACATAAAACTTAAAGAGGAAACAAAAAATGATTTTGACGATGTTATATCTCTAAAAACTAATTCTTGGTCTGAGATTTATTCACATTTAAAGTTAAAAGACAGGGTGGTAAAAAAGATAAGGAAAACAAACGAAACTGATATTGTTATAAACCTTAATCTTGATGGAAAAGGCAAAAGCACAATTGATACAGGAATTAGTTTTTTTGATCACATGCTAGATCAACTAGCCCGCCATGGCGGTATAGATTTAGATGTTAAAATTAATGGTGATTTAGATGTTGATGAACATCACACAATTGAAGATGCTGGAATAACTCTAGGGGAGGCTTTTCATGACGCTTTAGGAGAAAAAATTGGTATTGAACGTTATGGCTTTTGCTTGCCAATGGATGACTGTCTTGCACAGGTAAGTATAGATTTCGGTGGTCGTAGCTGGCTTGTTTGGGAAGCTGAATTTAAACGTGAAATGATTGGTAAAATGCCTACTGAAATGTTTATGCATTTTTTTAAGTCTTTTTGTGATGGAGCTAAGGCCAATCTAAATATCAAAGCAGAGGGTAAAAATGAACACCATAAAATAGAGGCCATCTTTAAAGCCTTTGCAAGAACCATTAAACAAGCTATAAAACGTGACCCTGAAAAAATGATATTACCTTCTACTAAAGGGAATTTATAATGATTGCTATAATAGACTATAATGTTGGAAATGTAAAAAGCTTACAATTTGCTCTTGAACGATTAGGAGTAAAAAGTATCTTAACAAACGATTATGGACTCATAAAAAAATCAGAAAAAGTAATTTTCCCTGGTCAAGGAGCTGCATCTACTGCAATGGATAAGTTAAAAGAAGTTGGTTTAGATAAATTAATTCCAAATTTAAAACAACCCGTTTTAGGAATTTGTCTTGGCATGCAATTATTATGTGATAATACTGAAGAAGGAGATGTTGATGGGCTAGGAATTATAAAATGTAATGTCATCAAATTTTCTGATAAATTAAAAGTACCACAGATGGGTTGGAATAAAGTTAAAAAACTTAGGACAAGGCTTTTTAATAAGATTAATGAGGGTGATTATATGTACTTAGTGCATTCATACTTTGTTCCCACAATTAATGAAACAATAGGTCAAAGTGAATATGGTTTAACCTATAGTGTTGCTGTTCAGAAAGAAAACTTTTTTGGTGTTCAATTTCATCCTGAAAAGAGTAGTTCTGCAGGCTCTCAACTATTAAAGAATTTTTTAGAATTATGAGAGTTATACCTGCAATAGATATAATAGATGGAAAATGTGTACGCCTTACAAATGGTGATTATAGTAAGAAAAAAATTTATAATGAAAATCCTATTGAAGTCGCTAAAGCTTTCGAAGATCATGGATTTAAGTTTTTACACCTAGTTGATTTAGATGGTGCAAAATCAAACCATATTGTAAATCATAAAGTTTTAGAAGTAATAGCAACAAAAACAAATCTAAATATAGATTTTGGTGGGGGTCTAAAATCAAATAAAGATCTTGCTATTGCCTTTGAATGTGGAGCAAATAAAATTACAGGAGGTAGTGTAGCTGTAAGGAATTCATCTTTATTTTTGGAATGGATAGATATATATGGGCCTGATAAAATTATATTGGGCTCAGATGTAAATGGAAAAAAAATAGTAATAAATGGCTGGCTTGAAACATCTAATCAAACAATAAATAAATTTTTATCATTTTACATTGATAATGGGGTTAGAACAACTATATGTACCGATGTTAGCAAGGACGGAATGTTAAAAGGCCCTTCGATTAGTCTTTATAAAAAAATTTTAAAACAAAATAGTATAGATCTTATTGCATCTGGAGGTATTTCAAAAATTGATGACATCACTCAACTCAGTGAAATAGGATGTGAGGGCGCAATTATAGGAAAAGCCATTTATGAAAAAAGTATTTCATTAAAAGAACTTGAAAAATATAATTTAAACAATTAATGATGGAAGAACCATTTCTTGTGGAGTTTAAAAAAAACTGCTGTTATCGTTTAAATGAAGGTCAGCGTATGATTCACATTGCACTAGCAAAAGTAGCAGAGAATGATTTATGGAAGGTGCCAGTCGATAATGGAATGGCTTTGGGTAATCAATTATTACATTGTTCTGGTAATATGACTCAATACATAATTTCTTCACTTGGAGAAAATATTGATAAAAGAGAACGTGATTTAGAATTTTCAACTGATCGAGGATTCAATAAAATTGAATTATTAGAAAAGTTAGATAAAACAATAACAGAATCTAAATTAGTAATCAATAATGCCACTAAATATCAATTTATTAAATATCGCAAAGTTCAGGGTTTTGAATTATCAGGAATTGGAGTTGTTTTACATGCAGTAGAACATTTTTCATATCATGTGGGTCAAATTGCCTTTTGGGTAAAACAATTGACCAAATCTGATTTAGGGTTTTACGATGATAGAAATTTAAATGAAAAATAATGTTAACAAAGCGAATAATTCCATGTTTAGATATTAAAGACGGTAGAACTGTTAAAGGTGTTAATTTTATTAATCTTAGAGATGCTGGAGATCCAGTTGAACTTGCAACAAAATATGCTTATCAAAATGCCGATGAATTAGTTTTTTTAGATATCTCAGCAACAGAGCAAAAGCGTAAGACACTAGCTGAGCTTGTTCTAAGAATTGCAGCAGCAATTGATATTCCTTTCACTGTTGGCGGAGGTATAAGTTCAATTGAAGATGTTTCTGTACTATTGAAAAATGGTGCGGATAAGGTTTCTATAAATTCTGCAGCAGTTAAACGACCCAACTTAATTAATGAAGTTGCAACACGATTTGGAAATCAATGTTTGGTGGTTGCCATAGATGCAAAACAAATTAATAATGATTGGAAAATCCACCTTGTTGGAGGAAAAGAAGCCACTAAAATTGATCTTTTTGAATGGGCAAGAGAAGTAGAAAATAGGGGGGCTGGAGAAATTTTATTTACATCTATGGATCATGATGGTACTAAAAATGGTTTTGCTAATAAGGCCTTAGCTAAACTCTCTGAAACTGTTAATATACCTATAATTGCATCAGGAGGTGCTGGGACAATAGAACATTTTACAGAAGTATTTAAAATAGGTAATGCAGACGCTGCTTTGGCTGCTAGTATATTCCACTATGATGAAATTGACTTATTTAACTTAAAAAAACAACTCAAAACACAGCATATTGCTGTTAGAATTTGAATTTATGGAACTAAATTTTTCAAAAAATAAAGATGGTCTGATACCAGTAATTATTCAAGATAGTATTTCAAAGACTGTTTTGATGCTCGGATATATGAATGATGAAGCTATCAGAAAAACTAAGAAAACAGGTAATGTTACATTTTATAGCAGAACAAAAAAATGCTTATGGACTAAAGGTGAGGAAAGTGGAAACTTTCTTCGCTTAGTAAATATGAAAGTGGACTGTGATAACGATACTATTTTAATTTATGTAAAACCAGAAGGGCCAACTTGTCATTTGGGCACCGATAGTTGTTGGGGAGAGAAAAACTTAAGCAAGTTTGGTTATCTATCTCAATTAGAAGAAATAATTGCTGAAAGAAAAAAAGATGATAAAAAGAACAGTTACGTTGCTTCATTATTTCGAGAAGGGATAAATAAAATTGCTCAAAAAGTAGGGGAGGAAGCCACAGAAACAATTATAGAAGCTAAAGATGAAAATAAACAACTTTTTTTAAATGAAAGTGCAGATTTATTATTTCACTATCTAATTTTATTGCAAGCAAAGGGCTTTAGACTTAGTGATGTTGAAAAAGTTTTATTAACTCGAAAACGATAAGTTATATTGTTTTTTAAGAAGATTTTTTGTGTAATAATTTTAGGCCTTACGGTTTCAAACACATATTCTCAAAATATAAATAATGAAACTTATATGATTATAGACACAGATAGTGCAAATGAAATTGATGATTTATTTGCTATTATCAGGTCAATAAATGAACCCAAATTTAAAATATTAGGAGTAACAGCATCTCAATTCCACAGCTCCCCTTATGCATCGAAAAATACAGCATTAGAAAGTTATAAAATGAATAAGTTGCTCAAAAGATTATTAAAAAAAAATGATTTAGTTCTTAAGGCTGGAAGTCCAGAGCCAATGTCAAAAACAAAAAGATCAAAGCCCTCTGAGGCAACTAAATTTATAATCAACCAGGCTAAATTAATTCCAGCTGGTAAAAAACTCCATATAGTTATATTAGGGTCTTGTACAAACACAGCCTCTGCTATTGTGCATGAGCCTAAAATAGTCAGTAAACTTAAAATTTCATATGTAGGTTTTTGGCATAATCCACTAACTAATGAATATGATAAAAATGAATTTAATACAAGAAATGATTCTATTGCTACAAATTTTCTGCTAGATAAAGAGGGTTTAGATTTTAATGTGATGAGTGCTAGTGTATCGAAAAATCTAATTTTTAATAAAAATGAAACCTTTAAAAATCTAGGAAATAATAAATTAGGGAATTTTATTAAAAATCGTTGGAATAATTATAAAAGATGGTGGACATCCGAAGATCCTGAACAAAAAAAATGGATAATGTGGGATTTAGCATTAATTGAAGCTATAGCTAACCCTGAGTTTTCAAAAATTAATACTTTCAAAACACCACTTCAAAATCTAGAGCGTAATATCAAGATTTACACTTATATTGATGCTACTAATATGAAAATTGATTTCTGGAGACATTACAACAAACTAATGGATAATTAATATGAATTTTTTTGATGAATCAACATCAATTAACATAATAACTAATTACATAAAAAAAAACACCTCAATACTCAGAGAGAATGAAATAATAAAGAAAGTTGAGAGTGCAGGTGAGGGGAATATGAATGTAGTCTTACGGATAAAGACAAATTTTAAATCATTTATTTTGAAACAATCTAGATCCCATGTAAAAAAATTCGCTCATATTAAAGCTCCATTAGAAAGAATTTTTGCTGAACACTGCTTTTATAATCTAGTTAAAAAGAATTTTTTACCAAAAGTTTTAGGATTTATTAGTGAAGACTATGTATTGTTTTTGGAAGATTTAACAAAATGTCGTGATCTAAATTATATCTATAATAGTAGGAAAATTGATAACGATAAAGTAAATAAGCTTACCCTTATTCTCCACAATATTCATATAACAAACGGACACAAAAATTATCCAACAAATCTAACTCTTCGAAAACTTAATCATGATCACATTTTTGTTCTCCCATTTTTAAAAGATAATGGCTTACAATTAAATAATATTCAAGAAGGATTAGAAGAATTAGCAATACCATTTAAAGAAAATACGGATATTATTAGTAGAGTAAATAATGCAGGGAAAAATTACTTAGATACTGGGAATACACTTCTACATGGGGACTATTACCCCGGAAGTTGGATGGAAAGAAATGATAATATCTATATTATTGATCCTGAATTTACTTTTTTAGGATCAAAAGAATTCGATTTAGGGGTAATGAGTGGTCATTTAATTTTGGCAACCGGTCAAATATCATATTTAAAGAAAATTTGTGATAATTATCCAGATAAAATTGATAACAATGAAGTAGCCATCTACTGCGCTATTGAGATTATAAGACGATTAATTGGTTATGCTCAGTTACCTATTAAAAGAAGCATTAGTGAAAAGAGTAATCTTCTCAAATTATCAAAAGAATTAATTATTAATTGAAAATATTTAAATAAGATACATATGATAAAAATTAATCCGGATATATTAGTTTTTTATAAAGACTTAGAAAAAAATAATAATCGTGAGTGGTTTGAAAAGCAAAAGTCAAGATACAAAGCTTTAGAATCTGAGCTTAAAGTGTTTAATGAAGAGGTGAAGAATGGTTTGGATATAGAAGACGATATTGAAAGAGTTAAAATGTTCAGGATCTACAGGGATGTCAGATTCTCGAAAGATAAAACCCCATATAAAACACATGTCGGTGTATCATTTCATCGAAAAAAACCAAAATTAAGAGGAGGTTATTATATGCATATAAAACCCGAAAATTCATTTATAGCAGGTGGTTTCTGGGGTCCAAATCCTAAGGATTTGTTTCGTATTAGAAAAGAATTAGAGTTTGATGCTCAAGGACTTAGAAATATAATTAACGAAAAAAAATTCAATTTAATTTGGGGTGAATTACAGGGTGAAAAGGTTAAAACAGCACCAAAAAATTTTAATAAAAAACATCCTGATATTGATCTGATTAGACATAAACAATATATTTTTTTTAAAAAATTTAATGATAAAAGTGTACTTTCGTCTGATTTTCTTAATCAAGTAATTAATAATTTTAAAGCTATAAGACCATTTTTTGATCATATGACAAACATTTTAACAACTGATCTTAACGGCGTTCCAATTATTTAATTCTAAATTTAATTTTAAAATGAAGAAAAATAATCTTTTAATCTTTTCCTTATCAATTATATTTTTTGGTTGTGCTACTCTAAAACAAAATAATACTTTCAAACAAGTTGGTATTATTGCTTCTATTGACTTGGTTGATGTAAATGACGATAAAGTTAAAGTTGTAATTGATCCACCAAAGATTAGTGATAATGAAATTACTTTTTATATTCCTCAAATTGTACCTGGAACTTATGAATATTCAAATTTTGGTCGGTTCATTGAAAATATTAAAGCTTTTGATTATAAGGGTAATGAATTACAATTAAACCAAGAAGATGAAAATACTTGGTCCATAACTGAAGCAAAAAAATTGGACAAAATAACATATCTTACTAATGATACCTTTGATGGCCCTGATGGAAAAGCCATATACCCAATGGGGGGTACTAATTACAAAAAAGATGTAACCTTTCTATTGAATTTACATAGTATGATTGGATATTTTGGGGGTATGAAAGAAAAGTCTTACAGACTTAGTATTCGATCACCAAAAAATTTGAAGCCCTTTACATCATTATCAGTTATTTCAAAAAGTGATACACTCGATATATTTTCAGCCAAAAGATATTTTCATATAATTGATAATCCAATATTGTACAGTGAGCCAAATGCTGTTTCTTTTGATTTGGATGATATAAAAGTTGGATTAGCTATTTATTCGCCTTCTGGTACTCATAAAGCAGAAGACTATCGAGATGCTATTGAAAAAATGATGATTGCGCAAAAAAAATTCTTGGGAGATGCCAATAATACAGCTTCTTACGACATTCTATTACACCTTATGGGAATGGAAGATTTGCAATATTTTGGTGGAATGATGGGAGCCTTAGAGCATCATACTTCAACAACTGTTGTTTTTGTTGATCAAATGCAGGCTGAGGAATTAACCCAGAGTTTAGTTGATGTTGTGTCACATGAATTTTTTCACACTTTAACTCCTTTAAATATTCATTCTGAAGAAATCCATAATTTTGAATATAATACACCTTTGATGTCAAAACATTTGTGGATGTATGAGGGAACTACAGAGTATTTCGCAAACTTGTTCCAAATTAACCAAGGCCTTATTGATGAACAGAATTTCTATAATCGAATCCTTGAAAAACTAAACTACTCGAAACGCTATGATGATAAGATGTCATTTACTGAAATGAGTTCAAAAATTGTAGACGAGCCCTATCAAACCAATTATGGTAATGTTTATCAAAAAGGTGCGCTGATTAACATGTGTCTGGACATAATAATTCGTGAAAACAGTAGTGGTGAGAAGGGGATTTTATCAGTGATGCAAGATCTTGCAAAGAAATATGGTAAAGAAAAACCATTTAAAGACAACATACTTATAGACGAAATTATTTCAATGACTTATCCAGAAGTAGCTGATTTTTTCAAAAATCATGTTGAAGGAAAAGTGCCAATAGATTATATGGAATATTTAAATAGGGTTGGCCTTACAATGGGAGAAACTGAAGTACCTTTACCAAGTATTCTTTTTAAAGACAATCAGAATCCATTTTTTGAGCCACAGCCAGACCAAGATGGAAAAGTAAGATATGTGGTCACTGGTTTAAATGATACAATAGAATCAATGGGAGTTGAAATAGGTGACGTCTTTTTAGGATTAGATGGTAAGATGTTACCAGAGATTAAAAAGGAAAATGCTGAACAAATTAATGCAGTATTTACACCAAGCTTCATGTGGGATGATAAAAAAGAGTTTACACTCACAATTCAGAGAAATATGGAGAAGCAAACTTTAATTGGAATTACAGGGAAACCTAATGTTAAAGTTAGTGGAGTTGTTGAAGATCCTTATGCAGACGAAAAAGCTTTGACTTTGCGAACTGCATGGTTGAAAAACTAATTAATTTTAAAAACTATAATTTATATTATGTAAAATAGAATCTTTAATATTCTAAAAACTCAATAATTTAGCCACTACTCTATATGATAATAGTTACAACAGAACAAATCCCAAATAAAACCATTGTAGAAACTCTTGGTATAGCCAGAGGAAGTACTGTTCGAGCAAGAAACATAGGCAAAGACATATTCGCTGGTTTAAAAAACATAATCGGTGGAGAAATATCTGAATATACAAAGCTTCAAGCACAATCAAGAGAACAAGCTTTAAAACGAATGGTTGATGATGCAGAGTCCCTTGGAGCAAATGCAATTGTTAATGTTAGACTTACAACATCAATGGTCATGCAAGGTTGTTCTGAGATATTAGCCTATGGTACAGCTGTCATCGTAAAGTAAACTTACCATGACATTAGTACTAATCATAATAGTTGCTGGAGTTTTGGTATACTTATTTATAGATAAAATTAGCAAAGAAAAAAGTGAAAATTTTGAAGATCGTGATAATTAAAAAGTTATCTTTTTTCACCTAAGAATACATTTACTCCCTTTTCTATTGGATTTCCGCTTGTTCTTCTGAAGCTTACTATTTGTCCGACATGATAAATAGCATCAGAAATAGGACCGTTAATTAAATTCCAAACAGGAAATTCTGAAAATACACCCCCCCTATTGAATTTTATTTTTAATAATTCTAATTCATCCAATGTCATTGATTCAAATAAAACACACGATTCTTTAATTCTATTTAGTGTTATTTCTCGTAATATTTCAAATTCATTTGGAATATTTTCTATTGGTGCAGGACGAACAGAAATTTTATTTTGAGTAGCAGCATTAATAATTTCTACTAATATGTAAATATGTTTTAATGTTTCTAAACAATTTTTTGCTGAATCTGTAGGTCTGTAATCTAAATCTTTATTTCTAAGTCCTTTAGTAGCCCAGTGGTATCTGAAACCTAAACCTTGCAACATTCGAGTTATTATATTAACACAGGATATTGTATCGGGTGAATCAGGAATTATATGGAAAGGAGCTTTATCTGCCATCATCAAAACTTTTAAAAATTAAATTTCATGTATAAAAATACTATTTTAGTCCCTCAACTTGAATTATAGTATGTCAAAGAAATTCAACTCACTTGAAGATTTAGGTAAAATTCAATTTGACAATCTTCAGCCCACTCCTAAGGAAGACCAAAGTATTTCAGCACCTGTTTTTATTTCGCAAAATCTTGAAGCACATTTTAGTAATAAAGGGCGAGCTGGAAAGACAGTCACAATTTTAAAAGGATTTTCAGGTAGTCCTAGTGAAATAAAAAATCTTGCTAAAACACTTAAAAATAAAGTTGGTGTTGGTGGAAGTATAAAAAATGGAGAAATAATCATACAAGGAAATTTTAGGGATAAAATAATTGAAATACTTCAGGATATGGGACACAAAATAAAACGTGTTGGAGGATAATTATCTGATTTTGAACTGGTTGTATTAAAAAAACAGACAACCTTCTTGTTCAATTATTTCACCTGTGTCGATTAATTCTCTAGAGTATTTTTTGTCTGATGGATGGAATATAAATTCTTGATCCTCTGTATTTGAAAAATGAAGTAAACCATCAATTACTTCATATTTATAAGTTATAGTATATTCAATTTCCTGATTAGAGCCGTAATAATCAAGATCAAACCATAAAACATCTTCCTCGTCTTTTTTAATGGTTATAAACCATTTTATTCCATCATAAATATTTTCCTCTTTTTTCCATCCTTTACAATATGAAATGTCATTATCAATGTTAAAGAATGATATAAATACTGGGCCATTTCTTTCAAATTTTATATCTGAAAAATCACTGTAATAATTTTCAGTGTCTGCCCAAATTGTTTCATCATGCTTACTTAAAAATCTATTCCCATAGAAAACAGTATATTGCCGTGGTACGTGATTAACTTGCATTCCACTTACTTTAGTTACAGGATCTAAATTCCAAGTCTGATATTGCACTACATCTGTTTTATAACAAGAAAACATAAATATGAACAAAAAAAGAAAAAAAGGCTTTGACACTGATTTATAGTTATTGACCTAAATATACAAATTACTCCCTGAACTTAATGAAGAGGATATGCCGATGATCTGAATTTAAATTGTGGTTAAAGTTTATTTTGTGAAAGAGTAGTGACCTCTTTAAGAAACCAGTTACCATTTAGTTTCTTATAAAAATATAATCCCCTGCCAGATAAGATTTGCTTATAATCTGAATTGTATCTAGAATAATGAGCATCTAATATTAGAAATTCGTTTGTAATATTTATTAATTTCCACTTATCAATTAGTGAATATTTATAATCTTTCTGAACATTTTCCCTAACTGATTTGTAAGCATCGATCATCATTTTTTTGTTCTTCACTATTATTGGAGTTGAATTGTTAAAAATTGCAGGATATGTAAAATGACTTGCAATTCTTTCGTAATCCTTATACTCAAAACCTTTTGAATAATCCATCCATTGTTTTACAATTTGATTTTCTAGAATTTTGTTTTCTTGTGAAAAAACTAATCCAGTGAAAAATACTGCAGCCAGGATAAATAATATTTTTTTCATTTTTAATGGAACATTAGTTAGCACCCTCCTATAAGATCTATATAGGAGAGGTGCATATTATGTAAACAGTTGTAAGTAACAAATCTTTGTATTTTAGTTTGATGCAGTTGAAGACACAATCTCTAGAATATATCGTGATTCCCAATTAATTCTTTCAAGTTTATCTAAATCTAGTGATTTCATTGCTGCGCCCTCTCCTGACAAATGTTTCATTAAATTGGACATTGAGTCAAAAGCGTCGTAAGTCATAAATGATGCATAGTCTTGACCTTGTGGAGTAATTTTAGTTGCATAGCCCCAACCAGTCATTCCTGCAGATTTCATTACCTTCTTAAATCTAGGGGTAACATAATTCTTACTATCAGAAATTACTTTATCTATATTTTTTGGTGAAGCAAAATTGAAAATCACAAATTTTCCTTCTACACCCGAATCAATTTGCCCTTTAATTTGATAGAAGTACCTTCGGTCAGCTTCACCACCACTCCAGCCATCATAGAGTATTTGTGGCTTAACTCCAACAACTTCTTCAGAATTTGTCCACCAGCTTGCCGATGATGAAACTGTAGCATCTATGTCTTTATAAACATTCACCCACATATAATTATAGTCTTTACTTGTGGCATTAAAAGATTTCATTAATGCCCACCAAAGTAAATCACCTTTTTTAACTGCGTTCTGAGCTACTTTTTGGCTATAATTAGTTTCAATTTCCAAAAATTTTTCTACTTGATCCTGAGGAATTTTAACAGGATGAAATACCGCTACTTGAGCAGTTGCAAAAAAAGGTAATAGTAAAAAAGTAAAAAGTATATTTTTCATTTTAATTGATTTATGGTTAATAAATTACAATATACAAATTAGTCATTAAACTTAATTAAGAGGATATGTCGATGATTTAGTCTACCTCAATTACAAAAACAAACAACCTTCTTGTTCAATTATTTCACCTGTGTCGATTAATTCTCTTGAGTATTTTTTGTCTGATGGATGGAATATAAATTCTTGATCCTCTGTATTTGAAAAATGGAGTAAACCATCAATAACTTCATATTTATAAGTTATAGTATATTCTATATCTTGACCTGTTCCATAGTAATCATAATCAAACCATAAAACATCCTCTTCATTCGTTTTAAATGTAATATTCCATTTTATTCCATCATAAATATTTTCCTCTTTTTTCCATCCTTTACAATATGACACATCATTATTAATGTTGAAGAATGATATAAATACTGGCCCACTTCTTTCAAATTTGATATCTGAAAAGTCACTGTAATAATTATCTGTATCTGCCCACATTGTATCATCATATTTGCTTAAAAATCTAGCACCACTAAATGAATTATATTGTTTCGGTAAGCGATTAACTTGATAACCACTTGCTTTAGTTAATGGATCTTGATTCCAAGACTCATATTGTCTAACATCAGTTTTAAAACAAGAAGAAATTAAAAAACTCAATAAGGCAGCTGCTAGTGACTTTTTCATTGATTTATGATTAATAAATATAATTTATAAACTTAATTAAAATTATAGATTATTATTTTTAGTTTATCCTAATTATAAAAATAAGCACCCATCTTGTTCAATTATTTGGTTTGTATCAATTAATTCTTTTGAGTAATTTTTTTTTGATGGATGAAAAATAAATGATTGATCTTCAGAGTTGGAAAAATGGAGTAAACCATCAATTACTTCATATTTATAAGTTATAGTATATTCAATTTCTTGACCAGTCCCGTAATAATCAAAATCAAACCAAAAAACATCCCACTCATCTTTTTTGATAGTTATGTCCCATTTTATTCCATTATAAATATTTTCACCTTTTTGCCATCCCTTACAATATGAAACGTCATTATCAATTTTAAAGAAGGATATAAAATATGTAGCTGCGTTTTTAAATTTTATATCCGAAAACTCACTGTAATAATTATCTGTATCTGCCCACATTGAATCATCATATTTGTATAGAAATTTGCAAGTCTTTACTCCAGCACAGAAAACGTTATATTGTTGCGATAAACTGTTTATTTGTCCTCCACTTGCCCATTGACGTGGATCTAAATTTGCTGTTCCGTGTTGAATTACATCTGTCTTATAACAAGTAAAATGTATTAAGCACAAAGAAGCTACAAATATTTTTTTCATCTGTTAATGATAATTATTTAAAACTAGAGGAACATACATCCCTCTAATTCAATTATTTCACCAGTATCAACAATATCTTTTGAATAATTTTTATCAGATGGGTGGAAAATAAATTCTTGACCCTCTGTATTTGAAAAATGAAGTAAACCATCAATTACTTCATATTTATAAGTTGTGGTATATTCCATTTCTTGACTTGTCCCATAATATTCATAATCAAACCAAAACTCATCCCATTCATTTTTTTTGATTTTTATATTCCATTTTATTCCATCATAATTATTTTCACCTGGTCTCCATCCTTTGCAATATGAAACATCATTATTAATATCAAAGAAGGATATGAAATATGCAATGTTTAAAAATTGTATATCTGAAAAGTCACTATAATAATTTTCTTTATCTGCCCATATTGTACCGTCATATTTAGATAAAAATTTACAACCTTTTCTTCCAAGACCTGCTGGATTGCAGAAGTATGTTAAGTCTTTTGGTTTTGTTGGGAGTTGTTGTCCACTAGCGAATGTGGCAGGATCTAAATTTTTTGAACCATATTGAACTATATCTGTTTTAAAACATGAAATCATGACTAAATATAAAGAAGCTACAAATATTTTTTTCATCTGTTAATGATAAGTACTAAAAACTAGTAGAACATACATCCCTCTAATTCAATTATTTCACCAGTATCAACAATATCTTTTGAATAATCTTTATCAGATGGGTAGAAAATAAATTCTTGACCCTCTGTATTTGAAAAATGAAGTAAACTGTCAATTACTTCATATTTATAAGTTATGGTATATTCAATATCATTGCTAGTACCGTAATAATCATAGTCAAACCATAACTCATCCCACTCATCTTTTGTGATCTTTATATCCCATTTTTTTCCATCTAAAATATTTTCACCTGTTCTCCATCCTTTGCAATATGAAACATCATTGTTAATATCAAAGAAGGATACAAAATATACCCAATTTAAAAAATGTACATCAGAAAAGTCACTATAATAATTTTCGATATCTGACCAGAATGTATTATCATATTTGGCTAAAAACTTGCAGCCCTTTCTACCCAAACCTCCTGGATTACAAAATCGAGTATAACTTTGTTGCGCAGTAGGAAGTTGTTGTCCACTAGCGAACGTGGCAGGATCTAAATTTTTTGAACCATATTGAACTATATCTGTTTTAAAACACGACAACATAACAAAACATAAAAAACTAATGAATAACTTTCGCATTGATTTATGATTTTGACTCAAATTTACTTATTGATTTAAGATTAATTAAATTGATATTATTAATTCTTAGTCTGCTCTAATTATAAAACATGCAATCAACAAAATCTTTTATTTCATCAGTTCGATAGAAAATTAAAGAATCTCCTTCTGAGTTTGAAAAATTAAGTAAACTATCAATTACTTCATATCTATAGTTTATGGTGTATTCAATTTCTTGGTCTGTCCCATAATAATCATAGTCAAACCAAAACTCATCCCACTCATCTTTTTTGATTTTAATATTCCATTTTATCGCACCAGAAGTATTATCTCCTTTTTTCCATCCTGTACAATATGAAATATCTTTATCAATATTATAAAAGGATATAAAATTATTATTAAGATTTAAGAATCTGACACTTGAAAAATCACTAGAATAATTTTCTGTATCTGACCAGAATGTGTGATCGTATTTAAATAAAAACTTACAATTTTTTGGGACAGCACAAAAATTTGTATAGCTACGAGGAGCCGTTGGGTAAACTTGTCCATTGTGCATACTGGCAGGGTCTGTATTAGCTGTTTGGGATTGTACTATATCTGATTTATAGCAAGAAGAAATTACAATAAACGGAATTAGTAAAAGAATTTTTTTCATGCTCCGTAAAACGTACATCCTTCCATTTCAACTATTTCACTCGTATCAATAGAATCTTTTGAATAATTTTTTTCTGAAGGGCTAAAAATAAAATTTTCATCAGCAGAACTAGAAAAATGAAGTAAACTATCAATTACTTCATATTTATACAGTATAGTATATTCAATTTCTTGACTTGTCCCATAATACTCATAATCAAACCAAAATATATCCTCCTCATCTCTTTTGATTTCTATATTCCACTTTATTCCATCATAAGTATTTTCACCTGGTCTCCATCCTTTGCAATATGATACATCATTACTAATATCAAAGAAGGATATAAAATGTTCAGAGTTTAAAAATTGTATATCCGAAAAGTCACTATAATAATTTTCTGTATCTGCCCAAAATGTATTATCATATTTTCGTAAAAATCGACAAAACTTTCTTCCAAGACCCGCTGGATTACAAATTATTGCTGTGTCTGTCATACCCCCAAGACCACCATATTGAAGTCCACTCGCATCAATAGGGGCAAGCTTATTTTTTTTCTCGAATTGAACTATATCTGTTTTAAAACACGAAAATATTATAAAACATGACGCAGTTACAAATATCTTTTTCATCTAGAATAATTGCGTTTTGAAAGTTACTAATAAGTGTACTATTTTTTTGATTTTAAACACTCAAATAAATTATGAACCCTTTTCATTTAAAATAAAATCACTTATCTAGTGACCAATTTATTTCATTTTTACCTACCTCTTTTAAGTAGCTGTTACATTTACTAAAATGTTTATTCCCAAACCAAAAGCCTCTGTTAGCACTCAGTGGTGACGGATGACCACTTTTCAGAACACGATGTTTAAGACTATCTATTAAGTTGGTTTTTTGTTTTGCATAACTACCCCACAACATAAAAACAATATTTTCCTTTTTCTCAGAAATTATTCTAATTACCGAATCAGTAAATGTTTCCCATCCTATTTTTTGATGACTGCCCGCTTTATTGGCCTCAACAGTTAATGTTGCATTTAGTAAAAAGACACCTTGCCTTGCCCATGGAGTCAGGTCACCGCTTTTTGGATACTCGAGTCCTAAATCCGTTTCAATCTCTTTAAAAATATTAATTAATGAAGGTGGATGAGGAATTGAATTGGAAACCGAAAAACAATAACCGTGAGCTTGTTTTGGACCATGGTATGGGTCTTGACCAATAATAACAACCTTAACATCATCTAATGGACATTCGTTGAAAGCTCTAAAAATATCTTTACCAGGTGGATAGCAAACAGTTTTGCTATACGCGTTTTTAACAAAATCGACTAAATCAGTGAAATAAGGCTTACTAAATTCAGAGTTTAAAAGTTTTTCCCAATTAGAATTTATTTGAACCTTCATGAATTTACTACTTTTGTGAGGCTAAGTTAAGAAAAGTGGAAAGTCTTATTCCTAATAAAACCCTTGAAGATCTAGAGTATATTGAAGTTTTAAATCAGTGCGCGAACTTTGCAATTACTCAATTAGGGAAAGATGCAATACAGAAATTGCAACCCTCTGTAGACACAGAACAAATTGAAAAACAGTTAAAATCTGTATCTGAATTTAAATCTTCATTTGATAATGAAAATAGAATACCAAACCATGGATTTGAATCACTTTTGGATATTTTCCCTTTACTAAAAATTGAAAATAGTGTCTTAACAATTAGCTCCTTTCGGAATATGGCCACAAATACTGAGACAACTAATAAACTAATTAAATTTTTAATAAAGTTTCAAGCTTACTATCCGACGCTTTATGAATTTAGTAATGATATTACCATTGAAAATGATATCATTCCAGCAATAGAAAGAGTCATTGACCGTTTTGGTGAAATAAGAGATAAGGCATCTGATAATTTGTTTTCAATACGTAAAAAATTACAGCAATTACGAGGTAAAATAAGTAGTAGTTTTAACAAATCACTTAGCCAGTATAACGGAGCAGATTACTTAGATGACATAAAAGAATCAATTGTCAATAATAGAAGAGTTCTTGCTGTTAAAGCAATGTATCGTCGAAAGGTAAAAGGGACTATAATGGGAAGTTCAAAAACAGGTAGCATCGTTTTTATTGAGCCTGAAACCACATATTTACAAAACCAAGAATTACAGAATCTGCTATTTGAAGAAACAGAGGAAATAAAAAAAATATTATCTGGATTAACTGATTTTTTTCGTCCTTACCTCCCCTACTTTCAAAACCAACACAGCTTTTTACTCAAGTTTGACATTATTTATGCAAAGGCTTGTTATGGTAACGAAATTGACGGAATTTTTCCCAAAATAAATTCAGATGAAAAAGAGATCAATTATAAGAAGGCCTTCCACCCTCTTTTACTTCAGACAAATAAATCACAAAATAAATCTACTTATCCGCAAGATATAAAACTCAATTCTGAACACCGAATTATCGTAATTTCTGGACCTAATGCTGGAGGGAAAAGTATTACATTAAAAACAGTCGGCTTATTACAACTAATGTTACAAAGTGGAATGCTTATTCCAGTAAAAGAAAACAGTGTTGCGTGTATTTTTGAATTGATTTTAACTGATATTGGAGATAATCAGTCAATAGAAAATCAGTTAAGTACCTATTCTTATCGTTTAAATAATATGAAGTATTTTTTAAAAAAATGCAATTCGAATACTTTATTTTTAATAGATGAATTTGGGACTGGTTCTGATCCAGAATTAGGTGGAGCACTAGCTGAGGTTATTTTGGAAGATTTTTATGAAAGAGAGGCATTAGGATTAATAACCACACACTATTCTAACCTAAAAGTCTTAGCAACAGAGCTTCCAAAAATGATTAATGCTAATATGCAATTCGATAGCAAGACATTAGAACCAATTTTTAAACTAGTTTTAGGTGAAGCAGGTAGCTCATTTACTTTTGAAGTAGCACAAAAAAATGGACTTCCATATAACCTTGTTAATCGTGCAAAAAAGAAAATTGAAAAGGGTAAGGTTAGATTTGACGCTACAATTGCTAAACTTCAAAAAGAACGTAATCAACTTTTAAAAACTGGGGAAAGTTTGAAGAAAAAAGAATCAAAAGCTGAAGAGCAAAGTGAACAAACGGCTCAAATTAAGGCCAAATTAAAATCTAAACTCTCAAGCTATCAAGAACTTTTTGACCACAATCAAAAAATGATTGTTCTAGGAAATAAATTTAATGAAATCGGTGAGCGCTTTTTTAAAAACAATAAAAAAAGACCATTAATATCAGAACTTTTAAAATTGGTTGAAAATGAAAACTCAAAACGTAAAAAAAAGTCAAACATTTTGCTTAAAACTGAAAAAGAAAAGAAGAAAAAAATTAATGAGCAGGTAAATAAGGAAATTGCTCTGGTTAGAAAGGAAAAAAAGAAAAATAAAATTGATAAGCCGAAGAAATCAAATATTAAACTTAAAGTTGGTGATAGTGTAAGAATGTTTGACGGTCGTTCCGTGGGATCTATTGACCTGATAGAAAAAAATAAAGCAATTGTGAATTATGGAGTCTTTAAAACACAAGTAAGCTTAGATCTTTTAGAGATAGTAGAAGATAAATAAAATAAGAAATGAAAGAACTCATAATCTTTTACGACGGGCCATGTGTACTATGTAACTCGATAATTCTAAAGTTGTGCAAATGGGATAAAAATGACAATATTAGATTTGCCAATCTTGATAGTGATTATGCAAAGTCTTTTTTTAAGAATAATCCAAGTTCAATTCTAGATTGCGATTCAATAATTTCTTGGGATAGTGAAAAGCAATATTGTTCAGAAGCAAAAGCTGTATTTAGAGTTTTAAAATATTTGAATGGCTTTTGGAATTTATTTTTGATTTTTAATCTTCTACCAACGAGTTTTTCAAATATAATATATCGATTTATAGCAAAAAACAGGTATAATTGGTTTGGGAAGCACGATATTTGTCCATTACCAGAAAAAAAATATGCTCACAAGTTTTTATGACTCTAGACCTTAACGCTCAAGAAAAAATTCATTTAGTCTTTTAACTTACCTATTGATTTTCCTACAATCATTGAAACAGCTGCATCTCCAGTTACATTTACAATTGTTCTGCACATATCTAAAGGCCTATCAATTGCAAAAATAAGGGCTAAGCCAGCTTCAGGAATTCCTGCTTGAGCCAAAACAATGACTAACATAACTATGCCTGCACTTGGTACTGCTGCTGTACCTATTGATGCAAGCGTAGCAGTAAAGACAATACCCAGTTGTGCAGAGAGACTAAGATCTAATCCAAAAGCTTGCGCAATAAAAACGGCTGCAACTCCCTGGTAGACTGATGTTCCATCCATATTAATTGTTGCACCTATAGGGAGGACAAAACTAGCTACCTCTTTATCTACTCCTAAATTTTCTTCAACACATTCCATAGTTACAGGTAAGGTTGCAGCACTAGAACTTGTAGAAAATGCTAGTAACTGTGCTGGAGCAATACCACGGACAAAAAAAGAAATTTTTCGTTTGGTTAAAAGTTGAACAATTAAAACATAAATTAAAATCATTGTAGCAAGACCTAATAGTAAGGTTATCGCATAGAGTGCTAATGCTTTGAATAATTCTAAGCTTGGGGCTTCCACTACTAATGCTGCCAATAACGCAAAAACACCATATGGGGCAGAGAGCATTATTAAATCAATAAGCTTTAGAATGATATAATTGAGGGAGTCAAAAAAATTCTTAACTGGAGCTACTTTTTTTTCATTTATAAGAATCATTCCTATACCAAAAAATAATGCGAAAAAGATCACTTGCAACATATTTCTATTATTTGAAGCGGCTAAGAAGATGTTTGACGGTACCATATCAACCAGTGCCTGTAATGGACCTAATTCCTGCTGTTTTGCTGCTGCTTTTTGCTTTGCTTGGGTATCGGTTGCGTAAGCTTCAACGAGTTCATTTCTAGTATCTACACTGATCGATTTTCCTGGTTTGATTACATTAACTAAAATTAAGCCAATAGTCACGGCAGTTAATGTAGTGATTAGGTAGGTAACAATAGTTCGACCTCCCATTTTTGATAATTTAGAAATATCTTTTAAATCTGATATTCCTTTTATTAAGGATGCTAAAATAAGTGGTACTGCTATCAGCTTTAATAAATTGATAAAAATTGTACCAAAGGGCTTGATATAATTTGCGATAAATAAGTCCCCGCCTGGAATAAAAGAAAAGCTAACGCCAAACAATACTCCAAGGCTCATTCCAATTAATATTTTCCAGTGTAAAGCTATTTTTCTCAAATTAAATTATATTTTATTTGTTCTCTTAATTAAAGAAAAGTCTGCTAGAACAAGAGCAGCCATAGCTTCTACAATTGGTACTGCACGTGGTACTACACAAGGGTCGTGTCTACCTCTACCCTGCATTTCAACTTTTTCACCTTTTGAATTTATAGTTTCTTGATTTTGCATAATGGTTGCTACGGGTTTAAATGCAACATTAAAATAAATATCCATTCCATTAGATATGCCACCTTGAATCCCACCCGAGTGATTAGTTTTTGTAGTCCCATCTTCATTAAACAAATCGTTGTGTTCGCTTCCCTTGATTTTTGTTCCACTAAAACCACTTCCATATTCAAAACCTTTTACTGCATTTATTGAAAGCATAGCTTTGCCTAGTTCTGCGTGAAGTTTATTAAACACTGGTTCTCCAAGACCAATTTTTACATTTTTAATAATACAAGTTATAATGCCTCCGACTGTATCTCCTTCTTTTCTTATTTTTTTGATAAAGTCTTCCATTTTCAAAGCCATCTTTTGGTCTGGACAACGAACAGGATTTTTTTCTATGAGGGATAAATCAACATCAGAGGGGTTGGTGTCAAGTGATAAAGGTCCTACTGCTGAGACATAGGCATTTATCTTAGTAGGAGATAAAAACTGTTTCGCTATAGAACCAGCAACTACCCTACTAGCGGTTTCTCTTGCTGAACTTCTTCCTCCTCCCCTATAATCCCGTATACCATATTTTTGATCATAAACATAATCTGCATGTGATGGCCTGTAAGAGTCTTGAATATGGGAATAATCCTTTGGTTTTTGGTTTGTATTATTTATTGAAAAACCTATAGGTGTGCCCGTTGTTTTACCATCAAATACTCCAGAAAGTATTAAAACTTCGTCAGATTCTTTTCGTTGAGTAACAATTGAAGATTGTCCGGGCTTTCTCCTATCTAAGTCTTCTTGGATAGATTCTAGGTCTAGTTCAATTCCTGCAGGACAACCTTCTAAAATTCCTCCTATAGCAGGTCCATGTGATTCACCAAAGGTTGTGAGTTTAAAAAGTGAGCCAAAAATGTTACCAGCCATATTACCAAAATATACAACAAAGATAAACCTTTATGTGTTATTTGGTATTCAAAAGTGTTATAGGTAATATTTCTATTTGACAAAAATTAGTTGAGATAAAACAAATTAACATTTAAGCCCAATTTTTATTTTTACTTGTTCTGCCAATTCCAGGATTAAAACCGTTTGTAGGATCAAGTTCCTTATAGAATTTTTTCAATGACGGTTTTGCTGAATATTCATGGCCAACATTATGTTCTGCTGGATATTCAGCCCCCCTTTTATCGTATAATTTTAATAGCTTGTTTTTTAATTTTTCACCATCAATTCCTTTTTTAACAATGTAGTTTTGATGGAGGACATGACAAAATAAATGGCCATAATAAAGTTTCATTTCAAGCATATCATCAATATCCTTAGGCAACTTTTCAAACCAATTTTTTTCGTTTCTAGGAAATGCAATGTCTAGTGACATCATCTCCCCATGAGTTTCAGAATTTAGAATATGATACCTCCCTATTGCACTTGCAGAAACAAATCTATGTAGAGATGCTTTTTTTGATTCAAAATCATTGCATTCAAAAAAATCACCATCATTGTTTTTAAAAAATTTACTAAAGTAATTTCTTGCCTCATTTATCCCTTCATCTGACATTTCTATAATCCAATGGTGTTCATATAAATCTCTAAATCTATCCATTCTTTTAGGTAAATGATTAGGGAAAAGTTTACTTAAAAATTGCATTAATCTATCAGAAAAATTGTCAGGTAAAATCTTTAGCTTCTTGGCAATAATATCAACCCTCCGCTTTAGTTCAAACAATGTTGGCAGAAATGTTGTTCCTAATCTTTCAATAACTAGAAATGTATCTTTACTATACTTTTTTGCTGCATCATAACAGTCTCTATGCAAATAATCGCCAAGCGTTGGAAGAGTTTTAAATTTTGAAAGAATATCCCTTCTAATTTTCCAAAATACATCTGGATTATTTGTTCCGACATAGAATACTTTATTTTCAGATGGCGAAACATAGGTGTCTAGTCTTACAGCAAAAACTGCAATTTTTCCTGCACTGCCAGAAGCTCCATACAAAAGTCGACTGTCAGAATTATATCTTGCAGGTGTATTTTTATCTATCTCTCTTACAATTTCTGAATATTTGTTATCTGATCCCAATTGATCTGTTTCATGAATATCCGATTCATCATAATTTTGATTTTGCAGATTATCTAAAATTTCTTCTGGATTTGAACCTAAATTTATTCCTAACTCATTTACCAGCTCTAATTTCCCTGTTTTACTGATTCTAGCATAGAGAGCCATTTCAGTATAAGAGGGCCCCCTTTGGACTAATGACCCTCCTGCATTATTACAGATCCCCCCTATTATTGAAGCTCCAATAGAAGTAGATCCAATAATAGAATGAGGTTCTCTTCCATAAGGTTTTAATTTTTTCTCTAACCCATATAGGGTACTTCCAGTCAATCCAACTATCTGACTGCCTTCTTTTATTATATGAATATCTTTAATACGCATTGTATTTATTATTACAATAGGTCTATCGTAGTCACTTCCAAAAGGAGTAGATCCTCCAGTTAAACCCGTATTTGCTGCTTGCATTATTACAATTAAATCACTTTCAACACAAATCTCTAATATCTTCCATATCTGAGTCAATTTGCCAGGTTTCAGTACAGCCAACGCATTTCCCATACCATATCTCCAGCCTTTGGTGTGTGGTAATTTATTCCACTCTTTAGTAAGTACAAATTGAACACCTATTAGGTCTTTAAACCTTTCAATAATATTAGAGAAATTCATCTTTTTAAAAATAAATCATGCTTGAAGAGTAAAAATAATGATAAGTTTTCCATTTCCAATCAATTGATTAATTTTACCAATATCAATGCTGTCATGAATAAATATTTTTTTTCACTTATTATTGTTTTCACATTACTAAATTCTTGTCAGACTAATAACTCTAATACTTTAAGGATTAAAGGCGAAATTGACATTGATAGCCAAACCAGTATTTATCTAATTGTTGCTGATCTAAATAATCAACCTGTAACACTTGATACAATTGTTTCAAATAATGGATCATTTGAATTAGAAACTGAGATAATTGAACCTAATTTTTACTTTCTCCAGATCGCAGGAGATAATAATACCTTCCCTTTCATAGCTGAACGTGGTACTGTAAATATTTCATTATTTAAAGATAGTTTAGGTCTTTCAAAAGCTAAAGGAACTACCTCAAATGATGATTTTATGCGATATAAGTCAGAAACCAAAAAATATATCGAATCATTAAATGGAATTGGCAATGATTTACAACAAGCAATGATCTTAAAAGATAGTTTATTAGCTCAGGATCTTCAGGAACAATATAAAGAGGTACGTGAGCAAATTCAGGAATATGAACTTGATTTTTTAAAAGCATCTCCAAATTCACTGCTATCAATTTTAATCCTAGAACGTTTCATATCTAGTAAAGTTATTCCAATAGATGAAGCAAAAAATCTTTTTGATTCCCTTGAAGAAAGAATCAAAAATACTAGATCTGGTAAATCTGTAAAAAATCAACTTGAGCAAAGTGTAGACTCTGTAGAAGTTGGGCAAATAGCCCCTCGCTTTGATGGTAATAGCCCTAGTGGTAAACCTTTTGTATTTGAAAATAGCTTAGCCAAAGTGACAATCATAGATTTTTGGGCAAGCTGGTGTCGACCATGTAGAATCGAAAATCCTAATTTAGTTCAATTATACCATAGAAATAAAGATCGTGGTTTAAATATAGTTGGAGTTTCTCTCGATAAAGAAAGAAATAAATGGTTAAAAGCAATCGAAGATGACGGTTTGGTTTGGGACCATGTATCAAATCTTATGTTTTGGAATGACCCAATCGCTAAATTATACAAAGTTTCTGCCATCCCTGCTACATTTGTTCTAGATCAAAATGGAGTAATCGTAGCTAGAAATTTACGTGGTGCAGCGCTGTATAAAAAAATAGAAGAGTTACTTTCCAATATATAACCCTATTTTCTTTTAATGTAAAGTAAAAAGCCTGCAATAAGTGTGGTAGCGCACAAGATGCTTAACATTAATTTTGAATTGTATATAACTTCAAAATCATAGAACAATGTTAAAATTACACCTCCTATAGCTCCGCCGAAATGAGCAGAATGCCCGATATTATCGTTTTGTGCTCCTATTCCATAAAGTGTATATAAAATATATCCAATACCAAAAATATATCCTGGAATTGGTATAGGTATAAAGAAAATCATTAATTCAATTGATGGGAAAAGTAATAATGAACTAAATAAAACACCTGTTACAGCTCCACTAGCTCCTACTGCACTGTAATTAGGCTGATTGTAATGAATCATTAAAGTTAAAAGATTTCCTATTATTAAACTTGCGAAGTATAGTATTAGAAATGAAATTCCACCTAAAGAATACGTTACAAAAGAGACAAAAAAGTATAGTGTAATCATATTAAATATTAGATGCGTAGTGTTTACATGAAGAAATCCTGAAGTTAGCAACCGATAATATTCTCCTTTTCGAATTTTATCAATTTCGAAGCTATAATTTTCAAAAAATCTTCTATTCCGAAAACCTACTATACTGGATAAAATATTTATAATTAAAATGATTGCTCCAACTAGTGGAAATGTTTCGAGCATTTAATTGTTTATATTTTGAAGTTAATACCCTGTGCTAAAGGGACTTGATTGGAAAAATTTATGGTGTTAGTTTGTCTTCTCATATATGCCTTCCAAGCATCAGAACCGCTTTCTCTACCACCTCCTGAATCTTTTTCGCCTCCGAAAGCACCACCTATCTCAGCACCAGAAGTTCCTATATTCACATTTGCAATCCCACAGTCACTTCCCCAACTTGATAAAAATGTTTCTGTTTCCTTAACATTAAGAGACATTATCGATGATGAAAGCCCTTGTTTAACTTCGTTCTGAATTGAGATTGCTTCTTCAATATCACCTTTATATTTAATTACATATAAAATAGGTGCAAATGTTTCATTATGAACTATTTTAGCCTCGCGATCAATAATTGCAACTGCTGGTTTAACATAGCATTTACTACCGTAATCATTTTCAGACAATACACCTCCCTTGATTAACCAAGTACCCCCTTGATTTTCAATTTTTTTTAAAGCATCAGAATAGATCGAGACAGCATTTTCATCAATCAAAGGGCCAATGTGATTTTTTTCATCAATTGGATTTCCAATTCTCAATTGTTTATAGGATTTTTTCAAATTTTCTGTGAATTTTATGAATATCGATTCATGGACAATCAGTCGTCTTGTTGACGTACAACGTTGACCACAAGTACCAACTGCCCCAAAAATACTTGCACGAATCGCAATATCTAAATCTGCATTAGGTGTTATTATAATTGCATTATTACCGCCTAATTCTAATATGGTTTTACCAAGTCGCGCGCCTACTTTTTTTGATACATTTACTCCCATTTTTGTAGATCCAGTAGCTGAAACAAGTGATATACGCTGGTCATCTGCTATCCAGCTCCCTACTTCAGCTCCACCATTAACTACACATGAGACTCCTTCGTCAATATTATTTTCTTTTAAAACATCTATAATTAAGTTTTGGCATGCAATACTACAAAGAGGTGTTTTTTCACTAGGTTTCCAAATACATACATTACCACATACCCATGCTATGGCCACATTCCAACTCCAAACTGCGACTGGAAAGTTAAATGCAGAAATAATACCTACTATACCTAAAGGATGATATTGTTCGTATAATCGGTGTGATTCTCTTTCTGATGTCATTGTAAATCCATATAACTGTCTAGAAAGTCCAATCGCAAAGTCACATATATCAATCATTTCCTGAACTTCACCCAACCCTTCTTGAATGGATTTTCCCATTTCCCATGAAACTAAATATCCTAGACTTATTTTATTTTCACGAAGCTTGTTCCCAAATTGTCTTACAAGTTCTCCCCTTTTAGGAGCAGGAATTTTCCTGAAACTTTTAAAAGCTTTCTCTGCTTTTCCAATAACTATTTCATAATCTTGAATAGAGGTCGTTTTTAATTTTCCAAGAAGACTTCCGTCAACAGGACTGAAAGAACAAATTTCATCACCTGATCCAAACCACTCAACTCCAACATTACAACCACCCTGAAGAGATTTTATCCTCAGATTTTCAAGTATTTGTTTAACCTCCATATTTATGAATTTTTTATTTGAGAAGTGAATGTGCTTTCAAAAATACGATCAGCATTTGATGTTTCGAACCCTTCTCTGCGATGCTCTCTTTTTAATTTATTTGATTTTAAATTTCTAAACTCCGGTAATGGACTTCTTTCAGCAAATTCAACATAGCTACCAGCAATTTTTTTTGTATTTCCGTTAGTGAAATTTGCTCTTACCGTATTAGCTACAGAACTACTTTGCCGTAGCAATTGATCCTTGCTAGTTTTTATTATTCCGCCTGATGTATTCAGTTTTATTCCTATATCGCTCAAAAACTCGTTAAATGACTCTAGCTTATTATAAGGATTTGGAAGATCATGTACGCTTATTGTATAATGATTTAAGTAATATCTATTGTATATGACCCATGCTGCATACTCACTTTCACTTAATAATTGTTCATAATCTTTTAAGGAAGGAAGATCCCAAAGAGGTGTTTGAAAATATTTTGCAACAGCTTTATAATCATCCAAATTTAATGTATCGACTGGATCTTGAACAATAGAATCGGTATAAAACCTTATGATGTTTTGAACTTTTGGTGAAAGTTTTTCTACTTTAAGTTCACTAATAAAAATTCGAGGAAGATCTTCTGTAGGAGGAGAATACCAATAAGCATCTAATTTTTTTATAGCAAAATGATAGAAATCCATACGTTTATAGCCGTTTGCCAAAAAAATCTTTTCAAATGACGATATACCTAAATTTGGAACACCCATAGTTCTAAAAGCTATGTGATCGTTAATTATTTCATTTTGGCTTGAAACCATTCCTCTTTCTATCATAGCATTTGTAATTTTTTTCACATCAGGAACTCGTTTAGCATAAATATTAAAAAGTTCATCTAAAATTCTTGTCATCACAGTATCAGTAGAGAATCTCATATCAAATAAGGTATATCTTATAAAAGTAAATTACCTAAAGCAATATTCAATAATTTTTAAGAGGAATTTAATTCTGAAAAAATTTTACATTAGAAAAATTTTACTATCCGTAAATATTTTAAAGCATAATTTTGAAATAAACTTCAGATGGATCGAATAACTTATATTATAGTTTATCCATATTTATATCTAATATCCCGAATGCCGTTTAATATTCTATATGTATTTTCTGATGTAGTTTGTTTTTTTATTTACAGAATTATCAGGTATAGAAGAAATATTGTAAGATCAAATTTAATAACTGCTTTCCCCAACCTTAATATATCTAAGATTAAAGAAATTGAAAAAAAATTCTACTCACATTTATGTGATATTTTCTTGGAAATAATCAAATCTATGGGTATGTCTAAAACAGAAATGCTAGAAAGATTTAATGTTCAAAACCTTGAAGTATTGAAATCATTTGAAAAAGAAAACCGTTCAGTATTTTTACTCTGTGGTCATTATTCTTCTTGGGAATGGATGATGTCATTAGGATATCATATAAAACACAGAGGTTATGGTATTTATCGTCCAATAAGAAACCCCTACTTCGATAGACTTATTAATAAAATAAGAAGGGTTCACAACTCTGAAATGATACCTCAAAAAAAAGCTGTAGAAATCATAAAATCAAAAGAATTGAAAAAAGAACTAGGAGTTTATGGTTTTGCTAGTGACCAATCTCCAAGACCCAAAAGCTCTACATATTGGATAAGTTTTTTAGGCAAAAAAGTACCAGCATATACTGGTGCAGAACGTCTTTCTCGAGATTTAAATATACCTGTTGTGTACTCAAAAATTAATAGAGTAAAAAGAGGTTATTATAATGTTGAATTTAAAATTTTATCAAGAATTCCCATAAAGACAAAGCAAAATGAGATAACAAATACTTATACAAAATGGCTTGAAAAACAAATTTTTGAGGATCCTACTCAATATTTATGGACTCACAAAAGATTTAAATTTTCTCAATGAGATGATTAATTTTTGAAATAAATTTATTCGATAATTTGTTGGCTTCTGACTTTGTAGTTGCTTCAGTGTATATTCTAATCACAGGCTCAGTATTTGACTTTCTTAGATGTACCCACATTTCTGGAAAATCTATTTTTAAGCCATCTACTAGTGAAATTCTCTCATTACTGTATTCTTTAGCTAATTGATCTAATATGCTGTCCAAATTGACATTTTCATTAGCCGATATTTTATTTTTACTCATAAAATAACTCGGATAAGATGATCTTATCTCAGAAACACTTTTTTGTTTACTTGTGACTAATGACAAGAATAATGCTGTACCAACCATTGCATCCCTTCCATAATGAAGTTTAGGATATATTACACCACCATTACCTTCTCCTCCTATAACAGCACTAACTTTTTTCATTTCCTTGACAACGTTCAATTCACCAACTGCACTCGAAAAACATGACTCTCCATATTTTTTAGTAACATCAGAAAGAGCACGTGTAGAGGAAAGATTAGAAACTGTTTTACCTTTTTGCTGAGATAGTATATAATCAGCGCAAGCAACTAGAGTATATTCTTCGCTAAACAGCTTCCCTTTTTCATCTACAAATACAAGACGATCGACATCTGGATCAACAGCTATTCCAAGATCAGCCTTGTTTTCTAACACAGCATCACATAATTCTTTAAGATTTTCTGCTAGCGGCTCTGGATCGTGAGCAAAATTACCATTCGGATTACAATTAATTTTAACAACTTCAACATTCAAAGAGTCAAGAAGTTTTGGAATTGCTACGCCACCAACTGAGTTTATTCCATCGACAACTATTTTAAATTTAGAATTTTGTATTCCAACTTTGTCCACAGATTCTAATTTCAATATTTTGTTTATGTGTTTCTCAATATAATCTTCTCGGGATGTAATTGTTCCGAGTTCATGAACGTTTGCGTAACTGAAATTGATATTATCAGCATATTTTAAAATTTTTATTCCATCTTCTTCATTTATGAATTCTCCCTTTGAATTAAATAGCTTTAATGCGTTCCATTCCTTTTTATTATGACTAGCAGATAGCATGATACCTCCACTAGCTTTTTCTGAGTTTACAGCTATTCCTAAGGTAGGAGTTGGTGAAACACCTAAATCAACAACGTTAATTCCAATTCCAACAAGAGTGTTATTAACCAATGAATGAGCCATAGAACCAGAAATCCTTGAATCTCTTCCAGTATAAACCATTATCTCTCCTGATTTATTTTCTTTAATCCATTTTCCATAAGCTGAAGTAAATCGAACAATATCTAATGGAGTAAAATTTTCCCCAGGTATACCCCCTATCGTTCCACGAATTCCTGAAATTGATTTTATTAAGGTCATATTATTTGAAACATTAAAACCTTGCAATTTAAATTATAATAAGCAAATCTAGCTGCTTGACAAGTTTTTATTATAATATTCAATCCAATAATGGAAAATCATTTTACCTAATTATAAATTCTTTAAAAAAAAGTTATTAAAAGAATTAATTTAGCGGGATGAATTTTTTAGGTCACATTTATTTGTCAGGTCCAGACACAGAATTAGCTATAGGCAATCTAGTCGCTGATCAAATAAAGGGAAATAAAATTTCAGAACTTCCCGATAAAATAAAAAGTGGGATTGTTTTACACAGATTAATTGATGAGTTTACAGATAATCATAACTCATACAAAAAATGTGTTCGTGAATTATTTCCAAATTACAGACACTACAGTAGAGTTATTATTGACATGTATTTTGATCATTTTTTAGCAGCTAATTGGGATAATTTTCATGAAACACCTTTAAAAATTTATTCAAATAGTTTTTATTTAAAACTTGAAAAATCGTGTTTCTATTTCAATGATCAGGTACAATACTTTATATGTTCTTTGATTAATCAAAAATGGCTAGAAAAATATTCAAATCTTAAAGATTTTAAAGTTATTTTAAAACAAATGGAAGGAAGGACAAAATTCCCTTCTAAATTAGCAGCTTCAACTTATGATTTAATTGAAAAATATACCTATTTTGAAAGCCATTTTTTCCATTTTATGGAGGATGTAACTTTTTTTTCAAAAAATAAATTAAAAGATTTATGATAGTTAGACTATTAACAAAGTTCACATATATAACATTAAGCCTATCTTTTCTTCTTAGCGGTTGTAACAAGACTAAAGATATTAAAGCTGCTGTTGTGAGTGCACGCAAAGAGGCTTCAGATATAGGAATAACAATACTAAATAAAGGGGGATCTGCATTTGACGCTATGATAGCAACCGATTTAGCTCTTACCGTTTGCTTTCCAAATGCAGGAAATATTTCTGGAGGTGGATTTTTAGTATACAGAACAGCCTCCGGTGAAGTTGGTAGTTTGGATTATCGTGAGAAGGCTCCACTAAATGCATATGAGAAAATGTATTTGGATGAAAATGGAGACGTTATTCCTGAAAAAAGTACATTGGGTGGACTGGCAGTAGGTGTTCCAGGAACAGTCGCAGGTTTAGCTGAAATTCATAGCAAATTTGGCACTTTGCCCTGGGAAGATCTTGTTAAGCCCGCTATTGATCTTGCTATTAACGGGTATATAGTTACCGAAAAACAGGAACGAAGCTTTAGAAATAAAAAAGATGATTTTATCAGAATTAATGGTGAAAACACTTTTTATGCTCAGGATTTTAAAGCTGGTGATACAGTAAAAAACATAGCTTTAGCTGAAACCCTTAAACGTATCTCTAAATACGGTGCTAAAGGGTTTTATGAGGGTCCTGTAGCTGAATCATTAGTTAATAGAGTTCGTCAAGCTGGAGGAATAATTACTCACGAAGATTTAATTAAATATAAGCCTGTTTGGAGAAAGCCTTTAAATTTCAAATATAAAAACTTAAATATATACTCAATGGGCCCACCATCAAGTGGTGGAGTTTGTCTTGGCCAAATGCTTAAAATGATTGAGCCATATAATATAAGTCAGTATGATCATAATTCTGAGAAGGCAATACAACTCATAGTTGAAGCTGAACGTAGATCATATTCAGATAGAAGCAAGTATTTAGGAGATCCTGATTTTAGTAAAGTACCTTATAATCAACTAATTAGCAATAAGTACTTAAATAATAGGATGAATTCATTTAGCTTTGATCTAGCTTCTCAATCAAAAGATATTCAAGCTGGTAAAATTCCTTGGACAGAGGGTGAGGAAACTACTCATTACTCAATATTAGACCAAGAAGGAAATGCAATTGCTGTTACAACTACTCTGAATGGGAGTTATGGATCAAAGGTATTTGTTGAAGATGGGGGATATTTTCTTAACAATGAAATGGACGATTTTAGTATTAAGCCAGGATTTGCAAATATGTTTGGCTTGATTGGTAGCGAAGAAAATTCAATAAAACCAGAAAAAAGAATGCTGAGCTCTATGACACCAACAATAATAATGAAGGATAATAAGCTCTATATGATTCTTGGAACTCCAGGGGGATCAACAATAATTACATCTGTGCTCCAAACAATACTGAATGTTTACGAATTTGGAATGGATATTCAATCAGCAATAAATGCTCCACGCTTTCATCATCAATGGCTTCCAGAAAAAATCGAATTCGAAAATGGAGTATTTGATGAGGTTTCGATGAAAAAACTTCAAGAAAAAGGTTATGACATAAAGCAAGATTATATTAGAGTGATTGGACGAGTGGATGCCATTTTAATTTCAAAAAATGGAGTTATAACAACTGGTGCAGACCCACGTGGTGACGATAAAGCATCCCATTTGTATGATTAATTTTTAGATAATTGCATGCTAGAAAATAACTACATAAATATTGAGGGAGCCCGCGTTCACAACCTAAAAAATATTGATTTAAAAATTCCAAGAAATAAATTAGTAGTCATTACAGGGCTATCAGGAAGCGGAAAATCCTCACTTGCATTTGATACAATTTATGCGGAAGGGCAAAGACGCTATATGGAAACATTTTCAGCCTATGTAAGGCAATTTTTAGGAAACATGGAGCGTCCCGAAGTTGACAAAATAGATGGTCTTTCACCAGTAATTGCAATTGAACAAAAGACCACATCCAAAAGTCCAAGATCAACAGTAGGAACAATAACGGAATTGTATGACTACTTAAGACTATTATTTGCAAGAATTGGAGTTGCGTATAGCTATAAATCAAATCAAAAAATGGTAAGCTATTCTGATTCACAGATTCAAGAATTAATTATTGAAGAATATTTAAACAATAAAATATCTCTTTTAGCTCCAATAATTCAGTCGCGAAAAGGTCATTATAGAGAGTTATTGGATTCACTATCGAGACAAGGATTTTCAAAAGTAAGGGTGGATCATAAAATAATTGATTTATCCCCTGGATTAAAATTAGATCGATACAAAACGCACGATATAGAACTAGTAATTGATCGTTTTATAGTCAAAGATAATGATGAGTTTAAAAAACGTCTTGAAAAGTCAATTAAAACAGCAATGTATTACGGTGATGGAACTGTATTGATATTTGATTTAGAAAAAGAATATACACGCTATTTCAGTAAAAACTTAATGTGTCCCGTGTCAGGAATTTCTTATCCATCACCAGAACCAAATACCTTTTCATTCAACTCGCCAAAAGGAATGTGTCCTAAATGTAAAGGTTTGGGGATTCAACACAAAGTGAATATAAAAAAGATAATTCCAAATGATGAGCTTTCCATAGCTCAAGGTGGTCTTGCACCCTTAGGGACAAAAAAAAATAGTTGGACTTATAGTCAGATTGAAACTATTGCAACTTGTTATGGTTTTAATTTGACTGATCCAATAAGAAAAATTCCAAGTGAGGCAATTGAAGTTATTTTGAAGGGAAGTAAAAAAAAGTTTGAAATCCCATCCAAAAATTTAGGAATAACAAGAACATATAATATTGATTTTGAAGGAATAGAGAACTACATCGAAAATATTTATATGGAATCGCCCACGGCAAGCCTTAAAAGATGGGCAGATGAGTTCATGGATAAGTTTGAATGTGAAGAATGTTTTGGATCAAGATTAAGGAAAGAAGCACTTAATTTTAGAATTAATAATAAAAATATATCTGAACTTACTAAAATGGATTTAACTGATCTCTTTGATTGGATAAAATCACTTCACAAACATTTAAATGAAAATGAGAAAAAAATTGCAACAGAGGTTATAAAGGAAATATCAAATCGATTAATGTTTTTACTTGATGTAGGTCTTAATTACCTCCAGCTTAGTAGATCATCTAAATCTCTCTCTGGTGGAGAATCCCAAAGAATAAGGCTTGCTACTCAGATTGGATCGCAATTGATGAATGTATTATATATACTTGACGAACCAAGCATTGGTTTACATCAAAGGGACAATGAGAGGCTTATTAACTCATTAATTAGATTAAGGGATTTGGGGAATTCAATTTTGGTAGTTGAACACGATAAAGACATGATGTTATGTGCAGATCACCTTATTGATATGGGACCGTTAGCTGGAAAAAAAGGAGGCGAAGTTATATCTCAAGGGAGACCAAAACAAATTCTTTTAGAAAATACTTTAACTGCAAATTACCTAAATGGTAACTTACAAATTAGTATTCCTGATTTTCGTAGAAAAGGAAATGGTAAAAAAATTAAGTTAGTTGGTTGTTCAGGAAATAATTTGAAAAACATAAATATTGAATTCCCACTTGGTGTTATGATTGCTATAACAGGAGTTTCAGGAAGTGGAAAATCCTCTTTAATAAATGAAACCTTGTACCCTGCAATAAGCAACCATCTGTATAATTCATTTAAAATTCCACTCCCCTATCAAAGTATTAGTGGACTAGAAAATATTGACAAAATAGTTGATGTAAACCAAAGTCCTATTGGAAGGACTCCAAGAAGCAATCCTGTTACCTACTGTGGAGTTTTTAGTGAAATCAGAAATTTATTTGCAAAAACCCCAGAAGCACAAATTAGAGGTTATAAACCAGGCCGATTCAGCTTTAATGTAATCGGTGGTCGTTGCGAAAATTGTCAAGGTGGAGGAATGAAAATAATTGAAATGAATTTTTTACCTGATGTTCACGTTGAATGTGAAAGTTGTCGTGGGAAAAGATTTAACCGAGAAACTCTTGAGGTCAGATACAAAGGAAAATCTATTTCAGATGTTCTTAATATGTCGATAAATGAAGCATGTGATTTTTTTGAACAAATTCCAAAAATATTTAGAAAACTTAGTGCATTACAAGAAGTTGGTTTAGGCTATATCAATCTAGGACAACCTTCAACAACACTTTCAGGAGGAGAGGCACAAAGAGTGAAACTTGCTTCTGAACTTTCTAAAAAAGATACGGGTAATACATTATTCATTTTAGATGAGCCTACAACTGGCCTTCATTTTGAAGATATACGTGTTCTTATGGATATTTTAAATGTTTTGGTTGATAAAGGAAATACGGTTATGATTATTGAGCATAATCTTGATGTAATCAAGCAGGCAGATTGTATTTTTGACATAGGACCCGAGGGTGGAATAAATGGAGGTAAATTAATATGTAAAGGCACTCCCGAAGAGCTAATAATGAATCAAAATAGTCACACTGCAAAGTTTTTAAAGAAAGAATTAGAAATGAAATACATAACAACTTAAATGAAAAAGAAATTCGATCCTTTCATTTATATCTTTATTTTTTTGCTACAACTCAAAGTAATATCTCAAACTAACTATGATATTTACTCTGAATTAGATTCAAAAGAAAAAACAATAACAATTTCTCAAACAATAACATTTAAAAACACATCAAATAATATATTAGATAAAATTTATTTAAATGATTGGGCCAATTCTTATGAAGGTACAGAATCTCAGCTTGTAAATCATTTAGCAAACCAATTTAATCGCAGTTTTTATTTTAGTGCAAAAAATAAGCTTGGATACACTGAAATTGAAAGAATAAATGGTAACCAAGGTTCTTT
Organism: Bacteroidetes bacterium SCGC AAA795-G10; assembly: GCA_003130815.1. Taxonomy (GTDB): domain Bacteria; phylum Bacteroidota; class Bacteroidia; order Flavobacteriales; family Flavobacteriaceae; genus MS024-2A. The sequence goes on along the minus strand of QFDA01000005.1, from coordinate 31,834 downwards.
AATATGGTCAAGGCTTAAGGATCAACTTGACATCATAGAAGTTATACTACACGAACCCTTGAATCCAGGCGAAATAATAAATTTTTGTATTAATTATAAAGTTAAACTACCAGACGATAAATTTACTGGATATGGTGTAAATTCAAATAATAAGATATTCTTCAGAGATTTTTTTATAAGCGTTAGTCCTTTGGAAAAAGATACTTGGATTTTACAGAGTAATCTAGGTTTAAGGGACAACAGTAACCCTCCATCTAGTTATTTAATTAACTGGAAATATCCTAATAAATACAATTTAGTTTCAAACTTAAAAAATATATCAAAAAAAAATTATGCTGGAGATCTAATCTCCAGTCAATTTGAAGCAGCCAAATTATCAAGTCCTGAATTTATATTTGATGAAAAGAACGATTTTGAGAAAATAGTTTTTAGTGATGGATTTATTGTTGAGACTGATATTTTGCCAAAAAAAAACGGAAACATTGAGCTAGAAAAATCTTTGCAAAAAATTTATTTATTCACAAAAAATATTTTAGGTCCATTGGAAAGAGATAGATTACTAGTTCTAAGAAAAGACTATATCAAAAATCCTTTAGTTGGGATAAGTGAAGCTTTTTCATTTTTAAAGCCGTTTAGTGAAGAGTTTATTTTTGAAACAAAGTTTATTAAAGCATTTTTAGCATCATATTTACACGAATTATTTGATATAAACAAGAGAAAAAATCATTGGATTCCTGGAGGTGTTCAAACATATATGATGATGAAATACGTTGAAAAATTTTATCCTGAAACAAAATTTCTTGGAGCTTTAAAAGATTTTAAGATTTTAGGAATTCCATTTTTTAAAGGTTATAGTGCTCCCAAAATTGGATTTAATGAAAGTTTTTCTTTTATATATGAGTTTGGGGAACATGCGAATAACCAGCAATCAGATACTCTAGGCAGAGAAAAATTAACAAAATCTAATGAACTTTATACCTCACCCTATCATGTTGGATCAGGTTTATTTTATCTTGACCAATATTTAGGGAAAAATATATTAGAAGAAGGCCTGGGTGAATTCTCTTCAAGCAACGGAAAAGATTCGTTTAAAATAATTTTAGAAAATAAATCTAATAAGAATTTAAATTGGTTCTTTAGTGACTACATATCTGACAGAGAGGCATTTGATCTTTACATAAAAAATACTTTAAAAAATAAAACAACAACTTCGATTACTATTAGCGAGAAAAACGGTAGAAAATTGCCATTTAAATTAGATTTTATTAAAAATGACAGCATCGTAAAAGAGAAATGGTATTTTCATTCAGGAAAGGATTCGATATACAAATTAAAAAGTGGTAAATATGATTATGTAGCAATAAATTCTAATCGGTATTTACCCGAAAAAAACAGACATAATAATTGGAAATACTTAAAACCATCTCATGGTATTAAACCTCTAAAATTAACATTTTATGGTGACAGTGAGAACCTAAAACGTAATCAACTATTTTATCACCCAATATCAGATTTCAATGTATATGATGGGTTTACTGCTGGAATGAGAATTTATAATACAAGAGTGAAAAATCAACCCTTCGAACTCGATGTTCATCCACAGTACTCATTTAAGGAAAATGATTATGTTGGTTTCTTTAGAACACGATACAGATTTATCAATCATAAAAGTAAAAATTATCTAAATCAGGCTTTTATAACAGGTAAAAGTTATCATTACAACACAAATTTAAGATATACCTCAATACAACCCTCTTTTTCAATGTATTTCAGACCTTTAGATTTGAGATCCAATAAAAGACAACAATTAAATGTTTCGTGGTATAATGTTTTTAGAGAAAGAGATCCTGAAATTGAAGTTAACCCTGATTACAGTGTTCTAAGTTTTCTTCATCGTTACAATAATTCAGATGCGGTAAATGTTTTTTCAACAACATCAAATCTTGAAATATCTGGTAAATTTGGCAAAATTCATTTTACAAGTCAATACAGAAAATTATTTCCCAGTGGTCGCCAATTTTCAGTTCGTTTTTTCGCTGGAAAATTTATTTGGCATAATACACTTGAAACTCAATTTTTTGATTTTAATCTTAATCGTTCTCCTGATTATCTCTTTAGATATGATTATTTGGGTAGGTCAGACGAAACCGGTATTTGGAGTCAACAATTTGTACCTGCAGAAGGTGGATTTAAATCGTTTTTTGAAGAGTCCTCATCGAATAATTATATGGTATCTATTAATGCCTCTATAGGAATCTGGAAATGGATAGAGTTTTATGGTGATATAGGAACTCTAAAAAATCAAGGAAGAAACTCAGTAAGTTATTTTGATTCAGGAATTAAATTAAATCTTGTCCAAGATTATTTTGAACTGTTTTTCCCACTTTATTCTTCAAATGGTTTTGAACCATCACAAGACTTCTACTCTACCAAAATTAGATTTCTTTTTTATCCTAGGCTAAGTACTTTAAGCAGTCTTTTTACTAGGAAATGGTTTTAATAATTTAAATTAAAATATTTTTAATTCAACTGTAAGTTAATTTTAGGCTTCCTTTTTTTGTATTTTGCAACACCTTATGAAAATTGAAAATAAAGGAGAAGAACTTAAAATCTCATATGATGATTTTAAAAGTCAAGTTATTAGTGATTATAAGATTGCTGTAACAAGTAGAGAGTGTAGTGTTCTTGGAAGAAGAGAAGTTTTTTCTGGAAAAGGAAAATTTGGGATTTTTGGAGATGGTAAGGAATTGCCTCAATTAGCCCTAAATCACTTTTTTAAAAAAGGTGATTATAGAGCAGGATATTATCGAGACCAGACCCTCCTTATGGCGCAGGGGCTCCTCAGTATTTCGAATATTTTTGCATCCTTATATGCTGACTTAGATCTTAAAAGAGAACCTATGTCTGGTGGAAGGCAAATGGGTGGCCATTTCATGACAGCTAATAAAAATCAAAATAATGAATGGTTAAATTTATTAAAAATCAAAAATCATAGTGGTGATGTTTCACCTACTGGATCCCAAATGCCAAGATTATTAGGTCTTGCCCAGGCATCAAAAATTTACAGAAATCTTAATATAAAAAACAGTAAAAATTTTTCTGATAAAGGAAATGAAATTGCATGGGGAACAATTGGAAATGCAAGTACAAGCGAGGGTATGTTTTTTGAAGCGATAAATGCTGCAGGGGTTCTTCAGGTTCCAATGGTTATTAGCATTTGGGATGACGGTTATGGGATTTCAGTTTCAAATGAAGAGCAAACAACAAAACAAAACATCTCTGAGGCACTAAAAGGGTTTCAAAGGACCGATAGTGAAAAGGGGTTTGAAATATTGTCTGTAAATGGATGGGATTACTTAAGCCTAATCGAGACTTATGATTTCGCTTCAAAAATTGCAAGGTCCGAACATGTTCCTGTTTTAATTCATGTCAAGGAATTAACTCAGCCATTAGGACACTCATCTTCCGGATCACATGAAAGATATAAATCTAAATCACGTCTTGAGTGGGAAAAAGAGTATGACTGCAACCTTAAAATGAGAGAATGGATAATAAGTGAGGGACTAGCAACTGAATTGGAATTAGAGAACATCGAAAAACAAATAGTTACTGAGGTTAGGAACACAAGACGTCAAGCATGGAATGACTATCAGTCTCCAATTATTAAAGAAAGAGAAAACTTGATAAAATTTGAATCTTCACTAAAAAAAATTACGCAAAATGACCCACAAATTCACTTAATTTTTTCGCACTTAGAAAAAATTGATGAGATAGGATATAAGGATCTCATATCTGCAGGCAGAAAAATTAACTTAATTCTTGCAAAATACGAATACAGTGGTTTTGAAAATTATATGAAATGGTTTAAAGAGTTATATGAATTTGTGTCAAACAAAATTTCATCTGACTTATATAGTATCTCTGTAAAAGATTTGGAAAAGATTAAGAATATTAAGCCAACTTTTAAAAAAGAGTCAGAAATAGTTGATGGGAGAATAATAATACGAGACAATTTTGATGCATTATTTAAAAAGTACGACAATCTTATAATGTTCGGAGAAGATGTCGGAAAAATTGGTGACGTAAATCAGGGTATGGAGGGTATGCAGAAGAAATATGGAAAAATTAGAGTGTCAGACACAGGGATTAGAGAGTCAACAATTATTGGGCAGGGAATAGGATTGGCATATCGTGGACTTCGCCCAATAGCTGAAATCCAATATTTGGATTATATTCTTTATTGTTTGCAAATATTAAGTGATGATTTAGCTACAATGAGTTATAGAACTGTAGGACAGCAATTTGCACCTCTAATAGTAAGAACACGAGGTCATCGTTTAGAAGGAATTTGGCATTCAGGTTCGCAAATGGGTGGATTAATTAATTTACTAAAGGGTATTTATATTTTGACGCCACGTAATATGACTCAAGCTGCTGGTTTTTACAATATGCTAATGAAAATTAAGCAACCTGGTATTGTGATTGAATCTCTAAATGGATATCGAGTTAAAGAAAAAATTCCAGTAAATCTGGGAGAGTTTACAGTTCCAATAGGCAAAATAGAAACCATTTTAGATGGAAAAGATATTACAGTTTTATCCTATGGTTCCACATTAAGAATTGTTGAGAATTCTGCAAAAAGATTATTGCAGGAAGGAATTTCAATTGAAATTATTGATTTACAGTGTTTGATTCCTTTTGATATTAAAAATGAAATTAAAGAAAGTATAAAAAAAACAAATCGTTTATTAATTATTGATGAAGATGTTCCAGGAGGTGCTTCAGCTTATATACTGCATCAACTTATTGAAAAACAAAATATCTTTAATTTACTTGACTCTACTCCCAAGTTAATAACAGCAAAAGCACATAGACCCGCTTACGGTAGTGATGGGGATTATTTTTCTAAACCCTCAGAGGATGATATTTTTGAGGCAGCATATGAAATTATGAATGAATATAATCCCACTAAATATCCTATTATTTCTAGTAAATAAAACTAATTTTTGATTGAAAAAAGTTTCAATACCAGTTCTTCAAGAACTGTTTCATTCTTTATATTGTACCCCCCAATACCCTTTGATTTTAAATCAGCTTTCATAATATGCTCAAGTGCTTGAGAAATTTGTCTTAAAGAGAATCTTTCTGAAACTCTTTTATATTCATTGATAAAGTAGGGGTTAACACCAACTCTGCTTATATCATTTCCAATTGTTTTCAACAAAATCAATTTTTGAAAATAAGTGTGTAATGACGCCAAAATAAGTACAATTGGGTTTTCTTTTGAATTGCTGCTCAAGAACCTCGCAATTTGTAGTGCCTTTGAAAAATACCCTAACCCAATCGCGCTCTGCAATTCAAAAATATTAAAATCTTTACTTATCCCTATATATTTTTCAATGTGTTCTTGATTTACTATTTCTCCCTCAGAAACAATAATTTTTAATTTTTTTAATTCACTTTCTAGACGACTTAGATTATTTCCAATATTTGATATAATTAACTCAATTGCAATAGGAGAAATTTTTAATCCAATATTATTAGATCGATCTCGTATCCAATTTAGTAGCTGATTATCATTTATGTTTCTAAAGTTTCCGAACTCACCATAAATTTTGACATTTTTGTATAGTTTTTTTCTTTTATCAAATTCTCTGTTTTTGTAACAAAAAATTATAATCGAGTGCTTAGAAGGTTGAGATAAGTAATTTGCCAAATAATCATATTCGGAGGTACGCATATTTTGAGCCTCTTTTACTATTATCAGATTATATTTTGATAGCATTGGAAAACGTCTAGCAGATTCAATGATTTCAGATGCACTTGTGTCTTGCCCATAAAGTTTTGTGAAGTCAAACTCTTTTGAAGATTTTTGAACAACTTTATTTATTAGAATAGTTGAAATAGAATCTATGAAATAAGTTTCTTTTCCTGATAATAGATAAAAAGGTGAATAGTTCTCCTTTTTAATATTTGAGAGTATTTTATAATAATCTTGCATCTAAAAATTTTGTTGCACCTTTATACCATGGAAAGGTTAAATTTCCCAAAATATAATTTACAAATTAAAAGTATAGAAAATAAAAAATATATTTTTGAACCTATACGTAAAAAATGGCTTTTGTGTACCCCAGAAGAATGGGTAAGAGTCAATTGTATAAATTATATTATTCATAATAAAGGTTACCCACCTCCTTTAATAAGTGTTGAACATCAAATAGATGTTTATGGATTAAAAAAGAGGTTTGATTTATTAGTCTACAATGTCAATCTATCACCATTTATTTTAATAGAATGTAAATCACCATTTGTAAAAATTAATCAAAAAGTATTTGATCAGATTATTCAATATAACCTTAAACTCAAATGTCCTTATATTATGATTACAAATGGCCTAAATCATTATGTTTGTAATGTAAATCAAAATGAAAAAAAAATTGAGTTCGTAGATTCTGTTCCTTCATATTCGAAAGAAAAATGAAACGAGTTGCAGTTGTTATTCTAAATTTTAACGGTTTAGAATTATTAAAAAAATTCTTAGAGGGTACTATTTTAAACAGTACTGAGGCAGATTTTGTTTTAATTGATAATTGTTCAACAGATAATTCAGTATCCTGGTTTAAGTCAAAATATCCAAATTTACTTTGTATTCAATTAGATAAAAACTATGGATATGCAGGGGGTTATAATAAAGGGCTAAAACACGTCAAAAATAAATATTATGCCCTTTTAAATACTGATTTGATTGTTACAAAAAATTGGCTTAATCCACTTATCAAAAAATTAGAAACTAATAGTAACATAGGTGCTATTCAACCCCACATATTAGATTTCAACAATAAAAAATATTTTGAATATGCAGGAGCTGCAGGTGGTTATATTGATAAATATGGTTTTCCCTACTGCAGAGGTAGAATATTTATGACTGCTGAGGTTGATAAAGGTCAATATAATTTACCTGAAGAAATTTTTTGGGCTAGTGGTAGTTGTTTTATAGTAAAAAGGAAAATATTTTGGGAGTTGAATGGTTTTGATTCTGACTTTTTTGCACATCAAGAGGAAATTGATTTATGTTGGAGAATTTTTAATAAGAATTATAAAATATATGCTACAGGTGATTCTAAAGTTTATCATATAGGAGGCTCTACTTTGCCAAAATCCCCACACAAAACATATTTAAACCATAGAAATTCGCTTTTCATGTTAATTAAAAACCTTCCAAGTAAAAATAAATTTAATATTTTGATTACACGATTATTTATAGATTATATTATTATAATTTATTATCTATTTTCATTAAAGTTATTGAATGTAGTTTCAATACTTCGTGCACATTTAGTATTTTTTGTTTCTTTTAGAAGATTTGCTGCTAAAGAGATCAAAGTGAACAAAAAATCAAATTATTTTCAATACAAGAGCATTTTATATGCATATTTAATTAGAGGACACGCATATTTCGGAGATTTAAAGCACAAAAATTAAATAAATTCATTTATTTTGTAGAATTAAAATACTTAAACAAATTTATTATGAAAAGAGCTATAACTTTATTAATATCTGGAGTTTTACTTGCATCATGTGTATCGCAAAAAAAATTCACAGAATTAGAAGAATTACAGCAAAATACAAAAGATCTATTGGATTCTACAACAGTAAAATTAAATGCTACTAGCGAAGAAAAAGAGGCTGCATTAGCACAACTTGCTACCCTCACCGAACAGAATAGGTTTTTAAAAGAAAATAATCAAGATTTAATTGACAATATTGGAAATCTTACGACTCTTTCCAAAAAGGGTGCAGAAAATCTAGAAATGTCGCTAGAAAGTATGAAGGAAAAAGATGTTCGGATCCAAAAAATGCAAGACGCTGTTACAAAAAAAGATTCAGTAACCCTAGCATTAGTTACAAGTCTTAAAGGTGTACTTGGTAATCTCAGTGATGATGATATAGAGATAAATGTTGAAAAAGGCGTTGTTTATGTTTCAATTTCAGACAAACTATTATTTAGGAGTGGTAGTTATACTGTTACATCTAGAGCAAAAGAAGTTTTGGGAAAAGTTGCTAAGGTTGTAAATGAAAAACCTGATATAGAATTTATGGTTGAAGGACATACAGATAATGTTCCTATTAAAATAGATGGAGTTCAAGACAACTGGGAACTTTCAGTTAAGCGTGCCACAGCTGTTGTAAGAATTTTAGAAAAAGATTTTGGTGTTGCACCATCAAGAATGACTGCTGCAGGACGCAGTTATTACCTACCAGTTGCAGATAATGATACTGCGTCTAATCGTGCGAAAAACAGAAGAACCAGAATTGTTGTCCTACCAAAATTAGATCAATTCTATGATCTTATAGATCAAGGTATGCAGTCTGCTCAATAAGAAAATTTACATCAAAAAATAAAAAAGGGCTACAACTTACGTAGCTCTTTTTTTTTAGTAAATTTTCTTCATTTGATGAAGGAATTATTAATCTTGTCAAACTCTTAAAATTCATGAATATTGAAAATAACATTAGTAATTTAAAAAATAGTATTCCGGATTATGTTGATATTGTTGCAGTGTCAAAAACCAAACCCGTTAATGACTTAATAAAAGCTTATCGTGCTGGTCAGAGAATATTTGGTGAAAATAAAGTTCAAGAAATGGTAGCAAAATTTGAAAAATTACCAAAAGATATTGAGTGGCACATGATTGGACACGTACAAACAAATAAAGTAAAATACATGGCTTCCTTTGTAAATACAATACACTCGGTCGATAGTCACAAACTACTAAAAGAAATCCAAAAACAAGCATTTAAAAACAACCGAAAAATAAAATGCCTCATACAAATTAGAATTGCTAATGAAGATACCAAATTTGGTATAGAGCCTTCCGAGTTGAATGATTATTTAAATTTTTCTAAAACACTACCAAATGTTAAAATTACAGGTCTAATGGGGATGGCAAGCTTTACTGATGATCAAAATCAGATTAGAAATGAATTTAGAATGCTTTCAAACCTTTACGATGATTTTAGTGATCTTAAAGCATTATCAATGGGTATGAGTAACGACTATAAGATAGGAATTGAAGAGGGCTCAACAATGATAAGAATTGGAAGTAAAATTTTTGGAGAAAGAAACTTTTAAAATGTATGCAGTTATAGATATTGAAACAACTGGGGGTAATTACGATCAGGAAGGAATTACAGAAATTGCAATATATCAATATGATGGTTATAAAATTACAGACCAATTTTGTAGTTTAATTAACCCTAAAAAACAGATTCAACCATTTGTAAAAAAACTTACTGGAATAAATGAAAAGATGCTTCAAAATGCACCTATTTTTTTTGAAGTTGCCAAAAGAATTATTGAAATTACTGAGAATTGCATAATTGTTGCTCACAATGCGGCTTTTGACTATAGAATATTAAAAACAGAATTTAACAGACTTGGTTACGAATATGAAAGGAAAACAATTTGTACAATAAATTTGTCAAAGGAACTACTACCCGATCAAAAGGTGTTTAACCTAGGAAAACTTGCTAGTAATCTTGGTATCCCCTTTTCAGATAGACATAGAGCATTTGGAGATGCCCAAGTAACCCTTAAGCTCTTTGAATTACTTATTGAAAAAGACATAGGTAAAAAAATAATTAGGGAACACACGAAGGTTTTAAAGAATAATAAAACTCCAAAAAGATATCTTAAAATCATTGATAAATTACCTTCAAAAATGGGATTATATTATATCCTCGATACAAATAATGAAATTATATACATTGGAAAAAGTAAAAATATCAAACAATCTGTAATTCAAGATTTAACCTCATCAAACAAAAAATCAATAATCATTCAAAATGAAATATCTAAGGTCTCTTTTTCTTTTTCTGGCGGAGAACTAACCACATATCTAAAGCAACAAAATGAAATAAAAATTAATCGTCCTAAATTAAATGGATCCTCTAAATACAGAATTTTTCCAATTGGAATCAGAATTGATAAAACAAAAACTTACCATAGTATAATTGTTGAGCAAGTCAAAAAAAATTTTGAATATTTTTCAGTTTATAAAAATAAAAAATTAGCAGAAAAGACGGTTTTAATTTTGGCAGACAAATTTAAAATACAGCTCAAAAATCCAAATGGTATAAGTTCTCATAGCAAAAAGACAATTCAAAAAAAAGATAGTTCTAGGCAGCATAATAAAAAAATCATGGAATTATGTAATTCTTTTTCATATCCTTTCCCTGATTTCTTATTGACCGAAAATGGCAGAAAGCAAGGGGAATTCACCTTTATTTTGATAAAAAATTATCAATTTAGAGGTTATGGATATTTTGAATTATACCATCAAATCAAAACAATGTCACAGATACTTTCACGTCTTGTTTCAATGGAAGAAAATAATGATGTTAAAAAATTAATCTATAGTTTTTTATTAAGAAAGAAATATTTAAAGTTGATAAATTTGTAAGTATTCACATAATATATCATAGATTAAAATTAGAAGTTTCCTTTAATTTATAATTATGAAAAGATTGCAACATCGTCTTCACACAATAATATACGAAGCTGATACTCTAGCAGGAAGACTTTTTGATCTTTTTTTATTGGTAACTATATTATTAAGTGTTTTTTTTGTTTCATTAGAAAGTATTGAATCAGTAAGTAATGTTTATAGTGAATACTTGAATACAGCAGAATGGATTGTTACAATTTTATTTACAATTGAATATTTACTGAGGATAATATGTGTCCGTAGACCACTTAGTTATATTTTCAGTTTTTATGGAATAATTGACTTTGTTTCAATTGTGCCAAAATACCTTTCTTTAATTATAATTGGAACAAACAGTTTAGTAGCTTTAAAGGCACTTCGTCTTCTAAGAGTATTTAGAATACTTAAACTTGCGCCTTATATAGGCGAGTCTAATAATTTATTAAAAGCTTTAAGAGCAAGCGGAAGGAAAATTTTTGTATTTCTTTTTAGTGTAGTGATTTTGTGCATTATTTTGGGAAGTATAATGTATCTTGTTGAAAGTGAAAAAAGTGGTTTTACTAGCATACCGAGAAGTATTTATTGGTGCATAGTAACTTTAACAACTGTTGGTTACGGAGATATCGCACCTGTAACTCCACTTGGGCAATTTTTAGCATCAATTATAATGATTTTAGGTTATGGTATAATAGCTGTTCCAACTGGAATTGTTACAGCTGAAATGACAAAAAATAAAAATATAGATTTAAATACACAATCTTGCCCATATTGTATGAATTCTGATCATAAAGAAGGTGCAATATATTGCCACGAGTGTGGTAAAATACTTAATGATGAAAAATAACACTTTAATTTATGTTGCTGGACCAACAAGTGTTGGTAAAACAAAATTCAGTATTGAACTTGCAAAAAAATTTAAAACAGAAATACTTTCATGCGACTCAAGACAATTTTATAAAGAGACATCTATTGGGACTGGTGTTCCAAGTAAAGAAGAATTATCAGAGATTAATCACCACTTTATTCAACATAAGTCGATAAGAGAGATATATACTGTAGGAGACTTTGAAAAAGAAATTATTTACAAAATTAATAAGCTTTTTAAATATAATAAAACACTTATAATGGTTGGGGGTTCAGGTATGTATGCGGATGCAGTTATGTTTGGCTTAGATAAGTTTCCGGAAGTTTCAAAAGAAACAAGAAATCAAATAAACTATTACTACAAAGTCCACGGTCTAAAATCACTGCAAAATTTGCTTTATCAAAAAGATCCTATTTATTTCAATATAGTTGACAAAAATAACCCTGTCCGCCTTATAAGAGCATTAGAAGTTTCAATTAGCTCTGGCCAACCTTATTCTTCATTTTTAGGGAAGTCAAATAAAAAACGGAATTTTGTTTCTAAAATGATTCTTCTTCAATGTCCAAGGAAAAAACTTTATAACAAAATAAATAAACGAGTAGATTTAATGCTAGACAAAGGGCTCGAAAAAGAAGCATATGATCTAATGAGATATAAAGAGTTAACTCCCTTAAAAACAATAGGATATAAAGAACTTTTTAATCATTTTGAAGGAACACTTTCTCTAGATGATGCTATCAATGAGATAAAAAAAAATACGAGAAGGTTTGCTAAAAAACAAATGACCTGGTTCAAAAAATATGATAATGCATTTAGGTTTTCTTCTAATAAACCTGTCTCTGAAGTTTTTAACCTTTTTAAATGATTTATATTAAGTTTTCAAAAACTTTAGAGCATAAAATCAATAAAAATTTTTAAGTTTTACAAAATATTTTAAAAGTTTTCTATGTAATCTTTTAAATTTTTTTGTACTCTGTTTAATATATTAGTTGAAGAGTTTTTTATGAAAGTCTTACCCATAATCTTTTCATACAATTCTATATATCTTTTTGAAACAGAAGAGACAAATTGTGTACTCATTTCAGGTAACTTTTGTCCAGGAAGTCCTTGAAAATTATTATCGATAAGCCATTCTCTAACAAATTCTTTTGATAGTTGCCTTTGGCTTTCTCCTTTTTTTTGTCTTTCAGAATAACCTTTTTCGTAAAAATATCTGGAGGAATCAGGTGTGTGAATTTCGTCAATTAATACAATTTCTCCTTCTGTGGTTTTACCAAATTCATACTTCGTATCAACTAGTATTAATCCTTGTTTTTTTGCAATAGCAGTGCCACGTTCAAACAATTTTTTAGTGTATCTCTCTAAAGTTTCATAATCAGACTTACTAACAATTCCCCTAATAATTATTTCTTCCTTAGAAATATCTTCATCGTGATTGCCCTTATCTGCTTTTGTTGAGGGTGTTATTATAGGATTTTCAAATTTATCATTTTCCTTCATTCCATCGGGTAGATTAATACCGCAAATTTTTCTATGGCCTAATTTATAGAGTCTTGCTGCATGACCTGTCAAATATCCTCTTATAACCATTTCAATTTTAAATGGTCTACAAATTTTCCCAACAGAAATGTTTGGATCAGGTGTGGCTACAAGCCAGTTGGGTACAATGTCCTCAGTCAGAGAGAGCATATTTCCAGCTATCTGATTTAGTATTTGGCCCTTAAAAGGTATGCCTTTTGGTAAAACTACATCGAAAGCTGATATTCTATCTGTCACAATAATGATTAACAGATTATTATTGAATTTGTAGACATCACGAACTTTTCCAGAGTACTTGTTATTAAGTCCCTCAATTTTAAAATTCGTTTTTACTAATACATTAGACATTTTTATTTATTGTTCAATTTTTTTGTATGCTTCAATTATTTTTTTCACAAGCACGTGTCTTATCACATCTTTTTCATCAAGCTTTATGATTCCAATACCAATTGAATTTTTAAGTATCAAAAGAGCTTCATTTAGTCCTGATGTCATTTTCTTAGGAAGATCAACTTGTTCAGGATCTCCAGTGATCATAAACTTAGAATTTTTACCCATTCTAGTTAAAAACATTTTCATTTGTGAATGAGTTGAATTTTGAGCTTCATCAAGAATTACAAAAGCATCATCTAGCGTTCTTCCTCTCATAAAAGCCAATGGAGCTATTTGAATTGTGCCTTTTACTAAATAGTTTTGCAGGGATTCGTTTGGGATCATGTCACGTAATGAGTCATATAATGGTTGCATATAAGGGTCAAGTTTTTCATTCAAATCACCAGGGAGAAAACCTAGATTTTCTCCTGCTTCAACTGCAGGTCGTGTTAAAATTATTCTTTTAACTTCTCTATCTTTTAACGCCTTTACTGCAAGAGCAACTCCAGTATAAGTTTTTCCAGTTCCAGCAGGACCAATTGCAAATACCATGTCATTTTTATTCATTGATTCTACTAATCTTTTTTGATTAAGTGTCCTAGCTTTAATAATTTTCCCACCTACTCCATGTAAAATTTTAACTTCTGTTCCACCATTCAAAACTGTTTTTTCTTTATTGTCAGCAAAAATAATTCTTTCAATTATCTCATCATTTAAAATATTGTATTTACCATAATGTGCAATAAGCATATCCGTTTTATTGGAAAACTCTTGAAGAATATTTTCCTCTCCATATGCTTTAAGGGTATTACCCCTAGCAACTATCTTAATTTTTGGAAAATAAGTGCCTATTTTAATGATATTTATATTCTGATTACCAAAAAATTCTTGACCACTTACCCCAGATAAGTCAATTTTAATTTCATTCAAAGGCTATAAATTTAAAATGGTTTATTTTTATATTTAGTTAATTTGTATTTTATAAAATTAGATAATTTTAACATAATTAATAATTATAAACTTACTTTATGCCAATCGTAACTTTAACTACAGATTTTGGACATAAAGACTACTCTGTTTCAGTTATTAAGGGTGCTTTGATACAACAAATTTCTGATGTAAGAATCATAGATGTATCCCATGAAATTAGTCCTTATAACCCATCAGAAACTGCATACATTTTAAAAAATGCATTTCAATCATTTCCAAAGGGAAGTATACATATTATTGGTGTAGAATCTGAATGGACACCAGAAAATTCTCATCTGGTTATGGAATTTCAAGAACATTATTTCATATCCTCTGACAATGGAGTATTATCATTAATAAAAGAGGATTTTATTGCAACTAAAATTGTTGAAATAAATATTCATGAAAAAGTAATCTCTGCATTTCCTGTATTAGATGTTTTTATAAACGTCGCTGCTCATATTGCAAGAAATGGAAAACTTGAAGTGATTGGCAAATCAATTACCGAGATTAAAGAATTGACAAATATTAAACCTGTCATAAATAAAGATAAAAACCAGATTTTAGGTAGTGTTATTTACATTGATAATTATGGCAATTTAGTCACAAGCATAAAAGAATCTCTTTTTCATGATGTTGGTAAATCAAGAGATTTTACAATATTCGCAAGAAATGTAAAGTTTAAAAAAATATATAAAAGCTACAGTCAGGCAATTAATTTTAATTTGCCAAAAGGAAAAAGAGAAGAGGATGGAAAAAAGATTGCTTTATTTAATACTGCTGGCCATCTTGAATTAGCAGTTTATAAAAGTAATCCCCTAACGGTGGGTGGAGCTGGATCTCTATTTGGATTGGGTTATCGTGATCCTGTAACTGTTCAATTTGATTAAAATGTGGTGTATAGCAAAAAAAGAATTTAATTTTTATTTTAGAAGCCTGACAGGTTATTTGATTACAGGATCTTACTTAACAATCAACTCATTAATTTTATGGTTTTTTGACACACCTTACAACTTTTTGAATTACGAAATCGTAGACATAAATTTATTTTTTGAAATAAGTCCATGGCTCTTAATTATTTTAATTTGTTCATTATCAATGGGAAGTTTTTCTGGTGAGGTTTCAAGTGGAACTATGGAGTTATTAATCACAAAACCCCTTAATGCAAATGAAATATTTGGAGGAAAGTTTTTGGGTATTACTTTTATTTATTGTGCTTGTATTTTTATGACTATTTTGAATTTAGTAGCACTAAATTCCTTATTAACATTTGAGTCAGGATTAGATTTATCATTAATCTTTACATCCTACGTCGGATTACTTCTAGTTGGACTTATATTTATAAGTATAAGTTTATTTTGCTCAATTTTATTTAAAAATCAAGTCACATCATTTTTAATATCTTTTGTCCTTTGTCTTTTTCAATATTTTTTTTGGGATTTCTTGGCTAGTCTTGTCACTAATCCTTGGAGCTACAAAATAGTATCTAGTATTGGTATAAGAACACACTATGTAGGACTATCCCATGGAATTATTAAACTTGATGACATTGTATATTTAATTGGTTTAATTGTAATTATACATATGCTCAGCATTATTCAAATTAAAAAAGAACAGCTCAAATGAAATTGAATCATAAACTACTATTTGCAATTTTATTGATTATAATCTCAATGATTTTAAGTAACATATTTTTTATTCAAATTGATTTTACAAATGATAAACGGTATAGTCTTTCAAAAAACTCACTCAATGAAATAAAGAAAATAGACGAACCACTAATAATCGATATTTTTCTGACAGGTAACCTGCCTAAAGCATATTTGCCATTTCGAAATGAGCTAGATGCCATATTAAATCGATTAAAGTATTACAATAATAAAATTATCCTCAAATATAATGATCCGTTAGAATATGGGGATTCAGAGTCTATAAGTGAAGATATGCTAAGGTTTGGATTAACACCAGAAATTGTAGTTCAGAATAAAAACGGAAATCGTGAAGAAAATATAATTTTCCCATGGTTAATTTTTAATTATAAAGGCAAATCTGAAAAAATAAGACTACTAAAAAAACAACTTGGAAATACTCAAAACGAAAATATTTTTAATTCCATGCAACTTCTTGAGAATAAAATTATGGATGGAATATACAGAGTTAATTTAAGGAATAAGAGAAATATTGCTTTTTTAAGTTCACACGGCACTACAAAAAAAATCAAAATAGCAGACTTATTAAAAAACTTAAAACCATATTATAATTTATCAGGATTTAATCTGAAAAATTCAAAAATTACACCTTTGCAAAGATTGAATGATTTAATGATGTTTGATTTACTTATAATTTCAAACGCCTCTAAAAAATTTTCCCCGATCGATAAGTACATCTTAGACCAATATAGTCTAAGGGGTGGGAAATTGATATGGATGATCAATGGGGTGGCTATGGATAACGATAGCCTCTTTAATGAATCTGGGAAAAGTTATGCTTTACCTCAGGAACTTAATCTTGAAGATTATTTTTTTCATAAAGGGATTAGAATAGAAAAAACATTAATTCAAGACCTCTATTGTGCTCCCATTGTCCTTGCAAGCGGTTATGAAAATAATGCTCAATACGTTCCTTATCCATGGGTATACTATCCAATAATAAAACCTAATGACTCTATAATAGGAAAAGATACTGGCCCAATTCTATGTCGATATGCAAGTCCTATTAAAACAATTGATAATAAACTTTCAAAATTTATGCTATTGAAAAGTTCAGATTTTATAAAAACATCCTCTTATCCAGCAGTTATAAACTTAAAACAAGCAACTAGTAAAATAGAACCTTCAACTTTTCTTCAAAAATCAAAGGCAATCAGTTATTTAGTTGAAGGGCAAAATTATTCTCTATTTAAAAATAGGATTAAACCTTTCAAATTTAATGGTAATATGGAAAAAGGAAAATTCGAAATGGTAATTATAAGTGATGGTAATATCGCTGAAAATCAAATTGATAAGGGGATTCCACTTTCATTAGGCTATGATAAATGGACAAACAATTTCTATTCGAATAGAGCTTGGCTAGTAAATGTTATTCATTTTTTAGCTGGTAATAAAAATTATCTAAGCACTAGAGGAAAAAAATGGAATTTTGCTTTTTTTGATATTTCTAAAATAAATAAGTTTGGAACTTTTTGGAAATGGTCATTAATTCTTTTTCCATATGTTATAGGAATATTTAGTATATTATTAAGCAACAGGCTAAGAAATAAACAGCTCAAACTATGACTGTTGATAAGTTTCTTTTATGGTTATAAGGTTTTCAAATATATTTGAGTAATATCTTAATTTTTGCAAATAACTTACTATTCCATATTCTAGATAATTTAAATTACTTAAAGAAATGAAATTTATTGTATCAAGTAGCTTACTTCTTAAAGAACTTCAAATGATAGGAGGTGTTATAAATAATACAACTACCCTTCCTATTTTAGAAAACTTCTTGTTTGATATAAACAATAATAAGTTGAACTTAACTGCGTCTGATCTTGAGACAACTTTTTCCACACAAATAAATATAGAATCTGAGGATGATGGCAGAATTGCACTACCTGCCAAATTACTATTAGATACATTAAAAACGTTTCCAGACCAACCTCTTACCTTTTTAAAAACTGAAAAAAATACAATCGAAATTAGTGCTAATAGTGGAAAATATTCTGTGGCATATATTGATGGAAGTGAATTTCCATTAGCTACTCAAATTACAGATTCAAAAACAACAATTATTCCAAGTGCTATTTTACATAGAGCAATTAATTCTACACTTTTCGCAACTGGTAATGATGATTTAAGACCAGTAATGAGTGGTGTATTTTTCCAATTTGATTCAGAATCACTAAAATTTATTGCAACCGATGCACACAAACTTGTGAAATACAAAAGAAAAGACCTAAAAACTGATCAAACTTCGGAGTTTATAATGCCAAAAAAGCCACTCCAGCTTCTTAGAGGAATACTGCAAGGTTTAGATATTGATATAACTATTGAATATAGCGATACTAATGCTCAATTCAGATTTGGTAATTCAATCTTGACATGCAGGCTTATTGACGGAAAATATCCTAACTACGAGGCTGTGATTCCTAAAGAGAATCCAAATAAAATGGTTGTAAATAGAATGCAATTCCTAGATTCAGTTCGAAGAGTTAGTATTTTTGCAAGTAAAACAACTTATCAAATTAGCCTCAGTATTGCTGGAGCCCAAATTATAATATCTGCAGAAGACATTGATTACAGTAATAGTGCTGAAGAACGTTTAAATTGTGATTATCAAGGAGATGATATAAAAATTGGATTTAACTCAAGGTTTTTAATTGAAATGTTAAATGGTCTTAGTTGTGATGAAATCAAATTATCGATGTCACTCCCAAACAGAGCAGGTTTAATAACACCCATGGATAGCTTCAATGAAGGTGAAGATGTTACAATGTTAGTAATGCCCGTTATGCTTAATTCCTGATCATAAAACTTAGGCATCCTTAATATTATTACATTTTTATAAGAAAATAAAAAATATAATAGTTTAGTTATGTGGTCGATTTAACTAATTCAGACAAACGCTTGTATGTACCATTTTCTAATTTCTCCCTGATACCCGCAAATGCATTCAATGTTATATCTACGTCTTCAAGTGAATGAGTTGCAGTTGGAATTAATCGCAATAAAATTAATCCCTTAGGAATTACAGGGTATACAACAATAGAACAAAATATACCATAGTTTTCTCTTAAGTCTTGAACGAGTGCCATTGCTTCAGGTATGCTTCCCTTAAGATAAACAGGTGTTACACAACTTTGAGTTGTTCCAATATCAAATCCCCTCTTGATAAGTCCGTTTTGTAATGCATTTACATTTTCCCAAAGTTTTTCTTTTAGCTCCGGCCTAGAACGTAACAAATCAAGCCTTTTGAGTGCACCTTTAACAAGCTGCATTTGCAAAGATTTTGCAAACATTTGTGAACGCATATTATATTTTAGATAATCAATTATTTCTTTATCTGCTGCTACAAAAGCACCCGTTGACGCCATAGATTTTGCAAAGGTTGCAAAATAAACATCTATTTCATCTTGTACGTCTTGCTCATTTCCAGCACCTTTTCCATTTTCCCCTAAAGTACCAAAACCATGAGCGTCATCTACTAAAAATCTAAATTTGTATTTTGATTTTAATTTTACTATTTCTTTGAGTTTACCTTGTTCACCTCGCATCCCAAACACTCCTTCTGAAATAACTAAGATACCTCCACCAGTTTGCTCAGCAACCTTTGTAGCCCTTTGTAGATTTTTTTCTAAACTTTCGACATCATTATGTTTATAAGTAAAACGTTTTCCTATATGAAGTCTAACTCCATCAACAATACATGCATGAGCATCTACATCATATACAATCACATCGTCTTTACCAACTAGGGTGTCAACAGTAGAAAGAATTCCTTGGTATCCAAAATTCAGAAGATAAGCAGATTCTTTATCTACAAACTCAGCTAACTCCCTTTCTAGCTGTTCATGGAGTTCAGTGTGGCCTGACATCATTCTAGCTCCCATTGGATAGGCTGACCCAAACTCAGCTGCAGCTTCAGCATCTGCTTTTCTGATCTCGGGTAAGTTAGCTAATCCAAGGTAGTCATTCACACTCCATGTTATAACCTCTTTACCTTTGAATTTCATTCTATTTGAGATTGGTCCTTCTAGCTTTGGAAATACAAAATAGCCCTCTGCTTGAGAAGCCCACTTACCCAAGGGACCCTTGTTTTCATGTATTCTATCAAATAAATCTTTCATTTTTTTTCATTTAGCTCATTTACATATTCTATCTGTTGATGTGATTCATGGTCAGAATCAAAAAAACCTTGCTTCTCCATCCAATCCTCACTATAAATTTTACTCATATATCTGGAACCATGATCAGGAAACATTATAACAACTTTGCTATCTTGGTTGAAGTAACCTTCGTTTACTAACTGGATTGTTGCCTGCATTGCTGCCCCAGAGGTGTAGCCTACGAACATACCTTCATTTCTTGTAACGCTTCTTGCAGTATGAGCACTGTCTTGATCTGTTACTTTAACAAAATGATCAATATAATTAAAATACGTTGTTTCTGGAATTAAATTTTTTCCTAATCCTTCTATTCTGTATGGGTAAATTTCATTTGGATCTAATACGTTTGTTTCGTGATATTTTTTTAGTACGGAACCGTAAGCATCGACACCAATAATTTTTATGTCTGATTTTTTCTCTTTAAGAAATTTTGCAACTCCCGAAATGGTACCACCAGTTCCGCTGGATGCAATTAAATGAGTGATTTCACCTTTTGTTTGTTTCCATATTTCAGGACCAGTTGAATTATAGTGTGCTTCAACATTAAGTTGATTAAAGTACTGATTTATGTATAGTGAGTCTTTTATTTCAATGTTTAATCTCTTGGCTACCTCATAATAAGAACGAGGATCATCAGCTGGAACATTCGCAGGGCAAACGTGAACCTCAGCACCCATTGCACTGAGCATGTTAATTTTATCTTGAGATGATTTTGAAGTTACTGCTAAAACACAATTATAACCTTTAATCATAGAAACCATAGCAAGGCTAAATCCTGTATTTCCAGATGTAGTTTCAATAATAGTTGAACCTTTTTTCAATAAGCCATTACGCTCTGCTTCTTTTATAATATGATGAGCTATTCTATCTTTATTTGAATGACCGGGGTTAAAAGCTTCAAACTTAGCAAAGTATTGACCAGGAAAATCCTTGACTATTCTGTTAAGCTTGATAAGTGGGGTATCCCCTATCAATTCTAAAATATTTTGATAGGCATTCACAGAATGATTCATAGTTAAATCAAATACAAAATTGTGCAAATTTAATGAAAAAAAATTAGTCTACCTTTCCTTCTAATTGTAACACAAAAGCGTACTCGTTTGCAACATCTTTTAGGGAATTAAATCTTCCAGAGGGTCCACTATGGCCTGCTTCCATATTGGTAATTAAAAACAATACGTTAGAGTCTGTTTTATGGTCCCTTAATTTTGCTACCCATTTTGTAGGTTCCCAATACTGTACCTGAGAATCATGATAACCTGAAGTAACCATAATATTGGGGTAATCTTGTTTTTTTATGTTATCGTAGGGTGAATAAGACTTTATATAATTGTAATATTTTTCATTATTTGGGTTTCCCCATTCATCATATTCACTAGTAGTAAGTGGAATACTTTCGTCTAGCATTGTGGTAATAACATCCACAAATGGTACAGACGCTATCACACTTTTATATAAAAAGGGTGCTTCATTTAATATTACTCCCATTAATAACCCCCCAGCAGATCCACCCATCGCATGGATATGATCAGCACTAGAAATTCCACTATTAATCAAAAATTTGGTAGAATCAATAAAATCATTAAATGTATTTTTCTTATTTAATAACTTACCCTTTTCATACCAAGCACGTCCCAGATATTGTCCACCACGAATATGAACAATAGCGTATATAAAACCTCGGTTAAGAAGGCTTAAACGATTCGATGAAAAATAGGCGTCAATCGTATAACCGTATGAGCCATAAGCGTAAAGAAGTAATGGAGTGTTAGAATTTAGCTCTGTATCCTTATGATAAACTAAAGAAATAGGGATTTTTTCTCCATCTCTACTATTTGCCCAGAGTCTTTTTTCAATATAATTAACAGATTTAAAATTTGAACTAGGAACTGGTCTTTGCTTTAACATTTTTTTTGTTTTTGAATTCATTTCGTATTCAAAAATTGTTGTTGGGGTTGATAATGATGTATAAACAAAACGAAAATTTGAAGTTTCAAAGTTTGGATTTAAACCTCCTGATAATGAATAAGTTTCACCTGATACCGGTATAAAGTAGTCTTCTGTTTCATCCCATCGTTTTACTTTTATTCTCGTAAGACCATTCTCACGTTCAGTTACCACCCAATGATCACTAAAAATCTCAAAATCTTCTAACAAAACTTGTTCTCGGTGTTCCAAAATATCAATCCAATTCTCACTAGAAGGATCATCAATTGAAGTTTCGGAAATCTTAAAGTTATATGCTCCATCTTTATTATTCATTATGTAAAATTTATCTTTAAAATGTGAAACAGAATATTCAAGATTTCTTGTTCTTTTTTGAATTAATTTGAAATCAGAAAATGGTTCAGAAGATTTAATAAATTGGTATTCTGAAGTTAATGTACTATGAGAAGATAAAAAAATAAACTCTTTAGATTTTGACTCATTTATATGTACTGAAAATGTTTCATCTTTTTCCTTATAAATAAGTGTATCCAAATTTTCAGGCTTTGAAATGTCATGTAAAAATACTTTTTCTGGACGTAGTGTTTGTTCATTTTTTTTTACATAAAAAAAATTATTATTATTTGATGACCAAGCAGTTGATCCTGTTGTATTTTTAATATTTGTCTTTAGCACCTGATTTGTTCGTAGATCTTTTACATAAAGTGTATACTTGCGTCTTGACTCAAGATCAATCCCATATGTAACTTTAGTATTATCTGGACTTACATTAAGGCCAACTAGCTGAAAATAGTCATGGCCCTTTGCTAGCTCGTTACAATCAAATAAAACTTCTTCATTTGCTGTTAAAGAATCTTTTTTTCTTGTATAAATAGGGTACTGTTTACCCTTTTCATATCGGGTTATATACCAGAAACCATTCAAAAAATATGGCACGGATTCATCTTCTTCTTTTATTCTTTTCTTCATTTCAATGAACAAATCTCTCTTTAAGAATTTTGAACTTTTAGTCATTCTTTGGTAATAATCATTCTCTCTTTCCAGGTAGTCAATAACTTCCGGATTTTCTTTTTCTTTAATCCAATAATAGTTATCGACTCTAATATCACCATGCATTTTTAGCTGATATGGAATTTTCTCTGCACTTGGAGCATTAATAGTTGATTCAAATTTCATAACAATTTTCTTTTTACAGCATACAAATGTAGAGATGATGATCATAATTTTAATAACCCTAAGCATAATATTCAATTTTGGATAATGTTTTTAACATGTATGAATGTTGTTCATCTGTGTAGTCTCTGTGTGTTACAATTCTTAATTTTCCTTTACCAAGGCTCATTATTAGAATATTTTTATTTTTTAATTTTTCAACAAACGAAGCTTCATCATATTGTTTCTTTAAGGAAAAAATAATAATGTTTGTCTCAACAGGATTTATCTCATTTACATATACGCATTTTTTAAGTGTGCTAGCAATCTCTTTTGCTTTTTTATGATCAGCATTAAGGTCTGAACGATGATATTTTAATGCATAACTTCCAGCAGCTGCCAAATATCCTGCTTGTCTCATTCCACCACCAAATACCTTTCTAATTCTTAATGCTTTTTTAATATTTTTTTTAGATCCTACTAAAACTGAACCAACTGGACAACCCAAACCCTTACTCAGACAAAGCGAGATTGTGTCAAAAAGCTCGCCATATTGTTTTGGGTTTTCATTGGTAACTTCTAATGCATTCCAAAGTCTTGCTCCATCTAAATGCAAGCCAAGTTTTTTTTTGTTACATAGTTCTCTGATTTTGACTATTTCGCTTAAGTCATAAATAGCCCCACCTCCCTTATTAGTTGTGTTTTCTAAGCACACTAGACTTGTTTTAGGACTATGGTAAAAATCGGATGGATTAATAGATTCCATTATCTGTTCAGCAGTAATTCTTCCCCTATCTCCTGAAATCATTTTACAGGAAACACCTGAGTTGAAGCTAACACCACCTCCTTCATAATTAAATATATGTGAAAAATGATCACATATAATTTGTTCGCCCGGTTGGGTATGAATTTTTATAGCTGTTTGATTTGTCATAGTTCCAGAGGGAAAAAAAAGTGCAGCTTCTTTTCCAAATAATGAAGCTAATTCCTGTTCAAGCTTATTGACCGAAGGATCTTCTTTGAATACATCATCCCCTACAGGAGCCGAAAACATGGCTTCAAGCATTTCAAAAGAGGGCTTTGTTATTGTATCGCTAATTAAATTGACAATCATAAATCAAAAATCACATGAATAATTTCCTATTGGAGATCCGTCAGGAAGTTTTTTTGAGCTAGGCAATCTAATTGAAGAGGGGTCGGTGAAGAATTTATCAATTTGGGAACGATATACTTCTGAAAAACCATATTCATTTTGTGCTGCAAGCCAGCGGTCTAATTTAATGAGTTGATTAAAAACAGTGGCTTTTACAATTGTATTTGCATTTTTTTGAAGACCCAAAATAATTATATACTTAAGAATATTATTTTTGACTATATGATTTAATTGCTGAAAATGTTTATTTCTATATTCAGCCTTAAAATGTGAGTCAATTAAATTGTTTAATGTCTCTTTTAAAGAGAGTTGGTTACTGTCAAAACCATATTGAGTGACTAATCGGTTAGCACGCTCAGGATGAAGTAACATTTTTATAAAATTTTCACTTGTAATATTTGCGATACCTAGATAATCGAATGTTATACCTGTATCTGATAAAAAATTTTCTCTAGTTCGTGGATTGAAAAAAGAACGAGGTGGAAGAAGATCACGGAAATTTTCTGGAATAGTTAACGATTCAGGAGATAATGCTTTTTGGAAAGCCAACAAAGCATTCCTCTGTATTGTGCCATCAACAACTTTGACTTTATACTTTTGCGATCCCTTTACTGCATAATCATAATCAACCCCTCCGATTAATTTAACAACCGCTTCCATTTGATATCTGTGGAGCAAATAAATTGGAACCATTCGATCTTCAAGTGTACTATAAGTTTCACCATCTCTTAGATGATTTATGGAAAAGTTTTCAAGGGCCTTCTTGCGAATATCTAACAAGCGTATAAGCTCTGTTGTCGGGTTACTACCATTATCCCATAAATGAGCAAGTGGATGTGCACCACCAATAGGTCTTGCATCTTTATCAGTAATAAATCGGTGTCCATCCAAAGTACTTTTATTTAAAATAGAATCAAGAGCTTTTTTTTCATTAATATTTTTTGGGAAGTGACTATATGAATAAGCTACACTTATTTTATCCCATTCACCTATCCCTTTTTCATATGCCTCAGATATAGAAATTTCTCCATTACTAAATGTAATATTAGGATGCGGATAATCCATGACTGAGCTTCTTAAATTAGAACTTGCTGTAAAATTGTGCGCAAAGCCTAGTGTATGACCGATTTCGTGTGCTGATAATTGACGTATCCTAGATAATGCCATTTCAAGTGCAATATTTTCTTTATTGTTGTCTTCTAGGAAGGGTTGCTCAATAAGTCCAAGGGCTATCATAAAATCCTGTCTTATTCGAAGACTCCCTAATGTTACGTGTCCTTTAATAATTTCACCTGTTCTTGGATCTGTAACACTTGAACCATAACTCCATCCTCTTGTAGAACGATGAACCCATTGGATTACATTATACCTGACATCTAATGGATCAGCATCTTTGGGTAACATTTTTATTTGAAATGCATTTTTAAACCCAATATTTTCGAAGGCCTGATTCCACCACATTCCACCTTCTATCAGAGCACTTCGAACTGGCTCAGGAGTTCCATTATCTAAATAATAAATAATTGGTTCAACAGGTTCACTAAAAGTGGCAGATGGATTTTTCTTTATAAGACGATGCCTTAATAGATACTGTTTTTTTGTAGATTGACTAACAGGAGTTGTGTAGTCATAAAATGTCAATGCATTTGCTCCAGACCTAGGATCAAATTGACGTGGTTTGTAATTTGAATCAGGTAATGAAATAAATGAATGATGTTGATTCAGTGTGATTGCCTCTGGGGTTGGTGTGACAGACGATATTAATGAGCCAGAGGGTGTTCCAGAAAAAGTTAACATTATGTCAAATTCAATATTTTTCGGAAAAGCTTTAGTTCTAGGTAATGAAATTGCAGACCGGGTAGGATCTAATTCATAATCACCTTCACCCATAAGACTCAGCCTATTGGCTACACCATGAGTATCTTGCATCAAAAATGGGGTTAAATCAATTACATATCCTCTTTCAGAAATTTCAACTATAGGAAAACCAAAAAGGACAGATCTTGCAAATGCCTCATTTACAGATTTTTTTTCTTCAGTATTTTCTGATGTTGAACGATAGCTGAGGTTTGGTTGAATAAGCATCAATTTGTCACCAAATTTCGAGAAATATACAATACGCTGGTTCCCAAGTTGACCTCGGTCAAGGCCAATATCATTGTTGCCCATACCAGAACTAAGACTATTAACATAAAGGAATTCCTTTTCAAGTTCATTTACTGTTAAATAGATAAGATCTTTATCATAATTATAAGTGAAATCAAAAAAGCCAGAAAAAGTTAAACTTTTTTCTGAAAATTTATTTGATTTTAATTTGCCTTTATTTTGCGCTGAATTAATGCTGGAAACCAGGAAAAACAAAAAGCATAATAATGTTTTAATTTTCATTGAACTTTTCATAAAAATAAAATTACTAAAAACTAATAACATCATATACAGTAAGATACTAGTAAAAAGTTGAAACCTATGACTTAATATATTTTTTTTAAATTTAAAAATGATTACTACCGAGCAGTTTAAAGATATCATCAATCGCCTTGGTGCCCTAAGACGTTATCTTTGACATTGATTCAAAAGAAATAGAAATAGAGAACGAAGAAGAAAAATCTTTGTCCCCAGACTTCTGGAATAACGTTCAGGAAGCTGAAAAGCACATGAAAAAACTACGTAACCTTAAAAAATGGGTTACTCATTTTAATGAACTCAAAAGTAAAATTGAAGAGTTAGAGATTTATTTGGAATTTGCTAAAAATGGTGAATCTAATCCTAACGAAATTTTAATTACTTATAACGAAACATTGGGTCTACTTGAAAATCTTGAATTTAAAAATATGCTTTCAGATGAGGGTGATAATTTAAGTGCTGTAATACAAATCACTGCTGGAGCCGGCGGTACCGAAAGCTGTGACTGGGCTGAAATGTTAATGCGGATGTATTTAATGTGGGCAGAAAAAAAAGAATTTAATATAAGAGAACTGAATAATCAGGCTGGTGATGTTGCTGGATTAAAAACTGTGACTTTGGAGATAGAGGGTGAATTTGCATTTGGCTGGCTAAAAGGGGAAAATGGAGTTCATAGATTAGTTCGTATTTCACCCTTTGATAGTAATGCGAAAAGACACACATCTTTTGCATCTGTTTATGTTTATCCCCTAGTCGACGATAATATTCAGATTAACATTAATCCTTCTGATATTTCCTGGGAAACAATGCGTGCTAGTGGTGCTGGTGGGCAAAATGTAAATAAAGTTGAAACAGCTGTTAGACTTCGCCATAAGACTAGTGGCATAATAATTGAAAATTCTGAAACTAGATCACAACTGGAAAATAAAAATAAAGCGATGCAACTTTTACGTTCTCAGCTATATGAGATAGAACTTCAAAAAAAATATGCTGAAAGAGATAAGATTGAAGCTGAAAAAAAGAAAATTGAGTGGGGATCACAGATAAGAAACTATGTGATGCATCCATATAAACTAGTTAAAGATGTTCGATCTCAACATGAGGTCAATGATGTAGATTCTGTAATGAATGGACAAATTGATTCTTTTTTAAAGGCCTATTTAATGACAACAAAACAAAATGATCAAAAAAAATAGTGCTCCAGATATAAAAAACATAATCTTTGATCTTGGAGGAGTACTCATTGATTGGAATCCTGATTATGTTTTTTTAAAAGTGTTTAAGGGTGATAAGTTAAAATTAAAGGAGTTTTACGAAAAAGTATGCACTTTTGAATGGAATGAAAATCAAGATGCAGGATATCCACTTGACAAAGCGACCGAAGATAGAATTAAAATATTTCCTGAATATGAAGATCAAATTAGAATGTATTATGGCAAATGGGAGGAAATGATTGGTGGAGAAATCAAAGAGGTTGTGACAATATTAAAAAATCTTGTTAGAGAAAATAATTTTCGTGTTTTGGCTTTAACTAATTGGAGTGCAGAAACCTTTCCAATTGCTTTGAAAAAATTTGATTTTCTGCATTTATTTGAGGGAATAGTTGTATCAGGTACTGAAAAAACCAGAAAACCATTTTCTGACATTTATGAAATAATTTTGAATAGATATAATTTAATAGCAACCGAATCTATTTTCATAGATGATAATATTCGCAATATAAAAGCTGCTAATAAATTTGGTATCAAAACAATTCATTTTAAAGATCCATTACAATTAAAAACAGATCTAAAAATTAGTGGAATCTTGAAATAAATGATAAAATCCTTTATTTTAAAATTAATATCAATTGATGATTTAAATAATTTAAGATCAATCTCAATAGAAACTTTTAAGCAAACCTTCGCAGCTCAAAACACTAGAGAAAATATTCGTTTATACCTAAAAAATAAAATCAGCATAAAACAATTAAAAAAAGAAATTTGTGATCCAAATTCTAAATTTTACTTTATTTATCAAAAAAATAAAATTATTGGCTATTTAAAGTTAAATTATAATGATTCCCAAAGGGAGAAAATGTATCTACATAATGGTTTTGAAATTGAAAGAATATATTTAATCGCAGCATTTCAAGGTAAGGGTCTAGGAAAAAAACTTTTAACTAAAGTTTTAAATATGGGTAAAGAAATGGGCTACAAGAAAGTCTGGTTGGGTGTGTGGGAGAATAATTTTAAAGCTATAAGGTTCTATAAAAAATACGGTTTTAAAAAATTTGGACAGCACAATTTTTTGTTGGGAAACGATTTGCAAACTGATTATTTGTTGGAAATGGATATTTAAACAAAATTTAAAAAGGTGAAAGCTTATCAGGTTTATTATCATCAAACTCTGAGTCAAAATTATCTGAATCTCTTGAGTTTCCAGATTCTATTCTTTCGTTACTATTGGGATTCATTTTAGATTGAAATTCGAAAGGACTATCGAATGTTTCAAGATCCTCAAATTTACCAAGATGAGGAATAAATTTCATTCTAATATTATCCAAACCTCCATTTCTATGTTTAGCTACAATTAATTCTGCTTGACCCTGTGAAGGGGTGTGTTCATTATCATCCCATTCATCTATATTATAATATTCTGGACGGTATATAAATGATACTATATCAGCATCTTGCTCTATAGCTCCAGACTCTCTTAAATCGGATAACATGGGTCTTTTAGTTCCACCACGTGTCTCCACAGCTCTAGATAACTGTGATAAGGCTATTACTGGTATATCAAGTTCTTTAGCAAGAGATTTTAAATTTCTAGAAATTATTGAAATTTCTTGTTCTCTATTTCCTGCTTTAGTATTTGTACCAGATGTCATCAACTGTAAATAATCGACAATGATGAGTTTGATTCCATTTTGAGAAGCTAGGCGTCGAGCCTTAGCCCTCAAATCAAAAATTGATAAAGAAGGAGTATCATCTATAAAAAGTGGAGCTTTTTCTAGATCAGTTACTTTGATGTTCAATTGCTGCCATTCATGATCTATTAATTTTCCTGTTCGTAATTTTTCGGACGATAGCCCAGTTTCAGCTGATATCAACCTTGTAATTAGTTGCACAGAGGACATTTCTAAAGAGAAAAATGCAACTGGAATTCCTTTTGAAACTGAAATTTTTCTTGCCATTGAAAGAGTCAATGCTGTCTTACCCATACCTGGTCTAGCAGCTATTATTATTAAATCACTAGATTGCCACCCAGATGTCAATTTATCAAGTTTTTCAAAACCTGTTGAGATACCACTTAATCCCTCTCGGTTGGAAATATCTTCTATACGTTTTTTTGCTTCTAAAACAAGATTTCGTGCTGTTTCAGATGATTTCTTTATATTTCCTTGTGTTACGTCATACAATTTTGATTCTGCTTGGTCGAGTAAGTCAAAAACATCAGTACTTTCTAAATATGCAGTTTCTATAATTTCATTTGAAATTCTTATTAAACTGCGCTGAATAAATTTTTGTAGAATTATTCTTGCATGAAATTCTATATGAGCAGATGAGGCTACTTTTTGTGACAATTGAACCAAATAAAACTCACCTCCCACTTGGTCTAGTTTTCCTTCTTTTCTTAATGCAGAAGAAACAGTAAGAAGATCAATTGGTTGTGAATCATGAAAAAGACTATATATTGACTCAAAAATGAATTGATGAGCTTTCTTATAAAAGGCATCTGGCTGCAATATATCAATCACTTCATCTACACCTTTTTTATCAATCAACATTGCCCCCAAAACAGCCTCCTCTAATTCAACAGCTTGAGGAGGAATTTTTCCTTTTTGTAGATTTATAACTGCAGGTTCTACAATTTTTTTTAGACCTTCAGATTTCTTATTTTCCATTGGACTAAAATAAATAATTTTATCAACGCCTACATAAAATGATTATCCCCAATCTATGGAAAAGATCTGTTTATAAGTTATACGTTTTTGTTAAGAACCATAATTATTCCAAAATCTCCCCCATCACAATGAATTTATTCCGCCGCTGTTCGACTCTTGTTCTTGCTTCAATTTTTGAAACTTGTTTGAATGCAGAAAGAATTTCTTTTTTTACGTTTAGAAATGTTGCTTCTCTATCATAGTGTGCTCCACCAAGAGGTTCCTTTATGATTTTATCTATTAACTTGTTTTGCAACATGTCCTTTGAGGTCAACTTTAGTGCTTCCGCAGCTTCTTCTTTATGCTCCCAACTTCTCCATAATATAGAAGAACACGATTCTGGCGATATTACCGAATACCAAGTATTCTCAAGCATAAATATTTTATCCCCCACCCCAATACCTAATGCACCTCCAGATGCCCCTTCACCGATAATAACAACAAAAATTGGAACTGATAATGACATCATTTCATATATATTTCGTGCAATTGCTTCGCCTTGTCCCCTTTCTTCAGCCTCTAAACCAGGAAAAGCTCCCGGAGTATCAATAAAAGTGATGATGGGGATATCAAACTTCTCAGCTGACTTCATTAGTCTTAAGGCTTTACGATATCCTTCGGGATTTGCCATTCCAAAATTTCGGTATTGCCGAGTTTTTTGTATTGTATCCCTTTTGAGTCCCAATAAACATGAATGATTGTTTATCTATTTTACCAAGGCCGCCTACCATGGCCTTGTCATCAGCAACATTTCTATCTCCGTGAAGTTCTAAAAATATTCCATTTGTTAGGGAGTTAATATAATCTAAAGTATATGGTCTAGAGGGGTGACGTGATAATTGAACTCGTTGCCATGCTGTCAAATTACCGTAAATTTGCTTTTTTACTTTTTCAAGTTTTTTTTCAATTTGTAAACAAGTTTCAGATACATCAACATTACTTTCTGATCCAATTAACTTGCATTTTTCGAGTTGCTCATGCATCTCCTTGACTGGTAATTCAAATTCTAAATATTCCATACACTTAGATATTAAAAAACAAATGTAAAAATTCTTCGCAATTAGATTTAAATTATTTCAGTCTCTTTATTTCTTTTAAAAAGGCCATCCAACAAAATAGAAAATAAAATTATAATAAATCCAACATAGAAATT
>QFDA01000035.1 GCA_003130815.1 Bacteroidetes bacterium SCGC AAA795-G10 | reverse complement strand
ACATTACCGTTAAGAACTGTAGCTACTATTCTTGTATTTAAAATTCTATTTGTTGGAACAGTAATTATATCTCTGTCTAGAATAATAAAATCGGCAACCTTTCCTATTTCTATTGATCCTTTTTGTTTATCCTCAAAATTGGCATGAGCTCCCCAAATTGTCATTCCTCTCAAAGCATCCATTCGAGATAATTTATTTTCTGGTAAAAACCCTCCTTTTGGGTAAGAGTATTTATCTTGTCTAACAACAGCTGAAAAAAAATGTTGAAATGGGACTAACTTTCTCTACAGGAAAATCCGTTCCCAAGGCTATAGTTCCGGAGTTTTTTAAAAGTGCTTTGTATGCATACGCCCCTTTGAGTCTCGTCTCTCCCAATCTGTCTTTAGCCCAATACATATCACTTGTAGCGTGTGTAGGCTGAACGGAAGGGATAATTTTTTTATTGAAGAGTTTTAAATCAGTCGTATCTATTATTTGGGCATGTTCTACTCGCCATCTCGGATCTTCTGATGAAATCAAGGCTTCGTTATAAGCCTCTAATACTACACTATTTGCATCATCTCCAATAGCATGGGTATTCATTTGAAAAGGTGTAGAAGATAATTTTATCGCTAATCTTTTAATTGAATCTTGTGGTGTTATGAATTTACCCTTATGTAATTTTAAATCGCTATAATCGTGTTTTAAAGCTGCTCCTCGTGATCCTAAAGCACCATCAGCATATACTTTAAATGAGCGCACTGTCAATTTACTTTTTAAAATTGGACCTCTAGATAAGAAATGTTGCATGTTTTCTTTTGTATTTGAAATCATTGCGTATACCCTCATATCTAACTCTCCGTTATTATGTAGGCTGTCAATAAGGTAAATTTCTTCTTTATTTAATCCAGCTACTGAAACTGTTGTAAGTCCATTTTCAAAACCTATTGCTGCAGCATCTTTTAAAGCCTTAACTTTGGTATCAATTGATGGCTCAGGTAAAATAGCATTAATTAATTTCATAGGTGAGTCAATCAATACTCCTGTGAGCATACCTTTTTCTTTTACAATTGTTCCTCCAGCTATTGATGTATTTTTATCGATACCTGCAAGATCTAAAGCTTTTTGATTAACTAATAATGCATGGCCATCAATCCTTCGTAGAGCGACCGGAATATTAGGAAATAATTTATCGAGCATTGTTTTATTTGGGAAATTCTTGTCTCTCCAATCATTTTGGTCCCAACCTCTTCCTAAAATAGCTTTTAATTTTTTTCCATTTGAATATTTTAATACTCTGTTAATACCCTCATCAAAACTCTTAGTACCAACAAGGTCAA
>QFDA01000034.1 GCA_003130815.1 Bacteroidetes bacterium SCGC AAA795-G10 | reverse complement strand
AATAAAAGAAATAAAACTTTCTTATCCATGTTGTTTTATTTTATCATAGACCCTAATTTTAGCCACTTGACAAGGTTTTGGCAATATGCTACTATAAGGGTGTAAAAGAAAGAAGGATTAAGACTTTAAAAGCTAATAAATAACAGGAGAGAGCCAAAATTAGTAATAAATACATCATATTATGAAAGCAAACTGGGCTCTCTCTGAGGGTCCAGTTTGTTGTTTTAAACAAATGAAATAGGAGGTGGAGAAAATGCAGAGTATGTCCCAAAGTACTGCAGAAGTTGATCGGATACTCGCCAATACAAGAACAATGGTTAAGATTTGGTTAATGAGGCACAGTACTAAATCTACCAGTAAAGACAAGAAATCTAATCAATGAATCTTAATTTAAGGAGGGGGTTAGCAAGTTAAAAAGTTAAAGATAAGAAAAGCTAACCCTCTTCATTCTAACTTAGAGACTGGAGGGGTAACAAAAAAGTTCTGGAGTAGTTATCCCTCCGATCTCTGGGCTGGAAGCTCGGAAGTTATTTATAAATTAAAAATGGGAGGTAATAAGAATGATTGGGTTAATAGTTAAGTTTCCAGAAAGGAAAGAAGAGGAGGTGTTAAAAAATGGTTTTAACTTCAACTATAATTAGTGGAATTCTAGCTGCTTTTCTTGTATTTTTAATTCCAGGAGCAGTATTAAGTTCAGCTTTAGCAATTGGAGTTCCTGTCAATGTAGTAGCGCTTTTAGTCTTATGGATAGTAACTATTTTGGTGAGTGTAGGAATCAGAGAGTTTCTCATTGATTTAAAAGCAAGAGAAGCATTAAAGGAAAATTCAGTAGTGACATTATGGATTATGAGTTTTGGGTTTGGAATTTTTGTTGCCCACCAACTTATAACTTTAATTTCAGAGATTTAGATTATTGATTAACCTCCTATTTAGAGAGAAGGTTCCTTGCCAAAACTTAAGAGCCTCCTCTAACATTTCTTTCTTGAGGCAGGCAGAAAGTGAGAAAAGAGGGTGTGGCTCTCTCCCTTGCTTTCTGCCTACCTGAGGAAAGTAATCTTTCCTTTATAGAACATAAACAATTAAATTATTTGATAATTTGAAGAGACAGAGAGGAGGATTGACTATGAGAATCTTGATAGGAATTGGGCGAATTCTATGGTCAGGAATAGTTTTATTCGGACTGCTTTGTGGTTTGGGATTAGAAGGTATGTTTTATTCCCTTGAGTTTCTGACCGGAAAGACTTCTCAAAAACCTAAGATCATTACCGGTACAGAACCAGTGGGTGCTAAACCAATTGTAAGAGGTGGAAGTAAAAGCATAAAATGGGGAGCAAGAAAAATAAGATTATTGATTGGAAGAAAAAGAGGCCGTCTTTGGAGATATTTACTAAATTATGTTCAAAGATATTATCCTCGTTTCTACCGGGTCCTAAGAAGATTCATATAAGG
>QFDA01000033.1:1193-1471 GCA_003130815.1 Bacteroidetes bacterium SCGC AAA795-G10 | reverse complement strand
GTAATGACTGCAATTATATATCCTATTTCAGGTGGATGGCAGTGGCAAGGTTCAGGTTGGTTAACTGAGTTAGGGTTTATTGACTTTGCTGGTTCTTCAATTGTTCACGGTGTAGGGGGTTTTGCAGCTCTTGTTGGAGCTTACATGGTTGGACCAAGAATTGGAAAATATGTTGATGGAAAAGTGATGCCAATACCTGGTCACAATATGATATCTGCTACTTTGGGAGTATTTATTCTTTGGCTTGGATGGTATGGATTTAATGGTGGTTCTCAACT
>QFDA01000033.1:0-1183 GCA_003130815.1 Bacteroidetes bacterium SCGC AAA795-G10 | reverse complement strand
AACTAGCATGGGGCGGTGATGATGCAACTGGTGCTTCAACTGTTGTTCTAGTAACTAACTTAGCGGCAGCTGCAGGTGCACTAGGTGGTTTATTTACGACATGGATTTACTTAGGAAAACCAAATATTGCGCATACTTTAAATGGTGCGCTTGCTGGACTGGTTAGTATTACAGCAGGTTGCGGTAATATGACTGCTGGCGGTGCTGTTATGGCTGGTCTTATTGGGGGAATAATTGTCGTATTCTCTATCGAACTTATCGAGAAAAAACTAAAAGTTGATGACGCAATAGGTGCGGTTTCAGTCCATGGAGTATGTGGCTTCTGGGGAACAATTGTAATTGGGCTTTGGGGTGTTGACGGAGCTGACGGTATTGGTCTATTCAATGGTGGCGGTGGAGCTCAATTTGTTGCTCAACTCATCGGAGCAATTGCATATATGGTTTGGGCAATGGTAACGTCCTTTATAGTATTTGCTGCTCTTAAATATACATTAGGTCTAAGAGTTACTGAGGAAGAAGAAGTTGGAGGACTTGATATTTCTGAACATGGACAAATAGCATACCCAGGAAAGAGAGAAAGAGAATAAAGTTTAGTTTAGTTTTTACAATAAACCTCCTAAACAATTGTTTGGGAGGTTTTTTTATATCGTTTATTTAAATTTTGTTTATTTGCCATTAAAATAAACAAATGAAAAAAATAGAGGCAATTATTAGAAAATCAAAATTCGAAGATGTAAAGGAAGCTTTACACAATGTTGAAGTAAATTTTTTCAGTTATTGGGATGTAACTGGAGTTGGAAATGAAAAAGAGGGCCATGTATACAGAGGGATTAGTTATAGCACATCTGAAATTCAAAGAAGATTTTTATCTATAGTCGTGAATGACGACTTTGTTGATAGGACTATCGATGCGATCCTAAAATCTGCTGCAACCGATAAAGTAGGTGACGGTAAAATTTTCATTACACCCGTTGATGAAGCTTACCGCATAAGAACAGGAGAAAAAGGCGGGTTATCACTAAAGTAAACTAATAAATATATATGGATAATACTGCACTTTTTACAGCTAATAACTTATGGATGATGATCTGTACTGGTCTAGTTTTTTTTATGCATCTTGGATTTTCTTTTCTAGAAATTGGACTCACAAGACAAAAGAATACAGTAAATATCTTATTTAAAA
>QFDA01000032.1 GCA_003130815.1 Bacteroidetes bacterium SCGC AAA795-G10 | reverse complement strand
TTAAAAATTGTAAATACTAATCTATTAGAAGATTCAAAGAAAAATCAAATTGTTATGGGTAGAAATACTGAGCTTTCAATAGAAGATGGAAATGGATTACAAGTTGCTTCTTACAAAGTTCCATACGGTTCGAAACTATTTTTTCAAAACGATGATAAAATTAAAAAAGGTGCAAAGATATGTGAATGGGACCCATACACAACACCAGTAATTGCAGAAAAAGATGGAATTGCTAATTATGTTGATTTAATTGATGGAGTTTCTCTTGCTGAAACTGTTGATGATGCTACGGGAATTTCAACAAAAGCAGTTGTTGATTGGAAAACACAATCTAAAAATACCGATCTAAAACCAAGAATTACACTTAGAGATGCAAAAGGTAATGTAATTAAAAAAGCAGATGATAATGAAGCTAGATATTATTTAGTTCCGGACTCAATTTTATCTGTAAAAGATGGCCAAAAAATTTCAGCTGGAGATGTTATTGCTAGATTACCTAAAGAAACAACTAAAACAAAAGACATTACTGGAGGTTTACCAAGAGTAGCAGAATTATTTGAAGCAAGAAAAGCTAAAGACAGTGCGATAATTGCTGAAAATGATGGAAAAGTAATTTTTGGAAAAGAGGTAAGAGGAAAGCAAAGAGTAACAATCGAGTCGGAGAATGGTGATTCCTCTGGTTACTTAATTCCTAAAGGAAAACATATTAATTTTAATCAAGGTGAAAAAATTAAAAAGGGAGAATATCTATTAGACGGTCAACCATTGCCTCATGATATTTTAAGAATTTTAGGTATAGAGGAATTAACTGAATACTTTGTTAATCAAGTTCAAGATGTTTATAGACTTCAAGGAGTTATAATTAACGATAAACATATTGAAGTAATTTTAAGACAAATGCTTAAAAAAATTGAGGTTAAAGAGCCAGGTGAGAGCAACTTGTTGCCTGGTGAAGTAATAGATAGAATTAGATTTGAACAAATTAATGAAAATTTAAAAGCTGAAAGTAAAAAACCAGCGGTTGGTGAGAGAGTTTTGATGGGAATTACTAAAGCATCACTACAAACAGAGTCATTTATATCCGCTGCATCATTCCAAGAAACAACAAGGGTATTAACTGATGCTGCAATAAAAGGTAAAGTTGATAAATTAGTTGGATTGAAAGAAAATGTTATTGTTGGGCGACTAGTTCCTGCTGGCACAGGTTCAATTAAGAACAATTGGAATAGAAAAGCGCTAGATGATGATAAAAAATTCCTAACTGAACAAGAGACCTCAGAACCATCAGAAGCTCAAATTAATCAATAAAATTAGGCAAAATTTAACTGCTTTTAGTTTGACAAATACAATTTCTAATGTATTTTGGCCATGTTTTTGGTTGGAATGTAGTGACTTGATCGCTAAACGCTGCCACAAATAACCTGTCAGTTATTTCATCAAAAATAAATAAAATATAAATTTATGCCAACAATAAACCAGT
>QFDA01000031.1 GCA_003130815.1 Bacteroidetes bacterium SCGC AAA795-G10 | reverse complement strand
AAAACTATTAAACTACATCGATAATGAAATTGATAACGAATATCACAAAATTGTTCTTCAAGAGGCTCAAATGAATCAAAAAAACCAGGATGAGCTAAAGATTGTTTTCACTCCAATTCATGGCACATCCATAACTGCTATTCCTCAAGTTTTAAAAAAAGCAGGCTATAAAAAAATTTATATAGTCAAAGAACAAGAAAAGCCTGATGGCAATTTCTCTACTGTTAGTTCTCCAAATCCGGAAGAAAAAGAAGCACTTAAGATGGCTGTAGACCTAGCAGATAAAAAAAATGCTGACATTGTTATTGGAACAGACCCAGATGCAGATCGCTTGGGAATAGCTATTCGTGATTCAAACGATGATTGGTATTATCTAAATGGTAACCAAATAATGACTGTTTTAACTGAATATTTACTTTCTAAAAAAAAGGGAATTAAACAATTAAATTCTAAGAATTTTATTGCATCAACTATAGTTTCTTCTCCAATAATTAAAATTATAGCGAATGAATATGATATAAAACACATGTACTGTTTAACAGGATTTAAATGGATCGCTAAACTTATTAAAGATCATCCTGAATTAGAATACGTTTGCGGTGGAGAAGAAAGTTTTGGATTTTTGGTTGGAAATAAAGTTCGAGATAAAGATGCTATTTCAGCCTCGTTACTTACATGTGAATTAGCATCAGAATTGAAATCACAAAATAATAGTATCTATAAATATTTAATCAACTGTTATAAAAAATATGGAATTTATAATGAAAGATTGAAATCCATAACAAAGGAAGGTAAGGAGGGTTTAGAAGAAATAAAAAGCATAATGGCTAAATTCAGAAAAAATCCACCTCTGCAAATAGCTGGAATTAATACAATTATAGTTGAAGATTATTTTCAAAGAACCATATTAGATTTGAAAAGTGGTAAAAAAGAGAGTATTTCTCTTCCAAAGTCAGATGTTTTAATATTCATTTTAGAAGATAAAAGTAGAATTGGGCTAAGACCAAGTGGTACAGAACCAAAGATAAAATTTTATTTTTCAGTTTGTGACAACTATAAACCAAACGTTACATGGGAAAAACAACAACAAATACTTAACAAAAAGATTGATTTACTATTAAATGACATAATCCCTTAATGTTTACATCTTTAATTAAAATACTTCGTTTTGGTTACCCTTATAAAACTTTTGCATTTTTAAATATTTTTTTTAATCTACTTTATGCGTTTTTTAGTGCACTATCCTTCGTATCACTAATACCGATGCTTAAAGTACTTTTCAATACAAATAAAAATGATTTTGTTGAGGCGGAATATAAAGGTATAATGAACATTCCGATTTATGTAAAGGAAAGCCTTAAGAACTATTTATCAAAAAGACTTGAAGATGATGTTGAATCAACTTTAGTATTTAGTATAAGCTTAGTCATTATGCTTTTTCTACTAAAAAATATTTGCAATTATTTAGCATTATTTTTTATAACATTTTTAAAAAATGGTATTCTTAAGGATTTAAGAAACGCTACTTACAATA
>QFDA01000030.1 GCA_003130815.1 Bacteroidetes bacterium SCGC AAA795-G10 | reverse complement strand
CAATTATCATTATTTTCCCTTTAGCATCTTTGAAAAGACGTGGATCCTTACTTCCACCTGGTACAAACTGCTCTAGTGTTCTTTGTGCTACTGTTGCTGGAGTTGAGATGAATTTCTCAGTTAGTGCTTCCCAACTTGCTCTATCTAATTCTGTTAATTTTGACATCTCTGGTAATTTTCCTGTAACATGTATTACTGCTAGAATGTCTCCGATGTTTGTTTTAGCCGTATTAAGCCACTTTTCAACCTCATCGGGATTCTTGATATCTACAACATGAGCATGGAATTTACTGCTAATTTGTTCTTGAAGTTCTTTTGGGGTTGATTCTGAAATGAAACAAGCAACTTTTCCTCCGTTTTTCTCAACATGTCCTGCCAAAAATTCTACTCTATCAGCATCTGCTTTGTCAGTTGCATCAACTGTAAACACAATTGCTTTTCCTCCAAAGTCTGGTTGATGTACACCTGGTGTTACATTTCCGATGTATGATTTTACTGGATAAAATACCCTATCTCCTGGAATCACTTTTCCGTTTATAATTTTTGCAATTTCATCATCACACAAGTTAAGAACTGATTCTGCAACTTGTGATTGTGATAAGAATTCTTGATTTGCAATCATATGAGATGTGTTGTTTTGGATTTTCCCTGCAAGCTTTTGAATTTGTTCTAGTAATCTTGTAAATGTCTCAGTTAATTTGGTGACATCTTTTCCGTTTGCTAGTTTTTCTGCTGTTTTTGCAATTCCTTCTGTGTCTATTCCATCTGCCTGTATGCATTCTAACAAATCATCTTTTGCCTCTTCAACTTCTATTGGAGTTAGATCTTCAAACCCACTAACTCTCATAAACTCTGATGCAGCTTTTGGATAGACTGTCTTGTAAATTCTATCAGAGTGTACTGGACCTGGATTTGTAGCAATTGATATGATTCCTTTGTCAGTTAATTCCCATGACATTGCTTCAGCTAGTCTGTTTTTTGCACCTTGAGATGCAGTGTATGGACTTCTGAATCTGTATGGTCTTTGTTCTAATGGCCTCTCTTCTGTAAAGAATGTTGAAATTGTAATGATTTTTCCTCCTTCTTTCATTACTTTTAGTGCCTGAACTGAGCCCCAAAAAGTTCCTGTAAGATGAATTCCTATTGTACTTTTGAATTCATCTAGTGGTGCATTTGCAAAACATGTTACAGGACCTGAAACCCCTGCGTTGTTAATTATGTAATCTACTGTTATGTTGTCATTTTTTAGTGAATCAAACATGTTGTTAATTGCAGTCTCATCAGCAACATCCACTCCAGAAAAAATTGTAATTTTTGCTCCACTCCCTTGTGGAATACGTTGTTCTAGTTGTGCTGATGCATCTTTTAATGGACCTTCTCTTCTTCCAAGAATAATTACACTTGCACCATTTTCAACAAATTTTTTAGCAATGGCTAAACCTATTCCAGTCCCACTACCTGTAATCAAAGCGATTTTGTCTTGGAATTTCAGCATAGATAAAATCTCAAATCTTTTATGATATTTAATTGGATTGATCCCTGAAGAAAAATTATTTCTTGATATCTTTATTTGTGGGTATAAT
>QFDA01000029.1 GCA_003130815.1 Bacteroidetes bacterium SCGC AAA795-G10 | reverse complement strand
GTGAGCCACAACCTGGAATCCAAAGAACTTTTCTTCGATTACATACAACTGCAATATCTTCTCTTAAAACAGGTGTTACTACAAAGTTAGCCCCTAGAAGCATATACTGAGAAGCTGCTGCCGAGTCAGTAACAGAACCTATTCCAACAATCATTCCTGGTAACTCTTTAGAAGCAAATTTTATCAGTTTAGAAAAAACTTCTACTGCAAAATCACCTCTATTTGTAAATTCTATCAAACGAGCACCACCATTGTAACAAGCTTGTAAAACATTTTTTGCAACTTGAAAATCAGAATGATAAAATAAGGGAACCATCCTTAATTCCATCATTTTGTTAATTACTTGTATTCTTGAATATTGTGCCATAATTTTATATTATCTTGAAACTCTACCAGACGCATCTCCACTTATTAATTTTTCAATTTCTTGTATCGAAACTAAATTAAAATCTCCTTTAATTGTATGTTTTAGGCAGGATGCTGCTGCTGCGTAATCAATAGCTTTTTGGTTATCATCAGGATAAGTAATAAAACCATAAATTAAGGCTCCCATGAAAGAATCTCCACCCCCCACTCTATCAACTATATGGGTTATTTCATATTCTTTACTTTTAAATAAAGACTTGCCATCATATAAAATACCTGACCATTTATTATGAGATGCCGATATTGAACCTCGTAAGGTTATTATAACTTTTTTTGCTCGTGGAAATTTATCCTTAATTTGTTGACATACTGAAAGAAATTTATCAGCATTTACTTTATCTCCCTGTTTTACAACATTTAATCCTTCAGGCTTTATTCCAAAATGCATCTCAGAATCCTCTTCGTTTCCTAAAATTATATCACAATAGCTAACAAGCTCTGTCATAATTTTTTCTCTTTCGTCTGTATAATTCCATAATTTTGATCTGTAATTTAAATCAACAGAAATTGTTATTCCCATTTTTTCTGCTATCTCTAATGCTTCCAAACAAACTTCCGCAGCATTTTTTGATATTGCAGGAGTAATTCCAGTCCAATGAAACCATTGAGCATCTTCAAAAATAGATTCCCAATCAATCATCCCTTTTTGAATATTATACATTGAAGAGTGCGCCC
The DNA here is from genome assembly GCA_003130815.1 of Bacteroidetes bacterium SCGC AAA795-G10. Taxonomy (GTDB): domain Bacteria; phylum Bacteroidota; class Bacteroidia; order Flavobacteriales; family Flavobacteriaceae; genus MS024-2A. The sequence goes on along the minus strand of QFDA01000029.1, from coordinate 524 downwards.
TGTCATATATTACTTTACTTGATCTGTTCACTGCTCCTGTCTCTAAAAAATAAATTCCTAATCTCTCACCACCACGGACAACAAATTGAGTCCCAACATTGTGCTTTCTTATTTCCATTAGAGCAGAGTCACCAATTTCGTTATTTGGAAGTCTAGTTACAAAATCTACTGGTATCCCATAATTAGCAAGTGATACTGCAACGTTGGATTCACCACCTCCAAAAACCGCGTCATAATTGTTCGCTTGAGAAAACCTAAGAAATCCTGGTGTGGATAAGCGCAACATAATTTCGCCAAAGGTTACAACTTTTTTCATTATCATAATTAATTCTCAAAATAACCTAAAAATCTTAATATTAAGCCTTGTTCTTAAATATTTCCTTTTTTAATTTCTTTAATTGCATAATTGGAAGCTCTAGCAGTAATTGCCATAAAAGTTAATGAAGGATTTTGAGTGGAAGTAGAAGTCATGCATGAACCGTCCGTAACAAAAACATTTTTACACAAATGCATTTGATTCCATG
>QFDA01000028.1 GCA_003130815.1 Bacteroidetes bacterium SCGC AAA795-G10 | reverse complement strand
AGGTTATTATTTTTCGAAATTATCAACTCCATAATGATTTTATATTTTTTTAAGGATATCTTAAAAAAGCAGTAAATTATTTTACAGCCTTTAATAATTTATGGCTTAAAATTTCGATTACACAAAAATGAAAAACATCAACCTTTTTTCCTTGGGGTAAAAAATTTACTTCTATATGTTTGGATTCTCAATTTAAAATCAATTTAATTATTATGAAAAACAGACAAAACTTTTTAATCTCTTGCTTTATAGCATTGTTAAGTTTTAATACAACAACTGTTATTGCTCAAGATGACGATACTGCTGAAGAGCCAACATTTAGTTTTAGCGGTAGTGTAGATACTTACTTTAGGACAAGTTTCTCAGAGGACCCTGTAGCACCTGGAACATCTTTCGCCAATCTTAATGGATTTGCACTAGGTATGGCTAATTTCATTGTTTCTTATGAGGGCGAAAAATCAGGATTTGTAGCTGATGTTGTTTTCGGACCTAGAGGTTCTGATGCTGTTTTCGGTTCTGTTGGTAATTCCTCAGAATTAGTAAACCAGCTGTATGCCTATTATAATCTCTCTGATAATATAACCTTTACACTTGGTAACTTTAATACTTTTTTGGGTTATGAAGTAATTTCACCTGTAGCTAATTTTAACTATTCAACATCTTACATGTTTTCTTATGGCCCTTTCTCACATACTGGTGCAAAATTAGATTTTAGTGTTTCTGATGATGTTTCAATTATGCTTGGTGTATTCAACCAGACTGATCAAACTGAGGCTAATTATGACCGTTACACCGCCTTTGGTGCTCAACTAGGACTTTATGGTCAGTATGTAAACTATTTAGGTGGTGATGGATATTCACAAATCGACTTTACAGGTGGTATTGACTTATCAGATAGCTTCTTTTTAGGAATAAATGCTACTACAGCATCCTTGGAAGGTGATACTGGTTTCGCAGGGGTAGCTGTTTATCCTCAACTTTCCGCTAGTGATAGTTTTGCAATAGGATTAAGAGGTGAATTCTTTTCTGAAACAGATGGTTTTGGAGCTCTTGTTGGTGATGGCGACGCAGATAACTTTTCAGTTACGTTAACTGGAAGCTTTACTTCGGGGAATTTCATTTTCAAACCTGAATTTAGAATAGACTCTTGTTCTTCTGAAATTTTTGCCATTTCTCCTACTGAGATGTCTGATAGTTTATCATCATTTGTATTTGCTATGATATATAGCTTCTAACTTTAAATTTTAAAACATGTTAAATACTTTACTTACAAATTTACCCCTTTTGATTCAGGATACAGCTGCAATTGAAGGAGACATGGGTATGTTATGGATGTTATTATCCGGAATACTAGTTTTCTTTATGCAAGCTGGATTTACTCTGGTTGAGGCGGGTATGACAAGACCCAAAAATGCAATTAATATAGCAATGAAAAACTTGCTTGATATAAGTGTAGGGTCAATTACTTACTGGTTAGTTGGTTACTCACTTATGTATGGTGATACCTCTAATGGATACTTTTTCTGGGGAGGATTATTTCAAGGAGAAGGAGCAGATTTATTTTTCCAAACTATGTTTGCTGCTACAGCTGCAACCATAGTTTCAGGAGCGATAGCCGGTCGAACTAAGTTTGAAACTTATGCAATTTTTACACTTGTA
>QFDA01000004.1 GCA_003130815.1 Bacteroidetes bacterium SCGC AAA795-G10 | reverse complement strand
GATTAAACCATTTATATCTTAAATCTCGGGCCGATTCTTGAATCCCTTTTTTATTTTTTAGCTTCATTACCGCCGCCATGGATTAAAATTTTTGATTCTTCTAGGCTAGCAAAATCCTCTAAAAATGATATTAAAGAATCCTTGTTTTCAATTACTTTTCCACCAATTTTGACAATATGTAATTTATCCATTTTCTAGTATTTTTTTTAATACTAATTGAGCAGAATATGTCCTATTATTCGCCTGTTCAATAATTAATGAATTATTACTATCCAAAACTTCATCTGATGCGACTATATTTCTTCTAATTGGTAAACAGTGCATAAATTTTGCATTATTGGTAAGTTTCATTTTTTTTGCAGTTATCATCCAGGTGTCGTCAGTTTTTAAAATTTTTCCATAATCCGAGTATGAGCACCAATTTTTAACATAGACAAAATCGGCACCTTCTAACGCTTGTTCCTGATTGTAAACTATAGTATTATCGCCCACAATTAAGGGATTTAACTCATAGCCTTTAGGTTGAGCAATAACTAAATCACAATCTATTTTATTTGCCATCCTAACAAATGAATTTCCAACTGCATGCGGTAATGCTTTTGGATGAGGAGCCCATGTAAGAACAATTTTTGGACGTTTTACTTTATTCTTTTCTTTAATTGTGATTGCATCTGCTAAAGCTTGAAGTGGATGTGCAGTAGCACTTTCCATATTAATTACTGGTATACTCGTATATTTTTTAAAACTTTTTAGAACAATTTCTTTCTCATCATTTTCTTTGCTATTTAAACTTGCAAAAGCTCTAATTGCGACAATATCGCAATATTGTGAAACAACAGCTGCAGCTTCTTTTATGTGCTCAGAGCGCAAACCACTCATTTGAGTACCATCCTCAAATTCTAATGCCCATGCTTCATTTGAAAAATTCATTACCATTGTTTTTAATCCCAAAAGTTGTGCTGCTTTTTGCGAACTGAGACGTGTTCTTAGACTTGGATTAAAAAAAAGCATACCTAAATTTTTTTGATTTCCAATTGATTTAAATGCAAATGGATTTTTTTTTAGTTCAATGGCCTCATTTACAGCCTCACTCAGGCTAGGCAGATCGTTAAGAGTTAGAAATTGTTCCATTTAATTATAGTTTTTTTCCATTTCCTTTTCAAGAGACTTGAAAAAATATTCAAAATGTTTTTCTTGTATTGTAAGAGGCGGTAATATTCTTATAAGATTTTTATTACTACTTCCTCCCGTAAAAATTTTATAATCATAAATTAATTTCTTTCTCAATGAAGACACTTCAAAATCAAATTCTAAACCTAACATCAATCCCCTTCCTTTAATTTTCTTTATTTTCTTTATCGAAGATGCTTTATTTTTAAAATACTTTTCAAGAGATTTAGTTTTTTCCTGTAGATTATCTTTTTTTTATGATATCTAAAACTGCAAGTGATGCTCTACACGCAAGATGGTTTCCCCCAAATGTAGTTCCAAGAAGACCGTGAGTTGCCTTTATTTTTGGATTAACTAAAATCCCACCAATTGGAAAACCATTTCCCATACCTTTGGCCATTGTAATGATGTCAGGATTTATTTTGAACTTTTGAAAAGCAAAAAAAGTTCCTGATCTTCCAAAACCAGATTGGACTTCATCAGCCACCAGAGAGCTATGGTATTTCTCACAAAGTTTTTCCATCCTATAAACAAATTTTTCATTTGGTTCATCCAATCCACCCACTCCCTGAATTGCTTCAAAAATTACTGCACAAACATCCCCTTTAGCAAGCTCAACCTCTAAAGCTATAAGATCATTAAATGGTAAAAAAGTAACCACCTGTTGTTCATTTAATGGGGCAGTAATTTTTGCGTTGTCTGTAGCTGCAACGGCTGCAGAGGTTCTTCCATGAAATGAATTTTTAAATGCAACTATCCTTCTTTTTTGTGTATGAAATGAAGCTAGTTTTAAAGCGTTTTCAATTGCTTCTGCACCACTATTGCATAAGAAAAGTTCATAATTGTCAAGTGAAGAATGTTCACCTATTGCATCTGCCAATCTTTTTTGAAGTGGATTTTGAATTGCATTAGAATAAAATGCAATTTGATCCAATTGATCTTTTATTTGTTTAACATAATGAGGGTGACTATGACCAATAGATATAACAGCATGACCGCCGTATAGATCTAAATATTTCTCACCTTGGTTGTCATAGACATAGACATCTTTTGCACTGCTAGGTTTTACATCATAAAGTGGATATACGTCAAATAAATTCATTTATATTGGATTTATTATTGTTTAGCGATTTCATTTATTTTATCAAAAGATGCATTAAGACCTCTAATAAGTGATGAGCTCAATCCTTGATGCTCCATTTCATTTAAACCCGTAATTGTACAACCCCTTGGTGTTGTTACTCTATCTATCTCTTCTTCAGGGTGGGTCCCTGTTTCAATAAGAAGACTTGATGCACCCATAGCAGTTTGCATCGACATTTTTAATGCTATATCTGCATCAAAACCTAATTGAACACCACCTTGTGTGGTAGCTCTAATTAATCTCATCCAGAAAGCGATTCCACTTGCACATAAAACCGTAGCAGCTTGCATATGGCTTTCCTCAATAATTAAAGTTGTTCCTAAGCCATTAAATATAGCTTCTGCAATAGCTAAAACCTTTTTCCCTTTTATATTACTACAAAGGCATGTCATAGATTTTCTTACAGATATAGCCGTATTAGGCATTGATCTTATAATTGGTAATTTGTTTCCGATAATTTCTTCTACACGTTTAAGAGTATATCCTGTAACTGTTGATACAACTATATGATTTTCCTTCAGATCTGGACTAATATTTTCCAGAAGATTGTCTAACTGGTTGGGCTGAACGGCTAAAATTAAAATATCCGAATTTTTAACTGCCTCATTATTATCTTTTGTGATAAAAACATTTTTATATTCTTTCATAGATTCAATTGAATCTAAATTCCTTTTTGTTAAATATAAAGTTGTGTGAGTGTTATTAATTATCAAACCCTTTGCGATACTTAGGCCCAAATTTCCAGTTCCAATGACAGCTATTTTCATTTTTTTATTTTAAAAAGTTGAGGCCTTTAGTTGAAGTCCCGCATCTTCTTCCCAGCCCATAATAATATTTGTATTTTGAATCGCTTGACCTGCGGCTCCTTTGATTAGATTGTCAAGAATACTAGTGATTAATAATATATTTTCGTGTTTGTATAAATGCAAAAAACAGTAGTTGCTATTAATTACAGATTTTAAACTAATTTCATTTTCAGAGATTAATGTAAATGGATGCTCCTTGTAAAAGCTTTTATAAATCTTTTTGACATCACTAAGGCTCCCATTATATTCAGTATAACAAGTTGAAAAAATTCCTCTTGTAAAATTTCCACGATTAGGAAGAAAATTAATTTTTGGGTTACTGCCTAATTGATTTACACTTTGATATATTTCATTTATGTGCTGATGTTTAAAAGGCTTATACCATGAAAAGTTATTATTTCTCCAACTAAAGTGGGATGTTGGATTAAGGCTAATTCCTGCACCTGTACTCCCGGTTGTAGCATTAATATGTAAAGTATTTTTTAAATTATTATTTAGTGCAAGAGGTAAAATAGATAATTGAATAGCTGTGGCAAAACAGCCTGGGTTTGCTATAGAATCTGAGGATTTAATTTTTTCTCTTTGTAGTTCAGGAAGACCGTAAACAAAATTTCGTCCATTAAAACTACTATCCCTTTTTAATCTAAAATCGTTACCTAAATCAACTATCAATGTTTTTTTGGAGAAATTGTTATTTTTCAAAAACTCTAATGAGTTACCATGACCTAAACACAAGTAGACAACATCAATATTTTTATTAATTTTTTTTGTAAATCTTATTTTTGTTTGACCCAATAAATCAGCATGGCAGGTCGAAATTTTTTCACCCTCTTTAGACCTGCTATAGACAAAATCTAATTCCATAGAGGGATGTTGAAGAATTAATCTAATAAGCTCTCCACCTGTATAACCAGAACCACCAACAACTCCTACTCTAATCATCTTTTTTATTTAAATAGTGATATATTTTTGACGAATTTCCGGTTAATTTGATAAATCCTTTTGCTTCATCAGCTGTCCAACCTTCATTAATTTCTCCATATTTACCTAATTTTGTTAACATTAAATCGTGTGGAGAATCAATTCCCTCAAGTTCATACCTGTAGGGATGTAATTTGAGATATACCTTACCGCTAACTTTTTTCTGACTACTTTCCATAAATGCCTCTAAATCTCTCATAACAGGATCTAAATAATGTCCTTCGTGTAGTTGCATTCCATAAAAATTACTTAGTTGTTCTTTTTGAAAAAGTTGCCATTTACTCAAAGTGTGTTTTTCTAAAAGATGGTGTGCCTTAATGATTATAATTGGAGCTGCAGCCTCAAATCCAACTCTTCCCTTTATTCCAATGATAGTATCACCAACATGAATATCACGGCCTATTCCAAAATCTCTTGCTAAAATTTGTAATCTTTGAATTAACTCGAATGGTTTACCTTTTTTTCCATTAATAGAAAATAGTTCACCAGTTTTAAATTCTATTTGTAATTCTTCTGATTCAGATTTAATCACTTTACTTGGGTAGGCTGACTCGGGTAAAGGATCCCGAGAGTTTAATGTTTCAGCACCACCTATGCTTATACCCCATAGTCCCGTATTAATTGAGTATTTAGCTTTCTCCCAAGATATATTTATCCCATGTGAATTTAAATATTTAATCTCACTTTCTCTTGAGAGGTTTTGATCTCTAATTAGTGAAATAATTTCAATTTCTGGAGCTAAAATTTGAAAGATCATATCAAAACGAACTTGATCGTTACCTGCTCCTGTACTACCATGGGCTATATATTTTGCATTTATTGATTTAGAATAGGAAACTATTTCAACAGCCTGAATGATTCTTTCAGCACTTACAGATAAAGGGTAGGTATTATTTTTAAGCACATTTCCAAAAATTAAATATTTAACAATTTTGTTATAAAAAGTTTCTAAACCGTCTACGTTTTTATACTTATAAGCACCTGTTTTATAAGCTCTTTTCTTCATTGATTTGATATCATTATCTGAAAATCCTCCTGTATTTATGCAAACTGCATGCACTTCATAGTTTTCTTGAGATAATTTCTTAAGACAATATGATGTATCTAATCCACCACTATAAGCTAAAACTACTTTTTCCTGTTCCATTTTATTTTTTTTTTGTAAAATAAATTTGATCTAATACTTTCATTATGGTTAGTCTTTCTTTTATTTTGTTCCGGATCGTACAGCATTCCTGTACACAAACACATTTGTCTTTCTGTCCTTGTCAAGATGTCATAATTTTTACAAGTTTGACATCCTTTCCAAAATTCTGGATCATCTGTTAATTCTGAAAAGTGGACTGGCTTATAGCCAAGGTCATAATTTATTTTCATTACAGGCATACCTGTAGTAATTCCGAAGACTTTAGCTTTTGGATATTTTTTGAGAGAAAGTTCAAAAACCTGTTTTTTTATTTTTCTTGCTAGTCCTTTTCCTCTGTAATTTGGAGCAACTATTAGTCCGGAATGTGCAACATATTTTCCATGACCCCAAATTTCTATATAACAAAAACCTGCAAATTTTTCTAAATCTAGAGCTATAACAGCATTTCTATTTTCAATTTTTTTAGCAATATATTCAGGTGTCCTTCGGGCAATACCAGTACCCCTAACCTTCGCTGATTCGTCTATGCAAAGACTTATTTCTTTAGAATATATAATGTGTTCCGCTTTTGCGTGTAAAATTTTCATAAATATTTAAGTGAAATGTAAAATGAGATAAAGGGGAGAAGGGCTTACCATACTCCAAAAAAGGTTACACCCCAATGGGGCGATAACGCAAGCGAAATGTATTGGTTATCGTTGAAAATGTAATTAAACTAAAAAATTTATTTTCTAACATGACTATGCAAAATTCATGTAAAAATCTGAGAAAACAAAAAAAAAAATCTCTTTTCTCAAAATTTGAAAAGAAATTACGCTAATTCTTAAATTTGCATTTAGTTTGAAAAATGTATGTCTGAGATTAATTTAGATCTTAAAAAGCTTACCAATAAAATTATTCTTTTAGCTCATAGTGGCGGTGTGGATAGTTGTGTCCTTGGTGATATTTTAATTCGTAGTAAAATTAAATTTTCCGTGGCACATTGCAATTTTCAATTAAGAGGTGAAGAAAGTGATAATGATTTGTTATTTGTAAAAAAGTGGTGCAAAAAAAATAGAATTAAATTTTACTACAAGTTATTTAATTTGATAGATTATAAGCTAAAAAATAAAAAAGGGATTCAAGAATCGGCCCGAGATTTAAGATATAAATGGTTTAATCACCTCACTACCAATAAAGGTTTTGATTATTTAGTAACGGCACATCATTTAAATGATCAGTTTGAAACTTTTTTAATAAATGTATCAAGGTCGTCAGGTATTTTTGGTTTGGTAGGAATTCCTGAATCAAACAAACTACTTAGGCCCTTACTTAACGTAACAAAAATGCAAATTCTTGATTATGCAAAAAAAAATAATTTGGAATGGCGGGAGGACTCATCAAATACTAGCAAAGATTATTTTCGTAATATAATTAGACATCAGGTTGTAAAACCTTTTGAGAATCATAAACCAAAAACTCTCGAAAATTTCAAAAAGACATTAGCACATCTTAAAGATGCTCAAGAATTTATTTCGCATCAATTTGATAAGCTTAAAAAGGAACTTTTTATTGAAAAAAACAAACATATATACATAGAGATTGAATCTTTAAAAAAAATAAAACCATTAAGTTTCAGTCTACACCATTTTTTTTCCCCTAAGGGATTTAATTCTAAGGAAGTAGAAAAATTAGTATTTTCTTCACCCGGAAAGCTAATTCTTAGTAAAAAATATCGTTTAATTCGTGACAGAAAATATTTGATATTATCCGCCTTGTTAAAAAAAGAAATTAATGAAATCGTAATTGATCTTGATAAGAAAAATTTAAAACTACCAATTCCTATTAAATGGGAATATATTCCAAATCTTGAAACAAAAGCACATAAAAACAATGAGGTATTTTTAGATCGAGAAACTTTGAAAAGTCCAATATCTCTAAGGAAATATAAAAATGGCGATTACTTTTATCCTTCTGGGATGAAGGGAAAAAAATTACTTAGTAAATTTTTCAAAGATGAAAAATATTCACTTTTGGACAAAGAGGAACAATGGTTACTATGTTCTAATGGTGAAATTGTATGGATAATTGGAAAACGTTGTGATAATAGATTTTTAGCAAGGCCAAACACAAAAAATAAATTACTAATGCGCGATTTGAGATGAGAAAATTGATCTTGTTCATACTATACTGCACGACTATTAATGCTCAGATAATAGAACCTGTAAAATGGGAAACCTCTGTAAAAAAAGAAAATGATAGTATTTATACTATATATTTTCAAGCAAAAATATCAGGAGAGTGGCACCTATATTCTCAATTTTCTAATCCTAGCGGAGCTGTTCCTACGGAATTTATTTTTAATAAAAATCCTTCATACAAAATCATTAGAAATGTTCAAGAAAGTAAGCCCATAATATCATATGATAATTATTTCCAAATGGAGCTTGCTTACTTTGAATCAAATGCATTATTTTCTCAAAAAGTTCAAAGGCTTAGTTCCAGTCTAGAGCCAATCAATATTGAATTAAATTATCAAGCATGCGATGATAAATTGTGCATTTTTAGAACAGAAAACTTTAAAATCAATTTAGATGGGCTCAAACAATCCTTATTCGAAATAGTCGATGATGAAAGTAAAATTCGTTCAGATGCATTGAGACTTGAACTAAAAGAAAAAGCTTTTTTAAGCGGTCCTAAAGTAGAAGAGGGAATATATTCTTATTTTAATATTTTTCTTTTAGGTTTTTTGGGTGGTTTTTTGGCTCTACTGACACCTTGTGTTTTTCCAATGATTCCTTTAACGGTTTCATATTTTTTAAAGCAATCAAGTTCGAATTCACGTGGGCTTATTAATGCTTCAGTATATGCTATTTTCATTGTATTAATTTATTTGATTCTTAGTCTTCCGTTCCATTTTATTGATTCACTTAATCCTGAATTTCTAAATACTATTGCTACAAATATTTTCTTAAACCTAATCTTTTTTGTTGTGTTTATAATTTTTGCTTTTTCTTTTTTTGGGTTTTACGAATTGACTCTTCCGACATCTTGGAGTATGCGTACAGATAACTCTTCGTCATTGAATACTTTTATTGGTATCTTTTTTATGGCATTGACATTGGCAATAGTTTCTTTTTCATGTACAGGGCCTATTTTAGGTTCTTTACTGGTAGGTTCACTTACATCCGAAGGGGGAGCTTTACAATTATCTATTGGTATGCTAGGTTTTGGATTGGCATTAGGACTACCTTTTGGATTATTAGCAATTTTTCCCAATTCACTTAAAAAGTTCCCAAAATCAGGGAGTTGGATGAATTCAGTAAAGGTAATTTTAGGTTTTTTAGAATTAGCCTTAGCATTAAAATTTCTTTCAAATGCGGACTTAGTTGCTGGGTGGGGCATACTGAAAAGAGAGATATTTTTAGGCTTATGGATTATTTTGACCTTTATGCTAACCTTGTACCTTCTGGGGTTTATAAAATTTCCCAACCAGAAAAAAGAAAGCATATCAAAATTTAGATATTTTTTTAGTTCACTTTCTTTTGCATTTACAATGTATCTTTTAGTTGGTCTTTTCTCAAAGGATAATACCCTTAAATTTTTGAGTGGTTTTCCACCACCAGTGTTTTACAGTTTTCAGACCGATGAATCTGACTGCCCTTTAGGCTTAGAATGTTATAAGGACTTTGAAACTGGAAGAGAAAAGGCATTTGATTTCAATAAGCTAATTCTATTAGACTTTACTGGCTGGGCATGCGTAAATTGCAGGAAAATGGAGGAAAATGTTTGGTCAGAACCTAGAGTTTATTCTTTACTAAAAGATAATTTTATAATTATCTCACTTTATGTTGATGATAGAAAAAAATTAGATATTTCTGACCAATTTGACTATCAATACCCTAACGGGTCTATTAGAAAAATAAATACTGTAGGTAAAAAGTGGGCTACTTTTCAAGCAATAAACTTTAAGACTGCTTCACAACCTTTTTACATACTTATGAATCCTGATGGCACTTTATTAAACACACCAATTCAATATGTAGACTCCAAAACTTTCTATAAATGGCTTGAGATTGGTTTGGAAAATCAGTCAAAGATAATCCCCAAAGTGAAGTATTTAAATTTCAGCAATTAATCCTATGTTGACTTAATATTTTAGTTTATTTAAAACACAGAATAAAAAAGTACTCCTACTTTGAAAAATAAACTTCTTTTAAAGGAAGACGAAACCTTTCACCATATAAACCATCTTCTTCTCTTACCCCACAGCCAATAACCATACTAATTTCTGCACTTTTAGGTAATTTGAGTAATGATTTTAACCTAACTGAATCAAAACCTTCCATTGGGCAAGTGTCATATCCCAAAGCCGCCATGCTTATCATAAAACTTTGAGCTGCAAGCGCAGTACTTTTATGCCCTATAATTCTTATATCATTTCTTCTTACTTCACGGTAGGTTACTTTTTTTAAACCTCGATAATAGGTTTTTATGTGATTGAAAAAACTTTTAAAACCTTTACTTCCTCTATATAACTTTGGTATAGCTTTTTGATAGTAATCAATGGCGCCCTTAATTTTTTCTTTGTCTTTTCCTTTGTTAGAACTCTTGATAAAATTAACATTTGAATTAATTCTCTCTGGCCACAAGTCCAAACGAACAACTGGGATAACTAACTCCTGAGCAGTTTTGGCTGCAGGTTGATTAAAACACACTCTCACCACATTTTTCAAAAAATTTTCTGACTTAATATGATAAAATTCCCATAGTTGTAGATTACTGCTTGATGGAGAGAGAAGTGCTTGCTCAATACATCTTTTTACGAGATTTGAATTTATACTTTTTTTTGGATTGTAAATCCTTACTGATCTTCTAAATTTTATTGCTTCACTAACAGATTTTTCTTTCATAATTAAATTTGCTTTAGAATTCTTTTAATAATCCCTAAAGATTTTGGGTATGGTGGATAACGTTGAGGAAGGTCAAACCAAAATGGTCTTTTTACAATTGATTTTTTGTGACTAAATAATTTAAAACTATGTTCGGCGTGATAAGAACCTATTCCACTATTTCCAATTCCTCCAAATGGTAGTTTTTGATTTGTAAAATGAATCAGTGAATCATTGATTACTGCACCTCCAAAAGAATAATCTCTAATAAGTTGGGCAATAAACTTTTCATTATTACTGAATACATAAAATGCTAAAGGATTTTTCAATAATGACAAAACTGAGTCTAAGTCCTCTAAATTATTATAATTCAAAATTGGTAAAATTGGACCAAAAATTTCTTCTTTGATTAATAAGCTATTAATTTTTGGATTATCGACAATAGTAGGTCCAAAAAATAATTCATTTTTATTTCTGATTCCTCCATATAAAATACTTTGACCCTTAAGATCATTTTCCAATTTTTCGAAATGTTTTTTGTGAATTATTCTTCCATAATCTTTTGAATTTTTAACATTTGATCCAAAAGCATTTTCAATTTCAATGATTATTGATTTTACAAGTGATTCCTTTGTTTCTGATTTTACTAAAATATAATCGGGTGCAATACACGTTTGACCACAGTTCAAAAATTTTCCCCAAACAATCCTCCTTGCTGTTTTTTTTAGAGGTGTTGTTCCGTCAACTATACAGGGACTTTTTCCCCCAAGTTCAAGGGTTATAGGAGTCAAAAAGTTTGCAGCTGCTCTTGCAACAATTTTACCTACAACTGTGCTTCCAGTAAAAAAGATGTAATCCCATTGTTCTTTAAGTAACTTTTGTGCAACTTTTGCATCTCCCTCAACAACAGATACCATTCCTCTAGGAAAAACTTTTGAAAGCAAATCTTTTAAAATTTTAGATGTGTGAGGAGCAGACTCTGATGGTTTTAGAATAACTGTATTTCCAGCTGCGATAGCACCTATTAAAGGTACCAAAGCTAATTGAAATGGATAGTTCCAGGGTGATATCATTAAAATATTTCCATATGGTTCGGAAATAATATAGTCTTGGGATGGAAAATTGATAAGGCTTCCAGATACCTTTACTGGAGCAGATAAAGCTTTTAGATTTTTTGTGAAAAAGTCAATTTCTTTTTGAATCATAAGTATTTCACTCGCAAATGACTCAAAAATTGGTTTTTTTAAATCCTTATGTAAAGCCTTGAAAATTAAATTTTCATTTCCATCTATCACTCGTTTTAATTTTTTGAGATAATTAATACGAGATTTGATCTTTTGATTTTTATTTGTTTTGAAAAACTCCTGATGTGCCCTTTTTATTTCTGCAATTTTTAGGGAATCCATAAACTTAAATTATCAAATTCAATCAAATATAGTAGAAAAAAAGAGCGTATTTTTTTAACTAGTTGAATATGTAAAAAAAAATATGTAAAAATATTGTATATCAATTAGTTATAAATTATAATGCACCTTTGAGTATAAGACGAGGTTAAAACAAATTAAATAAACGACAATCACAAAATATAATTTCGTTTGTATATTAACGTTCATGAAACTTAATAAATATAGTCAAGCAGTCACACAGGACCCTACCCAGCCAGCAGCACAGGCGATGTTACACGCAATTGGTCTGTCGGATGATGATTTCCAAAAACCTCTAATTGGTATTGCGTCTACAGGCTATGAAGGTAATCCATGTAATATGCATTTGAATGGACTTGCCCAAAAAATAAAAACTGGTATTAATTCACAATCTTTGGTTGGTCTAATTTTTAATACAATAGGTGTTAGTGATGGAATATCTATGGGAACTTCTGGTATGCGATATTCCTTACCTTCAAGAGATATTATTGCAGATTCTATTGAGACAGTGGTACAGGGGATGTCTTATGACGGTGTAGTTACCATTGTAGGGTGTGATAAAAATATGCCTGGAGCACTTATGGCTATGTTACGTTTGAATAGACCTTCTATATTGATGTATGGAGGAACTATTGCAGCAGGATGTCATAACAATAAAGAGCTCGATGTTGTATCTGCATTCGAAGCCTGGGGTGAAAAGGTTGCAGGAAAAATTGATGACTCCGAATACAAAAACATAATAAAAAACGCTTGTCCAGGAGCTGGTGCGTGTGGGGGTATGTACACAGCTAATACAATGGCGTCAGCTATAGAGGCATGTGGGATGTCTTTACCTTTTAACTCTTCTAATCCTGCTGTAAGTGATCAAAAAAATGATGAATGTGAAAATTTAGGTTTTTATCTTAAAAGTTTACTAGAAAAAGATTTAAAACCTCGTGATATTCTTACAAGAAAATCTCTTGAAAATGCATTACGTTTAATTGCTGTACTAGGTGGATCAACAAATGCTGTACTTCATTTTTTAGCTATAGCAAAAGCAGCCCAAATTGATCTAAGTATTGATGATTTTCAGAAAATTAGTGATTCAACCCCATTTTTAGCTGATCTTAAACCAAGTGGGAAATATTTGATGAAAGATTTGCATGCTGTTGGAGGTATTCCAGCAGTTATGAAATATATGTTGGAATTAGGTATGTTACATGGAGAATGTATGACTGTTACAGGTAAGACCTTAGAAGAAAATCTAAAAGAAGTTTCTCCACTATCTCCAAACCAAGATGTAATTCTATCTATTGATAAACCAATTAAAAAAACAGGCCATATTCGAATTTTAAAAGGTAATCTTGCTGAAAAGGGATCAGTTGCTAAAATTACAGGTAAAGAGGGTTTAGTTTTTAAAGGTCCAGCAAGGGTTTTTGATGGAGAGTTCGCTGCTAATCAGGGAATTAAATCTGGAAAAGTTTTGTCTGGAGATGTTGTTGTTATACGTTACGAAGGACCTAAAGGAGGACCTGGAATGCCTGAAATGCTTAAGCCCACTGCAGCAATTATGGGTGCAGGATTAGGTAAAAGCGTCGCTCTTATTACTGATGGACGTTTTTCAGGAGGCACGCATGGATTTGTTGTTGGACATATTGTACCTGAGGCTCAAGAAGGTGGTGTTATAGCAATTATTCAGGATGGAGATCAAATTACCATTGATGCTCAAAAAAATACTATAAATGTTGACATTTCCGACAAAGAGATAGAAGTCAGGAAAGCAAAATGGACAAAGCCACCATATAAATTTGAACAAGGAGTATTATATAAATATATAAAAAGTGTCGCCACTGCATCAGAGGGATGTGTAACTGATTCATAAACGTATGGAAATTAAAACGAAAAAAAAATCAATGACAAATCATGATAATTCAATTAGAATTTCTGGTGCTGAAGCAGTAATAAGGTGTTTACTTGAAGAGGGAGCAGATTTGGTTTACGGTTATCCTGGGGGGGCCATAATGCCAATCTATGATGAATTATACAAGTATCAAGATAAACTACACCATGTACTTACTCGTCATGAACAAGGTGCAGCTCATTCCGCACAAGGTTTTGCTAGAACCTCAGGAAAAGTTGGTGTTGCAATGGCAACATCAGGTCCAGGAGCAACCAACTTAGTTACGGGTATTGCCGATGCACAAATTGATTCTACACCAATGGTGTGTATTACAGGACAAGTTGCTTCTCATCTACTTGGATCTGATGCATTCCAGGAAACTGATATCATAGGTATCTCAACTCCAGTTACAAAATGGAATTACCAAATAACTAAGGCGAGTGAAATCCCTGAGATTATGGCAAAAGCTTTTTTTATAGCAAGAACTGGGAGACCTGGACCTGTTTTAATAGATATAACTAAAGATGCTCAATTTGATTCTCTCGATTTTTCATATAAAAAGTGTACTGGTATTAGAAGCTATACCCCAACAGCAAAACTTTCTAATAAATCAATTGAAGAGGCTTTGGAATTAATCAATCAAGCTAAAAAGCCTTTTGTTGTTTGGGGACAAGGAGTAATATTGGGAAATGCAGAGAATGAATTAAAAACATTTTTGGAAAAATCTGGAATACCTGCAGCTTGGACCATTCTTGGACTTTCAGCACTTCCAACCAACCATCCCATGAATCGGGGAATGGTTGGAATGCATGGAAATTATGCGCCTAATATACTCACTAACGAATGTGACTTACTAATTGCGATTGGTATGCGCTTTGATGACCGTGTGACTGGTGA
Organism: Bacteroidetes bacterium SCGC AAA795-G10; assembly: GCA_003130815.1. GTDB lineage: Bacteria > Bacteroidota > Bacteroidia > Flavobacteriales > Flavobacteriaceae > MS024-2A. Next base: position 110,681 of record QFDA01000004.1, on the reverse strand, counting down.
TATTAACACATACGCAAAACAAGCAAAAATTATACATTTAGAATTAGATCCTGCTGAGGTAAATAAAAATGTGGTTGTGGATGTAGCCTTAATTTCTGATTGTAAAATTTCATTGCAAGAATTAAACAAAAAAATTAAGACTAAAGTTTACCCAAAATGGATTAAACGTTTTGATGATCTTGATAAAATAGAATATGATAAAGTAATCAAGCATGATTTACATCCAAAGAAAGAAGGGCTTACAATGGGTGAAAGTATAGAAATGATTAATAAGTATTCTAAGAACGACGCAATTATAGTGACAGACGTTGGTCAACATCAGATGGTGGCTTGCCGTTATGCTAAGTTTAGCCAAACGAAAAGCAATGTAACCTCTGGAGGCCTTGGGACAATGGGTTTTGCTCTACCTGCAGCTATTGGAGCCAAAATGGGAGCTCCTAGACGAGAAGTTGTTGCTGTTATAGGAGATGGAGGTTATCAAATGACAATACAAGAATTAGGAACAATTTTCCAACAACAAATTGCCGTTAAAATTGTTGTTTTAAACAATGACTTTTTAGGAATGGTTCGCCAATGGCAGCAGCTTTTTTTTGACAAACGCTACGCTTCGACAGAAATGGTCAATCCAGATTTTGTAACAATAGCTAAAGGTTTTAGGATTAAAGCTAAACGAGTGGAAAAACGAGACGATTTAGAAACTGCTATTAGCGAAATGATAAATTCAAAAGAACCATATTTCCTTGAAATTTGTGTTGAAAAAGAGGATAACGTATTTCCAATGATACCTTCAGGTGCAAGTGTTTCAGACATACGGTTAGAATAATATGAAAAATATCACATACACAATATCAGTATACGCAGAGAATAATGTTGGTTTGCTAAATCGTATTTCTGCAATTTTTCTAAAGCGCCACATAAATTTAGAAAGCTTTTCCACATCTGCATCAGAAATTCCAGATGTATTTCGATTTGTAATTGTTGTTAATACAGATGCAGACAGGGTTAGAAAAATTGTTCAACAAATTGAAAAACAAGTTGATGTTATTAAGGCTTTTTACCATACTGATGAGGAGACAATCTTTCAAGAAAATGCATTATATAAAGTAAAGTCAAGCTCATTATTCGAAGAACGCCATATTCAAAATATTATCAAGTCAAGTCATGCAACCATTGTTACAGTTTCTCCAGAATTCTTTGTAATTGAATTAACTGGCTTTAGAGAAGAAACTGAACAATTAAGAAAAGATTTGACACCATACGGGCTATTACAATTTGTTCGTTCAGGGAGGATTTCAGTAACAAAAGCAAAGATGGGTATATCAGAAATTTTAAATACTTTTAAAAACACGAAATAGTAAAAATTATGTCAAATTATTTCAATCAACTAACATTGAGAGAGCAACTTCGCCAATTAGGACAATGCAGATTTATGGAATCATCAGAATTTGAAGGAGGTATTTCAGCTCTTAAAGGAAAACAAATCGTAATTATAGGCTGTGGAGCTCAAGGCTTAAACCAAGGATTAAATATGCGTGATTCAGGTTTAAAAATCAAATATGCACTTAGAGAGGGTGCTATTAAACAAAAGAGAGCTTCTTATGCTAATGCAACAACAAATAACTTTGAAGTAGGACAATATAAAGAATTAATACCATCTGCAGATCTTGTCATTAATCTAACTCCAGATAAAAATCATACCTCAGTTGTAGAAGAAATTATGCCTTTAATGAAAAAAGGAGCAACGTTGTCATATTCTCATGGATTTAATATTGTTGAAGAAGGTATGAAGGTGCGTAAGGATCTGACTGTAATTATGGTTGCACCTAAATGTCCTGGATCAGAAGTAAGAGAAGAATATAAAAGAGGGTTCGGAGTACCAACATTAATTGCCGTACATCCTGAGAATGATCCTAATGGTGACGGACTTGATCAAGCAAAAGCCTATGCATTTGCTACAGGAGGTCATCGTGCCGGAGTTTTAGAATCTTCTTTTGTTGCCGAAGTTAAGTCCGACTTGATGGGTGAGCAAACAATTCTTTGTGGCGTATTGCAAACCGGATCTATTTTAAGTTTTAACAAAATGGTAGATGAAGGAATAGATCAAGGATATGCAGCTAAATTAATTCAATATGGTTGGGAGACTATCACCGAGGCATTGAAGCACGGAGGAATAACGAATATGATGGATCGTTTATCAAATCCAGCGAAGATAAAGGCATTTGAATTGTCTGAAAGGTTGAAGAAAATTTTGACCCCTTTGTTTCAAAAGCATATGGATGACATTATGTCTGGACATTTTTCTAAAACTATGATGCAAGATTGGGATAATGATGACAAAAACTTATTGTCGTGGAGAGCTGAAACTGAAAAAACAGCTTTTGAAAAAACACCAATTACAAATCAGGAAATATCGGAACAGGAGTATTTTGACAATGGAATTTTAATGGTTGCTTTTGTAAGAGCTGGTGTTGAACTTGCGTTTGACACAATGGTTGCTGCTGGTATTAAAGAAGAATCAGCATATTACGAATCATTACACGAAACGCCCTTAATTGCCAATACGATTGCTAGAAAAAAATTATTTGAGATGAATCGAATAATTTCTGATACAGCAGAATATGGTTGTTACTTATTTGATCACGCGGCAAAACCTATCTTGGCTGAATTTATGAAAGACATAAAATCCGATGTTATTGGTAATGGGAATAATATGGAAGATAATGGAGTCGATAATAAAAAGTTAATTGATATTAATGAAATAATACGTTACCATCCTGTAGAGTTAATTGGCTACGAATTGAGGACCTCAATGACAGCTATGAAGAAAATTTTGTAAATGCAATCACTTCCATCACTAGAAGGAGTGACCAAAGCGGAAAAAAGGCTTAAGGGTTTAATACGAGTAACTCCTCTGGAATTTAGTAAACGTTTGTCTAATATTACTAACTCGTCTATTCTATTAAAAAGAGAAGATGTTCAGCAAATAAGGTCATTCAAAATCAGGGGTGCGTATAATAAAATCTCATCATTAGATGAGAAAGAATTTAAAAATGGAATTATATGTGCCAGCGCTGGAAACCATGCGCAAGGTTTCGCTTTTTCATGTAAAAAATTAAAAATAAATGGTGAGGTATATATGCCAGCAACAACTCCGCAACAAAAAATAACACAAGTTAGAATGTTTGGAGGGGATTATATTGATATCAAATTAGTTGGAGACACTTATGATGCCTGTCAAACAGTTGCCTTAAATGCAGCAAAAAATTCCAAAAAAATATTTATTCATCCTTTTGACGATAAAATTGTTATCGAGGGTCAGGCAACAATTGCATTGGAAATGCTTCAACAAAGCTCAAGAAGTTATGATTACATAATCGTCCCGATTGGAGGGGGGGGTCTTGTCTCAGGCATTTTAACAGTACTAAAAAAACTTTCACCAAAAACTAAAGTTATAGGTGTTGAACCTGAGGGGGCACCAAGTATGAAATCCTCATTAAATTTAGGGAAAAGAATATCACTTAGTGAAATCGATGGATTTGTAGATGGTGCAGCTGTTCGCCAAGTGGGGAAATTACCATTCAAAATTTGTAAAAGTCTTTTAGATGAAATTATTTTAGTTCCCGAAGGAAAGGTGTGTCAAACAATTTTGGATCTCTACAGCATGGATGGTATTATTGCTGAACCTGCGGGAGCATTAGCTATTGCAGCATTAGATATGTTAAAAAATATTATTTGTAAAAAGCATGTTGGTGTTTTACTATGCGGAGGTAATAATGATGTTTTCCGCATGCCAGAAATTAAAGAACGTGCTCTAGTTTATGGTGGATTAAAACACTATTTTCTAGTTGATTTTCCACAACGCTCTGGCGCGTTAAAACAATTTGTTACTCAAATACTTGGAAAAAATGATGACATTACCCATTTTGAGTTTTCTAAAAAAAATTTCAGAAACAATGCACCTGCTGTTGTTGGAATTCAATTAAAAAAAGCTGCTGATTTTGAGCTTTTGGTAGAAAGAATGAAAAAGTATAACTTTCACTTTAATTATTTAAACGACAAACAGAGTTTGTTTCAATTTTTAATCTAAAATTGCAAAAAAAGAAAATGAAAAATATTGTAACTGAAATACCAGACGAACATAAAATTAAACCCTTGGCTTGCGAAGAATATCTGGTAAATGGCCAAATAAAAAAATGGAGAGGAGCCACATCAGAGGTTTTTTCTGTTATACGAACAGATGACGAACCCACATTACTAGGAACAATTCCAGACATGGAAACTGATTCTGCTTTGGAAGCTCTAGATGCTGCCAAAACAGCCTTTAATCGAGGTCAAGGTTTATGGCCCACAATGAAAGTTGGAGAACGGCTAAAATGTATGGAAACCTTTGTGGAAAAAATGAAATTTCATCGCGAAGAAGTAGTAAAGCTTTTAATGTGGGAGATTTGTAAAAATAAATCCGACTCATATAAAGAATTCGACAGAACAATTGACTATATATATGATACTATTGAAGCTTATAAGGATCTCGATAGAACAGCAGCAAAGTTTGACAAAGAAGGAGGTATTTATGCTCACATAAGAAGAGGTCCTTTAGGCGTTGTGCTTTGTTTAGGTCCTTATAACTATCCTTTAAATGAGACCTTTTGTTTGTTAATTCCTGCAATCATTATGGGTAACACAGCTATTTTTAAACCAGCAAAACATGGAGTTTTGTTAATTGCGCCATTACTAAAAGCATTTCAAGAGAGTTTCCCACCTGGAGTTGTAAATATATTATTTGGTAGGGGAAGAAAAATTGCTACTCCAATAATGAAGACTGGTTTAATTGATGTTCTAGCCTTAATTGGTCATAGTTCGTCAGCTGTCTCATTACAAGATCAACATCCCAACAAAAATCGTTTGAGATTAGTACTTGGTTTAGAAGCTAAAAATCCAGGTATCATTCTTCCTGACGCTGATTTAGACCACACCATTAAAGAGTGTATATCCGGAACTTTGTCTTATAATGGCCAAAGATGTACTGCCCTTAAGGTATTGTATGTTCATGAATCTATAGTTGATGAATTTAATCAGCAATTTGCTAAGGCAGTTGATAATTTAAAATTAGGAATGCCCTGGGATGATGCTTTTTTGACACCTTTACCAGAACCTACAAAACCGTCATATATTCAAGAATTGATTAAGGATGCAATTGGTAAAGGAGCTAAAGTTATAAATAAAAAAGGTGGTCAACTAACTGAAAATTATTCCTTTCCTGCAATTTTATATCCAGTCACTGAAGATATGAAGCTTTATCAAGAAGAGCAATTTGGTCCTGTAATTCCAATTATTCCTTATAAAGAAATTGATGAACCTCTTGATGCTATGGCTGCTTCAGAATACGGTCAGCAAGTAAGTCTGTTTGGCAGAGATGTATCTAGACTAGCTCCTCTAGTAGACACACTTGCCAATTTAGTTTGCCGAGTTAATCTTAATTCTGCATGTCAAAGGGGCCCGGATGTTTACCCTTTCACAGGAAGAAAAAATTCAGCTGTGAGTACCTTGAGTGTTCACGATGCCTTACGCTCCTTTTCTATAAGAACCTTTTTGGCTTCAAAAGATACACCCTCAAATAATGAAATTTTAGAACGCTTACTTAACTCAGAAAAATCAAACTTTGTTTCTACAGACTATTTGTTGTAGTATTCAATTATATTTTCTCTTAAAACTTGAATAAATAAAAGATTGTTCTGTGTTAAATGGAGTTTTATGTATTTTATACTCACAGTCTATTAATTTGAAGCCATCTTCAAAATTATTTTTTATTGTATCACAACTATATCGAGTAACTGGAAGTCCACTACATTTGAGTGGACCACGATCTGAAAATGTACTAATTAATAGGTGATTTATAACATTCTTTCTAACAATATTATTATAATAGTCTATATGTTTTGGTTCAGTGAGAAAATGAAAACAAGCTCTGTCATGCCAAAGATTATATGTTTTTTTTGGTTTAAAGTTTAAAATATCACATGAAATCCAATCTATTTTATTTGAAATTTTTCCTAATCTTAGTTTTGTACGATTAAGCGCATTTTCTGATATGTCTAAAACAGTAATGTTATCAAACCCTAGTTCTAGAAGTAAATCAACAACACGACTATCACCACCACCAATATCGATAACAGGCAAACTTTTATCTAAACTTAAACTTTCAATAAATTCTATACTGTAGGATGGATAGTCTTCAGTCCAGCTTAATTCAGAAGGTCCCTTTGTTTCATATATATTATTCCAATGTTCTACACTTTTACTCATTTTATAAATTTAACCAATAATTAATTTTTAGTGTTAAACTCCATGTCCTTGAAGTTAAAGGGATTTTGGTTTCATTGCTATTAAATACTAAAAAAATATCAGAGGCAGGTTTATAGCGCCATTGGAACCTGGAGTTGAAATTCCAAACACCTTGTTGTTCATTGTATTGTATTAGGTTTGAAAAAAAAATCGTATTTGTAAATGTTAGATTTGCTTTTAGTCCGAAAAGCCAAAATGAATTATTATTCCATGGATACGGGAGATTAATTTGGTTAAAATTTACTACTGAACTTATGTCTAAAAGTGGCTGAAATCTATATCCAAACTCTCCAAGAAAAGCAGTTCTTTTTCCTTGGTTGTAATATCCACCATTAATTGCTTCCACTGAATAGGTAAATCTATTTTGCGGTTTACCATCATAAGAAACAATTAAACTATTCCAATTATGCTCTGTACCATCTTGAAGTATTGATATTCCATTTCTTAAAGGATCAAAATCAGATAATAATTGAATGAATTGATTTTGAAAGCCTATTGATAGACGACTTCGATTTCTAAAATTAAAGAGATATTTTAGTGATGTTAATCTGTCTTTATTATCCCATTTAGTATTAAAAAAAAATGTTTGTTCGATTCTTGGACCATGCGAGAGTAAAGGTTTCTCATTTTTTAAGTATATCAAATGTCCAGCTCTTGAATGTAGCTTAAAAATATTTTTTCTAGGTATAAAACCGACTTCTGCTGTATAACCTTCTGAAATATATTCCTGTTGGACTCTCCAATTCCATCTTACTGATTGATAAGCTATATGAGAAGCAAAGACATTTCCTTGATTCTCCTTTAAAGAACTTAATGACTTTAAAAATAATAATTTACCATTCCATAAGTTATCTTCAGAAAAGTAGTTGTATTCAATCCCGAGATTCCTATTAAATATGGTATTAGAGATAGGCGAACTATTCGAATTAAATTTTTGCTTGTTAACAAAAATTAAACTAATGTTAGATCTATCTAAAACTTTTCTCTGTAAGGTTAAGACTCCAAAATTTTCAGAAGCTAAAACTAAGTTTTCGTCAGACTGAGTTTGAAGATTTAGAAGACCTAGTCGCCAATTCTTATCAATATTTCCACTTAATCTTAGACCTCCAATAATAGGTACATTTAGTCCTATTCTCCTTGAAAAAAAAGGACGAATAGTTTTGTATCCAAAATTTGAAAATAGGTCTGCATTTTCTAAAAAAAATTGTCTTCTTTCAGGGAAAAAAAGTTCAAATCGATCAAGATTTGTTACCTGTCTATCAACCTCGGCTTGCGAAAAATCAGGATTAACTGTAATGTCTAAGTTCAAAGCAGAAGTCAAATTATATTTTATGTCACCCCCAATTTTAAAGTTATTGCTTTCTACATTTTCATTTTTTCTAAAAGCATTGTTTGCAATATAAGGTATCAAGGAAATGTTATTTTCCTGTTTTGGTGGAGGGTCCACCCAAATTAGTGCTCCTGCATAAGCTAATGATACTGAAGGAAATTGACGTGGAACAGGTGCCCAGCTGGATTTTTCACTCGCTTTTAAATCAAGCCGGCTAAAATTTATTCCCCATTCTGAATTATTTTTGTCATATCTTATAGATTTGAAAGGTATAGCAATTTCACAAACCCATTTTTTTTCATCAAATTTAACCTTAGAGTACCATTTTGTGTCCCAATTCAAATCTACACTTCGACCATCATACATAGTTCCATCCCATTGTGCACCATATGCATTTAAACCAAACGTAAAACCAGTAGTTTGATTATTGAATGGATCTATTGCTAAAAGGAAATTATCATTTTTATTAAATGAAAAGTCTCTTTTTAAAGATTCGACTACATATTTTCCTTTTACTGAATTATTAAAAAAAATTATTGCGACGTAAAAAAAATCATCATCAAATGTAACTCTTGCTTCAGAAAATTGAGACGCCTTTTGATTGTCTACTGGAGTTATCATAAAAAAATCTTTTCCTATATCACATTCTTTCCAAGTTACTTCGTCAATTATACCATCAATTTTAATCTTTTCATTTGTTTTTTTAATGAGGATCTTGTAATCTTCAAAATTTATTTGTGACAAAATTAATTTTGAAAACATAAAAAAACCAAAAAAAAATCTAGCAGTATTCAAGTTAAATTTGATTGTCTATTTATTTTGTGACAAATATTTATCCCACATTGAAGCATATGAAGTCCAGCTATATTTAGTAATATTTTTTTTTATGTTATTCGTGTATTCTATATTTTTTCTTTTTTCTAATAAACGAATAATTCCTTTTGCAATAGATTGTGGATCATTTTCAACTACTTCACCTGTTTTGTCTGTAATGATTGGATTCTTTAATCCATTTACATTTGATATTAATATGGGTTTGTTATAATGATAAGCAATTGGAGTTACTCCACTTTGCGTTCCCGTTATGTAAGTTTGTGCAATAATATCTGCTCCAGAAAACAGATTTTGTATTTGTTTTTTATCCATAAAGTTAAAATCAAGAATAATTCTCTTTCTCAACTTAAGTTTGTCAACTAATTTGAAATATTTTTTAGGATTTTCATAACATTCTCCTGCAACATAAAGTTTAATATTTTTATTCTTTAGAATTTTTGTACTAAAGGATTTTATTAAAAGATCAAGACCCTTATATTTCCGTATTAAACCAAAAAACAAGACATAATAAGTTGATTGCTCCCAATTAAGTTTTCTTCGAATTTGATTTTGATTTATTACAGGAAGAAGATTTTCATTGATAGGATGAAAACCTGCCCATATTGGTTTTTTGTATTGATTTTTTATTTGTTTTGCAACAAACTCAGATAGTGTTGTAAAAAAATCAATCTGTTTTGCAAAAAAATTATTTAAGCCATTATCAAACATATTTTTTTCGTGAGGAATCCAATTATCAACTAAAGCAACTCTTAGAGTTTTTTTTGAAAGTCTTTTTGCTAACCAGCCATACGACATTGATAAGAAAGGTGTATAATATCTGAAAACAACAAACTTAGGAGAACAAGTTTCAACATATCTTAAAACTCTTCTCCAATAAAATGGATTGTAGGCGTGCATTAACCTAGTAATTTTTAAATTTTCTGGAACCATTTCGTTACTAAATTGCGTTTTACCGGGAAATAAAATTTTTGGATAAAGATTCCTAAATGTTAATAATTCGACTTTTCTCCCTTTTTCTTGAAGTGCTATAGCAAGTTGATGTTGTGTTTCAGCAATACCACCTCGGAATGGATATGCAGGACCAATAAGGAGATAATCCAAATTTTTTTTCACTATTTGGTTAAGGCTAGTTTTCTGTTTGATATATTATACTTTGCCCAAATACCCACAAGTATTGTAAAAACAAAGTAAATAATTAAAAAATTGAATAGCCAGAAGTTAGTTTGAAGAATAATTTCTCCTTGCATAAGATAAAACAAAGTTAAAAAAGCAAAACCTCTAAAGATTTCAAAATTTGGGGCCCAATTGTAATGGTCCATTAGCGATGTGAAGCCAAATACAGTAGTAAAAATTAAAATTCCAAAATTGAGCTGAAATGCAGGTGTGAAATTGCTAAAAGAAAACAGAAAATAAACTAAAATTGTTATAAGGACTATAAAATGAAGAGAACCATTTACTTTCCATTTCCAATTGTAATTTGGAGAATATTTGTCATTAATATTTAACTTACGTTTCATAACTGGGAAACGTATTTGCATATCTTTTGGACGCCACCCAGTAGGTTTAAACCAAAGTAAAAATTTATCTCTCCATTTTTGAGTGTACCAAGCATCTCTTGCCAATAAAAAAAAATGTTGAAAATTTATCCAAATGGGGTTCCAGCTTGAAACAGGTTTTAAAGTTCCATAAATTGGAGGTTCACTATCTAATTCCTCTTGGAAGGTTCCGAAAACACGGTCCCAAATACAAAAAATTGCAGCTAAATTTTTATCAATGTATATTGGGTTTATGGCATGATGAACTCTGTGTTGAGAGGGGGTTACAATTATATATTCCAAAAAGCCCATTTTACCAATGTGCTTTGTATGATACCAAAATTGTGCAAATAAATGAATAGGGGTAAGTGTTGAAATTACTTCTGTAGGTACACCCATGATTGCTGCTGGGATTAAAAAAATACCTCCAAAACCAACAAGATTTGAAATACTCTGCCTTAGGGCACAAGCTAAGTTAAATTCTTCACTGCTATGATGGATAACATGTTGGTTCCAAAAAAAATTTACTTTATGATTAATTAAGTGAACAAAATATGAGGCTAGATCAATACAGATAAAAGCGATGAAATACGTTAAAAAACTATTTTCGACTTCAAAAATTGCAATTTTTTCAAGTATATAGGGGTATGAGATTATAATTACTGCAAGCCCAAGTATGTCTTTCAAAATATTTGTTATACCTGAGCTTAAACTCGCAAGTGTATCCATGAAGACGTAAGATTGCTTTTTTGTTATGTGGCCATAAAGAATTTCAAAAATTACAAGGATAAGAAAGCCTGGAATCGCCCACAGCAAAACCGACGCATAGTCATTCATACATATTTAATTTTCTTAAAATTAATAAATTATGAACTAATAACCCATTCTCCGTTTTTTATCATCAGCTCCGCCTGTTTAAATTTTAAACTCTTTGTCTCCCCTGTATTTACATTTTTAATTGTCACTCTTTCGTTTCTACCAATTTTTGGTTTTTCACGAACAATTGTTTCAATAATTCTTTGTTGAGAATTACTTGCTCCTGCTCCAACAGACCTTGCTTTTTGGGCCATTTCCTCAGTATTTAGGATATCATCTTTCGAAGTTTTTAGCTTTTGTTTATTATTTGATCTTTTAGCTTCTTGAATTGTAGATGCACTTTGGTTTGGAAGGCTTCCCTTTATAAGGAAAGAGATAATTTCTTTATTTAATGCAGTAATCATAGCTTTGAAAAGTTCAAAAGCCTCAAATTTGTAGATTAACAATGGATCTTTTTGCTCATGCACAGCTAATTGGACAGATTGTTTTAGCTCATCCATTTTCCTTAAATGGTCTTTCCATGAGTTGTCAATTATTGCTAGTGTGATATTTCGTTCAAAGTCATTTATCAAACTTTTTCCTTTTGTTTGATATGCTTTCTTCAAATCAGTCACAACATTTAAAGATTTTACACCATCACTAAAGGGGACAACAATTCTTTCAAATTTATTTTCAGGTCTTTCAAAAACTTCTTTTATTACAGGATATGCTGAATTTGCGTTGTCTTGGCATTTATTATTGTAGTGATTTAGCAAATCACTATATAGTTTTTTTGTGATTTCGTTCTCGTCAATTTCTTCAAATTCAGACGCACTTACAGGTGAAGTCATTGAAAAATTACTAATTACTTCAAACTCAAAATTTTTAAAATCTTTAGCCGATTTATTAATTAAAACAATCTCTTCACAGGTATCAAAAAGCATATTCAATATATCAAGTTTCAGTCGAGAACCATCAATTGCATGCCTCCGTCTTTTATAAATTACTTCTCTCTGCGAGCTCATAACATCATCATATTCCAAAAGACGCTTTCTAATACCAAAATTATTTTCTTCTACTTTTTTTTGTGCACGTTCTATAGATTTTGTCATCATTGAGTGTTGAATCACTTCCCCGTCCTCTAGTCCCATTCGATCCATCACTTTAGCTACTCTTTCAGATCCAAAAAGACGCATTAGGTTATCTTCTAAAGAAACAAAAAATTGTGAGCTCCCTGTATCCCCCTGTCTACCAGAACGACCTCTTAATTGGCGGTCAACTCTTCGTGAATCATGACGTTCAGTACCAATAATCGCTAGTCCACCTGCATTCTTTACTTTCTGAGATAATTTTATATCAGTCCCTCTTCCTGCCATATTTGTTGCTATTGTAACAATGCCAGGATTTCCTGCCTCAGCAACTATTTCTGCTTCTTTCTTGTGAAGCTTAGCATTCAAAACATTATGCTTAATTTTTCTTATGTTAAGCATCTTACTTAACAATTCTGATATCTCTACAGATGTAGTCCCAATTAATACTGGCCTTCCATCCGAAGTGAGTTTGCTCACAGTTTCGATTACTGCATTATATTTTTCTCGCTTGCTTTTGTAGATTAAATCATTTTCATCTTTTCTTGCTATAGGTTTGTTTGTAGGAATTTCGATAACATCAAGTTTATATATTTCCCAAAATTCTCCAGCTTCAGTTATTGCAGTACCTGTCATACCTGAAAGTTTTTGATACATTCTGAAATAGTTCTGTAAAGTTATAGTTGCATATGTTTGTGTGGCAGCCTCAATTTTAACACTCTCTTTTGCCTCAATTGCTTGGTGAAGACCATCTGAATATCTTCTACCCTCCATAATTCTACCAGTTTGCTCATCTACAATTTTAACTTTATTGTCCATCACAACATACTCAACATCCTTTTCAAAAAGTGTATATGCCTTAAGCAGTTGATTTAAACTGTGAATACGTTCACTTTTAAGGTCAAAATCTTTAAACAACTCTTCTTTAAATTTTGCCTCTTTTTTGGGATCATTTTCTTTTGATTCGATCTTTGCAATTTCAGCCCCAATGTCAGGTAAAATGAAAAAGTTTGGATCAGAATTATCTTGAGAGAGAACCTCTATTCCTTTGTCAGTAAGATCAATCTGATTGTTCTTCTCATCAATAACAAAATATAATTCAGCATCGATAATGTGCATTTCACGATTATTATCTTGCATATAATGATTTTCTGTTTTTTGTAATAATTGCTTTACCCCCTCTTCGCTTAAAAATTTTATTAGTGCCTTGTTCTTGGGTAAGCCTCTGAAAACCCTAAGTAGTTTAATACCACCCTCATTATTGTCACCCGATTTTATTTTATTTTTTGCCTCAGCAAGTTCATTATTAAGTAGGTTTCTTTGTTTTGTGACTAGGCTGTTTACCTTAGACTTTAAAACATCAAATTCATGTCTATCACCCCGCGGTGTTGGACCAGAAATTATAAGAGGTGTTCTAGCATCATCGATTAATACAGAATCTACTTCATCCACGATTGCAAAATTATGTTTAGGTTGAACTAAGTCTTCAACTGTGTGAGCCATATTATCTCTTAGGTAATCAAAACCAAATTCATTATTTGTGCCGTACGTAATATCTGCTCTATAGGCATTTCGCCTTTCAGGACTGTTAGGAGGGTGATTATCAATGCAATCAACACTCAAGCCATGAAATTCAAAAAGTGGGGCCATCCAAGCACTATCACGTTTAGCTAGGTAATCATTAACAGTGACTAGATGTACACCCTTTCCAGTCAGAGCATTAAGATAAACTGGTAATGTAGCTACCAATGTTTTTCCCTCTCCTGTTTGCATTTCTGCGATTTTGCCTTGATGAAGAGCAATACCACCAATTAACTGGACATCATAATGAACCATGTCCCATGTGATTGGTTTACCTGCTGCATCCCAAGAATTAGACCATATAGAAAAATCATTTGTTAAATTAACGTATGACTTAGATTGGGATAATTGACGATCATAAGTTGTTGCTTTTACTTTAATTTCGGAATTGTTAACAAATCTTCTGGCAGTTTCCTTAATTACAGCGAAAGCTTCAGGAAGTATTTCATTCAGAAAAATATCAGCATTTTCTTGAATATTTTCACTTAATTTATCAATTTCTTTATACAAATTCTCTTTTTCATCAAGATCATCTATAGTTTCTACCTCTTTTTTAAGTAAATCAACTTTATCAAAAAGCATTTTGTTTTTGTCAAACAATCGAGATTTAAATTCCTCTGTTTTTTTTCGAAGTTTATCATGGTTAAGACTCTCGAAATCTTTTTGGTATTGATTTATTTTATCTACCAATGGACTTATTTGTTTGAGATCTTTTTTTGTTTTATCTCCAATAAATGTTTTAATTATACTATTCAGTAAGCCCATAATAACTCTTCATTTAAGTAAAAATAATTAAAAAAAATTGTTATAATACCAGATAATAATATTCACTCTCAGAATGAATCAATATTCGTCTTCGTTCCACAGGTAATCTTCTTCTGTAGGGAAGTCTGGCCAAATTTCTTCGATTGATTCGTAGATATCTTCTTCATCTTCTATGGACTGAAGATTTTCTACAACTTCAAGTGGAGCTCCGGTTCTAATTGAAAAGTCAATTAATTCATCTTTTGTTGCAGGCCATGGTGCATCGCTTAAATATGAGGCAAGTTCAAGTGTCCAATACATAAGACATTTTTTTTTGCAAAAATAAATTTTTATCTAAAAAATGCAACCATTTACTAAAATTAGTTTAATTCATTTTATCTGTCGAAGACTTTCAAATTTATATTTTCTTTAGACGGCCACTAATAGCAACAAGCATAAGAATTCCTGAAATAAATATGGCCCAACGTCCAATTAGATCTCCATAAATAGAATAGAAGGTCAATTCTGATCTTGGACTAATTTCTCCAGCTAGGACAGTTTTTGTATTGTATTTTGTTTTTTTAATGATTTCTCCTCTTGCATTAATAATTGCTGATATTCCTGTATTTGCACTTCTTACAATATCCCTTCGATTTTCAATAGCTCGCAATCGGGAGTAACTTAAAAGTTGTTTGTGTCCTGGAGTCTCACCCCACCAAGCATCATTAGTTAATATTGCAAAAAAATTTGCACCTTTTTTAGTAAATCCTGTAACAAACTCTCCAAAAATGGACTCATAACAAATTATTGGGGCAACTTTTTTGGAAATGGAATTATGATTAAAAACAGAGCGTTCATTTTGAGTAACCCTACTTGAAACTGTTCCACCTAAATTAATAAGTACATCTCCCAAAAGAGGTTTTAGAAAATTTTTAAAAGGCATATTTTCTACACCTACTACCAATTTTGATTTATGGTACACTTCAAATTCTTTTTCAAATTGTTCACTTAATGCGCTGTTATAGAATTCTAACCATAAATTCTCACGAACTAAATTAGCTGTCAATGATGGTGCCTTTTTTTGGAAATATTTATTGAAAAATTGGATACCAGTAATAAACTCTAAGTTTGGATAATCATAAAGAATTTTTTGAATTTCTTTATGTAGCAAACTAAATTCATAATCAATTAATTCTTCACCATATCCTTCAGCAAAATAGGTCTCTGGATTTATTACATAAGATGTCTCATTAGATATAAATGCTCTAGAGTCTCTAACAAAATTTTTTAATGAAGAAATATTTGTTAATTGGTATTTTGCATCGTATGGGTCAATATTTGGTTGCATAATTACAACTTGTAGTTTATCCTCCTGATTTTTTATTTGTCCAAATAAATAAATTGAATAAATTATAGGAATCATTATAAAAAGGATTGGACCAATTATTTTTTTTATACCAAAATCTAATTTTTTAAAATGGTAACTTTTGATGACTTCATAAATCCACACATTCAATATAAGAATCCACAATGAACCACCAAAAGTGCCAGTATACTCATACCATTGGATCCACTTAATTTTTTCAGAAAAAACATTACCCAAATTTAACCATGGCCAGGAAAAGTCCCACATTAAGTGAAGCTTTTCAAAAGCTAGCCAAGTACAAATTAAAAAAATATAGGCACTACGTAATGGCATCCTGCTTTTTACCAAGTAAAACAATAAAAATATTATAGAGTAAAATAAACTGTTGCAAAAATTTGCAAAAAGCATCCCGTATATGGTAGAATTATATAGCCACCAGGTTGTTATCAGGTTCCAAATCAAAAAACTTAAATAACTATAACCAAGTATGGCTAATGCTTTTTTACTATTAAAATTTTTTCTTACAAGATTTTCAAGGTGCAGGAGTGGAATCAGAGCTACAAAAATTAGTACAGTGAAACCATCTGTTGGCCAAGCAAGTCCAAGTGCTAAACCTGACAATATTGAAAAAAAAAGGTATCTAAATTGACTAAACATTTTTACGAAATTAATTTTTTTGGAGCTATAGCAATTATTATCTTGTCAAAAACTTAATATATTTTAGTGCAATCATTGAAAAGGATTATTCCTAATACCTTAACAGCTTTAAATTTTATCACTGGTTGTTTTGCCACATATTTTGCTTTCAAAGGTTTTTTTGAAATTGTCTTTTTTTTAGTACTCCTAGGAACTTTTTTTGACCTATTTGATGGTCTTTTGTCGCGCTTACTAAAGGTTGAAAGTAATTTTGGAATTCAATTTGATTCAATGGCAGACTTAATAACATGTGGAATGGTTCCAGGAATTGTTATGTATAATTTACTAGCGAGAACTGACGTACAGGGCAGAAATCTTATTTTTAAAATTTTTGAAAATGAATTTAATGTATCATTTGTGCCATTAGGTTTTGCCGGTTTTTTTATAACTCTAGCAACTTCGATACGTTTGGCAAAGTTTAATATTGATAAGGATATTAAAACCGAATTCAAAGGGCTCCCTGCACCAGTAAATGCCCTTTTTATTGTGAGTCTACCATTACTTATTGAAAATTCGTTATTAATGGATTTTAGATGTTCAATAGAATCCAAAGCTACTTTTTTAGCCATAATTATAATCTCATGTATACTAATGAATAATAATATTCCTTTTTTCTCATTAAAATCAATATCACTAAAAAATGAACGTTTCAAGATATTAGTTCTTTTAATTTTAAGTATTCCGCTATTTTCTATATTTTATTTTGCTTCATTTCCAATCATTATTTTGATTTATATTCTCTTAAATCTATTAGTAATAATTGGGAAAAAACTTGGACTTAGCCTAAATTAAAATATAATAATCAAAATAGTAATTTCTTTTTCCTAAGTTCAAAATTTTTACCCAAATAGACTTTTCTTACAATCTCGTCCTCGGACAATTCTTTAGGTGTACCCGCTTTTAATATATTTCCTTCGAACATCAAGTAAGTTTTGTCTGTGATAGCTAATGTTTCCTGAACATTGTGGTCAGTTATTAGTATACCAATATTTTTCTTTTTAAGGTGGGCAACTATTCTTTGAATATCCTCAACTGCAACAGGATCAACTCCTGCAAAAGGCTCGTCAAGGAGAACAAATTTTGGATCAGTTGCAAGAGCTCTTGCGATTTCGGTTCTTCTTCTCTCACCACCTGAAAGTAAATCTCCTCTATTATTACGAATATGTTCAAGACCAAACTCTTCTAACAATGATTCCATTTTTTCTTTTTGTTCATGTTTGCCAAGATTTGTCATTTGTAGAACACTTAATATATTATCCTTAACACTAAGTTTTCTAAAAACGGAAGCTTCCTGAGCAAGATATCCAATACCTTTTTGAGCTCTTTTATACATTGGGAGTTTAGTTATTTCTTTATTATTTAAAAAAATAGAACCATTATTTGGTTTTATAAGTCCAACAATCATATAAAATGAAGTAGTTTTGCCTGCACCATTTGGTCCTAGCAAACCTACTATTTCACCTTGAGAAACTTCTAACGAAATTCCTTTCACAACTTTTCTGCCCTTGTAGGCTTTTTCAATTTTTTCTGCCTTTAGTTTCATTAATAGTTTTAAATTTTTTGTTGTTTTCTGGTCACAATTCTAGATATCAAAATACTAACTTCATAAAGAATTAATATAGGAATACTTACAATTATCTGACTTGCAATATCGGGAGGTGTTATTATGGCTGATAAACTTAGAACAACAACTAAAGAAATTTTTCTATTTTTTCTTAAAAAATTTGGTGTAATAATTCCAATTTTAGTTAAAAAATAAACAACAATTGGTAATTCGAAAATTATACCTGAGGCCAATACAGATGCCCGAAGTAGTCCAATATAGCTGCTAAGATCAAAATCGTTAAAAATTTCACTACTTACAGAGTAGTTTCCTAGAAAATTTATCGATAGCGGTGTAACAACATAATATCCAAATAAAACTCCTAAAAAAAATAATGCAGAAGAAATAAAAATAAAACCTCTTGCATTTTTTCTTTCGTTTTCATAAAGACCCGGGCTTATAAACTTCCAAAATTCAAATACAATATAAGGAAATGCTACAATAAATCCTGCCAAAATTGATGTCCATAGATGTGCAGAAAATTGACCTGCCATGGTTCTGCTCTGAATTCTGAAAGGAAGCTCTTCTATACAAAAGCTATTGCCTTGACCTATAGTCTGTGATATTGAACAAAACCATTTATAGGTAATAAAATTTTTTTGTTTTGGACCAAAAAGAAGAACGTCAAAAATAAAGTCCTTGAAAATAAACGCAAAAATTGCTACAAAAAGTATTGCTAATACAGATCTTATCAAGTGCCAACGTAATTCTTCCAAATGATCCAAAAATGACATCTCATCCTTCGGTGATTCAGCACTCATCTGATTTTTATTAATATTTGGTTTACTTACTCAGCAAAAGTATCAAAAACAATTTGGAATGCTAACTATTATATAAGCTTTTAATCACTCATTTTTATTATAAAAGGGTTACAGGTTATCACTAATTATTTTTATATTGGATATAAATATTTCCTTGAATAAAACAACTCTATTTCCTCTTTATGAAGATTGATGAGCTTAAATTCCAATTAAAGAAACTTTTTGGCTTCAACAGTTTTAAAGGACTACAAGAGAGCGTTATTAGAAACCTTTTAAATAGAGAAAACTCCTTTGTTGTAATGCCAACTGGTGGAGGAAAATCGCTATGTTATCAATTGCCAGCATTAGTTCAAAGCGGAACTGCAATTATAGTTTCTCCTTTAATTGCATTAATGAAAAATCAAGTAGATGCCCTTCGCGGTATTTCAACCGAAAACGGAATTGCACATGTTCTTAATTCTTCTTTGAATAAAACAGAAATAGCTCAAGTCAAAAATGATATAACTTCTGGCGTGACAAAACTACTTTATGTTGCTCCAGAATCGTTATCCAAAAGTGTAACCATTGATTTTTTAAAATCTGTCACTATTTCTTTTTTAGCTGTTGACGAGGCTCATTGCATCTCTGAATGGGGTCATGACTTTCGACCTGAGTACCGAAACCTAAAATTTATTGTAGAACAGTTTGATCAAAAAATACCCATCATTGCCCTTACAGCTACGGCAACTCCAAAAGTACAGGAAGATATAATGAAAAATTTAGGGATTCTAAATGCTAAAATTTTTAAATCATCTTTTAATAGACCAAACCTATATTATGAGGTTAGAGCAAAGACAAAAAATATAGATCATGATATTATTCGTTTTGTAAAGCAAAATGTTAGTAAGTCAGGAATTATTTATTGTTTATCACGAAAACGTGTTGAGGAGCTTGCTCAAATACTACAAGTTAATGGAATTAATGCTTTACCTTATCATGCTGGATTGGATTCAAAATCTAGGATAATTAACCAAGATCAATTTCTAAAAGATGATTGTGATGTAATTGTTGCAACAATAGCATTTGGAATGGGAATAGATAAACCTGATGTAAGATTTGTTATTCATCACGATATTCCAAAAAGTATTGAGAGTTATTATCAGGAGACTGGCCGTGCTGGTCGCGACGGTGGTGAGGGACATTGTTTAGCGTTTTATTCATATAAGGATATTGAAAAATTAGAAAAATTCGTGTCTAGCAAGCCTTTAGCTGAAAAGGAGATCGGTATGGCATTGTTATCAGATATTGTTGCTTACGCCGAAACTTCGATTTCAAGAAGAAAATTTATTTTGCATTATTTCGGTGAAGAATTTGATAATGAATCTGGAGAAGGGGGTGATATGGATGATAATATGCGTTATCCTAAAAATAAATTTGAAGCCAAAATAGAATTAGAGATTTTACTAAAAGTAGTTAAAGAGACAAGGGAAATTTACAAAGCTAAAGAATTGATTAAAACCTTAACGGGTGAAAATACTGCATTGATCAAATCGCACAAAACAAACAAACTATCAGTGTTTGGTTCGGGATCTCAAAAGGAGTCTTCTTTTTGGATGGCATTAATTAGGCAGGCACTTGTTTCAGGTTTTTTGTTGAAAGAAATAGAAAATTATGGTTTGATTCGTCTTTCATCAAAGGGAGAATCTTTTCTCAAGAATCCGACGAGTTTCTTAATGACTGAGGACCACAAATATGAAATTATTAGTGCTGCAGAATTTCAAAGTACTAGTAAGGCGGATATTTTTTTTGATAAAGTTCTTATGAAGATTTTAATTAAGCTTAGAAAAAATGTTGCAAAGGTAAATAAAGTGCCTCCATATGCAGTTTTTCAGGAAAATTCATTAGAAGAAATGTGTTTAAAGTATCCAATTACAATCGAAGAGTTGTCAAATATTAATGGGGTTGGTGAAGGCAAAGCTAAGCGTTATGGGAAAAAATTCGTTGATGCAATCAAATTATATGTTAATGAAAATAATATTGCGAGGCCAGATGATTTAGTTGTTAAAAGTACAGGGGTAAATTCTGGATTAAAACTTTATCTAATACAAAATGTTGATAGAAAGTTACCTTTTGAGGATATTGCAAATGGAAAGGGTATGGAAATTAAAGATTTAATTCAAGTAATGGAAACAATTGTATTCTCAGGTACCAAATTAAACATCAATTATTATTTAGAAGAAATTTTTGATGAGGATCAATTAAATGAGCTTTACGAATACTTTATTGAATCTGAATCAGATTCAATAAAGCTTGCTGAGGAAGAATTTAAAGGTGAATATGACGAGGAGGAATTAAGACTTTACAGGTTGAAATTTATAAGTGAAATTGCAAACTAAGAATATTTAATTAATGAGATTTATATATTTACTCTAAAGAAAATTTAAATGGAAGGAATATTTGCAAGAATTGAGACTTCTAAAGGGGAGATTCTAATTGAATTAACATATAAATTAACACCCGGGACAGTTGCTAACTTTATTAATTTATCTGAGGGACTGAAGGAAAATGATTATAAGGAGCTTGGAGAGCCATTTTATAATGGATTGAAATTTCACAGGGTTATTGATGATTTTATGATTCAAGGAGGCTGCCCTCTTGGATCAGGAACTGGCGATCCAGGATATAAATTTGATGACGAATTTCATAATGATTTAAAGCATAACAGAGAAGGTACACTTTCGATGGCAAATTCAGGACCTAACACAAATGGTAGCCAATTTTTTATTACTCATGTTCCAACCAATTGGCTTGACGGTAAGCACACAGTTTTTGGTTATGTGAAAAAAGGTCAGAATGTCGTAAATCAAATAGTAAAGGATGATATTATTAAAAATATAACAATAGATCGTTATGGAGAAGATTCTAAAAAGTGGGATTCAGTTTTAGCATTTAAACAATTTAATAGTGAAGGTGAAATTAGAAAAAAAGAAGCTATTGAATCTTCAAAAAAACAAATTGCATCAATAATTACTGGTATGACGAAAACTAAAAGTGGATTATATTATTCTATTTTAAAATCTGGGATCGGAAACAGTCCTTTAAAAGGTGATAAAGTTTCGGTTCATTACAAAGGAAGTCTTATTGATGGAACAGTGTTTGATTCTTCTTATCAACGAAATGAACCTATAACCTTTTCAGTAGGTATTGGGCAAGTCATTGCTGGCTGGGATGAGGGTATAATGTTATTAAATAAGGGGTCGAAAGCAAGATTTGTTATACCTAGTAAACTTGCATACGGGTCGCAAGGTGCAGGAGGAATTATTCCACCTGATGCGACTCTAATTTTTGAAGTAGAATTAATTGAATTTTAACATTCTATTTCAAGGATGCCATTTTATATTACAGCCCATGCTAGGATATTGTGTTTTTACTTGTTTAGAATCAGATATCATTAATTCAACGGCATTATGTAAATCATCACCAGTCACCTTTATTTGATTTCCAGGTCTAGACTGATCGTATCTGCCTCTGTAACTTAAAATTAATTTTTCATCAAATAAATAAAAGTCAGGTGTACATTCAGCTTTATAACTTTTAGCTACTTCCTGAGTTTGATCGTACAAATATGGAAAATTAAATTTTTTTGAAATAGCTAATTTTTTCATTTCACTAGGACCGTCTTGAGGGTGGGTAACTACACTATTACTTGATATAGCAATAGTTTTTATTTTTTTATCCAATAATTTTTCAGCTGTTTTCAAAATACCATCTAATAAGTGAATTACATATGGACAATGGTTACACATAAAAATAATTAAGGTCCCTTTTACACCCTTTAGTTGGTTAAGTTCCTGAATCTCATCGTTTACAACATTAGGTAATCGGAATTGTGGTGCATTTGTTCCTAGAGGAAGCATGAAAGATTCTGTTAAAGCCATTACTACTAAATTTTGATTTTAAAAAGTAATATTATAATAATTGTCTTTACTACTGTCTTTATATTTAGTAAGACAATTTTGATCCTTTTTTAATAATTGTAAAAAAAGATTAATCTGAATTTATTCTGTCAGGAGAATAATCTTTCTGATGACGTTCACTAATAACTTCTACTCCTCTTTGATCAAAAATAAATGACATTGTTTCATTCAGAAAATTTGAAAAATTTTCAAAATCTTCTTTATAAACATAAATTTTATGTTTTTTGTAATAAAACGAACCGTCTTCATTTGTGAATTTTTTACTTTCAGTAATGGTTAGATAGTAATCGCTAGCTTTTGTCTCTCTTACATCAAAAAAATAAGTCCTTCTTCCTGCTCTAAGCACTTTAGAAAAAATTTCTTCTTGATTATCGTTCAAATTATTTGACACTTTGTTTGAAGTTTTTTATGAATAAAAAGCAATTTTATTAAAAAAATTAAACAAAACAAATTATTTGCTTTACTCAGCGTTTTGTTTTTCAAATAATTGTTTGTAGTAGCCCTTAACCCCTATTAAATCTGAATGTTTGCCTTGTTGAACTATTTCACCATTTTCGAAAACAATAATTTTGTCAACATGTTTCAATGATGAAATCCTGTGACTTACAATAATTGTTGTTTTACTTTTCGTAAAAGATTTTAAGTGCTTCAGGATTTCCTCTTCAGTGTCAATATCTACAGCTGAGAGGCAATCATCTAATAATAAAATTTTTGAATTTTTAATTATTGCTCTAGCAATTGATACTCTTTGAATTTGTCCTCCAGAAAGTGTTATCCCTCTTTCACCCAAAAGTGTTTTGTACCCTTTCAAAAAACTAATTATATTTCTATGAACTGCTGCTTTTTTGCTTGCTTCAACTATATCTTTAAATATAGCAGATAATAATCCATAGCCAATATTACTTTCTATAGTTTCTGAAAATAAAAAAGCATTTTGTGGAACATAACTTATAGAATTACGAAGCTGATCTAAAGTATATTTTTTAATATCAATTCCATCAATTTTAATAATTCCATCAACTGGATCATAAAGTCTAACGATTAAGTCTAATAAAGAAGTTTTACCTGAACCAATATTTCCAATTATTCCTATTGTACTGCCAGCAGGAATTTTTAAGTTAATTTTATTAATCGCCTTAATGTTTGTTTCAGGATATAAAAGAGATACATTATTAAATTCTATAGAGCCATTAATTTCACCATTCACACCTTTTCCATCAATTATGTCGGGTTTTTCCTCTAAAAATTCATTAATTCGCTTTTGTGATGCTTCTGCTTGCTGTACAATTGAAGTTACCCAACCAACCACAGCTACCGGCCATGTTAACATGTTAACGTAAATTATAAATTCAGCCAAAACGCCAATATCAATCTCATTATTTATGTATTTATTTCCACCGATATAAATTACGATTAGGTTACTACACCCTATAAGTAGAATCATTAAAGGAAAAAACCAAGCCTGAAGTTTAGCTAGAGACATATTTTTACGATAGCTTTCTTCAGATAAATCTTCAAAATCTGAAAAAACTTTGTCTTGAATATTGTAAGATTTAATTACCGAAATTCCAGTGAAACTTTCTTGGGCATATGATGACATTTTGGATAAAACTTCTTGAACAAGCGTGCTTCTTACGTTAATTACTTTACTCAATTTATATATTGTAAAAGATAATATTGGTAATGGTAATAAAGTGTAGAGAGTTAATCCTGGGGCTATACTTAGCATGTATGAAATTACAATTATAAATAATGAAATTGTATTAATACTGTACATGAATGCAGGACCTACGTACATTCTAACCTTTCCCACGTCTTCACTTATTCGATTCATTAAATCACCTGTACGATTATTTTTGTAAAAACGTTGTGTTAATTTTTGATAATGCCAAAAGATTTCATTCTTCAGATCAAATTCTATAAATCTTGAAACATTTATAATTGTTTGTCGCATTAAGAAGGTAAAAAAGCCAGACATAAGGGTAGTCCCTATTATGACTAATATGTTTATTAATAAAACATTTTTAATAAATTCTATGTCTTTTGCTTCTGATTTTAGATAACGTTCGACAGCAGTTAATGAGTTACCAATTAAACGAGGTGCAAAAAGAGAAAAAATACGAGCTACAATAGTGATTATGAATCCTAAAAATAGTTTTGTCCTGTATTTGTAAAAATATTTATTTAAATATTGTAGCGCTCTCATCAACTTATCAAAGGTAAACAAATGAAAATGTATTTATTTTAATCATTAAACTTTTTGAAAGATTAAATTTATCATAAACTTTATTGATTTAATTTTACGATACCAAGTTTAAAAATATGTTAACACGTAGACATATTCGAATAAAAATTATACAGTCTGTTTACTCTTTTAGTCTGGATAAGGGGAGGAAAATTGATGACCAAATTTTATTATTTAACAAAAGTATTCTCGAAACATATAATCTATATCTTTTGATGTTATCTCTTTTTAAAGAATTAAAAATTCATACAAAAGAACAACTTTTGGCATATGAAAAAAATAGCATAACTAAAGATGAAAATTATTTAGGAATAAATTGTTTAGCCAAAAACAAATTTCTAGATTTTTTTGACAATCATGCTGGACTTGAAAGTCAGATAAAAAATAAAAATTTTATTAACTGGGATTTAGAATTCAAGTTTATTAAAAGGCTCGTATTAAAAATTATTAAATCGGAAAACTTCAAAAAATATTCTCTGATAAAGTCACCGAATTTAGAAGATTGCAAAAGTTCATTTATTAACTTATTTAAGGATATAGTTGCTCCCTCATCATATTTATATAATTATTTAGAAGATCAAAATCTATATTGGATTGCAGACCTTCCTTTAGTAAACACATTTTTATTGAAAATGTTTAAAAATTTTGATATAAAAGATTCAAATAGCCTAAAATTCCCTGAACCAAAGCAGCAGGAAGAAGATTTGAAATATGGTGTCAAATTACTTGAAATAGTCATTTCTAAAAGCAGTGAATTGCAAGACGAGATAAAAGGTAAAACTCCAAATTGGGACCCTGACAGAATTGCATTTATAGATAAAGTAATCCTTAGAACAGCCATTGCAGAATTACTTCATTTTAATGATATTCCTGCAAAAGTAACATTAAATGAATATCTAGAAATTGCAAAAGATTATTCGACTCCTAATAGTAATAATTTTGTCAATGGCGTATTAGATAAATTGGTAAAAGATTTTAAAAATGAAAATAGACTAATGAAAACAGGAAGAGGCTTGTTGTAAAAACAATTTTTGTTAATTTTGATTAAATTAAAAACAAAAAAAATGAAAAATTTTTTATCATGTGTTATCTTAATTCTTTTTGGTGCTTTTATCTCATGTCAGGAAAGTGCTGCTAAGAAAATAAATGGTACTACACCTGTTGAAACGACTCAGGTATCCTCCTCAAAATCAACTAATGATGGACCAGTTATGACCTTTAATAAAACTAGTCATGATTTTGGAACAATTAATGAGGGAGATAAAGTAACAACTGAATTTTCTTTCACAAACACAGGAAGTGCAGATCTTATTATAGTTGATGCTAGAGGTAGTTGTGGCTGTACAGTACCAAAATATCCTAAAAACACTGCTATCAAACCAGGCCAGTCAGAAACCATAACAGTAAGTTTTGACTCAAGCAACAAACCTGGAATGCAACAAAAATCTGTAACACTATCAGCTAACACTTCTTCAGGAAGAGAAATGTTACGTATAAAAGCTAACGTTACGCCTGATCCGATAAAACAAAAACAACGTGATGCTCAGGCAAAGGCCAGACAACAAAATTAAAATATATATATAATGTCTGAAGGCCTCTCGGGACAACTTCCTTTCCTATTATTAATGCTTGTTGTTTTTTTCTTTTTCATAATACTTCCACAACAGCGTAGGCAAAAAAAAGAAAAGAACTTTATGAATTCAATGAAAAAAGGAGATAGAATAATCACAAAAAGTGGTGTACACGGTAAGGTAATGGAACTAAATGATAAGGATAATACCTGTATAATTGAAACCCTGGCTGGTAAATTAAAGATTGAAAGGTCTGCAATTTCTCTAGAACTCAGCTCTAAATTAAATCTTCCACCTTCAAAAAAATGATTATTTATTATCCCCGCTGAGAGCGGGTTTTTTTTTAAAAATAGTATGTATAAGCTTCTTTTAAAACCATTATTCTTTTTATTTGACCCAGAATTTGTACATCATACTGTTTTCAAATTAATAAAACTGTCAAATAAAATTCCGGGTATTTCAAATCTTATACGTTCGATTTTTGTTATAAAAGATAAAAGATTAGAGCGTCATTTATTTGGTTTGACATTTCCAAATCCAGTGGGACTTGCAGCTGGTTTTGATAAGGACGCAAAACTTTATCATGAATTATCAAATTTTGGATTTGGTTTTATTGAAATAGGAACTTTAACACCAAAACCACAGGATGGAAATCCAAAAAAACGCATGTTCCGATTAACAGAGGACAAAGGGCTTATTAATAGACTAGGTTTTAATAATGAAGGGGTAGAATCAGCGATCAATAGGTTAAAAAAAAATAAGGGTGTTCTTATTGGGGGTAATATTGGAAAAAATAAAACTACTACTAACCAAAATGCAATAAAAGATTATGTCTATTGCTTTAACATGCTTTTTGATTATGTAGATTACTTTGTTGTAAATGTAAGTTCTCCCAACACACCAAATTTGAGAGAACTTCAGGACAGAAGTAATTTACAAAGACTTTTATCAACCCTTTCAAATTTAAATCAAACAAAAGATCAGCCAAAACCTATACTTCTTAAAATTGCACCTGATTTAAGTGAAAAGCAATTGTTAGATATTGTTGAAATAGTAACCAATCTAAATATAGATGGCGTAATTGCTACGAATACAACTTTAAGTAGGGTAAATCTAAAATCATCTAAAAAAAATGAATCAGGTGGTCTAAGTGGTCTACCATTAAAAGATAAAAGTACAGATGTAATCAAGTTTTTACATAAAAAAAGTAAAAATGCTTTTCCAATTATTGGTGTAGGAGGAGTCCATAGACCAGACGATGCTATCGCAAAACTAAATGCAGGAGCTAGTTTAGTTCAAATGTATACTGGATTTATCTATGAAGGTCCAGGTATTGTAAAACGAATTAATAAAGCCTTGTTAATCAGAGAGAAAACATGATTATAGACTCTTTTAATTTTAATCAAAATAACTAAATGACTCCCCATTTTTAATAGAGAGGACAGTCTCATATATCAACTTAATTACATTTTCAACATCATTATGATGTACCATTTCAACTGTTGTATGCATATATCTTAAAGGTAGTGATATTAATGCGGAGGCTACTCCTCCATTACTATATGCGAAAGCATCTGTATCTGTTCCAGTAAACCTAGAGGAGGCTAATCTTTGAAAGGGTATTTTTTTCTTTGAAGCAGTATCTATAATTCTTTCTCTTAAGTTATTTTGAACTGCAGGAGCATAGGAAATCACAGGACCTTTTCCAATCTCAGTATATCCCTCAATTTTTTTATCAATCATTGGTGTTGTTGTGTCATGGCACACATCTGTAACTATTGCAACATTAGGTTTTATTGTTTGTGTTATCATTTCGGCTCCTCTTAAACCAACTTCTTCTTGGACGGAATTTGTTATATATAATCCGAAGGGTAGTTTCATCTTATTTTCATGTAGTAGACGACCAACCTCAGCAATCATAAATCCACCTATTCTATTATCTATTGCACGACAAATAAATTTATTGTTATTAAGTATTTTAAAAGAATCAGGATATGTGATTACACAACCAACATGAACCCCCATTTTTTCAACCTCTTTTTTATCTTTAGCACCAATATCAATAAAAATATTTTCTAACTTTGGAACCTCTTCTTTGCCGTGTTTTCGAGTGTGTATTGCTGGCCAGCCAAACACACCTTCTATTATTCTATTTTTTGTATGAATATTCACCCATTTAGATGGAGCAATTTGATGATCGCTGCCTCCGTTTCTAATGACGTAAATTAATCCATTATCAGTAATGTAATTTACATACCAAGATATTTCATCTGAGTGTCCCTCAATAACTATTTTGTATTTAGAGTCAGGGTTAATTATACCGACTGCAGTCCCATAAATATCGGTTATAAAATTATCCACATATGGCTTGAGGTAATCCATCCAGAGTCTTTGCCCAGTACTTTCATATCCAGTTGGGGAAGCATTATTTAAATATTTCTCTAAAAATGAAAGTGATTTTTTATTTAGAATACTCATCTACAAACAATTAATTTATCAAAAATAAGAATATTCCGTAACAAAAATTGTACTTCAAAATATTTGTAATTTTGGTCCTTGGTGTATTTATTCTAGAAAAAAAAGTAATTTGAATAATATGTTCTTAATTTTTAAGTAAATGAATCGGTTATTTTTAAATGCAGTTCTATTAATTTTGACAAATATTATTATTGCTCAACAAAATAGTGAAAATGGTCTTGAATCAGAATTGCTCTATAAATTTGAAACTGATTCAATTCCACAGTCAGGAATTCGTCTCAAAGAGGTAGTTCTTTTTCAGCCTTTAAAATTTAAAACGATTGATGATTTAAAAGATTATGTTTTACTTAGAAATAGAACTCTTAGAGTTTATCCTTATGCTAAACTAGCCTCAGATCGTTTAGACACTCTTAGCATTAGATTGAAAGAAATTAAAAGAAAAAGATCAAAGAAAATCTACATGAAACGAGTTGAAAAATTTATATATTCTGAATTTGAACAAGAGCTTAAAAGGCTCTCAAGATCTCAGGGAAGAATTCTAATAAAGTTAGTCCATCGTCAAACAGGTGAGACAACACATTCGCTTGTTAAAGATCTACGGAATGGTTGGAGGGCATTTTTATATCAGACAACTGCTTCTATGTTTAATTTGTCATTGAAAGACACTTATGATCCTGAAACTGTTTATGAAGACTTTTTAATAGAAGATATTTTACAAAGGGCATATGGAGATGGTATTATCGATTTGGATCCAACAGCACTCACATATACTTTAGACTCACTTTATACCATATGGAAAGAGCCTAAAAATCCAATTGAAAAGAAGTAAGCGTCATTTATGGGTGCAACAATCATCATCTTTACAAGTACAATATTTTAGGTTATATACATGCAAAAATCCAAGAGTAATTGATGCTCCATAACTCAAATATTCTTCTAAGGAAAATATTTCGAAAGCTTCATTAATAATAGTTGCCAAAAGAATAAAGCAGGACAACCACATAAAAAATCCTAAATACTTGTTAGTTGTATTTTTATTTGACCTATAGACCGCATATAGCGAGAATGGTATAAATAATATACTAGCTAAACGCCACCATATTTCAGGTGAGTCTGAGTAAGTATTTAAAATAGCTGGTTTTGAAATGAATAAGATGGGGGTAATAGCACAGTGAAACAAGCAAAATAGACTTGATATAATTCCTATTTTATCTGAATTTATTGCTTCG
Organism: Bacteroidetes bacterium SCGC AAA795-G10; assembly: GCA_003130815.1. Lineage (GTDB taxonomy): Bacteria > Bacteroidota > Bacteroidia > Flavobacteriales > Flavobacteriaceae > MS024-2A. Next base: position 80,527 of record QFDA01000004.1, on the reverse strand, counting down.
ATTCTCATTACTGCGAAATTAATAAAACAAATCTATCTTCAAAAATTCGGATTATGTTTTATTTATCTTACAGAATTAAAAAATATTTGATCCAATTAATATTATTTTTGTCTTTGAATATAACTTCTTATTAAAGTGTCGGTTGATTTTAAAATGTTGGCAAAAACTTTCTATGGCTTTGAGGATTTACTAGAAAAAGAACTGGTTAGTTTAGGGGCTAAAAATGTTGTTAAAGGTAATCGTATTGTTTCATTCGAAGGTGATAAAGGATTTTTATACAAAGCGAATCTTAGTCTTCGAACTGCTTTAAAAATTTTAAAGCCTATTTATAAATGTAAAATTAATAATGAGAATAAATTATACAATGTGTTTTATGAATTTCCTTGGGAAAAGTATATGAATATTTCTTCAAAATTTATGATTGAAAGTGTAGTCCATGGCACAATATTTAATCATTCTCAGTATGCTTCTCAAAAGGCCAAAGATGGTTTGGTAGATCGTTTCCGAAAAAAATACAACAAAAGACCAAACGTGGATACCAATTTGCCTGACATTAAAATCAGTTTATACATTCAAAATAACTTATGTTCAATTTCTTTAGATAGCTCAGGTGAATCGCTACATAAAAGAGGGTATAGGACTTCAACTAATATAGCTCCTATCAATGAAGTACTCGCAGCTGGACTTATTAATCTTTCAGGTTGGAAAGCAAGAAATGATTTTTTAGATCCAATGTGTGGTAGTGGTACTTTTTTGATAGAAGCAGCAATGTTGGCTTGTAAAATTCCAGCAAACATAAATAGGAAAAGTTTTTCTTTTGAAAAGTGGAATGATTTTGATGCTAAGCTTTACAAGCATATCGTTGATAGTCAATTAAATAAGGTTGTTGACCCAATAATAGCTATAAAAGGGTCAGATAAAGTACCATCAGCAATCAAAAAAACAAAAGAAAACATCAAAAATGCAAAACTTGATAAATTTATTAAAGTAGATCAAGCAGACTTTTTTCAAATAAAAAAAGAAAATAAAAAAGATTTACATCTTCTAACTAATCCTCCATATGGACATAGATTGAAAGGTGATATAAAATATTTATATAAAAGTATAGGTGATAATTTTAAAGTCGGATTTCCTAATACTGACGCATGGCTAATTACTTCTAATATAGCGGCTTCTAAATTTATCGGTCTAAGACCAAGTAAGAAAATTAAAGTATTTAATGGAAAACTTGAGTCTCGTTTATTGCATTTTCAAATCTATGAGGGTTCCAAAAAGGTTCACAAGTTTAAAAAGTAAAAACTATTTTTTTTTGGGTAAAAGCGAAAAATTATATGTAAGAGTATAATTAAATCCAGCACCAAAAACGTTGTCTTGTGTTTTTTTATTAAATCCAGGTATATAAATATTATCAAAATTTGAAGGTATTTTGTCACTCATCAATCGATTTAATCTGAGACTTATACCGGTGTAAATGTTTTTTAAAATTTGAACTTTGAAATTTAGTACAATTTCGAACCAAAGTGCATTTAAATCAGGTCTTTTTCCAGTTGCAAAACCATTTGTAATTGGCAAGTCAGAATTTGACCAGTATCTTGTTCGATCCAGTATGGTGTAGCTATTTAAAGTTTGGTCATGTCTACTTGATCCAATTCTAGTGCCAAGAGTTATATGATTATTCATACCTTCTAAATTTTCAAACATGTTGTAATCAAATCCTACTTTAAAATAATTACCTTTTGTAGTAAAATTTACTTGCTCAACTTGTTTGGTTGTATTTAAATTTCCCAATTCTAAGGCAATAAAAAAATCCTCACTCACTTTAAGATCTCCAACAATTTCAAAGCCATCAAAGTCATCAGAAACTCTAGATAATATTATTCTATACATATCAAATCCAACTCTTAAATTTATAGATTTCTCTTTTTTTAAATTTAGGCTGTCGTTGATAATTATATTTTCATTCTCCTGGCCTACAGAATTGTAAATACTTAGTAAACTAATGTAAAATACCCAAGTGTGCGTTAGTTTCATCTGATATTGTATCTCTTAGTATTGTAAAGCCTTTAATCCAATTATTTCCTGGATTTAATATTGTTGCTGGCGATTTTTCAAGAATGTAATTTGATCTAAAACCACACGCTGAGTTTATAAAGTTGTCAAATCTGTTATAATTAATTTGTAATGTGTCAATATTTTCATTTGATGTTCCTTGATTGATTATAAATTCAAATTGTACAATATTTTCCTGAATTTTAAGTGGAAGTACTACAGAATCTAAACTTCCTCTAGCGGGTAGCTCTTTATTATTGCCAATAGCTAGGATGGAAAAATCAGATGGTGCCTTTCTTTCAATTTTGTTTTCAATGTCAAGCATTAAAATTATTAAATCGGGACTTTCACGAATTTCTTCTATGCATATGTCGTCTCTTTCACAGTTTGTAACTAGAATTAGAGTCAAAAGGATGGTACAAAACTTAATTAATGGTTTAAACATTATTTGACTTAAGATGTAAAAGTACAATATTTTCGACATGGTGGGTTTGAGGAAACATGTCAATAGCTCGGCTAATCTTTAATTCATATTTTTCTTTAATGAGTTCTAGATCTCTTGCCTGAGTTGAACTATTGCAACTTACATAAACAATTCTTTTAGGTTCTAATAATAAAAGTTTTTTTACTATTTTTTTGTGAATACCACCTCTAGGTGGATCTAAAATAACTACATCGGCTTTACCATATTTATTAAAAAAACTTTCACCAAATACATCAATCATTTCACCTTCCTCAAAAAAAGCATTGTTAACTTGATTTAGGAGACAGTTTTCTTTCGCCGCTTTCACTGCCTCCGATATTGATTCAATACCTATTATTTTTTTACAATAATAAGAGAGGTATAGAGTTATTGTTCCAATTCCCGAATACAAATCATAAACTATTTCATCCTTTTTCAAAGTGGCAAAATCTTTAATTATTTTGTACAGTTTATTTGTTTGTTTAGGATTGGTTTGAAAAAAAGACTTTGGATAAATTTTAAATTTTAATTTATCAATATTCTCGGTTATAAAATTCTTGCCATAAAAATGTATTATATTTTGATCATAAATCGAATCATTTTCTTTAGAATTTATGCAATAAAGTAATGAAGTGATTTCTTTGAAGTTCACTTTCATAAAATCAAGAATTAATTCTCTTTGAACTTTATTTTCTTTAAAAAATTGAAATATAATCATCACTTCGCCTTTGAGATTATTTCTGATGATAATGGATCTTAAAAAACCCTTTTTTTCTCGCGGATCGAAAAACTCTAATTTATTTTTAAAAGCAAAATCTCTAATTGCATTTCGAATCTTATTTGAAGGCTCAGCTTGGAGATAACAAAAATTAATGTCAACTACTTTGTCCCATCTCCCAGGTTTATGAAAACCAAGAGCATTTTTATTTATCGATTCCTTTTTTTCAATTTCATTTTTTGTAAGCCATCGATTTTTTGAAAATGAATATTCCATTTTATTTCTATAAAAATAAGAGTCGCAGGCACCAAGTATTGGTAGTTTTTTTTGAATTTCAATTTTTCCTATTTGTTTTAAATCATTTATTACGCTTTTTTCCTTATAAACTAATTGCTCTTCATATTTCATATTTTGCCATTTGCAACCTCCACATACTCCAAAGTGGCTACATTTAGGATTCTCTCTTTTATTTGACCTAATCACCCACTTGATTGGCTCTGCTTCAATATATCCTTTTCTTTTTTTGTAAGGATTTACATCAACTACATCACCAGGAATAGTATTTTTTATGAAATAAACAATGCCCTCAGTGGATTTTGCTACTCCCATCCCTTTCTTGTTAATGTCAATTACACTTAAACCTGTTGTGCAACTTTTAAATTGTTTTTTCAACATTCTGTAAATTTAGTCTGGTTGATAAAATAAATAACAATCTCTTTTAGGTTTTTGGACTCTATATTTATTATTTTTACTAGGTAAGAACTAGCTTTTGGAAACAATTTCTAAATCAAAGTACTTTTTTGATCTTGAGTATAACCACGGCGCACACAATTATAAACCTTTGCCAGTAGTTTTATCTAGAGGAAAAGGAGTTTATTTATGGGATGTGGAAGGGAAAAAGTATTTTGATTTTTTATCGGCATATTCTGCAGTAAATCAAGGGCACTGCCACCCCGAGATATTACAGGCACTTGAATTTCAATCAAAAAAATTAACTCTAACCTCAAGAGCTTTCTATAACGACATTTTAGGTACCTATGAAAAATATATTACAGAATTATTTAAATATGATAAGGTACTTGCAATGAATACTGGTGTTGAGGGAGGTGAGACTGCAATCAAATTAGCAAGAAAATGGGGATACTTGAAAAAAAGGATTCCTGAAAATAAAGCCAGAATTATTTTTGCTAGTGGTAACTTTTGGGGTAGAACTTTGGCGGCTATATCAAGCTCAGATGATCCTGTATCTTATAAAGATTTTGGACCTTACATGCCAGGTTATGATATTATTCCTTACAATGATTTAGAAGCATTAGAAGTAAAATTAAAAAATCCTCATACAGCCGCTTTTATGGTTGAACCTGTTCAAGGTGAAGCTGGTGTTATTGTGCCTGACCAAGGTTATTTGACAGGTGTAAGATCTTTGTGTTCAAAATATAATGTTTTATTTATTGCTGACGAGGTTCAAACTGGTCTAGGAAGAACTGGGAAAATATTAGCAACTGATTACGAAAATGCAAGACCTGACATCTTAATTTTAGGTAAAGCACTCTCTGGAGGTGTAATTCCGGCTTCAGCAGTTTTAGCAGATAACGAAATTATGCTTTGCATTAAACCAGGAGAGCATGGATCGACTTTCGGTGGAAATCCGTTGGCTTCTGCGGTTTGCTTAGCTGCATTAAAAATTATTGTCAATGAAGATCTTGCAGGGAATTCATCAAAGCTAGGAGAAATATTCAGATCATCTATGAAAAACTACTCGCGAACTAGTTCTATTGTGAATAATGTAAGAGGTATGGGACTATTAAATGCAATTGAAATAGACAATACTTATGATAAAGATATTGCTTGGAAAATATGTTTAGAGTTTATGCGGAGTGGCTTACTAGCAAAACCTACTCGAGGTAATATAATAAGATTTGCTCCGCCTTTAATAATAACAGATGAACAAATCAATGATTGTATTTCAATCATTAAAAACACATTAGAAGAATTTGAATCCTAAAAATTAAATATTTTGGAGTAATGAATGTTTATTTTGATAATGCAGCTACAACCCCAATGAGAAAGGAGGTAATAGATTCCATTTCTTCGGTAATGATTGATTCCTTTGGAAATCCATCTTCTACTCATGCATTTGGAAGAAACGCAAAAAAATATGTTGAAACTGCTAGGAAGGAAATAGCAAGTTTGCTCAATGCTTCTCCTCAGGAAATTATTTTCACATCTGGAGGTACAGAATCTGACAATATGGTACTATGTTGTGCAGTTAAAGATTTAGGGGTAAAAACAATTATTTCATCACCAATTGAGCATCATGCGGTAATTCATGCATTAGAAGCATTAAATAAAATTCATAAAGTAAATATCGAATATATTAATATTGATAATGATGGTACAATTGATCTTGAACATTTAGAAGCTTTATTAAAAAAAGACAATTCTAAAAAGTTAGTGAGTTTAATGCATGTTAATAATGAAATTGGTAATATCCTCGATATTAAAATGGTTGGTAATTTATGTCATGAAAATGGAGCATTTTTCCATACTGATGCAGTCCAAGGAGTTGGCCATTACTCTTTTAATATGGAAAATCTACCTATTGATTTTCTTTCCTCTGCGGCACACAAATTTCATGGACCTAAAGGAATAGGTTTTTCATTTATTAAAAAAAATATTGGTATAGAACCATTTATATACGGAGGTGCTCAAGAAAGAGGATTAAGAGCTGGAACAGAATCAGTTCACAACGTTGTTGGAATGCAGAAAGCTTTGGAAATGGCCTATTCAAATCTAGAGGTTGAGAGATCTCATATATTAAATTTGAAAAATTATTTTAAAAATTCATTACTAGATATTTTTCCTGATGTTGTCTTTAATGGTCTTTCTGGAAGTACTGAATTCACTACCTATACACTCTTGAATGTTGCTCTACCAATCGACAATGAAAAAGCAAGTCTTTTAGACTTTCATTTGGATTTAAAGGGAATAGCCTGTTCTAAAGGAAGCGCATGTCAATCTGGTAGCTCCTCAGGCTCACACGTATTAAACTCAATTCAATCTAAAGAGCTAAGGAAAAGACCATCACTAAGATTTTCATTTTCTGCTTTTAACACAATAGAGGAGGTGGATTATGTGATTTCATCTTTAAAAGAATTTATAAATTAATTAGCTTGATTTAATTCTAATTACTATTTGGTCTTCCTATAAAATTTAATTTTATATACTGTTTTATTTCCTGCTTGGTCTTCTGCTTCAATTTTCAAGTTATGTAGAGTTGTATCAAAATCATTGTCATTCAAATTGTAGAATAATTTATTTTTTTTTGGTTCAAATTCGAGCAAAATCCATTTTCCATTAATTTCGCCTCTGTATTTTTTGATACCTGAATAATCGTCTGAAATTTTAAAATTCAAAAAATTATAATTATCTACCCACTGATTATTTCTAAAATTTTGAGCTCTAATTTCTGGAGCAATACTATCCCTACTAATTATAAAATTTCCTAATATTTTTGATTTGGCTTCCCAATAGCCGTCATTTATATATCCACTTAAAAAAGATGATTTTCCATTTTTATCTAAAAAGGCTAAAAATGATTGAGCAATTGTCAAACTGTCTCCATTAGGAATCCTGTATCTTATCAAAAAGGGTTTTCTTAAAGGAAAAATATTTTCACCTACTTTTAAAGTATCATCTTTTTCCTCGACTTTTACATTCACGTCATAAAAAAAACTCCTTTTTGGAAAAGAAACAGATTTATCTATAAACTCGAAATTATACTCATTTTCTTTAAGTATTAAATTTTCAGTATCTATTTCAGGCGAAATAATTTCTGGAATTCCTTTGAGGTAAGCCTCTAAATGACAAGTATTTCTATTGTAATCTTGTATTTGAATTAATAATTGATAAGATTTTCCATTTTCAATAAGAATTTCACCAGATAAAGATGAATCATTTAAAAATGACATTTTTTGTTCGGGATGTAAGAAAAAGCGGTGGATTTTTCTTCTGCTACTTATTAATTCACGATAATCTATAAATAGATTTATATATTTAGAATCATTGAAAGATATTTTGTCCATTTTGTAAGAAAAAATATCAACCCCATTTAATTTAGCTTTAGCACTGTAGATTCCATTTTTGTTTTGAGAAAGATTTTGACGATCAAAAAGTTCTAGACCTATATTTAATTTTCCAGCTTCAATAACTCCAGCTGTGGTATAAACACTGTCATTTTTTTTTACTAATAAAAACTCTTTTCTCTTTTCATTTGGACCAAAACCTTTGTACAAATAAAAACTTTGTATTTGTGGATTTCTCGAATCCTCAACATGTATATTTCCGTATTGTATTGGGTTGATAGGAATTTGCCCCTTTGCTTCCCTAAGTTCAAAATGTAGGTGTGGACCAAAAGATCCTCCACTATTTCCGCTGTAGCCAATTACTTCTCCTTCATTAACTTTAAGTTCATTTTTCTTAGGAAATAACTCAATATCAAAAGATTTTTTGTTGTATTGCTTTTTCTTGAGATAGGATTCGATTCTAGGATTAAATTTTTTTAAGTGTGCATAAACTGATACGAGTCCATCATTATGCTCTATATATAATACCTTTCCATAGCCGCTTAAACTAACTTTAAGTCTATTAATCCAACCAGACTTTATTGATCGGACAGGTAATCCCTCCCGACCACGCGTTCTAATATCTAAACCCGCATGGAAATGATTTTTCCTTAGCTCACCAAATGTTCCTGAAAGTTGGATCGGAATATCGATTGGTAAAGTAGAACTTTGATTGATCTGTGAAAACAAAAAGGTGGATTTAAGAAAAAGATAAATTAAGTAATGTATTTTCAAACCTTTATACTTGTTGTGCGTGAAGATCTAATTTATTAAAGTTAAATTTACAAACTATTCATACTACCCAGGTATTTATTGAAAAAAGATTCAATAAATTTGTCTACAAATAAGTTATTTTAATTGTCATAATGAATAAAACTATCCAGCCAATTAAAATTTTAGAAGAGAAAATCATAGTATTACTAAATAAGTTAAAAGAAAACCACCTTGACTTAGTTAAATTTAAAGATTTGCAATCCTCCCTCGAACTAGAAAATAAAATTTTAAAGGATAAAATTTTAAAGCTTGAAGATGATAATAAATCTCTAAAAGTGGTAAACAATTTGCTAGGTAGTAATGAGGGAAAATTGCAAACTAAAACAAAAATAAATAATTTGATAAATCAGGTTGACTACTGCATTCAACAGCTTTCAGAAATGAATTAGTATTATGAGTGAAACAATAAAAATTAAACTAACCATCGCAAATCGTTTATATCCACTTTCAATTCCAGCTGATCAAGAATTTTTTCTTAGAGAGTCAGCAAGGAAGATAGATGACACAATTCAGCAACTTGAAAAAAACTATGCTGTTAGAGATAAACAGGATGTACTTGCAATGTGTTCTTTGCAATTTGCTACACAGGTAGAAAATTATAAAAGAAATGCTTCAACCTCGAGAACTTACGATGACGAAAAAATTAAAGAATTGATTGAAATGATAGAAATACACCTAGATACCTATTAGAAATTTTGAATCTCAGCCTGTGCTAGTTTTTTTGATAAACTCAACGAGCTTTTAATTAGAAGAGGTGAGTTTCATTTGTAAAAGCAAGCTGTATTTGAACAGATCCTTGATCAATTGTGTAGCCTCAAACTTGATTTTTTGGAGTTTATACAAAAAATCTCTCTAGCACAGGTTTTTTTAATCTTTTGAAAATTTAATGAACTACTTAAAAAAAAGAAAACAATAAATCTAGGTAAAGCATTTATATATTAATCCTGCAATTGCAGCTCCAATAAAAGGGCCAAAAATAGGAACCCAACTATAATTCCAATCAGCATTTTTATTTTTACGAGGAATCAATTGGTATACTATTCTGGGGCCAAAGTCTCTAGCAGGATTAATTGCATAACCAGTAGTTCCACCAAGCGCCATACCAATAAGCCAAACCAAAATACCAATTGGTAATGCATCGAGTGCACCCAAACCAAAGTTTTCAACTTCTGTACCATTGATTTTAATATTAGGTGCAACAATAAATAATGCACCGAAGACTAGCATAAAAGTTCCAATTGCCTCACTGAATAAATTATTTTTCATGTTTCTAATTGCTGGGCCAGTACAAAATGTACCTCTTACAGTGGTTTCATTATTAGTTAAACGATAGTGATCTATATACGTTATGTAAGCTAACCAACTACCCAGCATACCACCAGCAAGCTGAGCCATAAAGTATCCAGGTACCAAAGACCATGAAAATTTTCCTGCTATTGCTAGACCAAGAGTAACAGCAGGATTAAGGTGAGCACCACTAGATTGCGAAGTAATAAATACACTTACAAATACAGCAAAGCCCCATGCTGCAGTTATCAAAACCCATGGAGTTTGTTTTTCAGCAATAGTTTTATTTAAATTGACATTAGCTACTACACCTGTACCAAATAAAAGTAGGGTAGTAGTACCAATAAATTCAGCTAAATAGGGATTTAGTATCATATTTTATAATTTTTTACGAGTGATTTGAAATTTTTTAACTCTTGATTGACCCATGTACTATTTTTTTTCATTTCATCAGCCATAATATTTACAACTTCTTCTGCTAGTATCTCACTTTCAAATGAATCTAAAAATAAACATCTCATTCTTCTAGCCAAAATATCCTCAAGGGTAATAGCCATCTCCTCTCTCAAGGCCCACAAAATTTGATTTTTAGTTATATGTATTTTTTCTGAAAGTGATTTATTTCCGTCTTTACTCAATGATTCTATTTTATTAGCCTCTGTACCGTAGAAATGTAAAGGGTTTTGCCAATTAGTATTTTGATCGTATCCATATATAGGGATTTCTTCAGTATTACACTTTTTCTCTGGAAAACCACCAACTGTTTGTACTGTATTAACCGTGTCTTCAGCAATTTTTCTGTATGTAGTCCATTTTCCTCCCAGGACACTTACAAGGCCACTTGTACTAACTGTAACCTTATGGTGGCGTGATACTTCTTTGGTTGGCTCATTTTTATTTTCTGATGCTGCAAGCGGACGCAATCCAGCAAAAACACTTTTTACATCTGAAATCTTTGGTTTTTTTGTCATGTAATTACCAGCATTTCTTAGGATAAAATTGATTTCTTCTTTTAAAGCAGTAGGTTCATCAGAAGTTTTTGAAATAGGAGTGTCAGTGGTTCCTACCACTACATAATTGTTCCATGGCACTGCAAAAAGTACTCTGCCATCGGAAGTTTGTGGAACCATTATGGCATAAGGACCATTTAGAAATTTTTTTTCTAATACTAGGTGAACTCCTTGTGAAGGCCGAATCATTGGTTTTGCATTTGGTTGGTCTAATTTTATTAGTTGATCAGAAAAAACACCAGTAGCATTCACAATAACTTTTGCTCTTATTTTATAATCTTTCTTATTTATTATATCTGTAAAACATAAGCCACTAATTAGTCCACCATCTTTTGTGAAGCTCTTCACCTCAGCATAATTGAGAAGGGTAGCTCCCTCTTTTGTCGCTGTAAGAGCAAGACTAATTGCCATCCTTGCGTCATCAAATTGACCGTCGTGGTATATTATACCTCCCCTTAACCCTTTTTTATTAACATTTGGGATATGATTAAGTGTTTCTTTTTTATCTAGTAAAGTTGAGGGTCCTAATCCCAACTTACCAGCCATCATATCATAAACTTTAAGACCAAATCCGTAAAAAGGGCTACTCCACCAATCATATGACGGTATTACAAAACTCAAATCCCTAACAAGATGAGGCGCATTTTTTCTTAAGATACCTCTTTCTCTAAGTGCTTCTATTACCAATGAAATATCACCATTTTGTAAATAGCGAACACCACCATGTATAAGCTTGGTACTTCTTGATGAAGTACCTTTAGCAAAATCACTCCTTTCGACTAATAAGGTTTTAAAACCTCTATTTGCTGCATCTACTGCAATACCTAATCCAGTCGCACCACCTCCGATTATAGCAACATCCCATTCTTTATTTTTTTGAAGAGTACCAAGATTGAAATCTCTATTCATTATTTTGAGAATTACTCATTTTTAAAATGCGTTTTTCCCAGTTATTAACAATGCTTAAAGTTTCTTCATTTTCCTTGGGATTAAATTCTTTGTCTATATTCCATACAGAGGATAATTTTTCTAAAGATGACCAAAAACCACTAGCAAGTCCAGCAAAAAAAGCTGCACCCAATGCAGTTGTTTCTGTAGTTTTAGGACGAATTACATTTACGCCGAGTAAGTTAGATTGTATTTGCATTAATAGGTCATTATTACTTGCACCTCCATCAACTTTTAAAGATTTAAATTTAAATTTTGCATCTTTTTCCATAGCAGTGATTATCTCTTTTGTTCTCATTGCTATAGCTTCAAGAGTTGCTCTCGCAATGTGACCTTTTTGAGTTCCACGAGTAATACCCGTTATTGTGCCCGTTGCATGTGGATCCCAGTAGGGAGCTGCTAAACCAGACAGTGCAGGAATAAATGTTACACCTCCGTTATTTTTTACGGTTTTTGCTAAGGACTCTATTTCAGATGCAGAAGAAATGATACCTAATTGGTCTCTTAGCCATTGGACAGCTGCGCCAGCCACAAAAACACTTCCTTCTAATGCATACTGTGTTTTATTATTAATTCGATAACCTATAGTAGTTAACATTCTATTTTTTGATTTAACAGGTTTATCACCAGTATTCATTATACAAAAACATCCAGTTCCGTAAGTATTTTTTACATCTCCAGGATTGATACACATTTGTCCAAATAAAGCAGCTTGTTGGTCACCTGCAATACCACTTATTAAAATTTTATCTTCAAATAAGCCTTCTGTTGTATAAGCTATTTTTTCTGAGCAAGAAACTATTTTTGGTAGAATTTTTTCTGGAATGTCAAGTATTTCTAGTAATTCAGAATCCCATTTTAGCGAACGTATATTAAATAAGAGTGTTCTACTAGCATTTGTAACATCAGTGACATGTACTTTTCCTCCTGTAAGGTTCCAAATCAACCATGAATCAATAGTTCCAAAAATAATCTCTCCATTATCAGCTTTTTTTCTTAAATCTGGATCCTGATCTAAAATCCATTTTATTTTTGTACCTGAGAAATATGAATCCAAAATTAATCCGGTTTTCTCATAGAATAAATCTGCCTTGCCCTCTTTTAAAATAGAATTACATATGTTAGTTGTTCTTCTATCTTGCCATACTATAGCTTTATGCACTGGGACCCCTGTATTTCTATCCCAAAGTAGTGTTGTTTCTCTTTGATTAGTAATTCCTAGTGCATTAATCTGAGAAGCATCGATATTAGTTTTTTGAAGAACTTCCTTAATTGCTTTAAGCTGAGTATTCCAAATCTCCAAAGCATCATGCTCAACCCAGCCTTCTTTTGGGAAAAATTGTGTAAACTCATGTTGAGAAACCCCAATTGTCTTCCCTTTTTTATCAAAAATTATAGCCCTAGAACTTGTTGTACCAGCATCAATTGACAGGATATACTCACTCATACATCTAAAGTAGAAATTTATTTGGTGATCCCCTAGCTAATCAAGTTCCCATCATCGTCCCATTTAGCTAAATCATTTCTCTTTAATGGATCAACAAATTTATAATTCCAATCTTTCTCATATGAGAAACCGTGTTCTTTCATAATTTCATCTGGCACCCCATCCCAAAAGTTTGGTTGGTTACCCTTGTAGCCAAGATCATTTATTCCTACTTCAGAAGTAAAGTATCCAGTAATAACTAAATCTTTTAATGTTGAAAAAAATACTTCCTCTTTAGTTTTTTTTCCTTCAGGAAATGCAACAGTATCTAAAATTGATTTTTGATCAGTTACGTTGCAATCAATAAAGTTTTTCCCAAATTCTTTGTTTGATATTGTATCAACCCATTCCAGACCGTCTTTTAAGATTTTTTGAAATGAGGGAGCGTCTTTGGCTATAAATTCAATGAATTCAGGAACTTCAGCATCATCAATATTACCGTCTTTATTTGGTGGAACAATTAAATTTGCTAGTACACGAATTTTATTTATTTCTCCTTCAGAAAAGAAAACTTGATTTAAAAGTTCAAGGTCTCGTTTTAATTCTTCTGGTGTACGACCGTACTTATATTTCCAAACGTTCTCATAAACTGTTTTTTTCTCTTTTGGAAGGCACCCCTCAAGCACTAGACCACTTGCTAATGAGCTAATTACAATTGTTTTGATACTATCTCTTCTGTTCATGACTAAATGTTTTGTTTTTTTAACTCATTAATAATGTATTCCGAAGTTCTCCAAGAAAGCGCCATTATTGTCCAGGTAGGGTTTTTGTCGGCTTGCGAAACGAATGGTCCACCATCGACAATGAAAACATTTTTAGCATCATGAAGTTGCTCATATTTGTTTACAACTGATGTCTTTGGATTATTACCCATTCTTGTTGTTCCTACTTCATGAATAACCTCGCCAGGTTTTAAGAGACCGTTATCTACTCCTTTGTTTTCCCACAGCATGTGCCCACCAATATTTTGAACAATTTCTTTAACAGTTTCATTCATATGTTTTGCCTGTTTACGTTCATAGTCTGACCAATTGTAATTGAACCTTAATACCGGTATACCATATTTATCTTTTTTTTCTGGATCTATTTCACAATAATTATCAATATTTGGAACAGATTCACCTCTAGTATTAAAACCAATTGTTGAGCCGTAATATTTTTTTACTTCTTCACGTACCCTTTCACCGTATCCTCCAACATCTAACCCAAAAAAACTATTTAAACTATTAAAATTAAAACCTGTCCCATATGAAGGCGCTCCCAGACCACCGTAAATTTCAATATGGTAGCCTCTTGGGAAATCTAATTTTTTGTTATCAAGCCACCATGGAGAGTACAGATGCATGTTACCCATACCATCTTCATTGTATGTTTTTCTATTCATTAAATCTGGAATAAATGCCAAATTATTCGTGCCTGTTGAATCATGTAAATATTTTCCAACCATATTGGAACTATTACCAAGACCATTTACATGATAAGGACTTTTAGAATTTAGCAGTATTCTGGCACTCTCACATGCTGATGCAGCAAGCACGACAACTTTAGCATTTATCTTATATTCCTTGTTGTCATCTTTGTTTATAAATACTATTCCATTGGGTTTCCCGTTATTATCTATAGAAACTTCTCTTACCATGCTGTTTACATATAAATCAAGTCTTCCTTGAGCATTTCTTTGAGCTGGAAAAACTAAACATGAACTTGCAGAGAAATCAGCATATACTCCACAAGACCTTCCACAATTTCCACAATAATAGCAAACTCCCCTTTCATTACTAATCCTTTTTGTAACAATTGAGAGTCTTGATGGAATAACTTTTACTCCTGCTTTTTCAGCTCCCTTTTTGTAATACATTTCATGCAGCCTTGGTTTAGCAGGAGGAAGAAAAAAACCATCTGGTTCATTGTATATATTTTCTTTGGTACCGGTAACTCCAATTAATTTATCAACTTTATCGTAGTAAGGCTTAATATCATCGTAGCCAATAGGCCAGTCATCACCAAGGCCATCTATGCTTTTTCTTTTAAAGTCATTAGGCCCAAACCTTAAAGAAATTCTTCCCCAGTGATTTGTCCTACCTCCTAACATTCTACTTCGCCACCAATTAAATTTTGTATCACCCTTCATTTCGTAAGGCTCTCCATCTACATTCCAATCACCATATGATGCATGAAAGTCACCAAAAGCTCTAGTAGAGCCTCTTCCTCTTCTAGGTGATTCATAGGGCCATTTTAGATGAAGCTGTTGGTCTGGATTTGCGGGATCAAAAAAAGGTCCTGCTTCCATTAAAGCGACAGTTAATCCGTTATCAGTTAGTATTTTTGTGGCCATACCGCCTCCGGCTCCTGACCCAACAATTACAACGTCATATTTCTTTTCATTTTCAATTATCTGCATTTTTCTTTATTTATAAGCTGAATTAGATGGTATATTTTTGTTTACTTTATTTTTATAAAAGGAATACGAAAAACCTTTTTGTATGCTGTATGCCCCAATTTCACCATTTTTATTTGTAGCAAGATAAGCAACTTGAAAGTTTGGTTTACCCTTTTGCTTTTCTAATATTCTACTTACAGCTTCTTCGCATGCTTTTTGAGGACTTAGACCGTTACGCATTAGTTCAACTATTAGAAAGCTTCCTACAGTTTTAATTACTTCTTCACCTAAGCCAGTAGCTACTGCTCCACCAACATTGTTGTCAATATACAATCCAGATCCAATGATCGGTGAATCGCCAACACGACCTGACATCTTATAAGCTAGTCCACTTGTAGTGCATGCTCCTGATAGATTACCTGAACTATCAAAACAAATCATGCCAATAGTATCATGATTTTCAACATTTATTTCAGGTTTATAGTTTCCATTTTTAAGCCATTTTTTCCAAGCCTTTTTACTTTGTTCCGTAAGTAGATTTTCAGGCGTATAGCCCTGTTCGAGTGCAAATTGACGAGCACCTTTTCCTGCTAATATTACATGAGGTGTTTTTTCCATAACTTCTTTCGCAAGGGCTGCAACATGAGTTATATTCTCGACTGCCAAAACAGCTCCACAATTTCCAGTATGATTCATTACACAAGCATCTAAGCTAACAATTCCGTCACGATCTGGTGCACCACCCATTCCAACAGTTGTATTTAGCAGATTAGACTCCTCATATGCTACACCCTTAACCGCGGCCTCAATCGCACTAAATCCATTTTCAAGTACCTTACCAGCCTTCATATTTGCTTCAGGTACATTCCAAGTACTAATAGCATAAATATTGGGATTTTTCGAAATATGAATATTACCTTTATTTCTTAAGTTGAATGTTGCTTCAGGGGCCACTAATATAGTTGTCAACCCCAAATAACTTTTATCAAGAAATTTTCGTCTATTCATTTGGTCTTCTAATTTAACAACAATTTTAAACTAATAAAAAAAGGAGAAATAATTATTACTTATTTTAGGGTAAGTTTTTTCTATAATTTTAATTGAGATGAGAGTTGAAGTATGTGCAGATTCCATTTTATCAATCAAGAATGCATCTAATGCGAAAGTAGATCGTATAGAATTATGTTCAGCACTTGGAATAGGTGGTTTAACTCCTTCATTTGGTTTAATTAGGGAGGCTGTTGATTTAAAACTTTTACCTATTCACTGTTTAATCAGACCTAGACCCGGTCATTTTTTTTATAGTAAGGATGAAGTTAAAGTTATCGAAAAAAACATATTAAGTGCACGTGAATTAGGATGTCAAGGTGTTGTAGTTGGTGCACATGATCAAAATTTCAAGCTTGACATTTCGTTACTTAAAAGATGGAAAACTTTGGCAGGGTCAATGTACATAACATTTCATAGAGCTTTCGATGTTTTAGTTAGTCCTTTAGAAGCTATAAATCAATTAATTGATTTGGGTTTTGATTGTATACTTACCTCGGGCCAAAAAGAAAAAGTCGAAGAGGGAATTGAAAATCTTACCTATTGGAATACTAAATTTGGCTCAGATATTGTAATAATGCCAGGTAGTGGAATTGGAGTTTCTAACTGTAAAAAATTTAAAAAAGAAGGTTTTAATTATATTCATTTATCCGCAGGTGAGGATATACAACCAATCCCAATACCAGATGGAATTAATCAAAACTTGTCATTTTTAAAACAAAAAATTCGACATAGCGACAAACAAACCTTAATTGAGGTTGTTAAATCTATAAAATCAGTTGAATAAAATCATGGCTCCGCCTAGCGCTGTGAACAAAAGTATCAGTCTGCGATAACTATTTTCATTTATTTTTTTTACAATAAAAACCCCTGTTATTAAACCAAAAATTTCAAAAGGCATTAGTTCTAAACTCGTAAAAAACGAAGCCTTATTAATAGTTTGCCAAAACCATATGTGAAATGGAACTTTGAAAATATTTATTATAAAAAAAAGCCATGCTGCAGTTCCAATAAATGCATTTTTTGGTAATCGCATAGCTAAAAAATAAATATTTGAAAAAGCCCCAGCCAAATTTCCAACCATTGTTGTAAATCCTGCAAAAATTCCCATTGAGCTAGCAAAACTCCAATGATTTGGAATTTTTTTTTCTTTTCTGTTTTCCCAGTAATACATTTGCCCAACACTAAACAAAATAATCCCTGCCATAGAATATTTAAAAATAATTTCTGATATTAGGCCGCCCCCAATTACTCCAATTAGTACACCCAAAATCATCCATGGTAAAAGCTTAATTATATAATTCCATTTTACAAAACCTTTATAATAACTTACTGCAAAAATATCGCCTAAAAGCAAAAGGGGCATCAAAATACCGGTGGATGCTTTTGCACCAAAAGCCAATGCAAATCCAGTTACTATTAAAGCTGCTATTCCTTTAATACCAGCTTTTGAAACTCCCAATAGGAATGCACAAAAAGCTGCAACGGAAAATTTATAAATTTCTAAATCAAACAATAAATAAAACTTACGCACAATATAGTATATATTACTTTACGCATATTCTCTAATTATAAACAAATCTGTTTTTAGATATTTGCATAAAAAGAGTGGAATCTAAATTTGTTAGTTCAATTAGATTTATGATACTAAGTACTTTGTCTTTTGCATTAATGAATGCACTGGTAAAGTACTTAATTAGTTATCATACATTTCAACTAGTTTTTTTTCGCTCATTGGGATCTTTAATTTTAACTTTTTCAATACTTAAATCAAAAAATATTCCTCTTTTAGGAAATCAAAAAACACTATTATTAATCCGTGGATTAGTTGGTGTTTCAGCGATGATACTCTTTTTTTCAGGAATTCAATACATAGGTGTAGCTAGCTCAGTAACACTTAGATACACATCCCCAATTTTTGCTGCAATTTTAGCTGTTATTTTTTTCAAAGAGAAAATTAAAATACCTCAATGGACATTTTTTATTCTTGCCTTTTTTGGCGTTTATCTTATAAAAAGCTACCAACCCCTATCATCAAGTATCGGTGTTTTAATGGTTTTAGGAGCTGCATTCTTGTCTGCAATTGTTTATCTAATAATTTCAAAAATTGGTGATAATGATCATCCAGTTACAATAGTCCACTATTTTATGTTCATTGCTACTTTAGTTGGTGGTATTGGATCTGTTTTTTTTTGGAAAACTCCTGAATTAAAAGAACTTCTACTTTTAATTAGTTTGGGGGTTTTTGGTTTTTTTGGACAATATTATATGACTCTAGCTTTTCAAAATTATAAGCCCCATTTAGTAGCCCCATTTAAATATGTTGAAGTCTTTTTTACATTCACGATGAGCATATTTTTCCTAAATGAAGCATACGATCTTGTTCAGATCTTAGGAGCTATATTGATAATAGTTGCTCTATTACTAAATATTTGGTATAAGTTTAGATTTAAATAAATTAAGCCAGATCTTAAATCAAAACTATCTAGATAATTCATCAATTGTTTTGGTATTCATTCTCACATAGTCTTGATTTCCGGCTTTCAAAGCATATTTAAGTGAATTTTTTGAAGCCTCTATTGCACCCTTTTTTTCACCTAATCCAATTAAAATCAAAGCCTGTTGTCTGTACATCCAAAACTTACCAGGATCTTTTTTAATAGCGTATGCAATCCATTTTTTTGCTTTTTTAAGATCTTTACCACTTTCTCTAAAGTATACAGCTGCTTTATAATAATCACTTGGAGCTGGGTTTTTACTTAAAGTCTTTTCAATGGTGTTCATTGCTTTTTCATCAGTAGGTACAGATAAGGGAATATTGATTTCAGTTTTTTCCCAAGCTAACCTTATAAAAGCCCCATCATTATTAATTGATTCGATTGAAATAGTGAAATTTTCTCTAGCTTCGCTAACATTTTTGGTTTTAACAGTTAAACTCGCCGCAATTAATGACTCATCCCAAGGTTTAGGTAAACCTGAATTATCAGTTTTATTATAGAAATAAACCTCCCAATTTGACTTTTCTGGCCTTGTGTATATTGAGTATTTACCAGCTTTCAAAGATTTATTACCCACTAAAACATCATCACTAAAACTTATTAAACTGTTATCATTAGCACCTGTTCTCCAAATTGCACCATATGGTACTAAATCTCCCATTATTTTTCTTCCCTTCATAGAAGGTCTTGAGTAAGTTATCTTAACTTCAGTTAATCCTATAATTTGAGTGAATTCAGCTATTGGGCTGGCTTGTGGCGTTTGAACTTGTGCCAAGGTAGTAATAGACAATAATAAGGTTAAAAACTTAAAAAATTTCATTTGTATTTAATTTAATTTCGTCGATATAAATATAAATTTTTGGTTATAAAATTTCAAGTTGCAACCCAATGAATAATTTTTTGTTATAAACTATTCAAAATAAATGTTTAATGAATATACTGAATAGTTAAACATTTTATATCTTTGCTACAAATAAAAGAAATATGAAAATATATCGCTTAAAAGCGATTCAAAATCTACCTATTTCCCAAAAGGAGGCATGGCAATTTTTGTCTGACCCGAAAAATTTAAAACAAATTACCCCTGATTATATGGGATTTAAAATAGTTAGTGGTTTGTCAGAGAAAATTTATGCAGGCCAAATAATACAATATATAGTTACCCCAATTCTAGGTATACCAACAAAATGGGTTACTGAAATAACTCATGTTGAATATGGTAATTATTTTGTTGATGAACAACGTTTCGGACCATATGATTTGTGGCATCACAAACACTTCATTAAGCCTATAGAAAAAGGAGTTGAAATGATTGATATTGTTGACTACAAAATACCTTTTGGATTTTTAGGAAGACTTTTACACCCTTTACTTGTATTTCCCAAACTAAAGGAAATTTTTGATTATAGAAAAAAAGCATTAGTTGAAATTTTTGGACCATACCCTAAATGATAAAAGATAAAAACATATTAATTATTGGAGGTAGTTCTGGTATTGGTTTATCTTTAGCAGAAATTTTATCTCCCTCAAATTCAGTTTTTGTAGCTAGTAGATCAAGTGAAAATTTAAGTAGCTTAGATTTAACTCATCTACCATATGACGCTATATCGACAGAATTAGACACTACTGTATTACCTGACGAACTACATGGATTTGTTTATTGTCCTGGGAGTATAAATTTACGACCCTTTAAAGGGCTATCAACGGAAGCATTTGAAAAAGATTTTCAAATTAACGTTACTGGTGCAGTTAACTCATTAAAATCAGTTCTCTCGAGGTTAAGTGCAAGTGGTAATGCATCTGTTATATTTTTCAGCACAGTTGCAGTACAAACTGGAATGCCTTTCCATAGTTCTGTAGCTGCTTCAAAAGGAGCTCTAGAAGGCCTCACGCGCTCTTTGGCAGCAGAGTTTGCTCCTAAAATAAGAGTAAACGCTATAGCTCCATCTCTAGTAAATACACCTCTTGCTTCAAAATTTCTAAATAACGAATCTAAAATTGAAAAAGCAAACGAAAGGCATCCTTTAGGGAGGATTGGAAATGCCAAGGAGATTGCACAAGCTGCAGGATTTCTTCTTGGTCCAGAAAGTAGTTGGATGACCGGAAGAGTTTTACAGCTTGATGGTGGTATAGGTAATCTTAAAACATGATTTGATTGGAAAAATATACTATTTTTTGGTTTAGGCGTGATTTGAGAATTGAGGACAACCACGGTTTTTATAAAGCCCTCAGTGGAAAAAATAAGGTCATACCCATTTTTATTTTCGATCCAAATATTTTAGACAGACTGCCAAAACAAGATGCAAGAGTTGAATTCATTTTATTAGCCTTGGGTACCATAGATATTGCTATGAAGAGGAACAGGTGCAATGTTGGTGTATATCATGGTACTCCCGAGGCTATATTTAATCGATTAATTAATCAATACCAAATTGAAGAAGTAATTTGTAATGATGACTATGAACCTTATGCTACAAAAAGAGATGAAAAAATCAAGACATTTTTGAGTAAAAAAGGAATAGATTTTAAAGCTTTTAAAGACCAAGTAATTTTTGAAAAAAGTGAGATTGTTAAGGATGATGGAAATCCATATAAAGTTTACACACCATATTCAAGAAAATGGTTGTCTAACTTTGACACCCAATACTTGGAAGAGTATCCATCGGAATCTTTATTAAATAATTGTTATTCTGAACAAGAACTTCCTAAAATAAAATTAAATCAATTGGGATTCACAAGCAGCACTATTAATCAACCCAAACATTTTTTTGACAATCAAATTATTGATGATTATGAGTCAACAAGAAACTTTCCGTATTTAAATAAAACCTCAAGATTAGGAACATCACTAAGATTTGGTACAATAAGTATAAGGAAAGTAGTAAAAAAAGCAGCCAGTAGGCCTAACAAAACCTTCTTAAAAGAACTCATTTGGAGAGAGTTTTTTATGCAGATTTTGTGGCATTATCCTCACACACGTAATAAAAGTTTTAAACCTCAATATGATAGAATAGAGTGGAGAAATAATGAAAAAGATTTTGAAAATTGGTGTTTAGGAAATACAGGTTTCCCTCTTGTAGATGCAGGTATGAGAGAATTAAATAAAACCGGCTTTATGCATAATCGTGTCCGTATGTTAGTAGGTAGTTTTTTATGCAAGCATTTGCTTATTGACTGGAGATGGGGTGAAGCATATTTTGCAGAAAAGCTTTTTGATTATGAGATGTCAAGTAATGTTGGTAACTGGCAATGGGTAGCAGGTTGCGGTGTTGATGCAGCTCCATATTTTAGGATTTTTAATCCATCAGAACAAGTAAAAAAATTCGACAAACAATTGCATTACATAAATAAGTGGGTGCCTGATTTCCAAGAAATTTCTTACCCAAAACCAATAATCGACCATAAACTAGCACGTGAACGTTGTTTAAAAACATATAAAAGCGCTTTAAATTCTTAATGAAGCGTGTATTAAAAACAAACTTACCTACAAAAATTTGTCTTAATTGTGGGTATCCTTTTACTTGGAGAAAAAAATGGGAAAGAGATTGGAATAATGTAAAATATTGTAGTAAAAGATGCAAAACGAAAAAAAGAGTGCTTTAATATGGCTTAGGAATGATTTAAGAATTAAAGATCATTTTGGTTTTTATAACGCAGCAAGAAATTGTGACAAGATTTTTGCTTATTTCAGTTTTGAGCCAGACAAGTTTGAAGATACCAAATGGGGTTTTAAAAAAACTGAAAAATTTAGAACACTTTTTTTAATCCAAACACTCAAATGTCTTAAAGATGAATTGAAGAAAAAAAATGTTACACTTATTGTCGATATTAATTCCGCAACAGTTGGTGTTCCAAAATTTATTGATTCACTAAAAATCACAGATTTATTTTATCAAAATGAGTGGACAAAGGAGGAAAACGATATATCAGATAGCGTTAAAAAGTCAATTTCAAAAAAAATTAAAATTCATACATATTATGATCAGTTTTTATATCACCCGGAGGACATTCCATTTGAACTGGACGCAGTACCTGAAGTTTTTACAGTTTTCAGAAAAAGTTGTGAAAAAAATACATTAGTAAGGAAAGTTTTTCCCGAAATAGCAACTTTTCCAAGTACAAATCTTTTAGATGAAGAGTTTACCATACCTCGGCTAGAGGTTTTTGGTTTTTCAGAATTTTATCCTCTTCCTTTTTCTGCGTTTCCATTTAGTGGCGGGAGTAAAAACGGGTATAATAGATTAAAGGACTACCTGTGGGACACAAAAAAAATTTCAACATACAAAGAGACTCGTAATGGTCTTGTTGGAAAAGACTACAGTTCTAAATTTTCAGCCTGGTTAGCAAATGGTTCATTATCAGCAAGAGAAATTTACTGGCAGGTTAAAGATTATGAAAAGAAAGTGAAAAAAAATCAATCAACATATTGGATGATTTTTGAGTTAATTTGGAGAGATTATTTTAAGTATGTTTCACTAAAACATGGAAATAATATTTTCATGCTAGACGGTATTTTAAAAAAAAGATACGATTGGAAATCTAATCATAAAATTTTAATGTCATGGATTAATGGAGATACTATTGAACCTTTTGTGAATGCTAACATGATAGAATTAAAAAAAACTGGTTGGATGAGTAATCGAGGCAGACAAAATACGGCCTCTTTTTTTTCTAAACATTTATTTATGGATTGGAGGATAGGTGCTGCATATTTTGAATCTCAACTAATTGATTATGATGTCCATAGTAATTACGGAAACTGGATGTATGTCTCCGGAGTTGGAAATGACCCAAGAGATCGAAAATTTGATATTTCTTGGCAATCAGAAAAGTATGATCCTCAAAAAAAGTTTCAAAAATTATGGATAAAGTAGAAAAAATTGCAACAATAGTTTTACCTAACCAATTATTTGAAAAATCACCAGTATTTTCAAATAGTTGCACGATTTATCTTGTAGAGGAATCTTTATTTTTTAATCAATACGTATTTCATAAACAAAAACTTTTTTTTCATAGATTATCAATGAAAAAATATCAACATTTTTTGAAGGGTAAAGGAATCGATGTGCGGTACATAGATGCTTCCAAAAAACTTTCAGATATAAGACATTTAATCGAAAATATATCAAATAAGTATAACACAATACAAGTTATTGATCCAAATGACTTCTTACTTGAGAAAAGGTTAAAAAGAGTTTGTTTTAAACTTAATCTAAAATTAATCATCCTAGAAAATCCAATGTTTTTATGTAAAAAAAGTGATTTAAATTTCTTTAAGCCTGATAAGAAGAAATTTTTTCAAACTTCTTTTTACAAATCTCAAAGAGAAAAATTCAATATTCTAATCGATATTGCTGGTGGTCCTGAAGGAGGAAGTTGGACCTACGATACAATGAACAGAGAAAAATATCCGACAAATAAAAAACCACCTGAAATCGTATCTGTCAATGATAAATCTGAACTTCTTTCAGAGACATATGATTATATTAACAATATCTACACTAAAAATTATGGCACTTTAGAATCAGAATTCTTTTACCCTACCGATTTTGAACAATCAAAAAAATGGTTTAATGATTTTTTAGAAAATCGATTTAAAGAATTTGGACCATATGAAGACGCTATTGTTGATAGTGAGAGCTTTTTAAACCACAGCTTATTATCACCTCTTTTAAATACTGGTCTTCTTAATGTAAACTTTGTTATCAGTCATACAATAGATTTTTACAAAAAAAACAATATACCATTAAATTCATGTGAGGGTTTCATAAGGCAAATTTTAGGTTGGAGAGAATTTATTCGAGGTATATATTTTGCAAAAAGTGTAGAGGAACGAACTAAAAATTATTGGAATTTTAAGAGAAAAATCCCCCACTCATTTTATGACGGATCAACAAATATTTTACCCGTAGATGTATGCATAAAAAAAATTTTAAAAACTGGTTATGCTCATCACATAGAAAGATTAATGATAATTGGTAATTTCATGTTACTGTGTGAATTTGATCCAGATGAAGTTTACAGATGGTTTATGGAAATGTTCATTGATTCATATGACTGGGTTATGGTTCCAAATGTTTATGGCATGAGTCAGTTTGCTGACGGTGGATTAATGTCTACAAAACCCTACATAAGCGGAAGTAGCTATATTCTTAAAATGAGTAATTATAAAAAGGGAGAATGGACAAACATTTGGGACTCTTTATTTTGGAATTTTATTGATAAAAGAAGAGACTTTTTTATCAAAAATCCAAGAATGAGAATGTTAGTTTCTAATTTTGACAAAATGGATTCAAATAAAAAGAAAGAATTGTTAGAGACAGCTGATAATTTTCTTCAAAATCTTAGTTAATCATTTTTTAAAGGATGATAAAAAGTAATATACCAATTGCAATTGTTTGGTTTAAAAGAGATTTGCGTTTAGAAGATAATGAGGCAATTAATTCGGCAATAGCAAGTAATAAGTTGGTATTACTGCTTTATGTCATTGAGAATTCTTTAATTCAAAATGATCATTTTAGTATACGCCATCTAAATTTTATCAAACAATCTCTTGTGGACCTAAACCAAAGGTTAGCAAAATTTAATACAGAAATTTTGACTGTTTCTGGTGAGGTACAGTTAATTTTTGAAAAACTTAGTAAACAATTTTTAATTAAAAAAGTTTATTCTCATTATGAGACTGGTCTCGATATTACATACAAAAGAGACAAAAAAATGGCAAAATGGTTTATTGAAAATAAAATTAGATGGTATGAGAAAAGACAACAAGGGGTATTTAGAGGAATCGTGGATAGGAAAAATTGGTCTAAATTAATGAATTCGTTTATCGATCAACCGATTAAATCTTTACCTGAAATGAAGAATAAAATGGTATCGTTAAAAATTTTAAATCAAATAAAAGATAATTTTGATTTATTAGAATTAAAAACGGAACATTTTAAAGATGTCCAATTAGGGGGTATTACAGAAGCAAATAAATACTTAGAATCTTTTTTTAAAAATCGTTACCATAATTATCAAAATCACATATCGAAACCAGATTTATCTCGTAAAAGTTGTAGCAGGCTTTCTCCATACATCAGTTATGGAAATTTGTCAATAAGACAAATTTTTCATCGAATAAAAGAAAAAAAAGTACAAACTAATAACAGTTTTGCTATTCGAGCATTTGAGTCTCGTTTAAGATGGCATTCTCATTTTATTCAAAAGTTTGATATGGAGCCTAGCATAGAGTTTTTAAGTTTAAACAAAGGTTATCACAAACTTCTAAAACCTATCAACAAAAAATTTATTAAAGCATGGGAAAAGGGGAAAACAGGAGTTCCAATAGTTGACGCATCTATGCGATGTCTGGTTAAAACAGGGTATTTGAATTTTAGAATGCGAGCTCTGATTGTTTCTTTTTTTGTTCATCAATTATGGCAACCATGGCAAGCTTGTTCAGCTTTTCTAGCAAGACAATTTCTTGATTTTGAACCTGGTGTACATTTCCCTCAACTTCAAATGCAGGCTGGCGAAACTGGAATTAACACTTTACGTATTTATAACCCTGTCAAAAACGGAAGAGAGCACGATCAAAAAGGAGATTTTACACGCAAATGGCTCCCAGAACTCAAATCACTTCCTGATAAGTTAATCCATTCACCATGGTTAATTACTCCACTTGAGGAAGAAATTTTTGAATTCAAAAGAGGGATTAACTATCCTAACCCGATTGTTAATTTAGACCAGACTAGACGATTTGCTTCATATACACTTTGGAATTTAAAAAATGACGCAATAGTATTTAAAGACAATCAGCGTATTTTAAAAAAACATACTTTTGGGAAAAGAATAAATAGATAGAAATGAAAAATAAACTATTGCTTTCAAATGAACAAATTGATAGAATTATCGAGATGGCATGGGAGGATCGTACCCCTTTTGATGCAATTTTAGCACAATTCGGATTAAATGAAAAAAATGTAATCGATCTAATGCGTAAAGAGTTAAAAATAAATAGTTTCAAACTTTGGAGAGAACGTGTTCAGGGAAGAAAAACTAAGCACGGTAAAATTCGTTCAAACAACGTAGATCGATTTAAGTGTTCAAGACAAAAAAATATAAGTAATAATAAAATTTCTAAACGATAGCACTAGTTTAAATTAAAAAAACAGTCAAGATTTACTGTAAGATTAAAAATTATAATAGTCGATTTTAAAAGGACCACATAACTCTTTGTTAGGTAATAACTCTTTTAATCTTTGCACCTAACTTTTTTAGCCGTCCATCTATATTTTCGTAACCCCTGTCAATTTGCTCAGTATTATGTATCGTACTTTTACCCGATGCTGAAAGTGCAGCTATAAGAAGTGAGACTCCGGCTCTTATATCAGGTGACGTTAGGGTTGTTCCTTTCAATTGAGATTTAAAATCGTGTCCTATAACAGTTGCACGGTGTGGGTCACAGAGAATTATTTTAGCTCCCATATCAATAAGCTTATCAACAAAAAACAATCGGCTTTCAAACATTTTTTGATGAATTAGTACACTTCCTCTAGCTTGACTAGCAACAACTAAAATAATACTTAATAAATCAGGGGTAAAACCAGGCCATGGCGAGTCTGAGATAGTTAATATAGAACCGTCAATATAGTTTGTTATTTCATATCCATTTTTATGGGCAGGAATGAAGATATCATCACCACTTTTTTCAACATTTATTCCAAGTTTTTTAAAAGTAGCTGGTATAATGCCTAGTTGATTCCAATTCACATCTTTAATTGTAATCTCACTTTTTGTCATAGCTGCAAGACCAATCCAGCTCCCAATTTCTATCATATCTGGAAGAATAGTGTGCTGAGTACCATTAAGCTTTTCAACACCATAAATTATTAAGTAGTTCGAACCAATACCTTCTATTTTAGCACCCATTTTATTTAACATCTTGCATAATTGTTGAATATATGGTTCACATGCAGCATTATAAATGGTTGTTTTGCCGTGGGCTAAAACCGAAGTCATAACAATGTTGGCTGTTCCAGTTACAGATGCCTCATCAAGAAGTATATTTGTTCCTTTTAACTCATTTGCTTCTACATTATAAAAAGAGCTCTCTCTATTATGTGAAAACTTTGCACCTAATTTTATTAAACCATCAAAATGAGTATCTAATCTCCTTCTACCTATTTTATCTCCACCAGGTCTTGGCACAGAACCTTTACCAAATCTAGCAAGTAGTGGTCCAACTATCATGATTGATCCTCTTAATTTTTGCCCATCATCTTTAAAATCTTGTGAACTCAGATAATCAAGATTAATATTATTTGAACGAAATCTATAACTACCCTCACTTATTTTACTAATTTCAACTCCTAAATTTTCGAGGATTTGAATAAGCTTGTTGACATCAAGTATATTTGGGATGTTATTTACAATTACTGGTTCTGAGGTTAAAAGAGTAGCACATAAGATTTGAAGGGCTTCGTTTTTTGCTCCTTGAGGTTTTATAGAACCTTTCAAGGGCTGTCCACCTTCAATAGTAAATGATTCCATTTATTTTAATATCGTTTTCTATTTCTTTTCCTTGGTTTACTTTGATTGCTGCTAGGTCCACTTCCATTTTTATGTTTAAATCGAATTAAATCAGCTGAATCACTTAAAGGTAGTTGTGAGGCCGCAACTTTTAATTTTCCTTCTGAAAGTTCTTCTAGGTGGCCAAGTATAATTGCATCTTCAACTGTGTCTTTATTCCAACTTAAGAAGTTTTTTTTCATATGGTTAGCAATTGTAAAAACTAAAACATCTTTAAGTTCACCATCTTCCCAACCAATTGCAGCATCAATCATACGTTTTATATTATTTCCATAGAATCGGTATTTTGGAAAGTTTTGAGGGTAAGGTAACTTTTCAGGCTTCATATCTAGCAACTCTTTCTGAGGTTTTTCAAATGGAAATTCAACATCAATATCAAAATCTGCCATAATAAAGAATTGATCCCACAGTTTATGCTGAAAGTCTGCTACATCTCGTAGGTGAGGATTTAGGTTTCCCATAACACCAATTATAGCTTTGGCTTTTTTATTTCTTTCTTCAGGATTGGTCTCCAATTTAGCTTGTTCTATCATAATATGAATATGTCTTCCATACTCAGGTATTACAAGCTGTTTACGCTTAGTATTGTATTGTAAAGTGTCCATTAGGTAATAGTAAAAGAGTTCTTTAAGTAGAATATATGTTGCAAATTAGTAAAATCCTTTGAATTGCAAACTATGTTGGTTAAAATTAGAGAGCTATAATTCCTTTTAGCTTGCTGCAAACTTTGTAAATTTCAATAACTTCCTTTGGTGAATTTAAATTTACCTTTATACTAAGGCTAGTAAAATTTTTTTTTGATGATTTTTTTTCATAAAAAAAGGCTTTTTTTTCTGAAAAAATAGATTTTAATTTGATCAAATTATCTGATTCTGATTTTACAATAAACTTAAAAAGATATATTCCGGGCCAACTCTGAGATTGACTCAGTTGATCAAAAAAACGTGAATAAAATTCTTCTTTATTATCATTTGCATTCAACATGAGGCTTACATTTGTATAAATATACTGGTTTTATTATTCACAAAATGTCAAATATTCGAAGGATACTAATTACTGGAAGTCCTGGATCAGGTAAGACAACAATTATAAAAGGTCTAAGAAAAAAAGGCTATATGGTTTTTTATGAATTTTCAAGATCACTCATTAAAAGTGAAGATAATAATGGTAGTAAAAATTTATTTTTAAAAGATCCAATTGATTTTAGTACAAAATTATTAGATGGGAGAGTAAAGCAATTTAATGACGCAAAAAAAATTAAAAAAGCAAAGAATAACTTAGTATTCTATGACAGAGGGATACAAGAAATTTTTGGATATTTAAAAGCAATTGGTTTGGAGAAATCATCATGGAAGAAAAAGTTGACTGATTATCGATATGATATGGTATTTATAGCTCCGCCTTGGAAAGAAATTTATGTCAATGACAAGGAAAGGTTTGAAACATTTAAAGAATCAAGAATTTATTATCACTTTATCAAGCATTCTTATCAAATTATACATGAGCTTATTGAAATACCTAAAATTGATATCGAGAGTAGGATTGATTTTGTAGAATCATATGTTACATGAATATAATTAATTTTAATTATTGAAAATGTTACAAAATTTATATTTTCAAAAACTTAAAAAAGAAATCTCTACCTAATTTTATAACATGTCAAATATATTAAACAAGATTCTTAATGTTGAATTCCAAAGACCCACTTAAAATTGTCTTTTTTGGTACACCAGAATTTGCAAGATTCTGCCTTGAGGAATTATTTAATAATGGATTTATTATTAAGGCTGTAGTCACTATTCCTGACCGAAAGGCTGGAAGAGGAAATATGTACAGGAAATCAGAAGTAAAAAAATATGCAGAAAATAATGGACTTTTAATTTTCCAACCCGAAAATCTTAAATCTATAGAGTTTGTAAGTAATTTAAGAAATATTGATGCTGACGTATTTGTAGTTGTAGCTTTCCGAATGTTACCTAAGGTTGTATGGAATATTCCTCAGCTAGGAACTATAAACCTTCATGCCTCTCTTTTACCAAACTACAGAGGTGCAGCACCAATAAATTGGGTTTTAATCAATGGAGAGAGATTAACTGGAGTAACCACGTTTTTGATAAACGAACAAATTGATACCGGTTCAATTTTGATGCAAAAGGAAATACCAATTAGTGAAAATGATAATACTGAAAAATTAAGTAATAAACTTCTAAATATAGGCGCTCCATTACTAATCAGAACTTTATATAATCTTAAAAAAAAGATAATTGTACCAATATCTCAGAAACCACTTGGAAATGAAAAATTAGCTTTTAAGTTAACAAAAGATAATACTATGATAAATTGGGATAATTCTTTGGAACAGATTAAAAATTTTGTCAGAGGTTTAAGTCCATATCCTGGGGCTTGGACAAATTTAATAGACAACAGTTCAACACAGAAATTAAAAATTTTTAACGCTGAGCCAGTTTATGACGCTCATTCATATCCAGTTAATCAAATTTTAGTTAAAAACAAAAAAATTTATATTTCACATCCAGAAGGATATTTAAATTGTATTGAAATCCAGCTTCCAAACAAACGTAGGATGAATGCAACAGCCCTTTTAAATGGTTATAAATTCTCAATAAATTCTAGTGTTTTTTAAAAAACAACCTTCCCTTATTAACAAATAACCTTACTTATTAACAAATAAGTCATTTTCCCTAGCTTTTTTAACAGTTACACGAAAATCCATATAAATTTGTTGAATAATCTTTTAATAAATAAAATTATGAACAAAACAGAATTAATTGACGCGATGGCAGCTGATGCTGGCATCTCAAAGGCAGCAGCTAAAAAAGCTCTTGAATCTTTGATGGGAAGTGTATCAGGAACTCTAAAAAAAGGGGGACGTGTTTCATTAGTTGGATTTGGATCATGGTCTGTTTCTAAAAGAGCAGCTCGCGATGGAAGAAATCCCCAAACTGGAGCTACGATTAAGATTGCTGCTAAAAATGTTGTTAAATTTAAAGCAGGTGCCGAATTATCAAGTACAGTTAATTAACCCCTGAAAAGCATAAGAAAAAGCTCCTTCTAGGAGCTTTTTTTTTATATTTATTTTATGAATCAAGGTAAATTGATAGTTGCTACACCTTCAATACTAGGTGATTTCAATTTTCGTAGATCGGTTATTTTACTTGCTAGTCAAAAGACATCTGGGAGTATTGGCTTTATTTTAAACAAAAAATTACATTATAAACTCAATGATGTTGTGGAGGATATAAATATTAAATTCCCTTTATTTTATGGTGGTCCCGTAGAGCAGGATAATCTATTTTATTTACATAGATTAGGGAATGTGATACCAGATAGTATTGAGATTAATAGTTCATTATCTTGGAATGGTGATTTTAAATTTATAACAAAACTTATTAATGAGAATAAACTTAAAGTGAATGATATTCGTTTTTTTCTAGGCTGTAGTAGTTGGAGTAATGGACAGCTAGAAAAAGAGCTTGATGAAAAATCTTGGGAGCCATTTGAAATTGTGTCTTCAGAAAAAGTATTGAAAATGAAAATCCAAAATATGTGGCAGAAATGTATGATTTCTTTGGGTGGAAAATACAGAGTTTGGTCCAATGCTCCGGAAAATCCGAATTTCAATTAACCCAGGTATGAAATAAATTTTTCAAATATATGGTAACTTTTATCATTCAAATATGAAGACTTCCTATAATTTGAGACACACTGCAGACCATTCTCCAATGAAATGATGAATATTTCTTCAGATTTTTGAAGTTCAAATGGATTTATTTCTCTTTCTACAACATTATAACTTTTTATATTCCTTATTAGCCATTCTAAAAATACTTCTCTAAATACCAAATTTTGAGTTCCTGATAACAAATTGGGAGTTTGTATTTGGTTTGATTCCAATAAAAATATTGTTCCATTTAGTGTTTCAGTAACTTTTTTTTTGTCATTTAAAAGTACAACATCATTAAGACCATTTTCTTTTGCATACATGCTTGAAATTAATCGTAAATCATTATTTGTATTTGACATATTTGATAAATCGTTAGAAAACAATAAAATATCTTTGTAGAGATCAATTTCATAATCTGAAGTATTTATTTCAATAGGATTTAAATCTGTTAGGCTTATAATGAATTTTGTTTCATTATTAGCCTTAATGAATTGACATCTAAATAAACCGTTTTTTGTTTTACTATCAATTATATTAGTGACTTTAGCCAATTCTTCTTCCAATTTTTCCATAGTAAAGAAGATGGGAATTTTATACCTGTATCTTCTAAGACTTGCAATAATTCTAAAATAATGTTTTTCCCAAAAAAGGATTTTTCCATTGTAAAATCTAACATTTTCTACAAAAGAAAAATCCTTATGTAAATTGTGAATTAATTCTGGTTTTACATTGATTAATTGCGGTACAACTAAGCCGTTACAATTAAACATAATATAAGTTTAACTAGAACCTAAAATCTTTTTCAAACTTGAAATCAAGTTATCCCAGAGCATTTTCGATTCCTCCAATTCGTCTTCTTCGGCAAAATCAGTAATTATGAGCGAAACATCATTAGTTAGGTCGTCTACTTGAATTTTAAATTCAAAATAGTAGTCGTTATTTTCTTCTTCATCGGTTTGCCACTTAAAACGAACACGCTCGTTATTTTTTTTTTGAATTAGTTTTGCATTTTCTTCACTATCATCCCAAATGAAAGTAAAGTCTTCACCTCTAGAGTTTACGTCATCTGCAAACCATTCTCCAAGTCCAGATGGGGTTGAGAAATATTGAAAAAGCATTTGTCTTGAGGCATGAAAATCATATTCTATTGAAAAAAGTTCTTTAGTGGCCATGTATTAAATTTATATTCCCAATATATTGAAAATTCGATTAGAAGTACGTTTATTTTAAAATATTTTCAAAAGGTTGTAGGGAGAAGATTATGTTTTTATATTAGTTAACTTAAATGGCGAGATAGCTCAGGCGGTTAGAGCGTCGGATTCATAACCCGGAGGTCGGGAGTTCAAGTCTCCCTCTCGCTACTTTTTATGAACCAACTACAACTAAAGTTTGTCTATTCTGATAATTAAAACTAATCAAGCATTTATTAGTCTTCAGATTCTGAAAAAAAAATATTTTGTAAAAACAAACTCAAAAATACAGTTGCCAATGCACCAATAAGATTAAGCCATAAAAAACCAATCTTATCCCAAGCAAATAATGCAATAACAAAAATTTCTGAAATAATTGCAGCCCAAAAGATAGCTTTTCCTTTTACACTACTATTGAATATACCAATAAGAAATATACCTAAAATAGTTCCATAAAAAATTGAGCCGATAATGTTAATTAATTGAATTAAATTCTCAAATAGGTTTCCAAAACAAGCAAAAAGAATTGCTATCGATCCCCAGAGAAGAGTAAACATTTTAGATGCCTCTAAATAAGTTTTCTCGGTTTTATTTCTGTAATTTCTTTTATATAAATCAATTGTGCAAGTTGCCGCTAGTGCATTTAATTCTGACGCAGTGGAACTCATCGATGCGGATAAAATTACAGCAATTAACAAACCTATTAAACCAACAGGTAGAAAATATAAAATAAATGAAATAAAAATATAATCCTTATCATTAACCTCCTGTTTTGAATCTAATTTATTTATGATATTTTTTGCAATATCACGTTGTTTTAATTCTTTTTTTCTCAATAAATCAATTTCTTCACTTGAACCATTGTTTAGTAAAAGATATCTTATTTGTTTTTGGGTATCTATATTTTCATTTTCTAATTTTAAAAATTTGTTACTTTGATTAGATTCTTTTACAGCCGAAACCGCTTTTGGATTAAAATTTAATGGAGCTAACTCAAATTGATAAAATACAAAGACCATCACCCCCGTGAAAAGAATAAAAAACTGCATAGGCACTTTAAGAAAACCATTCATTATAAGCCCAATCTGACTTTCTCTTACAGATTTACCAGATAGATATCTTTGAACTTGTGATTGATCTGTGCCAAAATAAGAAAGAGATAAAAACAAGCCACCAGTTATTCCGCTCCAAAATGTATATCGGCTTTTTAAGTTAAAACTGAAATCAAGAAAATTAAGCTTTCCAGCTTTTCCAGCAATAGTTAAAGCATCAAGAAATGAAACTTGATTAGGAAAACTAACTATAATGAAATAGAACGTTATAAACATTCCTAAGAAAATGATAAACATCTGTTGTTTTTGTGTCACATTTACAGCTCTTGTACCACCAATAAAAGTGTAGAAAATAACTAGTGCACCCACTAATAAACAAGTAATTCTTAAATTCCAATCTAACACAATACTGAGAATTATTGCTGGAGCATAAATAGTAATACCAGCTGCTAAACCACGTTGAATTAAGAATAAAATAGCAGTTAAAGTTCTAACCCTTTTATCAAAACGATTTTCTAAAAATTCATAAGCAGTATATATTTTTAATCTGTGATATATTGGGATAAAAAATAAGCAAATTATAACCATTGCAAATGGTAAACCGAAGTAGAACTGTATAAAACCCATCCCATCATTAAATGCTTGACCGGGTGTTGATAAAAACGTAATAGCACTCGCTTGAGTTGCCATTACCGATAGGCCAACAGTCCACCATCGACTCTGATTTCCAGCTTTTAAATATTCATTTATGTTCTTTGGATTTTTATTTTTCCAAATACCGTAAAAAACTATAAAAATTAGTGTACCTATGAGAATTGCCCAATCTAGAGTTTGCATTAATATTTGAAATTAATTGTAAGAAGATAAAATATTACGAGGTAAACAATATTTGTAATAATTAATACGAAGTATATATTTTTTTTCATTGCCCGTATGAAATAAGATTTAGAAAAAGCCGATAGGCACCGGGCACACCTGATGGAAGTTGACGAAAGAAACTTAATCCTGTAAAAATAAACTTACCTTTTCCGCAGTCGGCAACAAGTAGGCTTCCTTTTTTTTCTGACTCACCCTTATCACTCATAGAAAATAATGCTTCATATCTTTTATCCCAAGAATTTGCAAAATATAGACCACGCTCTTGAACCCAATCGTTAAAATCTATTTCTGTAATTTTATTTGGCTCCTTAAGTAGAATATGTTCTTTATTTAAAATAGTTACATGTGCGTTTTCATCAGTTACTCTTTCACGGGAAATATTAATTCGAAAAGGCGCCAGGATTGAGGAATCAAAATTTCGACTCGTGTTATATTGAATAATAACAGTCCCTCCTTGCATTGCAAAATCCCATAATATTTGATTTTTAAATGCTAAGTCATTATGAACATTAAATGCCCGTATACCTACAACTACTGTTGAATATTCTAAAAGTGATTCTAATTTTAATTTATCGACATCAAACTCCTTTACATTAATTCCAACATTTTTTAAACTTTCTGATATTTTATCTCCTGCACCTTTGATATATGCAATTTCTTTAATCTTTGTTTTTAAATCTATTTTTGAAACAATTGTTTTGTTTGGGCTTAAGAGAAATTGCTTTTGAATATGTGGATAATTGATCTCTTCAAGAGACATTTTATATTCTTTATTTTCACTTTTAACAATTGACTTTAAAATCGTTTTGGAATTCCCTTTGGGCGGTATGACTCTAAAGATAAACTCTTTAGATGTACCAGACTTTTCAATATTTACTTTTTGACTTTTTGGAGAAAATTCCCAATTTTTGGAACTTATTAATGAAACATCACCGGAGAAATTATTTACGTTTGAATTTACTGTCACAGTAATATTTTTCGGATTTTCATTTGAAAACAAAATAACATCGTCTTCAATTTTTGAAGTAACTGTAGGTAGAATTTGGAAATCTTGCACTACTTCACCAATAACTCTATCTGTTTTCCGATAGGTGAGAGGTATTTCAATTGGAATTTGAACTTCTTCGATTTTGAAATTAAAATATATTTTGATTGGATTAGGCGTTTCAGCTAGACCTATTAGATTTTTATTTTTCACCTTATAATTTCCTAAATCTTTTTCCTCTAACAACCAATATGGGGTTGTTACAGCATTTGTAATTAATAAGTTTTTTTTTACATTCCAAACCTTATTGTTTGATAGTTTTTTTGACACTTCAAGATTTAAGGCTCCATCAACATCAACAAGTTCTATTTCGAAATTACTGGGATTTGAAGCTATAAGTTCAGTGGATATTTTGGTTTTATTGACTCCTGATTCTACACTAGAATTAAATTGCAATCTTAGTCCTAAGCAACCTTTAATTATATCCCTAACTTCTTTTAGTTTAATTTTTTTCCAATGATTATTTTCAATTTTACTAATTTCTTCATACAAATTTGCAAGTAATAAAATAGAATTACTAGGCTCTTCAAAATCAAAATCTGCAATAATTTGATTTATAAGTTTTTCAATCTTTTTTCCATCTCTAATTCGACTCCATGTTGTATCTATTTTGTCAAAAGGATTAGAATTTAAAAGATTATCTCCATTAATTAACTCTAGGTATTCTACTTGTTTTCCTATACTTGGTGAATTACCGAACCCCTGCGATTTATGTTGACTTCTACTCAGAGCAGCAACTTCTTCATTGGTTTGTCCTGTTAAAAAATCAATTGGATTACTATCAATTGGAATAAATTTACTTTTATCGACTCTTCTAAATTGTTCCTTTCCTCCATATGCCCACCAAGATGTATTATAAAATTGACGTTTTGGTTTCCAAATATCGACTTTAGATAATTGATCTGGAAAAGCTGATGGATCACTTGCAAGCTGAAAAGCTTTTTTACTTAATATTGCTGAACTTGTATGGTGTCCATGTGTAGTTCCCGGTGTTCGATGATCAAAACGATTGATTATAATATCTGGTTTAAATGATCTTATTAAATAAACAATTTGTGCTAAAATTTCTTCTTTATTCCAAATTGAGAGAGTCTCATCTGGATGTTTTGAGAATCCAAAATCATTTGCAGTTGTAAAATACTGAATTCCTCCATCAATTCTTCTAGCTTCTAATAGTTCTTGTGTGCGAACAAGACCTAGGGCTTCTCCAAGTTCTGTACCAATTAAATTTTGTCCTCCATCACCACGAGTTAAAGACAAATATGCTGTTCTAGAATAATAATGATTTGAAAAAAGAGAAATTAATCGTGTATTTTCATCGTCAGGGTGAGCAGCAATATAGAGTACTGATGAAAGAGTTTTTAGTTTTTTTAGTTTTTTATAAATTTCTGCGCTGTCTTGACATAGTAAAATGGAATAATTTAGCAGAAAGATGAAAAGTAGTCTTTTTTTCATGTGATTTTTTATTTTAATCCCAATGAATCACGATAATTCTCCTCCCCGAGATTATTCAATTTCCAATAAGGAAGCTTAACAGTTTTTATAACTTTTGCCTTAGTTACTTGCTCTGGAAATCTTAAATCATACTCAGCCCACTCAATTATCCCATAGGGTCTTACATTTTTAAAACTTATAGAATGTTTTCTTTGAAGTTCAGGATAAATAATTAAATATGTGTTAATTCCTTCTTTTTGAATAATTGAAGCTTCCGCTTCATAAAACTTGATTTTTTTGTGATTAAGCTGTAAATATTCAATGGAAGGTAGAATCAAAATCTTTCCTTTAGGAAGAAGTTCTGGTTGTGTTCGTATTAATGTCCAAATTTCATCTTCAGTTAAGTTGTCTTTTAAGTTTATATTTTGGTCTGCCTCATCTTCAAAGTATGAGTGACTCGAAATTTTTAAATTTCCTCTACGGTTTAGCTGTGTATATGATTGACCACACCATTCCTGAATTGATGATGTTATCTTAACCAATGGCTTTTTTTTCTCAAGACGAGAAAAAATACTCGTCATTATAGAGTAGGGGTAAATACCCGTCAAAAAGTTTTTAGTTCGATTTAATTTCAAAATATTTAGGGTTGATGAAGATTCCTTGTTTGCTTTGACTTGTTTATTGGGTAAAAAGTCTTCGGTTACATAAATCAAAACTGAGCTTCCCTTTCTTTTTTGGCCATATCGATATTGATTTAATTCATAACTAGTTATTTCTGCAGTTCCATCAAACCAATAATTTTTAAATTCTTGATCTAAGAAAATATTTTGATCAATTGATTTTTCCAACCCTAATCGATTACAATTAACAACTAAAATCGAGCATAAAAGAATTATTTTTTTCATTTAATTAAGATATTGGGAATTTTATAAAATCATTTAATTCTGGTCTACAATTTCATTTATTTTTTCATACACCTGAGCGACAGGTAATCCTATAACATTTGTATAACTACCTTCGATATGGGTTATATTATTAGTGCCAAAAAAGTCTTGAATGCCATAGCTGCCTGCTTTATCAAATGGTAATCCTGATTTAATGTATTTTTCAATTTCCAAATTTGATATTTTTCTAAAAGTAACTTTAGAAACTTCATGAATTATTTCAAGTTTCTGCTTTTGTAAAAAGCCTACAGCTGTGATAACCTCGTGTGTACTATTAGATAATTTTTTTAGCATATCTTTTGCTTCAGACTCATTCTTTGGTTTACCCATGAACTTATTTTCGTGCCACACAATAGTATCTGCTGTAATAATTATTTGCTTTTCTTTTACAATATTTAAAAAAGGAACTATTTTTTTTCTAGTGATATGACTAGCAATTTCAACACCATTAAGTCCGGTCGGAAAATCTTCATTAACGGGAATCACTTTATTTTTAAAATCTAAACCCATTTCTTTAAAAAATGATTTTCTCCTTGGAGATCCTGAGGCTAAAATAATTTCATATCCATTAAGACTATTCATGTTTCGTGTTTCAAACGTCTTAGATTATTACCATTTTTCTTGAACTCTAAGAACTTGTTCTATAATTTCCCGTACACAACCCTCACCTCCTTTTTTATGCGAAACATAATCTACAACTAATTTTACATCTGTTACAGCATCTGATGGGCAGCAGCTAATTCCTACTTTTTTTATTAAAGGTATATCTGGAATGTCATCACCCATATATAATATTTCATCTGGTTTAAGTTTATAATTATTAACTAGCTCATCGTAAGCTGCAGATTTTTCGTGAGCGCCTAGATAAATATCTTTTACTCCTAAAGCCTGAAAACGGCTACGAATGCCTTCATTCGTACCACCAGAAATAATAGCTATTTTAAAACCCTTCATCATTGCATATTTCATAGCATAACCATCTTTTGTATCTAATGCTCTATACATTTCACCTTCAGTAGTAACAAGAACTTTACCGTCTGTAAGAACTCCATCTACGTCGAATATAAATGTTTTGATTTTGAATAATTTTGATTTATAATTTTTTTCCATTATTTCTTTGGATTTCTTTAGTTAACAATTTGTAGATAGATCTAAGATGAGGCTTTTTTAATAATTTGAGATGTTCCTTTATAGTTTTTTTATCATTCCTTACGGCCGGTCCTGTTTGAGCATCTATAGGGCTTAGCTGATCTAATTTACTAACTGTTTCATGCAATAATGGTTTTAAAAGCTCAAAAGAGAGTCCTTTTTCAATACATAGCACTTCTGCTTGAGCGTATAAATAATTAGCAAAATTATTAACTAGAACAGCTGCCAAATGAAGTTGTCTTCTTTGATCAGAATTAATATGTACACAATTAGCACCAAAGAAATTTACAAGCTTTTCTAATATCATGTAATCATTTTTTTTTCTAGACTCAAGACCTATGGAAATAGATGAAAAATCAATATTTCTTCCTTTACTGAAAGTTTGAATAGGATAAAAAACACCTCTGCGGCTTTGTTTTATTTTATTTATTGAGATACATCCTGAGGTATGAACGACAAAAGAATTTTCAGGAAGAATATTTGACACCTTCTCAATAGCATTATCTGAAACTGCAATAATGTAAAGATCAGTTTGTTTTAGTTTTTTAGCATCATTGGTTATTGTGATACCCTGATTAGTTTTATTTTTTTTTGATGAGCGGACATACCATTCTACAAATTGAATTTCTTCAATACAGGTAAGTTTCGCATATAGTTGCGTACCTAATTTTCCTGCACCAACAAGAGTTACTTTCATATAGTATGCAAAAATACAAAAACGCAAGGTTCAGTTTGTTTAAAAGAGCGAGATGTGTCAATAAAATTTTTTAATCCAAAAGCAAGTAATAATTTGCTATTCAAGTGTATATTTGCAATCTGAATGATGATGATGTAAATGATTAAAGGTAGGATTTTAGACTTTATATTTTCTAATCGACTTACTGCTCTCCTTTTCATACTATACCCTTCAGCCATGGCTATTGGTACTTTTATTGAAAGTTGGTATAGTACAGATACTGCCAAAATTTGGATTTACAATGCTTGGTGGTTTGAGTTTTTAATGCTCCTCATGGGTATCAATTTTGTTGGTAATATTTTTAAATACAGATTACTTAGAAAGGAAAAATGGGCAGTTCTATTGCTCCATATTTCATTTCTGATGATACTAACTGGTGCCTTTATTACTAGATATATTGGATATGAGGGTGTTATGCCAATTAGAGAGGGTGCAACAGAAAATGAAATTCTTTCTGAGAAAACCTACCTTACTGTTTTAATAGACGGTGAAATCAATGGATCACTTCGCAGAAAAAAAATGGAAGATGATTTGCTACTATCAGAACATGTAAATAATCAGTTTGAGTGGTCAAACGATTTTAATGGTCAGCCATTTCAAATTAAATATGTTGACTATATCGAAAATGTTACTGAGGGCCTAGTTTTAGATGATAAAGGAAATAGATATCTTAAAATTGTCGAGGCCGGTGATGGTACACGACATGATCATTATATAAAAGAAGGTGAAATAGCAAATATTCATAACATTCTATTTACACTAAATAGCTATCAAAGTGGGGCTATAAATATTACTCTTAAAGATGGATTATACTTTATCAACTCACCTTTTTCAGGAGAGTTTATAAGAATGTCAGATCAATTTCGTGGAAATTTGAAATCTGACATTGAGACCCCTTTGCAATTTCGCTCTCTTTACTCAATTCCAAACTTTCAATTTGTAATACCTGAACCTGCTCTTCGAGGCAAACTTGATATTGTAAAAGCTGACACTCAAGGAGAATCAATTCAGAACGCACTTCGTCTG
Source organism: Bacteroidetes bacterium SCGC AAA795-G10 (assembly GCA_003130815.1). Classification (GTDB taxonomy): domain Bacteria; phylum Bacteroidota; class Bacteroidia; order Flavobacteriales; family Flavobacteriaceae; genus MS024-2A. Next base: position 39,027 of record QFDA01000004.1, on the reverse strand, counting down.
GAACTACAATCTAATGGGGAAAGCCAGTCTATTACATTGTTAGGTGGAAAAGGAATTACAAACAACCCTAAAAAAGCTTCTGTTGGAGGGCTCGATTTTTATTTAAAATTTGGTTCTCTACCGATTAAACTCCCGTTTGCATTAAAACTAGATGATTTTATCGCAGAAAAGTATCCTGGGACTGAAAAGAGTTACTCTTCATTTATGAGTAAAGTCAGAGTTGAAGACACAGAATCCTTCGACTATGATATTTATATGAATCATGTATTGGACCACAAAGGCTATCGGTTTTTCCAAGCATCATTTAATCCTGATGAAAAGGGAACTATTCTATCTGTAAATCATGATTGGTGGGGAACATACATTACCTATTTTGGCTATATCTTTCTTTATTTAAGTATGATAGGTATTTTTTTTGTTGGAAAAACTCGTTTTCAAGACCTCTCAAAAGCCTTAGACAAAATAAAAAAGAAAAAGAGTGCTTTGACTATTTTGACTGTTTTTTTAATAATGCAATCTTTTCAGCTTCAATCTCAAGACTTAGAGAATTTTGAAAAGAATGCTTTTCTTTTTGATTCGATTATAAAAGCTGATGCATTTTCTAAAGAACATTCAAATAAATTTGGTCAATTAGTAATTCAAGATACAGGAGGAAGAATGAAACCAGCAAACACCTTTTCTTCTGAATTATTAAGAAAAGTGAGTAAAAAAGACAATTATAATGGTTTAAACTCTGACCAGGTCTTACTTTCAATTATGAATAACCCTACAATATGGTATAATGTGCCTCTAATCTACTTAAAAAGGGGAAATGACAGCATAAGAAAGATCATAGGTTTAAATACAGACATCAAATATGCTCCTTTACTTTCATTTTTTGACAAAAAAGGTAATTACAAATTGGCATTGCCTTTAGAACAGGCTTACAGAGCTTCTGTTCCAAATCAGTTTCAAAAAGACTTTATCGAATTAGATCGCAGAGTAAATCTATTATATTCAGCTCTCGAGGGCAAAGTAATGAGAATTTTTCCAATACCGGATGATGTCAATAATAAATGGGTCTCTTACCCAGAATTATCAGATTCAAATTTTAGTGGAAAAGACTCGTTATATGTCCGTAATATCTTACCCCTTTATTTTCAATCTTTACGATTAGCACAAAAGGATAATGATTACGATCAAGCTGATAATTTATTGGAAAGTATATCAGGATTTCAAAAAAGATTTGGTGGTTCTATATTACCCTCTAAGGATAAAATAAAATCAGAAATACTATACAATAAATATGATATTTTCAAAAAGCTTTTTAGTTGGTATATATATGCGGGGACTTTATTTTTTATCGTCTTAATTATTCAGATTTTTAAGTCTAACAAGCTAATTAAGTTGTTGGTTAATGTATTCAAATTCACATTATTATTATTATTTTTATTGCATACCATTGGACTTATTGCTAGATGGTTTATATCAGGACATGCCCCGTGGGGAGACGCCTACGAATCGATGATTTATGCGGCATGGGCAACTCAATTTTTTGGATTGATCTTTGGACGAAAATCATCTTTAACTATGGCTTCTACCGCCTTTGTTTCGGGTATAATTTTGATGATTGCTCATTGGAATTGGATGGATCCCTCAATCGCTAATCTTGTCCCGGTTCTAGACAGCTATTGGTTAATGATCCATGTTGCGGTAATAGTTGGTAGTTATGGACCATTTGCTTTGAGCATGATTATTGGAACTGTAGCTTTACTTTTAATGTTATTAGCTTCGAAAAAAAATAGTCAAAAAATTAAATTACAGATTAAAGAACTAACAATTATAAATGAACTCTCACTAACCGTTGGTCTAATAATGCTTACAATAGGTAACTTCTTGGGTGGAATGTGGGCTAATGAAAGCTGGGGTCGATATTGGGGTTGGGATCCAAAAGAAACATGGGCTCTTATCAGTATTATGATTTATGCTTTTGTTATACACATGCGATTAATACCAGGTCTCAGAGGGACTTGGATTTTTAATTTAATGAGCGTAATTGCATTCGCAAGTATCTTGATGACTTATTTTGGTGTAAATTTTTATTTAGTTGGTTTGCACTCATATGCTAGTGGGGATAAAATAATTACTCCAAATTTTGTTTACTATTCAATAATTTTAATATTCATATTAGGTCTCGCTTCTTATTTGAAATCAAGAAAGCTATATTCATAATATTCAGGTATTTAGTTTTAAATAAATTTCTTGTGTTTTCAATTAAAACTAACTTTAAAATAAAAAATGGAACTTAAATGGCTTTTTTATTCAATAACAGGTTTGTTATTATGTGGATTTGGATTATCGCTCTTAGGTGAGGCAATTATATTTAAAATTGAAAAAAACTTCGATTGGTTTTATTTGGGAACTCTTGCCCTTGTGGTATTTAATTCAGGGATATGCTTAGTTGGTAAAGCGATAATAGTTAGAATTGAAATTAAAAGGCAGCGATAAATTCATCTTCATCACTTCCCTTAATAATTTCTTTGAAGGACTTTTCTATTATTGAGTTTGCCTCATTCTGCTCAAATCCTAATCCAATAACAAGGCGGTGCATTAACTCTTTTTCTGCTTCATCTGCAATATTATCAGCAAAGACCATACGTGAGAGATCATAAAGCCTCTCTAGGCGTTCGCGTTTTAAAACAGGAGGATTGATTTTATATGAGTCAATATTTTCAATTATATGTTTGACCTCATCTTCATCTATTTCAAGATTTATAGCAGTACGATTGATAAAAGCTTGTTCCTCTTTAGTTATCTTTCCATCGGCGAGTGCTAGACTGACTATAGCGGCAAAATGATCACGGTTTTTAGATTTAAATTTTTGAGTATACAATTCTGAAAGAGACATAGTTAAAAGTTTTATCAAATATAAAAAATGGAATTGTTAAGGAAAATTCAATCATAATTTTAATTCTATTTATGTCGTTTAACTTCGATCATCCTTTTTAAATACTCATAATGATTTTTATTTTTTAAGTTTGATGTTCTTATGGATTTCTTTACATTCTTATAAATTGAATTTTGAATGTTTAAAAGTCTAGATTTTAAACTAGGATTAAGTTTGGTCTCTTCTATTAGGCTATTTAATTTCTCTAAAAAACGAATTTGTAGAACCATAAGTGAATTATCTAATTTTTTATTTATTTCATATAATGATAGATAGAGTTTATAAACTAGTTCACTGGGATCTAGTGCCTTACCTCTAAGGGTATTACTAGTAGATAGCATTCTATTTAACTTAGAATACTCTAATAAGTTATTTAAGGCGCTGTATTGAATATTTTGAATTCTTTCTAGAATGCCATCTTGTTTTATTTTAGAAATTAAGTCAGGCTCCATTAACCATCTTTGTGTAGACCAAAGGTTCTTATCAAGAAAAATTAATGCACTGATTTGTTTATTGTAATCGACATTTATAAAGGGTATTCCGTTTTGACCCTTAAAAAGGAGAGTTTCATTAACTCCCCCAATAATTCTAACAACATGAAAAATATATCGTTTATAGACAGATAACATTTCATTATATAATTCATTTAGGTCGTTATATGAATTTCCCTCTTTTGTTGTCCATTCATCTAGTTTTGAAGCAACAATTTTTAAATTTTTTATTCCGTAATTACTCGCTTTTATTGGATTATCGCCGATATTTTCTGTTTGTACATTTGGATCAATACCACTTGTACCATACATAAAAATGGGGTTCACACTCTTTTTATCCACAAAATCTTTTAAAAAAACTTTTTCCGTTTCTAAAGTTTCCTTAGGAAAAAATCTATACCCCCATTCTATAGAATAATCATCATAAGGGCCTAATTTTCTGATGAACAATTTGTTATTATCACTTGGCTGCGAAACGTAATTGAACCTTGCGTAATCCATTATTGTTGGTGCAATACCCATTTTTTGAGTAAAATTGTCTGATCTTAGTGAATCTACCGGATATGCGGAGCTTGATTTCATGTTGTGTGGTAAACCTAGGGCATGGCCGACCTCGTGAGAAATAACTCTTCTTATCATAAGACCTATGTCTTTTTCATCTGTATCTAAAGTCCTTGCTTTTGGATTCGAAGCCCCAGTTTCTAGTAAATATCTATTTCGATAAGATTTGAGATGGTTGTGGTACCATATTACATCACTTTGAATTATCTCACCAGATCTTGGATCCACTATACTTAATCCCCTTGCATTTCGTGTAGTTGAAGCAACATAATGAATTATTGAGTAACGAATATCCTCCAAACTAAAATCTTCATTTTCTTCAAGGCTTGGTGAATCTTTTGCCACAATAGCGTTTTTAAAACCAGCTTTTTCGAATACACTATTCCAATCTTCAACTCCCAATTTAAAATAGTGTCTCCATTTCAAAGGTGTAGATTTATCTAAATAAAATATTATCGGCTTAATAGGTTCTACTAGTTCTCCACGCATATATGCATTAAGATCGGAGGGTTCTAAACGCCATCTTTTAATTATTTTTATTTTGGTTGACTTTAATTCTTGACTACTATAATCGTATTTTTCTATGTTTAGCCAACCTATTCTATCATCTGCATATCTTAAACTCATTGGCTTGTCAGGCAATAAAATAAGTGAATGATTTATTTGAAAGCTTATTGTATTTGTTAAATTATTCCTAGGTGGTTTTGAAGATTTAAAAGTAAGTGTGTGCCTTATCTCTAAATTTTTAGGATAACTTTTTATTGTATCTAAAAAACTTCTTTTCGGATCAATTCCTCCAACTGCATACTGTTTTTTCTCTGAGGAATTCAAAATATTAAATCCCGGAGAATCCTTGTTAAAATAATTGCTAACGTCAATTAAATATTTTTTTCTCTCTAAATTCTTAATTTGAAATGCGCCTAAAATCGGAGAGAAATTATTTTTTATTACACTTTGTGAAATAGGATCTTTTTCATCAGCAATATTTAAATAGCTTTTTTGAATTAATAAAATTTTTTCTTTCTTCTTTATAAATTGAATAAGTTGTTCGCTAGTTTTAGAGCCCGCATTTTTATATGCCTGAAAATCCGAGGGAGATTTAACAATACGAGTTACCATCAATAGATCCCTGGTAAGCAAACTATCATCTATTTCAAAATAAACCTCTTCTTTGTTTTTATATACTGTGATTAAACCGGTTAACTTTTTAAAATTTTCAGTTAAAGAGTCAATAGATTTATTTGAGCTTTTCTCACCAGAGTCAGCAACTTGTGACATTGAAATAAAAAAACTTAGATGACTAACTACTATTAATAAGTTAAAAAATTTCATCACTTTTTCTTATATATTATCAGAAAAAAATATATCTAATCGATTGATTTTAAGTAAGCTAATATGTATTTTTATTTTAAACAAATACTTATGAAACCAAATTTACCTATTATCATTTGCATTTTTTTTCTGTTTTTATCTACAACATTTGGACAGAAAAGTAAGACAAAAAAATCAAAATCTATCCAAGAAGTGTCTTTAGATGCTTTTAAATTAAGAAATGTTGGGCCTGCTTTTTTGTCAGGAAGAATAGCTGACATTAAAATACATCCTTTAAATAAAAATATATGGTATGTGGCTGTGGGATCTGGTGGCGTTTGGAAAACAGAAAATGCAGGAACAACGTGGAAACCTATTTTTGATGATGAAACTTCATACAGCACGGGCTGTATAACGATAGACCCAATAAATCCTGATATTATTTGGGTTGGTACGGGTGAGAACGTTGGAGGTAGACACGTGGGCTATGGTGATGGGATTTATAAAAGCCTAAATGGAGGAAAAACATGGGAAAATATGGGTCTTTTTAAGTCTGAACATATTTCAGAAATTATTGTTCATCCTGATGATTCTAATGTTGTCTGGGTCGCAGCACAAGGACCACTTTGGACTAAAGGTGGAGATAGAGGTCTTTACAAAACAATAGATGGGGGTAGAACTTGGAAAAAAACACTTGGAAACAACAAATGGACAGGTGTTACTGATATTATGTTGGATCCGAGAGATCCTGACGTAATATACGCAGCAACTTGGGATAGACACAGAACTGTTGCAGCTTTAATAGATGGCGGTCCTGGGACAGCAATTTATAGATCTGATAATGGAGGAGAAAGTTGGTCAATTTTAAAGAGTGGTTTACCCAATAACCCTGATTCAAATGATGATGGAGTCGTAGATGATGATGATTCACCAACAAAAAATATGGGTAAAATTGGTCTTGCAATTTCTCCTCAAAATCCAGACGTAGTATATGCTGCGATTGAATTAGATAGGTCTACAGGTGGAGTTTACCGGTCGGAGAATAGAGGTGAATCATGGAAAAAAATGTCAAACACTGTGTCAGGTGCTACAGGACCTCATTACTACCAAGAATTATATGCAAGTCCGCATAAATTCGACAGACTTTATTTAATGAATGTAAGAGTATTAACCTCTGAAGATGGAGGGGAAACCTTTGAACAATTGAAGGAGCGTGATAAACATTCTGATAATCATGCGATAGTTTTTAGAGATGATGACCCAAATTATATTATGATTGGAACCGACGCAGGTATTTATGAAACCTTTGATTTAGCTGAAACATGGAAATACCACAAAAATTTACCTCTTACCCAATTTTATAAAGTTGCTGTAAACAACGCTAAACCTTTCTATCATATTTTTGGAGGAACCCAAGATAATGGATCTGCTGGAGGGCCTTCTGCTACTGATGAAATTGAAGGTATAGCGAATAAACATTGGTACAAAACACTATTTGCTGATGGTCATCAATCAGCAACAGATCCGGTTTATAATAATATTGTCTACGCTGAAACTCAACAAGGAGGTTTGTATCGAATTGATTTGACTAGTGGTGAAAAAGTCTCAATCCAACCGCAAGCAAGTGAGGGTGAACCGCATGAAAGATTTAATTGGGATGCACCAATACTTGTAAGTCCACATAAACCCTCAAGGTTGTATTTTGCTTCTTATCGTGTCTGGAAATCAGAAAATAGGGGAGACGATTGGATTCCAATTTCGGGAGATTTGACTCGAAATGAAAACAGAATTGAACTCCCTATAATGGGAAGAAAGCAAGGATGGAACAACGCGTGGGATGTTGGTGCGATGTCAAATTATAACACTATAACATCTTTGGCAGAGTCTCCAGTGCAGGAAGGCCTTCTTTATGCTGGAACTGATGATGGATTTATACAAATTTCGGAAAATGGAGGAGAAAGTTGGAGGAAAATACCTGTTACTAATTTAGGTCTTGCCCCAAGAACTTTTGTAAATGATATTAAAGCTGATTTATTTGACGCTAATACCGTTTATGTTGCATTAGATAACCATAAGGAGGGAGATTACAGTCCATATCTATTTAAAAGTACTGATAGAGGTTTAACATGGAAATCAATTTCTGGAAATATTCCATACAGAACCTTAGTTTGGAGAATGGTGCAAGATCCGGTTAAAGAAAACTTACTCTTCGCAGCAACTGAGTATGGTATTTACACTTCTTTAAATGGTGGTAGCTCTTGGCAAATTTTAGAGGGTTCACCAACAATTTCATTCCGTGATCTTACAATTCAAAAACGTGAAAACGATCTTGTTGCTGCATCTTTTGGTCGTGGATTTTTTGTGTTAGATGATTACAGCGCCTTACGCGAGTTCAGTGAAACAAATCTCGATAAAAAAGGAAAATTATTTAAACCTAGGCCAGCTAAATGGTATATACCAAAAAGTATAATTGGAAACACGGGATCAGATTACTATTTCGCTAAAAACCCTACCTATGGTGCAGTTTTTACTTATCATCTTTCAAATGATTATAAATCAAGAAAAGAGCTTAGAGAAATCAAGGAAATGGAATTAAACAAAAAAAATGTTAATATACCATTTGTAGGCTGGGAAAATTTGGATTCTGAGCAGATTGAGACTGAACCGCATGTAATATTGACAATCAAAGATGCTAAGGGAAATATTATTAATAAAATAACCAAAACAGCATCAGAGGGGAGTCACAGAATATCTTGGAATATGCAACATTTCAATCCATTTTCAGTTTCTCCTAGTGGCGTTTCTGGCTCAATTTATGGTGGTGGTGCAATGGCAACACCCGGAAAATATATTGCTGATCTCCACTTAAACGTTGATAACAAAATCACTCATCTTGATGGTCCAGTAGAGTTTGACGTAGTACCAATAAGAGAAGGCGTTTTAAAGGGCGTTTCTTACGAGGAATATAATTCTTTTAGAGAATCAATGGGAAAACTTACACGTGAAATAAATGAGTTTCAAGATATTTTCTCAAGTGCTAAAAGCAAAACAGAGGCATTCTCTATAGCTCTAAAGAATACAGCTTCCTTACCTGGAAACATTGAAACAAATCTCAAACAGCTTCAAAAAGAAATTTTTGCTTTAGACATAAAAGTTAATGGAAGCCCTTCAAGGGCTGAAATGGGTGAAAAGAACCCACCAAACATTCGAACTTTTTTCTATAATGCAATGAATGGCTTAAGAAGTACATATGGGCCAACAGGTTTACATAAAAGTAGTTTAGATAAGGCTAACTCATCTCTTGCAAAGCTTAGAGCCCAAGTTGATGAGATCAATAAAGGATTAATGGCTGATATTGAAAAGGAGTTAAAAAACTCAAACTCTCCATTTATTTCGACAAAACTTTCAACTTGGTAATTTATGTTATAAATATTATCTAGGCCTTTCTGTAAGAGTGGAGGTAAGTTCAAAGCATTCTAAATCAAAATATGAGATAGACGCTAACAAATGGTCAAAAATATCTGAGGTTATTCTTTCATAATTTACCCATATTTTGTCATTACTGAAGGCATAAATTTCAATTGGTATACCTTGTGTAGTCGGAGCCAATTGCCTACACATTATTGTCATTTCTGTGTTGATATTTGGATGTGAGTTAAGATAACTTTCTGCGTAAAATCTAAAGAGTCCCAAATTCGTAAGATTTCTTCCATTTACAAGGACACTTTTATCAATTTTTTTCTGTTTATTAAACGATTCAATTTCATTTTTCTTTATTGTAATTAAATCTTTTAACAATTCAATTTTTTCAAGTGAATCTACTTCCTTGCTATTTAGAAAGCGAATACTGCTAATCTTAATTAATATGGAGCGTTTTATTCTTCTGCCTGAGGACTCATTCATACCTCTCCAATTTATGAAGGAGTCTGAAATTAATTTGTATGTTGGTATTGATGTAATTGTTTTATCAAAGTTTTGTACTTGAACGGTAGAAAGGCTTATTGATATGACGTCGCCATCGGCATTATTACCAGGCATACTTATCCAATCACCAATTCTTACTGTATCATTCACAGCAATTTGGACACTAGCTACAAAACCCAAAATGGTATCTTTAAAAACAAATAACAAAACTGCTGAAAGAGCACCGAGAGCAGTTACAAAACTCCAAACATCTTTTCCAGTTAAAATTGATAGAATCAAAATACCTCCGATAAACCATAGAAATATCATGACTACCTGAAGATAACTTTCCAGTGGTTTATCTTTTAGTGCGGGAATTGTTTTGAGATAATCGCTAATTGCCCTTAATAAAGCCCTCACAATGGCAATTAAAACAATTATTGAAATTGCTTCTATAATATTTCTTGTCGCTACAAAAACTCCATTATATGAATTCTCAAAAATGCCAGGCATGTTTGAATAAAGGAAAAGAAGAAAAGGTATATAGGATAATAATCTAGGCGCTTTGTTCTTTATGAGAAAGTCATCAAAAGACGACTTAGTTTTTTTTGCTAGCTTATTAAAAATTAAAATTATGACTTTTTTAGCTATCAGAAAGATAATTGTTGCTAAAACTAAGATTGAAAAAGACAATAGTAATAATGTGAAATTTTTTGACCATAAGTCAGAAAGACCTTGACTTTGGAATAATTTTATTAAATAACTTTCAATCTTTAGGAAATCCATTTTTTAAAAAGCTTTATTGTAGAATTTTAGTCTTTCTTTTTTTTAAGATCAATTCACCTTTTTTTTCTATTGCCCTAGCTAAAGCCTTAAAATCCCTTTCATCAGTCAGAGGATTCATAAGAACTGTTCTTAGATATCTTTTTCCCCTAAATATACAAGATGTAATGTAGAATTCTCCTGAGTTAATTAAATCATAACGTATTGCAAGTTGTTCTTGATTATTAATAATTTCTGGTTTGTATTGAAAGCAAAGAATGTTAGACTCAGGGACGTATGGACAGTGGAAACCGTCATAATTTTTCAAAAAATCATACAGATCCTTGGCCTGTTTAAAACTATTCTCTACAAAATTAATAAGAGCTTGTTGGCCTTCAATTGCAAATGTCCAAAATAGTTTAGTCCCTAATGCAGATTTTGTGCATTCTATTGTAAAAGGCATAGTATCCATTCCAACTACATCATTTTCATGAAAAACATAACTACCTTTCTGCTGGAAGCTTTTCCACATTTTTTTTTGATCTTTAAAAAGAACTGCTGTACATAAAGAAGGAACTCTTAACATTTTATGTGCATCCCAAATGAGTGAGTCTGCTTTTTTTAAGCCATTCAGTTTATGATCATGTTTTTTTGAAAGTAACGCGACACTTCCATGCGCACCATCTACATGAAACCAAATTTTATGCTTTCTACAGAAATTAGCCATTTCATCTATAGGGTCAAAAAGTCCAGTAGAAGTGGCACAGGCATTTGCAATCAATGCCATAACTCGATTACCCTGGTTTTTTGTACTAGTAAAAACTTTTTCTAATTCAGAAATAATAATTTTCTCGTTTTCGTCAACGGGAACAGGAACAAATGCTTTTTTTCCCATACCCATAATTGAAAGAGCTCGTGAAATTGAATAATGTAAAGAACTTGGTCCCATAACAACCAAATCATTTGGATTTCCCTTATCCCAAGCTTCTGGTGCGATAGCTGCTCTGGCTGTAGACAAGGCTGTTAAATTAGCAATTGATCCACCATGAGTTAGTATGCCACTTCCGTTTTTGGCTAATCTACCAAATTCATAAAGATCATTTCCTTTAAACCAACCTACTTTAGAAAGCATCCAATTTATCATAAAACTTTCAAGTGTAGATCCTGCAGGCCCCATTTCATAGAGTGAGCTAGGATTATTTATAGTCCCATGAATCCAATCTGGAATTCCTGCTAAATCATGCGGAACTGCAACTTGATGTCCCATGTATCTTGAACTTTTTAAATGATTAGTGTTTTTAAGATAATTGCACACGAAGTTTTTTAGGTCATTTTCATCCTTAAAACCCTTTTCAAATAGGTGCTTTACTTTTAAGGACTTTGCAATCTGTTCAGGTTTATTTTGGTTTAAAACAGAGGTTTCTGTTGAAATACTTTCGCTTATATATTTTTTTAACGCATTTGCGACAATTTCTTTTGCTTTAGTTAAATTTAAAGTATTTCTCATTTCTACAACAAAATTAATCTAAAACAATTTTTAAATAAAAATATTTGATGGTAAAATGATTTTATTAAAATCCAAATTGCCGCGGTAACCAAAGTGTAATTTGTGGAAAAAAAGTAATTAGCATCAAGGACAGAATCATTGCAATAAAAAGTGGTAAAAGCGGCTTAATAACCTTTTCGATACTAGTTTTGACAACACCAATACCGACAAACAAAACTGATCCCACAGGAGGTGTACACAATCCAATGCACAAATTTAACACCATCATTATTCCAAATTGTATAGGATCAATTCCAATAGACTTGATAATTGGGAGAAATATGGGAGTGAAAATTAATACAGCAGGAGTTATATCCATAAATATCCCAACAAATAGTAATATTAGATTAATCATCAGTAATACAATTAATTTATTTCCACTAATGTTCAATATAAAATGACTCAGAGCTTGCGGAATATTCTCAAAAGACATAACCCATGACATACATATCGAACAAGTAACCAAAAGCAAAACGATGGAGCTGGTTTTTGTTGAACTTAAAATAATGCTTGATAGTTCATTAATTTTAATTTCATTATAGATGATTCCGAGTACTAGAGCATACAAAACTGCAATAGCCGAAGCTTCGGTTGCAGTAAAAAGACCCATTACAATTCCACCTATTACAATTAATAGTAATAACAAACTTGGTAAAGCATCAATAAAACTTGAAACAACATCTTTAATATTACTTTTATTAGAGGTTGGATATCCTTTTTTTTTGGCCCAAAAGAAAGCCACAACCATTAAAAAAAGACCAGTCAAAATGCCTGGGATGTAACCTGCAAGAAATAATGCTGCAATTGAGACACCACCACTAGCCAAAGAATAAACTATCAATACATTGCTTGGAGGAATAATTAACCCAATTGTTGATGATGTAATATTTACTGCAGCACCATACTCTTTATCGTATCCTTCCTTTTTCATTTCAGGGCCAAGTATACTTCCCATTGCTGAAGCTGAGGCCATTGCAGATCCTGCAATAGCACCCATAAGCATTGCTGAAATAATATTAATCAATGCCAGACCACCAGGTAAACTACCTACAAGTGTTTTTGCAAAGCGTATTAGACGGTGTGCAATTCCACCATTTGACATCAATTGACCAGCAAGAATAAAGAAAGGAATTGCAAGTAGCGCAAAACTATCCAATGCTGTTGCCATGCGTTGTGCAATTGTTGTAGCAGTTATTATGCTAGGTAAGCTTACAAATAATGATAAAAAAGATGAGATTACAATACTCCAAGCTATGGGTGTTCCTAAACCTATAAATAATAAAAAAGATATAGTAAGAACAAATACTCCTAAAAACTCCATAACCTAAAATTCAATGTTTGATATTTTATAAAAAATAATTAGTATACCACTCACGGGAATAATTGTGTAAACTAAACCTAAAGGTATTTGAAGTGATGGTGAATACTGTTCTAATTTTAAAGTGATGTATACTAAAAATAGTCCTCCTACAACCATGACAAAAAAAGAAAAAATTATTATTGAGAGACTGATGCACTTATGTATAATTTTCTGATACTTAGAATTAAGTTTCCTTGAAAAATAGTCAATTGAAACATGCTCATTTCTACCTGAAACATAGGCTGCTCCAAGGATTCCTAGCCAAATCATAGAATATCTTGCAAGTTCATCTGTAAATGAGCTTGGATTTATCAAAATATGACGAGCAAAAATTTGCCAAATAACATTTATAACCATTATTCCGAAAATAAAAATCAAAAGTTTTTCAACAACCTTATTTATTTTGTGTCTAACCTGCCTCATTACTAATTCTTTCTATTAACTGAGCCATTGTAGAGTCTTTTTCAAAAATTTTGTAAATCTTTTTGGTTAATTTTTGAAAAGCTTTTTTCTCAGGATAAGAAACCTTTACTCCTGCGTCAATAACTGCTTTTAATGCTTTTTTTTCTGCCTTTTCCCAAAGTTCTCTCTGATAAGATACCGATTTATTGATTGCCTCTTTAAGCCAATTTTTTTCTTCTTTATCTAGACGATTCCACATATGGATACTAATAATTAAAATATCTGGTATCATGGTATGCTCATCAATAGAATAAAATTTGCATATTTCGTAGTGTTTTGATAAGTAAAAACTAGGGGAATTGTTTTCTGCTCCATCTACTACTCCTTGCTGTAATGCTGTGTACAATTCGCCCCACGAAATTGGAGTTGGTGAGCCACCTAAATTTTTTACCATATCAATTGCTGTGACACTCTCTTGAACCCTTATTTTTAAGCCCTTTAAGTCTTTAGGTTCTGTTATTGGATAATTTTTAGTATAAAAACTTCTACTACCCGAATCATAATAACATAAACCCTTTAGAAAATATTTTTCCATTTCTTTTAATAGTTCTGTTCCTATTTGACCATCAAGAACTTTAAAAAGATGTTTTTTATCATCAAATAAAAATGGTAAACTAAAAATTTTCAATTTAGGTGCAAAGTTTTCTAGTACCGCTGCAGAGACTTTGGTCATATCTAAACTTCCGATTTGAAGAAGTTCTAAACATTCACGTTCACTACCAAGTTGTTGATTTGGATAGATCTTAATTTGTAATTTTCCCTTAGAAAGTTTTTTAAGATTTGAATTTATATTCAACATAGCAAGATGAACTGAATGATTAACATCTAGTCCATGAGCTAAACGAATTGTTTTCACGTTTAATTTTTTTTCACAGCTTATAAAGGATGTAATGAATATAAACAGAACAAAATAAAAGATATTAGTAATAATGATTCTACGATATCTCAAAGAGCAAAATAATTTTTAGCATTATTGTAACTTATATCGGAAATAATTTTTCCTATCATAGAATAATCTCTAGGTAAATGACCTCTTTCAATATCATTACCAAATAAATTGCATATTAACCTTCGAAAATATTCATGTCTTGGAAAAGATAAAAAGCTTCTTGAATCGGTTAACATACCAATAAAACAACTTATCATTCCAATATTTGATAAGGTATTAATTTGATTTGTCATGCCTTCTATTTGATCTAAAAACCACCATGCAGAACCCCATTGTATTTTACCTTTACTGCTACCATCATTAAAGTTTCCCAACATTGTTGCCATTACCTCGTTATCTGCAGGATTTAAGTTGTAAAGAATAGTTTTTGATAGTTGGTTTTTTTGGTCTAGGGCATCTAAAAATTTTGATAAAGTATTTGCTATTGGGTATTGGCCAATTGAATCCCATCCACTATCAGCTCCAAGTAAGTTATACATCCTACTATTATTATTTCGCATAGCTCCTAGGTGAAATTGTTGAACCCAATCAAATTTGTGATATTGTTCACATAAAAACGTAAGAATTGCGGTTTGAAATTTTTCAACTTCTTCCAACTCTAATATTTTCTTATTCCTACTTTTTTTGAAAATATTTTCAATCTCAGAAAGACTTGTCTTTTTATAAGGTATGAATTCTAATCCATGGTCAGATAATCTACATCCATGGGCATGAAAATAATTTATTCTTATTTCCAGAGCCTCGCATAAATGTTCAAAACTTCTTATTTTAATCATTGCAGAAGTTTCAAGATCATTTAGATATTTGTTGTAGTTTACATTTTGGATATGAATAAATTTATCAGGACGAAATGTTGGGCTCATTTTAGTGTAATTATCTGGCTTTCTATATTCTATATGATATTTTAAATTATCTACCGGTTCATCAGTAGTGCAAACTTTTTCAACTTTCATTTTTTTCAGTAAAGAAAGACAGCTAAATTCAGATGAGATTGACATTTTATTAGTCTGATAAAAAATTCTCTCAGCATTTTTTTCAGAAATTAAATCTGAAATTCCAAAATACCGGTAAAGTTCCAAATGGCTCCAATGATATAATGGATTTCTTATCATTTGTGGAATAGCAGAACAATACTTCAAAAACTTTTCTTTTTGAGTTGCTTTCCCAGTAATATACTTTTCATTAATTCCAAGAGTACGAAGTGCCCTCCATTTATAATGGTCTCCTTCCAACCAAAGAGAAGTAATCGAATCATAAATTTTATCCTCGTAAATTGCTTTAGGGGATAAGTGATTATGATAGTCAATTATAGGTAATTCTTTTACGTAGTCGTGATATAGTATTTTAGCACTTTTTGATTCTAAGAGAAAATCTTCGTGTATAAAAACTTGATTGGTTAGAGATTCGCTCATTTTCAAATTTTGAGTTAGACTTTTGGTTCCCACCCTGGAGCATATTCACGCTTCCAGTAATTGTCCGCTATATTATTTAATATTTTTCCGGTTTCTGTGTCAATGTGAAGCGTTTCTCCTGAATCTTGAGCTAAGTTAGCCAAATGACATAAATGAGTTGAAATACTCGCATCTTTTATCTCGGCATTTAATGACTTATTGTAACGAATAGAATCGAATAAATTTCCAATATGATTTTCATCTAAACCGCCTTGTCCTCTTGAATCAATAGTTTTACTAACGGCACCTTCTTTTTCATATTTTATTAAATTTCCACCCAAATCATACAATTTATAAAAATTGCGATCCAATTGAATACTGCCTTTACTACCATAAATTGTAACTCCTCTACCTGGTTGTTTAGGTTGAATTAATCCTCGACTATGTCCAGTCCATGTGATAAATTTATCATCCTTATATTTAAAAGTTACTTGCTGATTATCAACAAATTCCCAATCATCTTGATAAGAATATTTTCCTCCAAATGAAGTAACGCTTTCAGGATAATCAACTCCTAATGCCCATCTGCAAATGTCTATCTCGTGAGTTCCATTATTGTGTACTTCTCCTGTTCCCCAATTTCTAAACCAATGCCAATTATAAGGGTGTATATTGTCTTTATATGGCACCCTTGGTGCAGGTCCTTGCCAGAGATCCCAATCTAAAAATTTAGGAACTGGAACTATTTTACCTTTACCAATTGAACCTCTATTATTTGAATAATATGCCTCACCTTTATATACATCACCAATAATACCATTTCTAATCTCATCAATTGCTAGCATACTTGTAATGGCTGACCTTTGTTGATTACCCATTTGAATTTTAGTGCCATACTTTTTCTGTGCGACTACTAATAATTCGTTTTCATATAGATTGTGACTACATGGTTTTTCAATGTAAACATGCTTACCTGCTTGCGAAGCCATTATTGTCATATGAGCGTGCCAATGTTCAGGTGTTGCAATAAAAACAGCATCTAAGTTTTTATTTTCAATCAGTTTTCTGAAGTCTTTCTCAATTTCTGGGACATAACCAATATTTTTTTTACACCACTTATTGTGGTCTTCAATGATTATATCGTCAACATCACAATTAAAAATAATTTTTGAATTATTTTGACTATTTATTGCAGCAGCATGAGCTTTTCCCCTGCTTCTAACCCCAACTACTGCACAATTTATTCTATCATTTGCCCCTAAAATGTTTTTACCAATAAAGAAATTAGAACTTGAGCTTGTTAATCCTATTGTTCCTAAAGAGGTTTTTTTTATGAAATTCCTTCTTGTACTGTCCATCTATAAATGTCTGATTTTAATATTTTTAAATGAAACTTGGTCACCATGGTCTTGAAGAAGAATAACTCCTTCTGACCAGAGACCAAAATTGTCCCAAATTTTGTATTTACTTTTTTCTACCAAAGCCTGAAATGATTGACTAAACCTGTCAAACTCAACAATTTTTACATGATTTAGCCAATGTTCTACATTACCATTACATACCACAATACGTGCATTATTCCATTTACCTATACCTTTAAAATTTTTCCCATTCTCTCCTGGGACTCTATTCTCTGCTCTAATTAGGTCATATAAAGAACCAAGAGTTCTGTTGCCGTTTACACCGAGCTTGGCATCCTCATGCCTTTGATCGTCAAGTATTTGAAATTCTAGTCCAATTGCAGAGCCGTCTGCTTTGTTAAGTTCGGGCTTAACTAGATATTTTATTCCACTATTAGCACCTTCTGAGATTAAAAAATCTATACTTAATTCAAAATTTCGGAATTTTTCAATTGTAATAATATCTCCACCATTTCTAGCTTCTTTTCCATTGGAGGCCTGTACAGTAATTATTCCATTATTTATTATCCAACCATTTTCAGGAAATGAACTTAATTTTGCTCCTCGCCAACCTTTTGTTGTTTTACCATCCCATAACATTTTAAATCCTAAATTTTTTTCTTCTTCAGTAAGCATTCCATCTAAATAACTTATTTGAGGAGCTTTGTTATCCGCTGACATTCTATTTATTTCAATATTTTCGGTAAGTATCCTAACATTTTTCCAACGCACTTTTTTTCCTACTTGATCAGAATTCGATATGCTATGTACTTGAAAAGCGATAAACCCTTTTAATGTAGTTCTATCAATTAAATTTGAAACTTCTATACCGTTAATAAAAGACTTTATTTGATTTCCAATAGCTTCAATACGATATGAATTCCATGTACCGTTTATAAAGGCATTTTTACCTTTTGGATTTCTAGATAAAGGGTAAAGCCAGCCCCTTCGAGCTTCATCGTATATGCCTCCAGCCCACTTTCTTTGACTAGTCTCTATCTCACATTGATATCCGTGAACTCTACCGTTCATGTAACTTTTATTACTTTCGCTTCGGAATTGAACCCCAGAATTTAGTCCATAATCAAGAAGAACATCAAATTCGAGTATAAAGTCATCATACTCAGCCTTAGTGGCCAAAAAACTATTAGGTGTATTGAGTTTTGATGTTCCAGTAAGTATACCATTTTCTAATTTAAAGTCTGCTTTGCCATTAAGCTTAACGAATTGTTTTAAACTATTGTCTTTAAATAAATACTCCCATTTAGATTCCTGTGCATGAAGGGTAGAAATAAAATTCAATAAAAATAAAAGTAAAAAAAGATGATATTTACTTGGTCTTATGTTCAATTTGTTTAGTGTGGGTTATCTAATTAAACAACCTAATATAGCAAAAGTTTTTTGTTAAATTGCAGATACCAAAAACTGTAATTTGTTCTAACTATTTCAAATAATGGACTCTCGAAGAGACTTTATAAAAAAAACCACAACTGCTTTTGCTTTTCCTTTAGTGAGCTCTAATTCAGAGGTGTTTTCAATTTTTAATAAACTGCCTTCAAATAGACTCAATGTTGCTGTCATTGGGACAGGAGACAGGGGGCAAGGTTTGATGAGATTAATAAAAAATATAGATGGTATCGAATTAGTTGCATTTTGTGATATACTACCATTTAGAATTGAACAAGCTTCTGCAATAGCTCCAAAAGCAAAAAAATATAACAATCATTTGAAATTATTGTCACATAAAAATTTAGATGCAGTGATTATAAGCACACCACTAAATACACATTACAGCATTGCCTCGGATGCTGTTGATGCTTCAATGAACATTTATTGTGAAAAGACAATGGTTAAAGGTGATAATCAAACTATTGAATTACTCAAAAAAGTCAAAAATAAACATAACAAAATATTTCAGACTGGACATCAATATCACAGCTCAAGGCTATATTCTTATATAGTTGATATGATTCAGGCTGGCGAAATTGGCAAGGTTAGTTCAATTCAAGCTCAATGGAATAGAAATGGAAATTGGCGTAGACCAGTTACAAATTCTAAATATGAGCGTCAAATAAACTGGCGTATGTATAGAGAATACTCCTATGGACTTACAGCTGAACTGAGTTCGCATCAAATTGATTTTAGTAATTGGCTCTTAAAAAGTAATCCAAAAAAAGTTGCAGGATTTGGTGGAATTGATTTTTGGAAAGATGGTAGAGAGACCTATGACAATATTCACTTAGTTTATTCTTATCCAAATGGAGTAAAAGCTTCATTTACGTGCCTAACTTCAAATGCGAAAGATAATTATCAAATAAAGGTTATGGGAGAAAATGCTACGATCCTGATTGATCACAAGAATGCTTGGAAATACCCAGAAGGGAAATACAATAAAAAAATTAGTGATGTTGACGGAGTATCTGGAGCTACAGCAAGCTGGGAAGAAGGAAAGGGAAATAAAATTAATTATGATCATAAGGATCCTTCAATACAAGCTCTGGAAGATTTTCGTTCATCTATAGTTAATAATACAATACCTTTATCTAATGTCAATACAGGTGCTGCTGTATCCTTTGCAGTTCAAATGGGAATTGATGCTATGGATAAAGAGCAAGTTATTTCATGGAACAAAAAATATAATATTTAGGATGTTTGATTTAAAAGATAGAGTGATTGTTTTAACAGGATCTACAGGTGTATTAGCTTCCGCTTTAGCATCTAGTTTAGCCAAAGCAAAGGCGAAGCTTTTTATTTTAGGTAGAAATGAGAATTTACTACTTGAATTAAAAAAATCAATTGAGAGATATACTGTTGTTGAATATTATGTTGCGGATGTTTTAGAAAGATCTGAATTAGAAGCAGTTTGTGCTTCTATTGTTAAAAAAACAGGACGCATAGATGTCTTGATCAATGCTGTTGGAGGAAATCTTCCAGGAGCAGTAATACCTGATGAAAAATCTATTTTTGATTTATCTGAAAAAGATTTTGATGATGTTGTAGACTTAAACTTGAAAGGTACTGTTTTACCTTCAATTGTTTTTGGAGAAGTTTTATCCAAGCAGGGTAGTGGAAGTATAATTAATTATTCTTCTATGACAGTTGATAGAGTAATTACAAGAGTTGTTGGTTATTCTGCTGCAAAAGCAGCAATGGAAAATTTCACAAAATGGATGGCAGTTGAAATGGCATTAAAATTTGGTGACGGGATAAGAGTTAATGCGATAGCTCCTGGTTTTTTTATTGGAAAGCAAAATAAAAGTCTATTACTAAAAGAAGATGGAAGTTTAACTGAACGTGGTCAAAAAATTATTAAGAATACACCAATGAAAAGATTTGGAAAACCCGAAGAATTAAACGGCGCTATTCATTTCTTATGTAGTGATAGCTCAAAATTTGTTACGGGTATTGTTTTACCAGTTGATGGAGGATTTAGCGCATATAGCGGTGTTTAATTTTGTTTAATAAATGAAAGAATCTTTTAGATGGTATGGTCCTGATGATCCTGTTGGATTGAACGACATAATCCAATCTGGTGCAACTAATATTGTTTCAGCACTTCATCAAGTTCCGAATGGATCTGTTTGGGAAAAAGATTCTATCAAAGCTTACAAAGAAATCATAATAAGAGCAGGACTTGACTGGGAAGTTGTTGAGTCAGTCCCTATCCATGAGGATATTAAGCGCCGTATAGGCTCGTTTGAAAAATATATTGAAAATTACAAGAAAACAATTGAAAACCTTTCTAAATGTGGTATTTATAATATTTGCTACAATTTTATGCCAGTTTTAGATTGGACACGGACACATTTACACTACCAAATGAAAGATGGTTCAAAAGCATTATATTTTGATAAAACTGCCCTAGCTGCATTTGATTTATTTATAGTAAAAAGAAAAAATGCAAAAAAGCAATACAATGAGAATAAAATTTTGGAGGCAAAAAACTATTATGACAGTCTCACCAAAGAGGAAATTGAAACACTTTCAATGAGCATTATAGCTGGCTTACCTGGCTCAGAAGAGGAATATTCTCTTGAAAAATTTAGAAATCAATTAGAATATTATGAAACAATTAACAAGTCTGATTTACAGAAAAATTTAATTTATTTTTTAGAACAGATTATCCCAGTTGCAGAAAAATTTGGTGTAAGGATGTGTATTCATCCAGACGACCCTCCGTTTGATTTGTTTGGAATCCCAAGAGTTGTAAGTACTTATGAAGATTTAGATTTCATTTTTAAAGCTATTCCTTCACTTTCAAACGGCTTAACATTTTGTACGGGTTCATTAGGAGTTCGCACTGACAATAATCTATTAGAAATTTTTCAAGAATTCGCTGAACGAATTCACTTTTTACATCTTAGAAGCACAAAACGAGATGATAAAGGTAACTTTTATGAAGCTAATCATTTAGAGGGTGATTTTGACATGTTTGAAGTAGTTAGAGCAATTTTAATTGAAGAACAAAAAAGAAAAAAAGGTAATCGATCAGATTGGAAAATTCCAATGAGACCAGATCATGGGCATCAAATGTTAGATGATTTAAATAAAAAAACAAATCCTGGATATTCTGCGATAGGTAGGCTAAGGGGATTGGCTGAAATTCGAGGACTAGCTTTAGGAATTGACAAAATATTATCTTAATCAAGATTATCTGATAAGTGAAGAAATTAAAGTGGATTTTTGTATTTTAAGTTAAATTTCTTAACATGAAAAAATTCTTATTAATATCAATTTTTCTTATAAATCTAGTTGGCTTTAGTCAAAAAGAGTATTATGAAATCCGACAGTATGAACTTCCATTTAACTCTCCTGAAAATATACTTCATGAATATTTTTCAAAAGTTTTAATACCAGCTTTAAACCGTCATGGGGTTAAAAATATTGGTGTTTTTGAAACTCTAGGTGATCCAATACCTAAGTTAGTTTATCTATTTATTCCTTACGATGATGTGTACCATTATGGAAATATTTTAAAAGAATTAAGTAGGGATAAAGTTTACTTAAACTCACGTAAATTTTATGATTCTGTTCCCCAAAGTAACAAAGTTTACAATAGATATAATGTATCTTTTTTGACAGCCATAGATGGGCTTCCAAAACTAATAAAGCCAAAACGGAAATCTAATGTATTTGAATTAAGGATTTATGAAGGGTATAGTGAAGATGCTGTTAAAAGAAAAATAGAAATGTTTAATAAAGAAGAATTGAAAATTTTTGATGATACTGGACTATATTCTGTATTCTTTGGTGAGCAAATTTCAGGACCCTTAATGCCTTCACTTACATATATGTTAGCATTTGAATCTATGCAAGAACGAAATGCTAATTGGAAAAAATTTTCTGCGGACCCTAATTGGAAAAGAATTTCCAAATTAGATAAATATTCAAATACAGTCTCAGATATAAAGCGTACTTTTTTAATACCACTTAATTACTCACAACTGTAAAAAAATTAAAAATTAAGGGTATTGGGTAGATATTTGGATACTAAATCTTCATAGTAAGGTTTTAGTGATTGGCTATCAGGTGGTACAGGTGCTTTAGAATACAAATCATAGGCATTGAACTTTCTTACCCAATCAAACATTTTTAGATCAGTATCATTCATAAGATAATCGTATGCTTGCTCTTTGTGTTGTGCATAAAATGAATGGTATCTTATCATGTATAAGGCTTCTTGGGGAAGATAGTCTTTTACAATTTGATATAAGTATTCATCATGACCCCAGCTCATTTTAACATTATCTAATCCGCAGTTTTCTTTGTAAATACCGAGTTTTGTATTGTATTTCGGATTCGTACTATCAGGATTTAATGAAAAATATTCTGAATGAACAATTGATTTTGAGAATGAACAACCAACAGGAAAAGTATCTCCAACAACTGCCCATTGAGGTTCACCAAAAAGACACAGTACTTTACCAACATCATGAAGAAATCCAGTTAAAATAAACCAATCAGGATGGCCGTCAGATCTAATTGCCTCAGAGGTCTGTAGCAGATGTTGTAATTGATCTAGTTCAATATCTGGGTCACTGTCATCAATTAAAGTATTTAGAAACTCAACTGCATCCCAAAGTGACATTTCACGTTGTTTGAATTGAAGAAATCTATTTTCTTTTTCACAAACAAAATCATAAGATTGGTACTTATGATTGAGTTTATAAAATTCTCTTACAGTTTCTGCTCTTTTTGAATTTTGATAATCTCTGAATTCTTTTTGAGATTTTTCATTTTTGTTTTCAGGATAACGTTTTATTAGATCGTCTTCCCAATGGTCAATATTTTCAAGGGGGTTTAGGTTATTTGAATCCATAACTAAAATTACAAATTAATATTTATTTAATAATTGAAATTAATTTTCACTTTGTAATATTTGTAGATTTGATTTAATAAAATTGTTTTGAATTTCACTCTGCACTCAAAAAAAATAATCTCTAACAGATTTGTTTGTCTATTTATAAGCATTATTACATATTCCTGTATTGATCCAATTGAACCAATTTTTGACTTTCAAAGCGATATAGTTATAATTAACGGTTTGGCGTCAACAACCCCAGGTTCAACCTCCGTTAAAGTGGAAAAAACAAAAATTGAATTTGGTGATTATGTGAGTGAATTTATATCAGGATGTAGGGTAAGATTAATAAACTCTTTAACAAAAGAAGAAGTAAATTTTTTAGAGGAAGATCAATTATATAGGGTTTCAAATGTTTTTAAAATAAATCCTGGTTCTAAGTGGGAATTAGAGGTCATTTTACCAAACGGGAATTTATATAGATCAACTACTGAGGTAACACCTTTTGAAGTCCCAATATTGGGCATAAACGAGAAGTTTAACTTGGAGATGAAATACGATGAAGGTATTGGTGGCTATCTTCCAGGAAATGAAATATCTATTGATTTTAAAGACCCTCCCGAAGATGAAAACTTTTTTCTTTACCAATATAAAGCATATGAAAAAGAGACTTACTGTAAAGTATGTGAATATGGGGTATTAAGAAATGGTGAATGCTTGTCCCAATTTGATAATCCACGGTTGACTAAAGATTATTATACATATACATGTGATTCTAGATGTTGGAAAATTAGTTACAATGACGAAATTATTGTCTATAGTGACAAATTCACAAATGGAAAGAAAATTTCAAATCTAATTGTAGGCAAAATACCATATACTTCAAAACAAAATATTCTAGTCGAAATTCAAAAACTTAACATATCAGAGGATTCTTACAAATATTATAAAACAATTAAGGATTTAGTGGATAATAATGCAAGCCTTAATTCCCCACTACCCACTGCATTAATTGGAAACTTTACTAATATTTCAAATCCTGATGAAACGGTTTTGGGAAGATTTACTGCTGCTTCAGCTGTAACTAAATCAATTTTCATAAAACGTGATAACAGAACAGAAAGAGTCTATGGCAATTTCTTGGAGTTACAACCTGAGGTGCTAGGAGATCCAATACCAAACCCACTTACATATGAGTATAGTTGTGAAGAATCACTCTTTAGAACAAAAAATTTAGATTTAAAATTTTTAGATTACTTCGAAATTAGCAGTTTAGCTAATGACGATATAGATGGAGATGAAATTGAAAATAACTCAGATAATTGCATCTCTACATCTAACTCAGACCAAAGTGATTTAGATTTTGACGGAATTGGTGATGCATGTGATAATGATGCAGATGGTGACGGATATATTTTATATTATGAAAATTTTTGTGGAACAAGTGATTTTGATCCTCAAAGTGTACCAAATGATAACGATATTGATTCAGTACCTGATTGTATTGATGAGGATGATGACAATGATGGTTATATAGATGAATACGAGATTTTTTCAGATTCTGACCCTTTTGATCAAAATAGCTTACCCTTAGACAGTGATAATGACTATTTACCAGATATTGTTGAGAGAGAGATTACAAGAACTAATCCAAATAATCCTGATACCGATGGTGACGGATACATTGATGGTCGCGAGTGTTGTCCTTTAAATCCTAGTAGAAACTAAATTAAAAAAAAAGTGAAATTTTTAAAATTTGTATTGTGTATCTCATTCTTATCTATTTCAACGCTAATTTATGGGCAAGATTATACATTAACAGTAAAAGTTGTTGATCAGTCAGATAATAGCCCTTTGGATGGAGTTACAATTCTCTTGGATCCATGCAAGTGTGGGGGCATCACAAATACAAATGGAATATTTTCAAAAAAACTAAAAAAAGATAGCTATAGTCTTCAAATCGATTATTTGGGCTATAGATCAGTCTCAATTAATAAGGATTTGAATAAAAATGAAACAATATTGATTTCAATGGAAATTCAAGAAGAAGAACTTTCAGAGGTCGTTCTTTTAGCTCAAAAGCGATTTCAAAGTACAGAGACCCCTCAGATGGGTGTAATTGAATTAAACAGCAGAGAATTAGTAAAAATACCAGCAGCTTTAGGAGAATTTGATGTTCTTAAAAGTTTAACTCTAATGGCAGGTGTCAATAACACCGGTGATGTTAGTAATGGTGTCTCAATAAGGGGAGGGTCTTTAGATCAAAATTTATTATTATTTGATTCAGCACCTGTGTTTAATCCAACTCATTTATTCGGTTTATTTTCTGTTTTTACACCAGACTTAATTTCTTCAGTGAATATTTACAGAGCTAATATACCTGCTAAATATGGAGGAAGAATTGCTTCAATCTTAGGTATAAAAGCAAAAACCCCTTATTCTGATAAATTAAAATTAGAGGGTGGAATTGGTTTAGTGTCTAGTCGTCTTACAATAACAACACCAATAATTAGTAATAAGTTGATGATTATCGCTGGTGGTAGAATCGGATTTAGTGATTTGTTTTTTCCTATTATTATTCCAAGATTAAAAAACACAAAAGCTAACTTTAATGATACTACTGTTAAATTATTGTACATACCAAATTCAAATAATCAACTTACCTACACTAATTTTATGAGTAATGATTTTTATCAACTTGATTTAATAACTTCTGTAGAGAATATAATATCATCTTCAAATCAATATGATTTTGGAACTAGTAACCATACTTTAAAATGGCTTCATACTTTTAAAAATGAAACTAATCTTACTGGTACTTTAATCCGAAGCTTGTATTCACCAAAAAACCTGTTCCCTGAGATTGATTCTGACAATGTAATTAGTTTTGAATCAAAGATAGATTTCTCAAGTATTAAATTGGAGTACCTAGATAATAAAAAGAAAAATTTTAATTTTTATTCTGGTATAGAAATTAATAGATATCAAGTTTTTCCTGGAAATTTAAATCCAGGATTTGGCAATAGCATAAATCCTGTGAACCTAAGTAAAGAAGATGGATATGAGACATCTTTTTATTCTAATATAAATTTTAATTTGGGTCAAAGGATTAGTTTATCATCTGGGATAAGATTGACTCAATTTTCATTGTTTGGTCCATACGTAGAATCTCAATATGATAGTAACAATACACCTTTATCAACTATTTTTTTTGATAAAAACGATTTAGTAGTGAGTTATTTTAATCCAGAGCCAAGGTTTGGACTGAATTATAAATTAGGCGAGAATAGCTCTTTTAAGGTTAGCTATGCGCGTCTTTTCCAATATATTCAAAACATATATAATACAAACACTCCTCTCCCAACATCAAGATGGAAAATTTCAGATCGTTATATTCTTCCTCAAAAAAATGATACCTATGGGTTAGGTTTTTATAAAAATTATCCAGATTCTTTCATAGAGCTTTCTCTTGAGAGTTATTACAGAAAAACCGAAAATAATCTTACTTATAGGCCGGGAGCTGATTTTTTTCTTTCTGAATTTTTAGAAAGAGAAATAAGCCCAGCAAATGGTAATTCGTATGGAGTTGAGCTTAGCTTTAAAAAGACTTTGGGAAAATTTAATGGGGTAATAAATTATTCATGGGCGAGGAGTTTATTAAAAACAAATGAGGCTAGACCCGAGTATAAAATAAATAATAATGATTGGTTTATTTCAGATTTTGATAGACCACACACAATTAATGCTTCGATAAATTTCGAAAATGATAAATACAATTCAATTAGTTTGAATTTTGTTGGTCAGTCAGGAAGACCTTACACTATTGCTAACGGAATCTTCGAAAGACAGAAGGTACAAATCCCTATCTATCTAAGTAGAAACAATTCAAGATTACCAACTTACCATAGACTTGATTTTTCGTGGAAAATATCTTACAGCAAAAATCCAAATCGTAAATTCAAAGGTGATTGGATTTTTACAATCTACAATTTATATGGAAGAAAAAACCCTTTCAATATTTATTATACACAAAGAAATGGAATAGTAGATGGAGATGTTTTTCTTGGCAGCCCACTTGGCTCTTATGAGCTATCAGTATTAAGAAGTCCTCTGGTTTCCCTTACATATAATTTTAAATTTCAATAGTAATTTTATTTTTTAAAAACTCAAGACAATTAAAATTTAATTTCAGTTGGAACATCAGCTTTTAGATTAACGATTTTCTGTTTTCCATTATAGATTACTTTTTTTTGTGTATCGTATTTCGGCAATAATTCTAGTTTTTTTAGACTATTATTTTCCCATTCTATACTTACTGTTATGTTACCTCTTGCTTTTAAACCCTTCACAGTACCTTTTTTCCAACTATTTGGAAGTGCAGGTAAGACTCTAATTATATTTGATTCGTGTGATTGTATTAGTAATTCTACAACACCAGCTGTGTAACCAAAATTACCATCTATCTGAAATGGAGGGTGAGCATCAAAAAGATTAGGATAGATAGATTTTTTTAAAAGAAGCTCTATATGTTCTTGAGTCATATTATTATCCATTAAACGAGCCGTACAATTAATTAACCATGCCCGACTCCAACCGGTACCGGCACCTCCACTTTCTAGTCTGTATTCCAGAGTTTTTCGAACTGCTTTGAACAAATCTGGCGTTTGCGTAAATGTTACTTGATCTCCAGGATGAAAACCATAAAGGTGAGACATATGTCTGTGCCCTGGTTCAAATTCTTTGTATTCTCTATCCCATTCTAAAATTCTACCATCCGTTCCTAACTGAAAACCTGGCCTTAACTGCTTAATCTGCTTAGTTATTTTTAATGCTAATTGATCATTAGTGTCCAAGATTTTACTTGCAGCTAGATAATTTGTGAAAACCTCTTTTATAACCTGTTGATCCATAGCACTCCCTAGGCAACTTGCTACAGGAACCCCCTTTTTATTGATATATCTGTTCTCAGGTGAAGTAGAAGGAGCTGAAATTAATTTTCCATCTCTTTTGTCTTCAATTAACCAATCACTATAAAAAAGTGCAACTGACCTTATAGCAGGGTAAGCACGATTTTTTAAAAAATTAAAATCTTTTGTAAACAAATAGTGTTGCCAATAGTGTTGCGCCATCCAGCCTCCAGCACCAAATGAAGCGCCCCAATAGGCAGTTGAAGCTTGAAGCCATGTTTGACCCCAAATATCAGTTGCATGAGGTAAAAATGATCCTCGTGCACCAAAATTTTTTTGTGCTGTTTTTTTACCATTTTGAATAAGACGGTCTACAAAATCAAATAAAGGCATATTTAATTCATCAAGTTGCGTTAGGTTCGCTAACCAATAGTTCATTTGAAGATTAATATTTAAATGATAATCTGCATTCCATGGTGCATTAATGTGCTGGTTCCATAAACCTTGAAGATTTGCAGGCAGAGTACCTTCTCTAGAAGAAGATATAAGCAAATACCTACCAAAGTGAAATAATGTTTCCTGAAGCTCTAAATCCAGGCGTCCTTTTTTAACTGCCTCTAATCGTTTGTCCGTTGGTAGTTTTTGCAAACTGTTATCTGTAGTTATATCAAAAACCACTCTATTAAAAAATGACTGGTGGTCTTTAACATGTCTTTGTTCCAGTTCATTAAAACTATAATCCTCTAAATTTTTTAATTGTTTGATATTTTGAATTTGATAGCTATTGTAATAATATGATGAATTCGAGACCATGAATAGCTTAAGTTCTTTTACTCCATTAAAAGAAATAGAATCTCCTTTGGCCTTAAGTGTTCCTCCAAAATTTTCTGCTTTTAATTTAGTCTCAAATTGAATGCCTTTAGTGATAGGAGCAGGTTTTGAGTCAAATCTCCCTTTGCGCTGGGTTATCTCGCCATTCATGATTAACAAACCATCTTTTACAACCGACCTTGCTGTTGGGAATCCTTCATCATTTCTTCTTCCAAGCTTAATCGAACCATTTAAACCTTTTGGGTGATCGCTTTTGATTAAATACACAATGGCTTGATCTTTTGCTGAAATAAAAACTTTTTGTGAAACTGGATACCCATCAGTTTTATATTGAACCTTAGCAATAGCTTTATTTAAATTTAAAGAACGCTTGTACTCAGTAATTTTATTATGATCGAAATTAATCAGTAAATCACCAAGAGTTTGATGAGACCTAACTATTGTTTTATTTGAGAATTTTTTTACTAAAATTGAGTCAACTTTTTGATTTTCGTAATTAAAAAGCATTTCTCTAATTTTCTTTAAGTCATCGGATGTTCCTTTAGGGTGCTGCCATCCCATATCTTTGGGCCATAACGAATCGTCATTTAATTGGATTTTTTCATTTTTGGGGTTACCATAAACCATAGCACCTAATCTTCCATTTCCAATTGGTAAGGCTTCCTCCCACAAGTCAGCAGCTTTCTCAAACCACATGATTTGTTCTTTATTATAAAGATTATCAGCTTTATTAATACATCCCAAGCAAAATATTAAAACTCCTAGAATAAAGCTGTAAAATAATTTTTTCATAAGAGAGACATTACATTATTCTTAAAGTTATATTAAATAATTAGAATTTATATGTAGTCAAATTTTTAATTATTAAATGTATTTTAATGGTATTAAATGGAAAAGATGAAATCAAAAAAAATTATTTGTTTTGGTGAGGTATTATGGGATCATTTTCCAGACGGGAAAAAACTAGGAGGGGCTCCATTTAATGTTACAAATTCTCTAAAAAATTTTGGAGCTGATGTCGATTTTATAAGTAGAGTAGGAGATGATAATTTAGGCAACGAAATACTCAAACAAATGCAAAACAATCAAATCAGTACAAATTACATTCAAATTGATCCCAACCACCAAACCGGAAAAGTTGAGGTATCTTTAGATAGCAGCGGTTCCGCAAAATATGATATAATTAGTAATGTTGCATGGGACTTTATTGAGCCCAAAGAGGAAATTTTTCAACTAATTAAAGACTCCTGTGTACTTGTTTACGGAAGTTTGGCAGCTAGAGCTAATTCATATAAAACGTTAGACATTCTGTTAGATTTAGCAAAGTTTCGAGTTTTTGATTTGAACCTAAGACCTCCATTTTACGATCTAATTCAAATAGAAGACTTAATGATGCGCTCGGATATGCTCAAATTTAATGATCATGAGCTTTTATTGATAGCTGATTCAATGAATTCACCCTTCAGTTCAATTAAAGACCATGTCAAATTTATTTCAGAAAAGACTAACACAGATATTATTTGCATTACAATGGGAAGTAAAGGGGCTAGTTTATATCATACCGGAGAGTGGTTTAATAGCGACGGGTTTAAAGTAGATGTTATTGATACAGTTGGTGCAGGAGATTCTTTTTTAGCAACACTTGTATTTAATTTAATTAATAAAAAAAATATCAATGAAGCATTAGAAAAAGCTTGTGCGATGGGAGCACTTGTTTCATCTCACTCAGGTGCAAATACAAAAATTTCAGAACATGATTTATATGCATTTATGGATAAAGCTTTATAGGTTTAATTTTATTAATATTTTTTACTTATGAATAGAGTTTTAACTGTTTTTTTAGTTTGTTTTTCATTTTTACACATAAATTCACAAGACTTTGATGGAAAAAAACTGTTGGAAAAAGCAATTTCTTATCACGATCCTTATTCAAATTGGGACTTCTTTAATGCTGATTTTGTTGTTAATATGGTATCACCGAATCGTCCCAAAAGGAAAAGTAAAATAAAGATAAATTTACCATCTGCGCTTTTTAGACTCGAAGTTCATCAAAATGACAATATTTTAATTTCAAAACTCGAAGGCGAAAAGTGTTATTTAGAATTCAATGGTAAATCGGATTTGACTGATGAGATAAAAGCAAAGTATAATTTAAATTGTAAAAGAGCAATTTATTTTAGGGACTATTATACTTACCTTTATGGTTTACCAATGAAACTTAAGGATCTAGGTGCAATAGTTGACCCATTAGTTGGAGAAAAGAAAATTGACGAAAAGGAGTTTTGGGTTTTAAAAGTTACGTATGATGAATCAGTTGGAAAAGACACTTGGTATTTTTTATTTGACAAAAAAACTTTTGCATTGAAGCGATATCAATTTTTTCATAACGAATTAAAAAATGACGGAGAATATATAATTTTAGAAGATGAACTGGTTGTAGGAGGAATAAAAATGCCAAAAAACAGGAGTTGGTTTTTAAATTCAAATAATAAGTTTCTAGGTATTGACATGTTAAGTATTGAATAAATGAATAATAAAAAATGAAGAATATAATTAATAATAAAAGGTTGTTTTTTATGCTTATTGTAATGAGCGTAAATATATTAGTTTCTCAAGATATTGTTGGTAAATGGGACCTTGACGTGGAAATGGATAATGGCATTTTTCCTTCATGGTTAGAGGTGAAAAAATCAGGAACAAAAGCTTTAGTGGGCTATTTTGTTGCACATAATGGAAGTGCACGTCCTATATCTGAGGTTTTTTTTCACAATGGAATTATTGATTTTAGTATCCCCCCTCAATTTGATGGTTTGAATGATTTACATTTTCAGGGAGTTTTAAACCAAGGTAAACTTAATGGAGTAATTTTAGATAGTCAAGGTGGATTTAATAAGTTTAGTGGAGTAAGAGCTCCTAAACTTATCCGATCAATGAATGTGAATTGGGGTAATCCTATTTCATTATTTAATGGTAATAATTTAAAAGGTTGGAAATCATCTGATCTTAAAATGAAAAATCAATGGACGGTAAAAAAAGGCGTATTATTAAACCCTGAATCAGGAGTGAATCTTATTACCGAAGAAAAGTTTGAAGATTTTAAATTAAGTATTGAATTTAGATACCCAAAAGGAAGTAATTCAGGCATATATCTCAGAGGTCGATACGAGGTTCAAGTGGAAGATAATTATGGTTTGGAACCAGAATCCACATTATTTGGTGGCATATATGGATTTCTAAAACCTAATCAAATGGCAGCTAAGCCTGCAGGGGAGTGGCAGAGATATGAAATTACTTTAATCGGAAGAAGGGTAAGTGTTATCGCAAACGGTAAGAAGATAATTAATGATCAAATAATACCAGGAATTACAGGAGGCGCTCTTGATAGCAAGGAGGGAATGCCGGGTCCCATTATGCTTCAAGGAGATCATGGGATAGTTGAATACCGTAATATTAAAATTCAACTTCCTAATTAAGTTTATTTTGTTTTCTTAATTCCATATTTTTCTTTGTAAAAGTTATAAATAGGAAGATAAGGACCATATTTGTGTTGTTTAGGACTAAAATTATCCTTCCAGGGCCCATAAGGTGTTGACATTGGTTTTAGTTTTTTATCCGGATAATCATTTTCCTTATTTATTTTTTGAGGCCTTGGAAAACTATTAATATAACCTGCAACATGAAATGCTTCTTCATCTGTAAGTTTAGGTGTCTTCCATGTTGCTTGTAGGTATGGCATATTATTTTTTATAAAAGCTGCAGCAGTAAGAACTCGATTCATTCCTGCTCCATCATTATATGAATCAGATCCCCACAATGGTGGATATTGATATCCTTTATTTTCATTTTGATACATCATACCCTGTCCATTTTCACCATGACAAACCACACATTCTTTAAGATATATTGATTTTCCTTTTTTTAAATTAACTGCTACAGAGGGAAGTTCGATTTTAGGGTATCCTTTAAAATTTTTAGAATTAAGTTTTGGTAAACCATAGTCTAACCATTTCATGTAAGCTAAAATATATCTCATTTGGTCAGATTCTTTTGGAAGAGCTATACCATTCATACTTCTTTCCATACAACCATTTATTCTTTCAACAAGAGTACCAGACTTGTTCTCTCTTCCGCTGAATTGAGGAAATCTTTTAAAGATTCCAATCCATGAAGCAGCCCCTGATAAAGTACCTCCATTTAGGTGACAGCTTGTGCAAGACAGGTTATTTCCAGCATATTTAAAGTTGCGACTAAGCGGACCAATAAAATGGGAGGTTGAATCTAGAATAAGAAACCCTTTTTTTACCTCACTACTTGCAGTCGGATTATTTAGTACAACAGTCTTTGGATCCCATTCAACAATATCTTCTTTAGAATGTGGTTGCCAAATTTCATCAAAATAAACAGATCCAATTAAAAGAGATATTATTAGTAAGAGTAATACTCCTATGAGAACTAAAAGATTTTTTACGAGACTTTGGAATATTTCCATTTATTTAAAGTAACTAAATTTTAGTAGTTTTAAATAGAAGAATAAATTACAATATTTATTAATTAGATTAATTCAATACCCAATTATTTGATATGAAGAAAATTTTACTTGTATTTTTTGTTATTTTTTCGATAAAAACTAATTGTCAAAATCTTGTAAATGAAAGAGCCAAATGGTTCGTAAATGATCGGTTTGGGATGTTTATTCATTGGGGACTTTATAGTGGGGCAGAAGGAAACTGGAAAGGTGAAAAGGTAAGATATGACAATGACTATGCTGAATGGATTCAATACAGAAATCAAATTGAAAAAAGTGAATATATAAAACTTTCAAAAAGATTTGATTGGAATAAAATAGATCCCGAAGAATGGGTTCTTTTAGCTAAAAAAGCAGGAATGAAATATATCACTATCACAGCTAAACATCATGATGGTTTTGCAATTTGGAATAGTAAGGCAAGTGATTTTAATATTTACAATTATAGTGAACCAAAAAGGGATATTATAAAAGATTTATCAGAAGCCTGTAAAAAACATAATTTGAAACTTGGTTTTTATTACTCGCATTGGACTGATTGGGAACACCCTTATGCGTGGGATAATTCAAAAGAAATTTATTGGCTTGATAAAGATAAGTTTGATATTTATTGGCAAGAAAAAGTAATACCTCAAATGAAAGAACTTTTAACAAATTATGGCGAAATTAGTATGATTTGGTTTGATATGTGGCTTCACCATGACCAAACTATTGTTTCAAAAGATCAATTACTTCAACTTAAAAATTTAATAAGAGAAATACAACCAAATTGTCTGATTAATTCACGTTTAGGCTTATCTGTTGAGGAAGACGAAGACGTTGATTTCAGAACACTTGGCGATAATCAGTTAGGTGAATATAAATTTGATTATCCATGGCAAACCCCTGCAACTGTTGCACATTCATGGGGTTATAGTAAAAATGAAAATGAATGGAAATCAACTACATCAATTTTAAGATCATTAATTGGGAATGTTAGCTTGAATGGTAATCTGATGCTAAATATTGGCCCAACATCAGATGGATCAGTGCCTTACGAGATAGGAAAAAGATTTAGTGAAATAGGGAAGTGGTTGAAATTTTATGGTAAATCTGTATATGGTGCGGAAGCTTTTGACTTACGCAGTAATTTACATGACTGGGGACTTATCACATACAAACATAATAAACAAGGAAAGCATAATGTCTTTTTGAATATTTTTGATATAAAGCCAGGAAACAGCCTCAATGTTACTGGTATTACAAATAAGCCATTGAACGCTTATCTTATCTCAAAAAAATCAAAGATTAAATTGAACTTCGACTTCAATAAAGCTTTTCTGAAAATTAAACTTCCAACTGATCTGCCAGACCCCTATGTTAATTTAATTGAACTAGAATATGATAAAAAACCAACTGTTGATAGGGACTTGGTTGCAAAATCGAAATTTAATGGTTATTCTTTAAAACTATCAAATTCAAAATCATACCAAGGAGATTATATTTTGAACGAATCAAAAAGAGAAGGATCCATTCCATCTAATATACAAGTAAACGATTCACTTAATATTTCATGGAAAATTTTTGTAGATAAACCGTCAAAATTTAATATCGATACCTCCTATAATTTTCAAAAGAAAATCACTGATGGATTTATGACAGTAAGCATTAATAAAAAGTCTTATAAACATCGATTTAACTATACTGGAAAAACTGTTGGAGAGCCAATTCAAGACTATATAATAGATAGATTTAAATCATCTACAATAGGAACAATTAACTTTGAAGATGTAGGATTTTATGATATTGATTTAAAAATTAAAACATCTTCTCAAAATCCTTTACAATGGCAATGGATGTGGCTTGAAGAAATTGCTGATTAATTCTATAGTATCATTTTTATTGATTTTCAGATCTCTGTTTTGACACTTAATTTTAAGTGCCCTAATGGAAAATAACATGAAGGATTAATAGACTAATCGCCAAAACCCAACCCCATCTCTTAGTTTTTGAATTAGCGGGTTGAAAGAGTGAAAATAAAGAATTTAGACTACCTTTACTTCCTATAAGTACAATTATCAGACTAGAAAAAATAACCAAAAACGCCCGTACGAAATAATTTATACAAGGAAATAAAACTTGTAAGCTTAAGTTAAGTGGAAGAGTCAAAAGAAATGCAGCAAGTACGAATTTTAAATTTGGACGTATTAATAAAACAGAGCTACAAATCAACACCACAATTCCACAATTAATATAATATCTCAAATTATTTAAAGTGTGTGTAAATGCTGAATTTGGATTGTCAAATTTTAGGTAAAGCAATATGAGCCCCGTCAATAATGCGGTTGTGAGACTAAATAAAATTGCTTTTCGACCTGCGGAAATTTTTTCTTGGTCATTGGCTTTAGGTCGAAGGTATAGAGCATAGATATCAGTAGACCATAGAGTAGCAATCGAGTTAAATGTGGAATCTACAGTGCTCATTAGTGAAGCAAATAAACCACAAAGAATAATACCTTTCACACCAACGGGTAAATAGGTTTTTACTAAATATGGGAAGGCGAGGTCTGGTTCTACTAAACTGTTTCCTAAAATACCGTAAAGGGCTATGCCTGGCACAATTATAATTACGGCCATGAAGTATTTAATCAAGCCGCCCACCATAAGACCCGTTTGTGCCTGGGCGACACTTTTAGCAGCCAGCGCACGTTGCATAACTGTTTGATTGGCACACCAATAATTAATGTTCAAAAAAAACAAACCAAAAAGATGTGTCCATGGCAAGGTTGGATGATTTGAAGGTAGGTGCAAATGCATTTTAGCAGGGGTAATTGTGTATAATTTATCCCAGCCTCCTAAATAGCTAATCGTAGTCAAACAAACAAAAATACCTCCAATAAGAAGCACACTAAACTGAACAATATCCGTTTTAACTACCGCACTTAGCCCTCCTAAATAAGTGTAAAGAGCAGAGAAAATACCCAAGAAAAGAATCAACAACCCAATACGGATTATTCGGTTGCCATGTAAAAAAGTAAGCTGTTCCCCAAAAACTATATCTGCAGCATAAGCACCCCAAAATAAAGCTGCTCCCAAAGTTACTGTAGAAAATAGAGCCATGTTGGTCAAAGAATAAAACAAGGCAATGCGATTACCTAATTTTTTTGCTACGAATTGTGTAATGGTGGTAATTTTCTCACGTAAAAAAAGGGGTACAAAAACGAAAGTAGCTATCAAAATACCTTGTACCGAGTTAATCTCAAGATTTGCTTGGGCTAATCCATATAAGTAAGCTGAGCCCATCATTCCTAAAAACTGATACCCTTGAATGTTGGTGGCAACTGTAGAAAGTGCAACAGAATACCAGGGCAAATTCCGGGAGCTTAAAAAGTATTCATCTGCTGTGCTGTCGGTTTGAATTCTTCCTCTTAATGCAACAAATAAGATGACAGCAAAGTAGAAAATTACTATGAGAAAATCGATCATGGCTTTAATTTCTTGGACCCTTTCCTAGAGGACTTCTGGGGGTATCTTTCGGAATACGTCCAAGAACTTCAGGCAAGGATATGGTCTTCAGACGCGGCAAAACGTATTGCCCAAAAAGTTCACATTCACTTTGGTGAGGATAGCCAGAAAGAATAAAAGAGTGAATCCCCATTTCAATATAATGCTCTAATTTGGCAACAATTTGATCAGGGTTGCCCACCAAAGCGGCACCACAACCTGAGCGAGCCAAACCAATACCTGTCCAAAGGTTAGGTTCAATATAATATTTGTCGTCAGACTGCTCACGAAGTTGTGATTGACGTGCTACTCCTAAGGAAGTAGCATCTTGTGATCGATTGCGAAGATCATTTCCAAGATCAAGATCAAGCTTTGATAATAGTCCATCAGCATATGCACGGGCTTCTTTTTCTGTTTCACGGACAATGACATGTACTCGAAGCCCAAACTGAACAGTTCGTCGGTATACTGCTGCTTTTTCTTTCATATTATCCATTAATTCTTGCAGTTTTTTTTCGGTTTCTGGCCACATTAAGTAAACATCACAATGTTCTGCACATAAGTTAACACCTTCAGCAGAATAACCACCAAAATAAAGTAATGGACCACCATTTTGCTGATATGGCTTTACAGGCGCTGAAGGTAATAGAAATTTATAATAGTCTCCCTGAAAATTGATTTGATCTTTGTTCCAGGCTTGCTTTAAGATTTCAATAACTTCTCTTGAACGCGTATACCGTTCATTCGAATTCAATTTTGTTCCAGGTAAATCTGAGGAAATAATATTTATTGTTAGTCGCCCTTTAAGCATATGATCAAGTGTGGCAATGTATCTGGCTAACATCGGAGGATGTACTTCTCCACAACGAATAGCAGCCAATAAATTAATCTTTTTAGTCAAAGGAGCCATACTTGCAACAAAGGCCAAAGTGTCTTGTCCGACTTGATAGGAAGATGGACATAATACATTTCGATAGCCTAATTGATCAGCTGTTTTGACAATGGATGAAGTATTCTCCCAGCTGCTTTTATATGCAGGGTTTCGGTTACCTAAGAAATCGTCATCTCCATCACACAAGGGAGCAAACCAAGAAATTTCTGCTCCATCAATTTGAGACTTGCTATTTATATTCATTTGAACAAGGTTAATAAAAATTGAACTTTTCTCAAAAGCCTAATATAAAATACTATTCACTAATCGTCTGGATAAACTTGGGTGGAAACCAAAAATGAATTTATTAGTAAAAAAATTTCTTTTCAATTCAGTTTAACCTTTAATTAAATGCTTCATTCCATTTTAGAAAAATGAAAATTTTTGTTTCTCATTTTTTATTTAATATTTAACCCATTCTATATATTAGATGTACTAATATTAAATCAATTAAAATGAAAAAAACATTTGGTGCGATAATAATTTTTTTAATATTCTGCTCTTGTCAAAACAATGAATACCGAGTAGAGTTTGAAAAAAACACTGAAATAGCAAAAGCATATTTTAAACTTCATGAAGAAGAAAATTCAGAAGCAATGTTTAACTACTTGCATCCTGACATGGAATGGCATATGCCGGTTTATGGGATGAATATGGGAGGTATTGAAGATGTAAAAGCAGCAATAATTGGATACCAGACAGATTTCGATAATCTTAAGTTTACAGCAGACTATTGGTTACCTGGTGTAAATACAGAGACAGGTATTCCAGACGGTAGCACACGTGTTTACGGTACATGGAATGCTACACATGTTAAAACAGGGAAAGAAGTAAATTTAACTACTTATCATTCATTTGAATTTAAGGATGGCAAGATTTTTAGAGGTGGAGACTGGTTTGACTTGGGAGGAATGATGAATTCTCTCACTAATGAGCACTGTAGATTCCACATTTAACTCGATTGCTACTCTATGGTCTACTGATATC
>QFDA01000027.1 GCA_003130815.1 Bacteroidetes bacterium SCGC AAA795-G10 | reverse complement strand
AATCAAGGAGCCTCTAACCCTGATCAACTTAAAATTCAAGAGTGGATTAATCAAAAGAAAATAGGTAATATATCTAAAGTGGATGTTTGGACCGACAGACCAATTTGGCCATCAGGCAATCCTATGCCAAAAGCAAATAAATCTCTGAAACCAAAAAGCTTAAATTGGGATTTATGGCTCGCACCAGCAAAGAATACTGAATATATTCCAGAAATGCATCCTTTCAACTGGAGAGGATGGTGGGATTACGGTACAGGAGCACTAGGCGATATGGGTTGTCATTTAATAGATGTTCCTTTCAAGGCATTAGGATTAAAATATCCAAAGTCAGTTGAATGTAGTATAGGGAAAATTCTAATAGGTATGTACCAAAGTGCATACACACCAGAAGGTTGTCCACCTTCTGCGGCGGTTTCACTTATTTTTGGTGCTACTGTATAAAACCTTTTCATCCAGAGCTTTTGCCTTCTGATGTGCCCATAGATGCAGGTGGTGTAATGATAATTGGAGAAAAGGGTGTTATTACATGTAATGATTATGGATACAACCCAAGGCTTTATCTTAAAGGAGAATCAGTGATTAAAGGTGATATGAAAAAAGAATTAAATGTCCCTGAATTTAATCACCAAAGAAAATGGGTTGATGCCTGTAAAGACGGATTTGGGAGCAAGAAGCATAGAGAATTAACTTCAAGTTTTGATTACTCAGGACCCATGACCGAAACAGTTTTGATGGGAAATATAGCTATTAGGAGTTATATGGTTGAGGGTGTGTCTAAAAGAAAAGAGTATGGTTATCCAGTACCTAATTATATTGGAAGAAAAAAATTACTTTGGGATGGAGACAATATGAAGATCACAAATTTGGAGGAAGCAAATCAGTTTGTTGGAAGAATTTATAGAGAAGGCTGGAAAATTAGCTAATTAGTTTAAATTGAAAATACTCGTTACAGGTGGTTTAGGTTATATTGGATCACATGTAACCTCATTGCTTCTAGAGCAAAAAATAGATGTAATATGTATTGACAACCTTGATAACTCAAAATTTGAAGTTCTTGACGGTATAAACAAGATTACAAGCAAAAGTCCTTTATTCAAAAATTTAGATATAAAAGATAAAGCCAAGGTAGAGTGTTTATTTAAAGAACACGATGACATTCAGGCAATCATTCATTTAGCGGCTCACAAGTCTGTGACTGAGAGTCTGGAAAAGCCATTAAGTTACTATAATAACAACATTAAAGGACTTCTAAATATTTTAAATTTTTCAGTTGAAAAAAACATTCCGTTTATTTATAGCTCTTCATGCACAGTTTATGGAGATGGAGAAATTTCTCCAATCAATGAAGAGGCTGCAACTAATGATCCTAAATCTCCATATGGTAATACAAAATTGATAGGAGAACAAATTTTAAATGATTGCTTTAATGCCTCTAGTAAATTCAAGTCAATTATTCTTAGGTATTTTAATCCTATTGGAGCACATCCAAGTGGGAATATAGGAGAGTATCCATTAGGAACTCCTCAAAATTTAATTCCATATTTAACTCAAACGGTTATTGGTAAACATCCTTTTTTAAAAATATTTGGATCAGATTATAATACTAAGGATGGAACATGTATTCGTGACTATATTCATATAATGGATCTTGCTAAAGCTCATATTGAAAGTATTAATTACCTAATGTCTTTCAAAAATAAAAAAATGTACGAGATATTTAATGTTGGTACTGGAAAAGGCTATACTGTTTTAGAAGTAATAAAAATATTTGAAAAAGTTACTGGAGAAAAAGTCCAATTCAAATTTGTTGGCCCAAGAGAAGGTGACGTTCCAATCGCATTCGCAGATGTAAAAAAGATTTATACAAAAATGGGATGGAAAGCAAAATTTACATTAGAAGATGGATTAAAATCTG
>QFDA01000026.1 GCA_003130815.1 Bacteroidetes bacterium SCGC AAA795-G10 | reverse complement strand
TTCTATTAAGCCATCCTGTCGTTCCACATACAACGGGAATTTTATTTTCTAAAGCAAGTTTGATATTTGAAACAGCTGATTCAGGAACACTAAAATTTATAGCTACATCTGCTTCAATTAATGATCCTTTTTCATAGTCTCTATCAAGAATAAAACAAATTCTGTGCTTTCTTTTTTTGGCATATGAATTAATCATTTTACCCATTTTTCCATATCCTAACAATGCAATTTTCATGATCTAAAATTTTAAAGCTAAACGAAGACCTCTTATTTCTTCATCGATAATTAAATTTGGTGTAACTGACAAATCCTCGCTAACATTAAATTGAAGTAAATGCGCACTTACATTCGCTTCTAATATATTAAGCATATAGGAAAGTGCAGCTAATACTAATGCAATATCTCGATAGTTTTTATGAAATTCCATACCTAGGAGAAGTTGTTCTGTAGTTATAGGTATTGCAAGTTCTAGAAATCTATCATCAAAAAAGCCATTAAGTCTCCTTTTGTAAGCATTTCTATATTCGTTCATTTCCTTGTTATTCAAATCAAAATAATAAAGAGATGCGCCTATTGCGGAATAAATAATTGGAATTTTCCAAGCCTTTCCTAAATATGCTTGACCTAAACCTGGTATAATTGCTGAGTAAAATGCTGCTTTAGATGGTGTTAGTGGGTCGTTAATCAAACGTTTCAATCTCAAAGAACGCTTAGACTGCTCAAAAATACTATCCTTTATTGTAAGATTATTTTGAATTCTTTGTGAAAAATTTATGTTACAAATTAGTAGTAAGATGAGAAAAAAATCTACCGTTTTAACTTT
This sequence comes from Bacteroidetes bacterium SCGC AAA795-G10, assembly GCA_003130815.1. GTDB lineage: Bacteria > Bacteroidota > Bacteroidia > Flavobacteriales > Flavobacteriaceae > MS024-2A. Next base: position 1,440 of record QFDA01000026.1, on the reverse strand, counting down.
CACCTTTAATTTTATTTAAAATATCCTGAAGTTTTTCTTGAGAATCAAATAAAATTTTTATGTAACCTTTCCCATTATCATTAGAAACTAGGGAAACTGATGTTTCAAAAATTTCATCTAATTCAATAGCTGACTGTTTTAAAAACGGTGAGTAGTAATTATATGACTTTTCATTCGGATTTTTAATTTCCTGAACTAATTTTTCAACTTGTCGAACTGAAAGTCCTTTTTTTATGATTTTCTTATATAATTTGATTTGAACACTTAAATCGGAAATGTTTATGAGTGCTCGACCATGGCCCATTGAAACAAATTTATCTCTAATACCTGTTTGAATTACTGGATCTAATTTTAGCAATCGAATATAATTTGCTATGGTTGATCTTTTTTTTCCTATCCTATCACTTAGCTGTTCTTGAGTTAAATTAATTTCAACTAAAAGCCTTTGATAAGATAACGCGATTTCAATCGGATCTAGATCCTCTCTTTGAATATTTTCAACTAATGCCATCTCCAATAACTCTGAATCATTAGCTAATCGAATGTATGCTGGAATTTTATCTATGCCAGCCAGTTTAGTTGCTTTGAGTCTACGTTCACCAGATATTAGTTGATATTCTTCAGCTTTCACTTTCCGGACTGTTATTGGCTGAATTATTCCAAGTTCAGCTATTGAAACACTTAACTCTTTTAGAGATTCTTCATTGAAATTACTTCTAGGCTGTGAAGGGTTGGTTTTAATCCTAGATACCGGTAAATTAACAAAACTAGTAATTGATTTAGGAGAATTTTTCTCTAGTATTGTTTTGTCTGAATCTTTAGGATCATTTAATAAGGCAGAAAGTCCTCTTCCTAAAACTTGCTTTCTATTGGATTTTGCCACTGTTTATTTCTTTTAATTATTTCATTTCCTAATGATAAATAACTTTTTGCACCCCTGCTTGAAACGTCGTATTTGATTATATCTTCACCAAAACTAGGAGCCTCACTAAGTTTTATATTTCTTTGGATAATAGTTTTGAAGACCATTTTACCAAAATGTTTTCTAACCTCTTCAACAACCTGATTGGACAATCTCAAACGCATATCGTACATTGTGAGAAGAAGACCTTCAATATCAAGTTCATTATTGTGAATTTTTTGAACACTTTTTATAGTATTTAATAATTTCCCTAACCCTTCAAGGGCAAAATATTCGCACTGAATTGGAATAATGACTGCTTGTGCTGCAACAAGAGCGTTTAGTGTAATTAAACCTAAAGAGGGAGCACAATCAATCATGATGAAATCATATTGATCTTGAACTTCCTTGAGTATTTTCTTCAACATATATTCTCTATTCGCCTTATCAACCAACTCAATTTCTGATGCTACCAAATCAATATGAGAAGGAACTAAATCCACATTTGTACTTTTTGTTTTAATTATAGTTTCAGAAGC
>QFDA01000025.1:1934-2454 GCA_003130815.1 Bacteroidetes bacterium SCGC AAA795-G10 | reverse complement strand
AATTACCAAAATCCTGAACCCACTCAAAACCGAAATACTTAAAATGGAAATTGGGTTTAATGTAAAGAGATTCAATCCACCCTTTGGACCAAAACCTTATAACTGAAAAGAACATCAAACTACCAAATGCGACCCTAAAAAAAGCTAATGTAGCAGCATGAGATTTATTCTTATTTAAATAATAACTAATACCTTTTCCCATCCAAAAGTCTTCATTACCAGATTTTGGTTTTAAATTTAGTTAATCTCCGTCAGCGTCTGCATAATCAACACTAATATTTAGCGACTGAAGCATATCAACTTTTAAAAAAACAACATTTGCCTGTATAACATCGTATGTGATGAGCATTTGTAAGTTTTCGTCAGTTATTTGTTGACTGAAATTCGTGTTTAGTTCTGAGAGTTTATCTTTTATTTTTATTAGTTGATTATTTATTTTTTCACTCAACTTTTCTTCTTTTTCAGCTTCCATGTAATCCAAGTAATCACGTATGCTTAAATCTGTATTTTCTAAATTATT
>QFDA01000025.1:0-1924 GCA_003130815.1 Bacteroidetes bacterium SCGC AAA795-G10 | reverse complement strand
CTTCTAGAGCCAAAATTTTTGAATAATTTTTTCCATAGTATGCCTCAACTCTGTCAGGTAACGGATTATCTGAGAAAACACCTGCTGGTATTCCAATTTTATCTGCACGATAACCTTTTTCAAAGTAAAATATAAAATCATTTACTAGTTTATTTATACTTGAGGTTGCTGTATTATCAGTTGAATTAATAAATGACTCTCTAAATTCGGTATTCCAACTTGATCTAACATCTAATGTTAAAGAAATCATTTTTTCGACAACATCTGTCAAATATTTCCCATAGTTTAAATTTTCATTTGAATATTTTAAAATTATTTCTTCCTCATTTTCTCCAATTCCAAATAATAGATAGTCAATACTATTAAAACCTTGTGATGAAAAATTTGCTGATTCATCAAGATCATAATTTTGATTAGAAATATTACTTTCAATTTTGATGATATTAGCAGGAAATAAGTTTATCCTATTTTTGTAATAGATCTCTTCTGCCAAACCAATATCAAACATCTCAACATACTGCCATTTCAAAAAGCTAGCTAACCAATCTTCTTTGACCTTAGAAAATGTTTCCGATGTAGGTGCATTAACAAAAGTTTCTGTTGATTCTTTGAGAACAGTTAATGACAAATTGAAATTATCTAATGATGGTAGTACTATATTATCAACCCAATTAATTAGCATGTTTTTATGGTTGAATGATGGTGTGTCATCAGTTTGAGAATTATCACTTGAACTGCTATTGTCGCTTGAGTTATCATCCGTATCCGAGATTATCGCAGTGTTAGTATCTAACTGTTGAATATCTTCTTCCATCTCACTTGAGCATTGAATTGTTAAGAAGATTATTAAAATTGGAGTTATTAAGTTGTACTTTTTCATATTTATTTTAAAAATACAAGTACTATGAAATTTCATAGTACTTGTATAAACGCATTTGTATTAAACAGATTTAAATAATCTAAAACTAATCTCTCATTCAAAATCTATTGGTTTATGGTCATAGTGTTTTATGGTAAATTGAGACCTGTCGCCTGGGCCACTTCGTCAGCCATCGTATTCAATTCTTCTGGGGTTCTTTCCCAAAAGCCTGCATCACCAGCAGAAAGTCTCTCTAATAGCGAGTTTACTTCCGCATTTGTCATGTATGGATTTCCAGCAGAAATAAGATGGTTAAAAAGTTATTATTTAGGTAAAACAAAGTCAGTCTTTTTGATAGGCAGTAAATACTACAAATCAAATAATACATCAATACAAGGCCCTGGATCAAGGAAAAGTGATGCTGATTTTAATTTATATTTAGTTGATTTTCCAAATTATAATCAACAGTCTAATTATAATTATCCAAATAAAAACGTAGCGTTTTTTAGTGAAAATATTTTTTATCTGTCTTCTAAATTATCGATTACGCCTGGTATTAGATTTGAATTCATTGAAACTTCCTCATTTGGTGAATATTCCAAAATAAATACTGATGCAGCAGGAAACGTGATATTAAATAGAGTAATTCCATCCTCTGAAATCAGAAAAAGAGAGTTTGCATTGCTTGGTTTAGGAGTCAGTTATAAATTCTCAGATAAAATTGAACTTTATGGAAATATTTCTCAAAATTATAGATCTGTCACATTTGCCGACATAAGTATAATAAATCCTGCCTATATAATCAATCCCAATATCACTGATGAGAACGGATTTACAACTGATCTAGGAGTTAGAGCTAAAAATCTGAAATTAATCTCATTTGATGTAAACTTATTTAGGTTAGATTATAAAAATAGAATAGGCTTCGTACAAAGAAAATTTAATGATGGAAGCGTTAAAGCTGAAAGAGGAAATGTAGGAGATGCAGTCATTTTTGGTGTTGAATCATTGATTGATTTAAATATTAAGGATTTTCTAAAATTTAATAATCAAAATTTACTTTTA
>QFDA01000003.1 GCA_003130815.1 Bacteroidetes bacterium SCGC AAA795-G10 | reverse complement strand
GGCTTAATAGAATTTCTGAAGTAGAAAAATTTTGTATTAAAAATAATAGTGGTTTTTTATATGCATCAAACTTCAGTATAGGTGTTAACATTTTTTTTAAAGTGAATAAATATTTAGCAAAATTAATGAGTCCTGAAAGACTTGGTTACAGAGCTTCAATTGACGAAATTCATCATGCTGAAAAATTAGACTCCCCAAGTGGAACCGCAATAAGTTTGGCTGAAGATATCATTAATAATTCACTATATGAAAAATGGGAGTTAGGAACACAAAACAAAAAATTCTTAAGAATAGAATCAATTAGAGATGGTGATAATCCCGGAACCCACTCGGTCAATTATGTTTCTAAGCTAGATGAAATTTCAATTAAACATGAGGCTTTTAAAAGAGATGGATTTGCATTAGGTGCGGTAATTGCTGCAGAATGGTTAGTTAATAAAAAGGGTATATTCAGTATGAATGATGTCTTAAAAATTTAACAATACTTTGGATAGAATTTTAATGATCACTATTATCTTTGAAAAAAAACCAACATGACTTTACTTGAATGGACTTTATTCTTTTTTCTTTTACAAATAGTTCATTTTTTAGGTACTTGGAAACTATATAAAATTGCAGGGTTTCATTCTTGGCAAGCTGTAATCCCAGTATATAACGCTTATATCTTGATGAAAATTATTAGACGGCCAACATGGTGGGTTCTACTTTTATTTATTCCAACAATTAACCTAATTATGTTCGTTGTCATCTGGATAGAAATTATTCGATGTTTTGGATGGAATTCACTAAAAAATAATGCATTAGTAATTATAACTCTTGGACTTTACATATATATATTAAATTATAGTAAAAATCAGAAATATATTCAAAATAGAAACTTACAACAGCGAACAAATTTTGGAGAAACTGTAGGCTCTATATTATTTGCTATTATTGCTGCCACAATAGTCCACAACTATGTAATTCAGCCGTATATTATTCCCACAGGATCATTAGAAAAATCTTTACTAATAGGGGATTTTCTTTTTGTTAGTAAGTTTCATTATGGAGCTAGGGTTCCAATGACAGCTGTATCTTTTCCAATGGTTCACGACACTATACCAATATTAAAAATTCGTTCTTATCTGAAAAAACCACAATTGCCTTATTTGAGATTACCTGGCATAAAAAAAATAAAACGTAACGAAATTGTAGTTTTTAGTTGGCCAGCAGATACAGTTCGTCAATTCTTTGTTAAGGAAAAAAGGGTTGATAAACCAATAGACAAAAAATCAAATTATGTAAAACGTTGTGTCGGAGTTCCGGGGGATACTCTTGAAATTATAGATGGTATAGTTTTTATTAATAAATCAAAAAATATTTTACCCGAAAGAGCAAAGGTTCAATACATTCATTATGCATACAGCGAAAAAGGAGTCTCATCTAGAAAGTTAGGTGATGAAGGTTATTCAGATTACACTCGTTTATACAAAATTGAAAATATCACTGAGCAAACTTATAAGCAAATATTACCCTACATTATCGGAAGAAAAGGCAACACTAGGGAAGATTTTAGAGTAATAACAGAAAGTAGAGGACTTCCAAGCAAGGTAGTATACAAAACTGGGCTAAAAGTTAAAGAAATACTTGAATTAAAAAAGGAAATTACTTTGACCTTGGAGGAGGCTGAAGCTTTAAGAAAACTACCTGGAATAGACAGTGTTGTAAGAAGGATTAATTATGTAAAAGTTCCAAATGAAGCTTTTTTTCCAAATAAAATCCCGTTTGATTGGAATGAAGACAACTTTGGGCCAATTGTAATTCCTAAAAAAGGAATGACTGTTGAATTAAACCGAAAAAATCTTTCTCTATTCAAAAAAATTATTGGTGAATATGAGGATAATATACTTGAATTAACCCCGTCTGGAGTAAAAATAAATGGAGTAAGTTCTAAAAAATATACGTTTAAAAAAGATTATTATTGGATGATGGGGGATAATAGACATAAATCTGAAGACAGCCGCTTTTGGGGTTTTGTTCCAGATGACCATATTGTTGGTAAACCAGTTTTCATATGGTTTAGCATTAAAGGTATAAATGATGGAATTAAAAATTGGAAAATTCGCTGGGATAGAGTATTTACGACCGTAGACGGTCCAGGAAAGAGAACTTCTTATTTTCCTCACTTTATCGGAGCCTTACTAATTTGGCAAGGATTTGTTTTTTATCGAAGGAGGAAAAATAATAAAGCAGCATGAAACTTGTTTTGTTTCCGGCTTACCTACCAAATGTTATAAACTTTTCATGGATGATGAAACAGCCAAAAGTTTATTTTTATGGTGAATTAAGTTATCGGAAACAAAGTTTTAGAAATAGAGCAGAAATTTATGGTGCGAATGGAAAGTTGAAACTTACTATACCTATCAAACATTCGAAAGGAGTTATCAGAAAATCATATAAAAACGTGAGTATTGATTATGATAGAAATTGGCAGAAAATTCATTGGAAATCAATATGCTCTGCATACAGGTCTTCTCCATATTTTGAATATTATGAATCTGAGCTCTACCCATTTTTTCAAAAAAAGCAAGTGGCTCTTTTTCATTTTAATATTATTTTAATTGAAAAGTTAATGTTTTTAATTGAACATTCTTTTGATTACCAGATCGTAAACTGTAGCCCTACCGAATTGGACATTCTAGATTCATTGATTTCAGCCAAAAAAGTTTTCAAAACTAAGTTCAAAACATATATTCAGGTTTTTAGAAACAAATACGGATTTATCCCAAACTTAAGTATTTTGGACGTTTTATTCAATCTAGGTCCAGAAACTAAAAGGTATTTGAATAATGTAAAACTAGATTTAAATTAAGGCCATTTTAATGAAGCCAAAATAGGTTTATGATCTGACAATTTAATATTGTGGACTTTGAAGTCAATAACTTTAATTCTTTCTGATGTTAAAATAAAGTCAATTCTCATAGGTAAGAATGGGAATTTGTAAGTAGCACCAAAACCACTACCCTTTTCAATAAATGCATCTAGGTGATCTTCAACTAAATAATCATAATTTTTCGAAAAAACATTATTATTTAAATCAGTACATATTATAACCGGATATTTATTTGATTTTAACAAATCTCTAAATTGAAAGATTTGTTTTTTTTGAACATCAAAAACTTTTCCTATTTTATTTATAAACTTTCTGAAGTTACTTTTAGAAAGTAGATTATCATTTCCGTCAAATTTTAATGACTCAAAATGTAAGTTGTACAATCTTAATGTATCTCTTTTCCAAATCAAATCACTTTGCATTCCTCCATTTGATGATTTTTCAAATGAAATAGTTTTAGAGTTTAATAAAGGATGCTTAGAGATTATGCATGAACCTATTTGTCCATCTAAAACATAAGGTCTGAATACTTTGAAAGGATACTCCTGAAATTTTGGGGATAAATCATTTGCAAACTCTTGGAAACAGATAACATCAGGTGAAATCGTTTTTATAAATGAAGCAATTGAATTAGGAATATTTTTATTTTCTATCCATCCTAGGCGATTAAATGAACGAACATTAAAGCTCATGACATCAAGCCCTTTAGAAGTAATAATAGCATCTGATTTAAATTGATAAAACATTTTCCACGAGTCAAATCCTATAATTAGATAAATAATGAATAGCATTGATGGCCACTTAAGTCTCAAAAGCCAAAAAATAAAAAAAACAAAATTTATTAAAATAAGAAAAGGTGTAGATAAGGTTATAACTGGAAAATTTAAATTAAAGCTTGAGCTTTCTACACCAATGAAAAGTAGGATTAAAAAAAAAATATTAACTAAGATTGTTATTTTAAATAAAATTTTACTTCTATACATAAAATACAAGTTATTTCTTACCTACCTTAAAGAGAAAATCTTTTTCTTCGTTTGAAAGACTCTCATATCCAGATTGACTTATTTTATCAAGTATTTCGTCAATTCTTTTTTGGTTTTTTTCAATAGAAATCTTACTTTTTTTTGTCTTCAATTTTACTTCATTTTTGTATACAGTATTCAATTTTGATTTAGAGTAAAATAATTTGAAAGTCTTAATTATCAAATTCTCTATGGGTAGGCCTATATCGACACCTTTTTGAAGACGATGAGCATAAATAAATCCATAAAAAGCACCTCCCAGGTGAGCGATATGTCCTCCAGAATTACCATATGGAATTTGGATTATATCCAGTAAAACAAATGCTATACCAAGGTAACGCAACTTTATATTAAATAAAATTAGTCTTACTTCTAGATCAGGACTATATGTAGATATGAAAATGAATATTGACATAACACCTGCTGAAGCTCCAACCATGTATGGATTTGCATTTTGGAATACTGGAAAAAAATTATAGCTTAACATAAAAGTAAAGCCACCAATAAGAATTCCCAAAAAATATAACTTTAAAAATATATCTTGATTAAATAGGTTTAGCAATAGACTTGAAGAAAAATAAAGTAAATACATATTCCAGAAAAGATGAAAAAATCCTGAATGTAAAAAACCGTATGTAAAGACCGTCCAAGGTTTAAAAATTAAATCTTTAAATGAAGAAGAAAGTTCAAATAGACCAATAAAATAATTTGAAGGTATATTAAATAAAAAAAGTATGGTTTTAAAAAATAGTGGTAATACAAAACAGATTATGTTTATTAAAATAATCTTTTCTGCAATGTTAAGTTGCTGAATTCTGTATTGTATCTGATCTTTTAACATCATAAATCCCACCTATTATTATCAAATTGATTTTTTTTCCAATACCACATCATAATTAGTCCAGTTATAGCACCTCCAACGTGAGCAAAGTGAGCAATTGGTCCAATGGAATAAGAGGTAAAGCCGAAAAATAAATCACTCAGTATAAGAATAGGCACAAGATATTTTGCTTTTATCGGTATAGGTGGAAATAATAACATTAGTCGTGCATCTGGAAATAAGAATGCAAATGCAACTAAAACACCATATAAAGCCCCAGATGCTCCAACCATAACTCCATTAAATGCTGAAAGAGCAGAAATAAGATTATCCCTACCAACACTATTTATATAAGAAAATGATAAATCACCAGACTTAAAAAAACTTTTGATGTCATTTTGTGTCAGGCCCTCACTTATTAGCGAAGAATAAATATTATTGATTTGATAGTTATAAAGAAGTAATTGAAGTGCAGCGGCTCCAAAACCTGTAGATAAATAAAAAAAAATAAATTTATTTTTACCCCACATCTGTTCTATGGGAGTGCCAAACATATAAAGTCCAAACATGTTAAAAAAAATGTGACCTAAATCTCCATGCATAAACATATGAGTGAGTGGTTGCCAATATTGAAATTTGTCATTTGAGGGATAGTGAAGTGCAAATAAGTCGTAAACTAATTCACCCAAAGAAAGAGAAGCTATGAAAAAAATCACATTTATTATTAGTAGATGCTTAACAGTATCAGTAATATTTCTCATTTAATTTAATCTGTGTTCTATTTGACTTTTTTCTAAGGTAATAAATATAGGTTTATTAAATGGAGATACTCTGGTCTCCTTACAACCAAAAAAATCATCTAAAAGAGAATGCAACTCCTCAGATTCAAGCGTTTTACCAGTTTTTATTGATAATTTTTTTGCTAAAATTTTTGCAATTTTATCCGCTTGGCTGAAATTTTCTTTTATTTTTTCATTGTAATCATTAGAAAGTATAGATTCAATTAACTCCTCTATTTTTGACTGAGGAAAATTTTCAGGACAACCCTCAATTATAAATATAGACTCTTTTTTTTGTTTTATTTTAAATCCCAACGACTCTATAATATCTTTTACTTCTTGATACTCATTTATCTGTTTTGCGTTTAATTTAATCTCTAAAGGAAATAGTAATTGTTGACTCAAACTCTTTTTTGAAGTAATTGAAGATAAAAATCTTTCATATAACACTCTTTGGTGAGCTCTACCTTGATGAATAATAACCATACTACTTTGAAGTGGACAAACAATATATTTTAAAAATAATTGAAAAACTCTTTTATTTTTTGGAACATCAATTAACTCACTATTATTATTATCATTTGAATTAGAATATATTTTTTTATTTAATGACTCACTACTCCAGGATTTTTCTTTTTGTTTTTTGGAAACAACACTTGTATTTAAAAACGGATTAAAACTTGAATCAACTTCAATTGTCGGAAAAGATGGTTTTTTTTGATGTAAAGAGTAAGGTATTTCAAAGGATTTGTCTAGATTAAAATCTAATGTAGGCGTTACTTGAAATATTCCTAAACTATGCTTTACTGCAGCTCTTAAGATAGAATAAATACTTTGTTCCTCTTCAAATTTTATTTCGGTTTTTGTAGGATGTATATTTATGTCTATTGACTTTGGGTCAACTGTTAAATATAAGAAATAACCGGGGTGATAACCAGTTCTCAATAAACCCTCAAATGCACTATTAACAGCATGATGCAGAAAAGAACTTTTGATGTAGCGATTATTAACAAAAAAAAATTGATGCCCTCTTGTCTTCTTTGAAAATTCAGGTTTAACAATAAAACCATCTAGAGTTGTGAGTGATGTTGTTTCTGAAATAGGTATAAGGTAGTTGTCCCACTTTGTGCCAAAGATGGAACAAATTCTTTTTCTTATTTCTTTAATTGAAAGATGAAATAATTCATTCCCATTATTAAAAAATAAAAAGTTTATGTCTGGATGAGCAAGTGAAACTCTATGAAACTCATCTATTATATGCTTTAGCTCAACTGTATCAGATCGTAAAAAGTTTCTTCTAGCTGGTACATTAAAAAATAAATTTTTGATTAGAATAGACGTTCCCTTTGGTTGAATAGATAACTTTTGTTCAGTAATTCTACCTCCTTCAATTTTTAAATAATGAGAAACTTCATCCTTGGAAGTACGGGTATATGCCTCAACGTTTGAAATTGCTGCAATTGAAGCAAGTGCTTCTCCCCTAAACCCTTTTGTATTTAGGGTATATAAATCAGCTGTTTTTCTGATTTTCGAAGTAGCGTGGCGAACAAAAGCTAAATTCAAATCTTCGCTCACAATACCAGAGCCATCATCAATAACCTGAATTAAAGTCTTTCCAGCGTCCTTAATTATAAGCTGGATATTTTTTGCCCCTGCATCAACAGCGTTCTCCAAAAGTTCTTTTACAACTGAGGAAGGACGTTGAATCACCTCGCCAGCAGCAATTTGATTTGAGATATTATCTGGTAGTAATTTTATTCTCGGACCCATCAATTTGATTATATAAAAATACTTAAATCAAAATCCAAGATGTAAAGTGCTAAGAAAATTAAAAGTAAAATTATGATTATAATTCTAATGGAAAAATGTCGGTTACTGTGAACACGCATTTCCATACGTTTGCTTTTCCATTGTTGTCCAAAATCGTTCCTATTGTATGTTTCACGATATTTAGAGAATTTTGAATCGAAGTCATAAATATTGTCTACTTCCTTTCCATCAAAATATCTTGGAGTATAATTATATCTTCGATTTTTTCGAAGTTTAAATAAGTTTGATTTGAACATGATTCAAATTTAACGTATATAGATTTTAAAAATTCAATTAGATTATAGTCAATTTAATTTTTAGCATTTTTACTTAGTTCTGCCATTTTTAAAGCAGCAAAAGCTGCTTCATTACCTTTATTTCCATATTTACCACCGCTTCTTGCTTTTGCTTGTTCAATATTAGAGTCTGTTAATACACAAAAAATTACGGGTACATCAGAGTTTATGTTAAGATCCTTTATTCCATGTGCAACTGCTTGACAAACATATTCAAAATGTTTAGTTTCACCTTTAATAATACTACCAATCGCTATCACAGCATTCGGATTATTTTTTTGTGCTTTTTTTGATCCATAAATAAGTTCAAAACTACCCGGAACATCCCAAACTATAATATTTTCATTTTTCACACCTGCCTTAATAAGTGTCTGCTTTGCAGCTATTAATAAAGAGTTTGTAATTATTTTATTCCATTGAGAAACTACAATTTGAATAGTAAAATCTTTTCCGTTTGGTAAAATTTGAGAATTTTTTGGGGAAATATTACTATTTACAGTTGCCATAATTACTGCAATAATGTTTCTAATTTTGCAATTTGGACATCTACTAAAGTAGCTTCTTCTGATTCAGGAAATTCCATTTTAATTCTCTTAAGATGAGAAAGTGACTGACTATTTTTTTTCAATTTTAAGCCAATTATCGCGGCTTTAAACAAATATTTTGGAGTACTGTATTTATTGTTATTAATTTTCGCAGCTTCTAAATAATATTGATAGGCATCTTCAGGTTGATCAATTTGAGCGAAAGCATCTCCAATAGCACCCTTAGATAATGAACTTAAAAGAACATCATCTGATGAAAATTCGTCTAAATAGATAATTGCATTTTTATAATCCTTTAAATTCAAATAAGCCATTCCAGCACTGAATCTAGCAAGCTTTGCAGCAGGTGTACCTTTATAATTTTTTATTATATCTAAAAATCCATATTTCCCCTCACCGCCTATTAAAGACTTTTTGAATAAAGAATCTGATTCGTTATTATTCACAGCAAGATCGAAATAGTATTGAGCTTGATTCAGCTCGCTTGTTGCTTCTATAGCTTTTGGAATGTAAACAAAATTCTGATAACCTAAATAGCTTAAAACACAAATTGCAATTGTCCCAATAAAAATTAGGATTATATTTTGATATTTTACCACCCACTGCTCTGTCTTATTAGCTGTAACATCAAGTGTATCGAAGACCTCGGCTGTCTTACTTTCGTTAACCTTTTCTAGTCTATTTGTTGATTCTAATGTTTTTTTCGCACCTCTTTTTTTGTAAGTTGCCATCTAAAAATTATTTATGTATAAAATTAATCTTTTTATTCCAAATCAAAACTGTTCACTTATTTGAACTTTTTATTTTTGCATAGTAATGCATTTAAAACAATTATCACTTACTCAGTACAAAAATTTCAGTTCTAAGACTTTTGATTTTGATCCCAATATAAATTGTTTTATTGGTGACAATGGGGTGGGTAAATCTAACATTCTTGATGCTATTTATCATTTATCATTTTGCAAAAGTTATTTTAATCCTATTTCATTGCAAAATATTCAAATTGGTAATGATTTTTTTGTAATTAAGGGTTTATATGAAAAAAACTTACGTGAAGAAAAAATTATCTGTTCATTTAAAAAAGGACAGAAAAAGATTATTAAAAGAAATGGTAAAGCCTATAAGAAAATATCCAAACATATTGGTTTGATTCCAACAGTTATTATTTCTCCAGCGGATAGCGATTTGATCACGGACGGTAGTAATACAAGAAGAAAGTTTATTGACAGTGTAATAGGTCAAACCGATTTAATTTTTTTGAATAAACTTTTGGAATACAATAAAATCTTATCCCAACGTAATTCACTACTTAAATATTTTGCACTCAACAATACCTATGATTCTAATTCACTACAAGTTTATAATGATCAATTAGTGGAAAGAAGCAAGATAATATTTAATAAAAGAAAAGCTTTTATGGATAGCTTTATTCCTGTCTTTAGTAATATATATAAAAATATTAGTCAAGGAAATGAAAGTGTTTCGTTATCTTATATAAGTCAATTAGAGGACGAAAGTCATTCAAATCTTCTTGATGAAAGCCTTGGAAAAGATAAGATGTTTCAATACACAACTACAGGTCCTCATAAAGACGATATAATTTTATTCTTAAATGATAAACCAATCAAAAAATTTGGAAGTCAAGGACAGCAAAAAACGTTTCTTATTGCATTAAAGCTTGCACAATTTGATTTTTTAGAAAATTTAAATGGCTACAGTCCTTTACTCCTTTTTGACGACGCTTTTGATAAATTAGATCAAAAAAGAGTTATTCAAATTCTATCTTTAGTTGACAAAAATTATTTTGGGCAAATATTTATTACTGATACGCATGAAGAGAGAATAATAAAAGCCTTAAAAAAGATAAAATCGAGTTATGAGATATTCAGACTTTAAAAAGAAAATAGCAATCAAATCTTTAATAATTGTTTTTATTCATTGTTCTTCTGAGAGAGTACAAATAGAAAAATTAGGAGGGTATTGGGAGATTGAGTTTGTTTATCAAAATGGAGAGAAATTTGTTCCAAAATTATCTAAATCAAATTTTGACCATTATCAAATTCAATATCCAAGAGGATTCTTAAATAAAGTTGCCCTTGAACTAGATGACTCATTTAAAACATCAAACGACAAGACATCTTTTGAAATTGAAAAGAATAATGGTAAATTTTACATAAGTTATAAATCGCGATGGGATGAATGGAAGTCAAAAATAAATTTTTTAGATAGCCAAAAACTTATTCTTGAAATTGGAAATAGAACTTTTCACTATAAACGGCCAAAAATTAAATTGAAATAAAATGAAAAATCCGAAACGGAATTTTAATCCCATTTCATTAAAAAATATTTTAAAAAGTTTTGTAACTCAAAAGTCATTACAAAAAGGTATTACAAATGTTAGGGTTTGTAATGCATGGAAAGATGTTATGGGTGAGAATGTTTCTAAGTATACCACCCAAATTAGATTTTCTCGAAAAACACTTATTGTTGGAATTAAATCTGCAGCATTAGCAATGGAATTAAGCTATAAAAAAGACATGATTTTAGAGAAAATGAATGAACACTTAAATGGTGAATATATTAACAAAATAATAATTCATTAATAGAGATCAACACTTGCAAAATGAAAAGAGGACTCTATTAATGCGTTTTCATGACTATCAGAACCATGTACTGCATTTTCACCTACAGATTTAGCATAGAGTCTTCTTATTGTTCCCTCAGCAGCATCATTTGGATTAGTCGCTCCAATTAACGTTCTAAAATCGCTAACCGCATTTTCTTTTTCTAAAACAGCAACTAATATTGGGCTTCTAGAAATAAATTTAACAAGGTCTTCATAAAAAAGTTTATCCTTGTGGATTTTATAAAATTTCTCAGCGTTTTTTTTTGAAAGTTGAGTTAGTTTAAGGGCCTTAAATTTAAATCCAGCAGATGTTACTTTTTCAATTATATTCCCAATAAAACCGTTTTCAACCGCATCTGGCTTTATCATCATAAAAGTAATATTTTCCATTTTTTTAAGTAAAATTAATCAATTGGGTGCATCGTTTATTTATAATAAAAGAATCTTATTTGTCTCCTAAAATAAATTGCTTATTAAATTAAACAATTACTAAAGTACTATCTTTGTATTAAATGGAAAACAATTTTTTATTTGCTTTTAAAAAAATAATATCGATACGAAAAAAAATTGTTATCATTCCTCATAGAAATCCAGACGGTGATGCTCTTGGAAGCTCACTAGCCTTAAAACACTTTCTGGATGCAAAAAGACATGAAGTAAGCATAGTTTCACCTAATGATTACCCAACCTTTCTAAAATGGTTACCGGGGGAGTCAGAAATAATAAAATTTTCAAAAAAACCTAATACTGCAAGGAACAAGATTAATAATGCAGAATTAATTTTTGGTTTGGATTTTAACTCCCTATCTAGGATACAAGATCTGAGTGAAATTGTAAGAAGAACTAAAGTTGATAAAATCATGATCGATCATCACGAATCGCCTGAGTTTTTTGCAAATCTTAATTATTCTGATCCTGATATGAGCTCAACATGTGAAATGGTATATAATGTTATAAATGCATCTGATTCTAAATTACTGAATAAAAAAATTGCATGTTGTCTTTACGCTGGTATCATGACTGATACAGGCTCATTTCGATACCCGTCTACAACTGCAAAGACCCATAAAGTTGTATCACATCTTATAAGTCTTGGAGCAAATGGTAGTGATATCCATCAAAAAATATTTGATAGTTCTTCGATGAGCAGATTAAAATTACTGGGGATTTCTCTTTCAAATTTAGTAAAGATTCCTAACCTACCAGTTGTTTATATCACTCTTTCAAAAGAAGAATTAAGGACCTGCAATTATAAAAAAGGTGATACTGAAGGATTTGTAAACTATGGTCTTAGTTTGAAAGGAGTTAATTTTTCTTGTATGATGATTGAAAATGAAACTGAGGGAAAAATAAAAATGTCTTTTAGATCCCAAGGTAATTTTTCTGTTGAAAATTTCGCTAGAAATTATTTTAATGGAGGAGGTCATCTAAACGCTGCAGGTGGACTATCTACAGAATCTTTAGATAAAACAATAATTCGTTTTGAAAATGTTTTGAAAAATCATATATCTGAGTTGATATAGCTAATTTATCTATGAAGCAGATTTTATTTTATCTTTTAATCGTATTTTTCTCTTCCTGTACAGAAAATAATGTTCGCTATCCGCTGAACAAAGGAAAAAAAACTTTCTTAAGTAACTCAGCAACTAGAAATAAAATACTTTTAGCAAGAGAGGAGTTAATGATTAGAAAATCTGCTGATAAAGACAGTTTATTTACCTTCTATAATTCAGAAAAAGGTTTTCTATACGCATATGTTAAAAAGGTTTCTGAAAATCAACCTCTCCCTGAAAAGGGAACAAAATTGCGTTTTACCTACAAAATTGAAGATTTAAATAAAAAAACACTCTACACCAAAAATGATTTAGGAATTGTTGATTATGTAGTTGACAAAGACAATATATTACCTGCTTTAAGAGAGGGTGTTCGTTTAATCAGACCTAAAGAGATTGTTGTATTTCTTTTTCCTTCATATCTTTGTTATGGGTATCAAGGTGATGGGAATAAGATCGGGCTAAGTCAACCCCTCCGCTTCACTATTGAAAGACTATAACACTATTTAAATAAATTATGATTCCAAAACAAAATATTTTAACTCTTCTAGTAATTTGTTTCTTTGTAAGTTGTGCTGATCAAAATACTGCCCTAGATAATGGGCTATATGCAAAAATAGAAACAAGTAAAGGTCCTATAATTTTGAAATTATCCATTGACAAAGCTCCTAATACTGTTGCCAATTTTGTTTCTCTAAGTGAGGGCAATAATCCCAGAGTTAGTGAAGAATTTAAATCGAAAATGTTTTATAACGGGTTAAAATTTCATAGGGTAATCGATGATTTCATGATCCAAGGAGGGGATCCATTAGGAAATGGAACGGGAGGGCCTGGCTATAAATTTGATGATGAGTTTAGCGAGTTAACACATAATGGTCCAGGAATTCTGTCTATGGCAAATAGTGGTCCTGGAACAAATGGAAGCCAGTTTTTTATAACACATAAAGAAACTCCATGGTTGGACGGAAAGCACACTGTTTTTGGAGAAGTTGTAGAAGGACAAGAGATTGTTAATAGTATTGAACAAAATGACCTAATTAAAAGTATAAAAATAATCAGAAATGGAGACGAGGCAAAGAAATTTGATGCACCAAAAATTTTCGAAAATTATTTTGTAAACAAGGAATTAGTAGCAAAAGAAAATGAAGAAAAAAAATCTAATGCCACAAATAAAAATTATTTAAAATTTACTTCACTTGAAAAACGAACTACACAAACAAAATCAGGTTTAAAATATGTTATTACCTTCAGAGGCCATGGAAAAGCTGTAAAAGTCAAAAATAAAGCAAGATTAAACTACTCAGTATATTTCAAAGATGGGACTCTATTAGAAACAAGCATTGAAGAAGTAGCTAATTTCAATGGGGTGTTTAGTATGCAAAAAAAGAATTCAGGAAGATACCAACCAATATTGGCAAGTGTAGGCCAAAACGATCGTATGATTGAGGGCTTTAAGGAAGGAGTACGATTACTTGAAGTGGGTGATAAAGCAACACTATTTTTACCTTACAAAATAGCTTATGGTGAAAACGGTGTACAGGGTATTCCACCAATGTCTGATTTAATTTTTGAAGTTGAGATTAAATCTTTAGAAGATTAATTTTTTAAAGTTGGGGTTTAAGAATTTAAAATTAAAAAAAATTCATTTAACTCTTATTTGTTTAATACCTATTCAACTCGTTTTATTAATCTTTTTTAAAAACAACCCGTTATGGGTAGAAAAATATTACAGTTCTTATTTATACCCTCTTATTTACAAAACGCATTACTTCTTTTTCGATAGATTCTCTTACCCAATAGGAGATTTATTATACGGCATTGGATTAATATTTATACCAATACTGATTTTTAAATCATTAAGAAAAAAATTTTCAATAGGTTTAATTTTTATAAATATAACTTCAATTTTTTCATTAGTATTATTAATTTTTAATCTTAACTGGGGGTTGAATTATTATCGTTTACCTCTTAGTAAAAAAATGAATTTAGATACAGGGTATGAAAAGACTGAATTGATAGAAACCCTCCATTATCTTATCCAATCAACAAATTTATTGCATCTAAAGCTTACAAAGGATAGAAATAAAATTGTAAAAGTTTCAAAAAAGTCAGATCAAATTATTGAGATGATTTGTAAAGAGTCTCATTTATTTCGAAAATTTAAACAAAAACCATTTTTAAAAAAATCTCTATGGAGCAACTTATTAAATTATATGGGTTTTGCAGGCTACCTCAATCCTTTTACTTTAGAGTCCAATATTAATATAAATATTCCAAAGCTAAATTTTATTGTTACAGCTGCCCACGAGATGGCGCACCAATTAGGATTTGCATCTGAAAGTGAGGCAAATTTTATTGCTTTTATTACTTGTTTTAAAAATTCGGACCATCTCATTCAATATGCTGGACTAATATTTGCACTCAACTATTGTTATTCAAACCTATTAAAATTAGATCCTATAAATGCAAAAAAATATATGAAATTGTTAAACCCCGGGATACTTGAGAACTATAAGGAAATATTAAGGTTTTGGAATAAATATCAGAATCCATTTGAACCAATAATAAAAAAAAGTTATGATTCATATTTAAAAGCTAATGGCCAATCAATGGGAATTGAGAGTTATGATGGAATGGTGGGTTTAGTTATAGGGTATCTTAAAAATAATAATCTGATTGAATATAAATTTGATTAATTTAATTTCAATAATTTAAAAATATCTTAGTGAAAGTTATAGTAAGTACTAAAAATTTGGAACTAAAAAAAATGCTTCTTCTTTATAAAAAGTCAAGAGAAAGAAAAAAACAGGGTTTATTTATTATTGAAGGTGAAAGAGAGATTATTAATGCACTAAAATCTAATTATATACTTGAAAAATTTTTTTTAGAAGAAGGTGTTAGTTTTAACAATGTTAATATAAAAAATGCAATTAATAATACACCAACTATAGTTGTAGAAAAAAAAACTTTTAAAAAAATAAGTATTAGATCAGGTGGTGAAAAAATAATAGCTATAGCAAGAAGTAAATCACATGAATTAAAAACTCTTAAGCTCTCTAGAAAATCTTTAATCGTTGTAATAGAAGAACCTGAAAAACCTGGAAATATTGGGGCACTATATCGAACTGCAGCTGCAGCTAAAATTGATGCAATTATAATTTCTAATCCAAAAACCGATTTCTATAATCCAAACAGCATAAGGTCTAGCCTTGGAGATATATTTAAAATACCTACTGCAATCGAATCTAATGAAAATGTTGTATCATTTTTAAGAAAAAGGGAGTTTAACATCTTTACTACATTTATTAAATTAGATTCGGCAAGATATGATGAGTTCGATTATCAATTGCCATGCGCATTAGTGATTGGATCAGAAAGTGAAGGATTAAGCAATTTTTGGTCAAAAGTGGCTAGTGAAAATTTAGTTATCCCTATGGCGAAAACATCCAATTCAATAAATCTATCAGTTGCGGCAGGCATATTAATATATGAAGCTATTCGAAAAAACAACAAACTTGAAAAAAATACATTTCTTTAGTATCTTTCTTAATGTATGGTTATAGATTCAAAAATAGAAAACAAAAAAATTGCCAAGCAGTATAAAGAGTTATTAAAAATTAGCTACCAAACCTTAGGTGATTCAGATAAGAAAATGATTAGGCTTGCATTTGACATGGCAGTTGAAGCTCACGGTGAACAAAGGCGAAAATCTGGTGAGGCTTATATTTTTCATCCTATTAGTGTTGCTAAAATAGTTGCTCAACAAATTGGACTAGATGCTACCTCTATTTGTGCAGCATTATTACACGACGTAGCTGAGGACACAAAGTTTACTCTCAAAGATATTGAGCAATTACTGGGTGAGAATGTGGCTAAGATCGTTCACGGCTTAACAAAAATTTCGAATCTTAAAAAAGATAAAAATATTTCTCTGCAAGCAGAAAATTTTAGAAAAATGTTGCTAACTCTTAATGATGATGTGAGAGTTATAATTATAAAAATTGCTGATCGTCTACATAATATGCAAACAATGGATGCAATGCCGGAGTATAAACAAGTAAAAATAGCATCAGAAACACTTTATATTTATGCTCCCTTAGCACATCGTATAGGCCTTTACAATGTAAAAAACGAATTAGAAGACCTAAGCCTAAAATATACTGAGCCTGAGAGATATGATTCAATTAAAGAAAAAATAGAAGAAACAAAAGAATCACAAGATGAATATATAAAGTCTCTTTCAAGATTTTTAAATAAACAATTAAGAAAAGAAAACCTCAAGTTTGTTATTAAAGGGAGGAGTAAATCCATTTATTCAATTCATAGAAAGATGCTCACTCAAAACATCTCTTTTGAGAAAGTTTATGATAAGTTCGCAATCAGGATTATATATAATTCAAATCAAAACAATGAGAAATTCCTAGCTTGGAAAATTTATTCAATTATTACCGACAACTTTACTCCTAACCCAACTAGACTTAGAGATTGGATATCTGCACCTAAGTCAAATGGATATGAAGCACTTCATATTACAGTTATGGGTCCTTCAAATAAATGGGTGGAAATTCAAATAAGATCTGATAGAATGAATGAAATTGCGGAAAAAGGTTATGCTGCACATTACAAATACAAACAAGGAAATCAAAAAGATATTGGCATTGAAAGCTGGCTTAATAGACTTCAAGAGGTTCTAGAAAATAATACTGGCAATGCAGTAGACTTTGTTGAAGATTTTAAGCTAAATCTTTATGCAGAAGAAATTTTTGTGTTTACTCCAAATGGTGAATTAAAGTCATTGCCACAAGGTTCTACAGCATTAGATTTTGCTTTTTTTATTCATTCAGAGATTGGAAAAAAAACAAGAGGAGTAAGGGTAAACAATAGACTAGTCCCTTTAAGTAAGGTATTGAAAAGTGGTGACCAAATTGAAGTAATTACATCAGAAAATATTAAACCAACGATTAATTGGTTAGACTTTGTTGTAACATCACGTGCAAGATCAATAATTAAATCTTCAATCAATGAGCAGAAAAAAATGAGAGCAACTGAAGGGAAGGAAATCCTTAGAAGAAAACTAAAATTTTTAAAATTAAATAATAACAACAAAACGATAAATGAAATGTTGGAGTATTTTAAGTTTAGAAATGTTGAAGATTTACACTACCGCGTTGCTATTGGCACAATTGATAATAAAAAACTTAAAGAGTTTGTAAAATCACACCAAAATACATTATTAAATTTCTTTAAAAGGAAAGTCAAAAAAAAAGAACATTTATTAGAAAAAAATAATGCCGGATTTACTGAAAGATTTGATCAAATTGTCTTTGGTAAAGACAAAGAAAAACTCACTCATAGCATCGCCAATTGTTGTAGCCCAATTCCTGGTGATCCTGTTTTTGGATTTATAACCTCAAATGAGGGGATAAAAGTTCATCATAAAGAGTGTCCAAATGCTCTTAGCTTACAATCTAATTTTGCCTATAGAGTAATACCATCAAAGTGGATTGACTCAAGCTCACAAGAATATAACGCAGTGTTAAGATTATCTGGAATTGACAAAAAAGGTTTGGTTAATGAGGTTACAAAACTGATTTCAAATAATATGAGTGTTAATATTAATAAAATCAATTTTGATAGTGAGGATTCTTACTTTACAGGTGTAATTCATGTAAGTGTTCCCAATAAAAATATATTGATAAAATTAGTTCAAAATTTATCAAAGGTTAATGGTATTGATAAAATTGTCAGAGAATAAAGCGTAATAACTATCTTTGTATTATGATACAATTAAAGAAATCAAATCAAGACATTGTAAAAGAGGTCTTTGTTAATTTTTTAAACCTTAACGGACACCGTAAAACACCTGAGAGATTTGCCATTCTATTTGAAATATATGATAGTAAAGAACATTTTGATATTGAATCACTTTATATCAAAATGAAAAATAAGAACTATCGTGTTAGTAGAGCAACTCTTTATAACACAATTGAACTTCTTCTTGATTGTGGTTTAGTGAGGAAACATCAGTTTGGTAAAAATCAAGCACAATACGAAAAATGTTATTTTGATCACCAACATGATCATTTTATAGATACAGACAGCGGGGAGGTAAAGGAATTTTGTGATCCTAGAATAGAGCAAATAAAAAAAACTATTGAAGAAATTTTTGGAGTCGAAATTTTAAATCATTCATTATATTTTTACGGCACCAAAAAAAAAATTAAATAATTTTAATGGCAATTGACTTAATTCTAGGACTTCAGTGGGGAGATGAAGGTAAGGGAAAGATTGTTGACGTTTTGACTGACAATTATGATATAATTGCTAGATTTCAAGGAGGCCCAAATGCGGGACACACTTTAGAATTCGATGGAAAAAAACACGTACTTCATACAATCCCTTCAGGAATTTTTCATCCTAATTCTTTGAACCTTATTGGAAATGGCGTTGTCATTGATCCAATAAGTCTTAAAAGTGAGATTGATAGTTTAGTTCCATACAAGATAGATTTTAGCAAAAAGCTTTTAATTTCGAAAAAAGCACATTTAATTCTTCCCACTCATAAAATTCTAGATGCAGCTTCAGAAGAAGCAAAAGGAAAATCTAAAATTGGATCTACTCTTAAAGGAATTGGTCCCACCTATATGGATAAAACAGGCAGAAATGGTATTCGTGTGGGTGACATTTTGAGTAAGAATTGGAAGACAAAATATTTAAAACTAACTAAAAAACATCTTGGTATTTTAAAAAGTTACAACCTTACTAAAAAATATGATTTAAATTTAAACGAAAATGTTTTTTTTAAGAGCATAGAAAAACTAAGGAAATTGCAATTAATCGATAGTGAACAATTCCTTATGAATTCAAAAAAAAATGGAATGAAAATTTTGGGTGAGGGTGCACAAGGTTCACTACTTGACGTTGATTTTGGTACTTATCCATTTGTAACATCTTCGACTACAACTGCTGCGGGAGCTTGTATTGGACTTGGAGTAGCTCCAAATCAAATCGGAGAGGTTTTTGGAATATTTAAAGCTTACTCAACTAGAGTTGGAAGTGGTCCATTTCCTACTGAACTTTTTAACTCAGAAGGAACTATAATGGCTAAAGTTGGAAATGAGTATGGCTCAACTACAGGTAGAGCAAGAAGATGTGGTTGGATTGACCTTGTATCATTAAAATACTCTGTTAATATAAATGGTGTAACCAAATTAATGATGATGAAAGGAGATGTGCTTAGTGGTTTTAAAAAAATAAAAATATGTACTTCATATCTGATAAATGGAATTGAAATTGATTACTTTCCATACGATACAAATACAGATAATCTCAAACCAATTTACAAAGAACTTCCAGGATGGGATGAGGATCTTACAAGTATTACAAAGTTTTCAGATCTTCCTAAAAATTTTGTGAAATACATTTCTTTTTTAGAAAATGCTTTGGAAGTTCCAATTGAAATAGTTTCTGTTGGACCCGACAGAAAACAAACAATTTTTAAATAATTTTCAAGCCAATGGGGTTTACGTCTAATGTTTTAATACTTGCATTAGCTTTAATGACCAATTATTCACTATTCTGTCAGGAAATGAAGATTATTGAGATTCGTGAGGCAGGAGGATCAAAAAAAAATCAGCAAATTTACCCTGGTGCTAACATACTTTTCAAAGACTCAAAAAAAAGAGTTTTATTATTCCATGAAGGAGCATTAATTGAGTCAGACTTAGCTTATTTTTATTCTAGAGATAATTATTTTAAAGCTATTGGGAATGTAATTTTTTCTCAAGGCGATACATTGAAAATGACATGTAGGAAGATCGAATATGATGGAAAAACAAAAGTTGCAAAAGCCAATGGAAATGTTTTTTTCAAAAGCCCAGATATGTCACTTTCAACGGAGGAATTAAAACTGGATAGAATCACTAATGAAGCTTTTTACGAGCAAAAAGGCGTAATTGTTGACAGTTCAAGTACATTGAGTAGTAACAGAGGAAGGTATTTTATAGACGAAAAAAAATACCGTTTTGTTTCAAATGTAAACATATATAACCCTCAATATATTGTTAACTCAAATCAATTAGATTATTATACAGAACTAAATAAAGCATATCTTTTCGGTGAATCAAAAATTGAAGGTGAAAATTATACAATTGAGTGTAGGACTGGTTTCTATGATTTGGAGAAAGAAAAAGGGTTTTTTAAAAAAAATGCTATACTCTATTATGATAATAAAATTATAAAAGGAGACAGTCTTTATTTTGAAAGTGAAAAAAATTATGCTGCAGCAACTAACAATGTAAGTATTTTTGATACAATTAATAATTCCATTATTAAAGGGCATTATGCTGAAATATTTAAAGCTAGAGATTCTGCAGTTGTTACGCAGAGGGCATTATCCATGAACATTATTGACAGGGACACATTATATATTAGTGCTGACACACTTCTTGCAACCGGACCAGACGAAAAAAGAATTATTAGAGCATACTATGATGTGAGAATTTTGAAAAATGATATGAGAGGTCGCTCTGATTCTCTTCACTTAGATAAGTTAGCAGGATTAACAAAACTCTTAAGCAAACCTTTGACAAGAAAACAAGAACAAATTTTCACAGAAGTTGATAGAAACAAATCAAATCCAGTGGTTTGGTTCAATAAAAGTCAAATGTCAGGAAATAATATTCTTTTGATGTCAAATAAAAAAACAAACAAATTAGATTCTTTAAAAATTAATGGAAATGTCCTAATTATTGAAAAAGACACACTTAGTAAGGACGGTTACAACCAAATTAAAGGAGGTTTACTAGACGGATCGTTTAGAAATGGAAAACTTGATAATATTATTATCAAAAAAAATACTGAAATGATATATTACTTATATAATGATGAAGATTTTCAACTAATTGGAATTGATAAAACTACCTGTAGTGCATTAAAAATGGACTTTTTAGATGGAGAAATAAATGATATAACTTTTTTGGTTACACCATCTGGAAATGTTTATCCTGAAGAAGAAATACCATTAAATGACCGTACTTTAAAGGGTTTTATTTGGAGAGATAATGAGCGTCCTAATAACATCGGTGATCTTATTGATAATTTTGAAAAATAGAAAAATTGATTAACGTTTTAAAATTTGGTAAACCTGAAACCACTATAAATAAGATGTATTCATTAAAAGATGATTTTTTAAAATTTCAAGCTAAAACAAATCCATATCCACTTTCTTTAGAAATAAAAAAAGCGAAGGGATCGTATATAACGACGACTGATGGAAAGAAATATTTAGATTTTATTGCTGGGGTATCGGCTTGTAGTTTGGGTCATCTACACCCAAAAGTAACTTCTGCGATAAAAACTCAGATAAAAAAATACATGCATGTAATGGTTTATGGAGAGTTTATTCAGGCTCCTGCTGTTAAATTATGTAAAGAATTATTAAAACTTCTCCCTAAAAACCAGGAGACTATTTATCTAACAAATTCTGGAACTGAGGCAATTGAAGGTGCAATAAAATTAGCAAAAAAAGCTACAGGAAGAGAAGAATTAATAAGTGCTTTTAATAGTTATCATGGAAGTACCCATGGGTCATTAAGTTTACTAGGTTCAAGAAGTCAAAAGATGGGTTATGGCCCTATGCTACCCAAAGTTAAATTTATCAAATTTAATCATGAGAATGATCTAAAAAAAATAACAAAAAATACTGCAGCTGTTTTACTTGAAACAATTCAAGGAGGTGCAGGGTTTATTGTACCAGATTTAAACTACTTAAAAAAAGTAAAATCTAGATGCGACTCAATGGGTACATTATTAATATTGGATGAAATACAGCCTGGTTTCGGTAGAACTGGACGTTTTTTTGGATTTGAACATTTCGATGTTGAACCAGATATAATTGTAATGGGTAAGGGTATGGGTGGAGGATTACCTGTTGGAGCTTTTTCATCGTCTCACAATTTAATGAAACATTTCCAAGATAAACCGAAACTTGGACACATAACAACTTTTGGTGGTAATCCTGTTATTGCGGCAGCCTCTTTAGCAACATTAAGAGTTCTGAGAGATTCAAAACTAATCAGCCAAATTGAAAAAAAAGAAGCACTTTTTAGAAAAGAATTAAAACATCCTCAAATTAAAGAAATTAGGGGTAAGGGACTGATGTTAGCGGCTATTGTAAAAAATGAAGAAATGGTCGATAAAATAATAGAAAAATGTATTAAAAAAAGAGTTCTCGTTTTTCGATTGCTATGGGAAAAGAAAGCCTTAAGGATATCACCTCCTTTGACCATAAGTGTAAATGAAATAAAAAAAGGATGTACTATCATTCGTCAAGTTTTAGATAGTTTGTAACCATACTGTGTTAATTAATTTGTTAAAAACAATATTAATCTTTGATTTAATTCCCTAAAGGAGTCCTTAATTTTAGTTGTAGTTGTTTTAACCTATGCTCAATTCAAATTCAGGAGAAACTAAATCATCAATAGAAAAGTTCAAGCGAATGCTAGAAACCAATTTGAACTTCTACTTTGAAGTACAAGAATTTGAGGATATTATTGTACATTATTTAGGATTTGGTGATAACCAACTGGCAAAAAAAGCACTTCAAATGGGTTTAGATCAACATCCTAGTTGCCACGGATTACTTCTTCTACAAAGTGAATTGTACATTTTAGATGAAAAATATGATACTGCTTTGAAACTTTTAGAACACATAGAACATCTTAATCCATCAGATGAAGAAGTTACTTTACAAAAAGCAACTATTGCCTCTAAAAAGGGTGATCATAAAGATTCAATAAATTACCTGCGCAGTGCTTTAAGTATTTCTAATGATCCCTATGAAATATGGAATCTATTGGGAATGGAGTATTTAATCTTAGAAAATTACCGTGAAGCTTCTAATTTTTTCAAAAAATGTTTGAGCGATAACTCCGAGGACTATCCTTCACTTTACAATCTTTTATATTGTTATGATAAACTAAATATGGATCATGAAGCAATCGAAGCACTAAACAACCTTTTAGAATATAACCCTTATTGTGAGGTTGCATGGCATCAACTAGGTAAAGTTTATCTAAAATCCGGAAAATTTGATGACGCCCTTTCAGCATTTGAATTCTCTATAATTAGTGATGAGACATTCACTGGTGCATATATTGAAAAAGGGAAATTACTAGAATCACTTGGAAGATTAAATGAAGCAATATTAAATTATGAATTTGCGTTACAGACGACTGAACCAAATGCATTTATTCAAAACTCCATTGGAAGATGTCATGAAAAGCTTGGAAATTATAGTGTTGCAGAAGAGTTTTATTTAAAATCAGTTGAGTTAGAACCAACAAATGAAAATTGCTGGTTATCATTGATCATTTTTCAAGTTTCGCAAAAAAAATTTAATACGGCAAAACTTTATCTTGAAAAATCTTTAATAATAAATGGTGACTCTATTGAATTGTGGAAAAATAACGTTGAACTATGTATTAAACTCGGGGAAGAAAAAGAGATATATAAATCTTGTCAAATGCTCTTTAGTCTTGGCCATTATGGATCTGATGTTATTATTAAAATTATTGACTTTTTTCTTAAGAAAAAAAAATGGAGAAAAGCACAAAATATCGCAGAAAATGCATTTTCATTCTGCCCAAATAATAGGAACTTAGAAATCAGAATTGCTGGATGTTGTTTCCATTTGAACAAAATTGACGAAGCGATGTACCTGCTAAATCTGAATCACATGGATAAAAAAGACAAAAGTAAATTTTTCTTTCTATTTCCAGAGCTAAAAAATGTTGTTGCTAAAACATAGCGACTTAAAAGTTTTTTGATATCAAATCACTATTTCTGTTACTGAAAAAGTACAAATGCAATACTTATTTATATTCTTGAAAGGATTAATGATGGGAGCGGCAGATCTCATTCCTGGTGTTTCAGGAGGTACTATTGCGTTGATAACAGGCGTGTACGAAAAATTACTTAAAAGTATAAATTCTATTTCATGGAAAAACATTGTGGAAATAAAAAGAAGTGGAGTAAAATTTGTTTGGAATAAAATTAATGGAGGATTTCTACTTACATTATTATCAGGGGTTATTACAAGTATACTTTTATTTTCATGGCTATTAGAATGGTTATTTAAGAATGAATCTATTGGGCTCTGGTCTTTCTTCTTTGGAATATTGTTAGCAAGTTTTATTTTTCTAATTAAAATTGAAATTCAGAAAAAAACTGTTTCTTTTTTTTCACTTTTAATTGGAATTTTTATCTCATACCAAATAACAAAAATTGCTCCAAGTTCCATCCAAACTGTCTCCCTCTGGTATATATTTCTATCTGGTTTTTTTGGAATTACAGCTATGATTCTACCAGGGATATCTGGAGCATACATTCTTCTTTTAATGGGTGTTTATCAAATAATTTTATCAAATATTAGACAAGCACAACAACTAATTTTCAACTTTAATGAAGAGGTATTTGTAGATGTTACTCAAGTACTTGGAATATTTTTTTTAGGAATTATCTTGGGAATCAAGTTCTTCACAAAGTTGCTAACTTTTCTTTTAGATAATTACCGAAATTATGTAATGTCTTTTTTAATCGGATTAATGATAGGTTCTTTGAATAAAATATGGCCATGGCAAAATGCTGTAAATAAAAGTAATCTAATTGAAAATCATCAAGTGGTTCCTGTATTACCTCATCACTATAGTGGAGATGACCCAGAGTTAAGTAAAGCGATTACTTTTATACTTTTGGGATTCGCATCAATCTTTTTTCTAGAAAAAATCAAATCATTTTTAAAAAAATAATGATTTTGCCAAATAAAAAATCAATTTTGAATGCTTTAATCCTTATTGCAAAGGGAATTTTAATGGGTACTGCGAACAAAATACCAGGTGTTTCCGGGGGAATTATAGCTTTAGTATTTGGTTTTTACCATAAACTTATTCAATCATTTCAAAAACTAAATATTAACGCTTTTAATCAGATACTAAACTTCCATTTCAAAAGCTTTTGGCGATATATAAATGGTGGCTTCCTTTCATTAGTCTTTGGCGGTGTAATAATTAGTTATTTTAGTGTTTCATTATTGTTAGATTATTTATTTAAAATAAATGAAACCATTGTTATAGCTTGCTTTTTTGGTATGATTCTGGCCTCTTTATTTTTAATAATTAAGAAAATAGATAGTTGGGAAAAAAGTGTGTATTTTTTCTCAGCTATAGGATTTGTAGCTGGTTTATCAATAAGTTTTGCGCGTCCCATGGACGAAAATGATAATCTATTTTTTATATTTTTTTGTGGTATTATAAGTGTGTCAGGTATGACCATACCGGGTCTTTCTGGTTCTTTCTTACTTTTAGTATTGGGTAATTATAATTTATTGCTTGTTGATGCTGTAAATAAATTATATTATGTAATCTCTGAAGTTATTTTTTTAAATTTTACTCCATTTACTGAGCCTTACACTAGGAGATTTTTAGTAATTATAAGTTTTTTCACCTTGGGCTCTTTATTTGGATTAGTTATATTCTCAAATATTTTGAAATTTATATTAGATAAATTTCCTAACCAAACAATCTCGACAATAATTGGGTTTATTTCTGGTACCTTGATACTTGTTTATCCTTGGAAAGTAAAAGAATACTTATATGACGTCCACGGAAATCTTATGACAAACTCGGTTGGTAATGGAATTTTTTCAAATTATCAATATTACCTACCAAATTTTTACGAATCAAAAACATATTTCGAATTTTTCAGTATAATTTTTGGAATTATTATTATTCTTGTTTTGAATCATTATGAAAAAAGAAAAGCAACTTAAGTTATTTGGTTTAATTGGTAGAAATATTAATTATTCTTTTTCAAGAAAATATTTTACAGAAAAATTTAGAAAGAATAACTTAAATGATTGTATTTATAGAAATTACGATTTAAAAGAAATAGGAGAGTTTAAAAAGTTAATCAGTTCCTCTTCAAATTTAAAAGGTTTAAATGTTACTATTCCTTACAAAAAAGTTATAATTCCATTCTTAGACGAGTTATCAAAGGAAGCTAAAGCTATTAATGCAGTTAATACTATTGTTTTTGGATCTTGTGGGAAGATTATTGGTCACAACACCGATTATATAGGATTTAAAAAAGCCTTAGAAGAAAAGTATAAATCGAAACCAAAAAATGCACTAATCCTAGGTTCAGGGGGTGCCTCGGAGGCAATTAAGTATGTGTTTAAAAAAATTGAATGCGATTTTAAAATTGTTTCTCGTTTTCCTAATAAAGATCAGTTAAGTTATGATGAGTTATCAAAAAAAATTATAAAAAATATTGATATAATTGTTAATGCTTCACCTATTGGGACATATCCAAATATTATGGAAGCACCAAATATTCCATATGAATATTTAAACTCAAAACATTTACTCTTTGATTTAATATACAATCCAAAAGAAACAGAGTTTTTAAAAAGAGGTAAATTATATGGGAGTAAAACTTCTAATGGTTTAAAGATGCTCAAATACCAAGCAGATAAATCATGGGAGCTTTGGTCCGCTTAGCTAAAATTAGTTAATTCAACTTAGAAAAATCAAAAAAATGTATATTAGTATACTAATACATGTTATACTTATGGAAGAGAATACTCTACAACCTAGTGCGGAGGGAAAATCAAAGTCGCAAATTAAAAATGAAAGCAAATTAGGCCCGAAAAAAGTAAAAAAGAAGCCTGCTGCTGCTGGTAAAAAAACTGCTATACAAAAAGATAAGTTAAAAGATGATTCAAAAAAAACAAATTCTACAAAGAAAAAAGAAATCAAAGGGGATGAACCTGAGAAAATAAAAAGTGATAAAATTACCTCTAAGAATAACCTAATTGAAGAAAAATCAGATTATGCCAAGCTTAGCTTAGAAAAGCTCATAAATATTTTTGAAGAATTATCTACAGGAGATTTTTGGTTAAAAAATCAACAAAATCTACTCTTAATTAATGAACTTTTTGAAGAGAAGTTTCAAACTGAACTAAATAAACAAAAAAAGGTTTTTGTTAAACAAGGTGGTAAGGAGGTAGATTTTTTTTTCAAACCAGATTATAAAAAAAGGTTTGATAAAATTTCTTTTGAATTCAGAAAAAAGAAAAGGGATCATTATAAAAAGCAAGAAGCAATTCAGAAAATCAATCTTGAAAAGAAAAATAATATTATTAATGAAATAAAAAAACTTATTGATCAAAATCAGATAGATTCAAAAACATACAAAAAATTTAGAGCACTTCAGGAGAGTTGGTATAGTACAGGTTATGTTCCTAGGAATGAAACCCAAAATTTATGGGAAACTTTCAGGCACCACGTAGGAAGATTTTATGCTTTTTTGCACCTAGATCGAGAATTTAGAGATCTTGACTACAAGCATAATTATGAAGAAAAATTAAAAATTATTGAAAAAGCAGAAGAATTGGAAAATGTAACCGATGTGGTTAGAGCATCTAGAGACCTTAATATTTTACATCAAAAATGGAAAAATGATCTTGGGCCAGTTGTTAAAGAACATAGAGAAGATTTATGGCTTAGGTTTCAAAAAGCTTCAAAAGTGATTCAGACCAAAAGACAAGAATATCAAAAAGATAAAGTTGGTATCATGCAAGAGAATCTTAACAAAAAGAATGACTTGCTAAAAAAGATGAAAAGTTTTCTTGATAAAATTCCAGAAAATCATAATTCTTGGCAAAATGCTCTGAAAAATTTTAATTTACTTAGAGATGAGTTTAAAGAGATTGGATATGTTCCTTCAAAGAATAGTAAAACATTATGGAAAAGCTTTAGGGAATGTGGAACTGAATTTATGCGTAAAAAGAATATATTTTACAAAGAACAAAAAAAGAGATTTGCGATTAACATAAATGAAAAAAAAGAAATAATTAAACTTTCAAAAAACATCTTAGAAAATGAAAATTGGGATAGTTGCATTGAGCAAATGAAAGGTTTTCAAAAAAAATGGAAAACGGTTGGATTTATTCCTAGAAAAATTGAAAATAAATTGTGGAAAGATTTTTCTGAAATTCATAAAGATTACTTTGATCGATTAAAATCGGGATTCAAACAAATCTCACATGAGCAAGAAAAATTATTAAAAGAAAAAAAATCATATTTGGAAAAAATCAAAAGCAATCAATTTGACAAAAGTATCGAGTCTATCGAAGAACAGCTAGAAAAGCATGTCCAAAACTGGAATAATTTAGGAGTATTAGATGCAAAGAATGAATCCAAAATGAATCAGATGTTTTTTAAGAATCTAACTACGGAGATAAAAAATGCAGACCTAGAAAAAGATGAATTAAAACATGTTATTAAAACTATTAATAGTAAAATGTTCGAATACGATTCAAGTCTATTAGACATTGAATACGATAATATTAAAAGTCAATTATCTAATTTAAAATCTGAACTAACTCAATTAGAAAATAATTTGGAGTTTTTTAGCAATTCAAGCACCGAAAACCCACTATTTAAAAATGTTGAAAAGCAAATAAAAAGCTGTGAAAAGAAAATTGAAAAGTTTCAAGGTGAATATATTTATTTAAAAAAAATAAAAGCTGCAATAAATAAGAAAGCTAATCAAATTGAAATAACTGAGAATAAAAAAACAACAAAGAATCAAGAAGACTCATCTTCTGATGAATCGTAGTTTTTTGCCTCTAACCACAAGTTATTTAATTCAGAATGACTCAATTCGTTGATTGATTTTCCTTTTTCTTTTGTACTATTTTCTATAAATAATAAGCGTTTTGAGAATTTTTGATTTGCCTTCTCTAAAACACTATCAGGGTTAATATTTAAAAAACGAGCATAGTTAACCATTGAAAATAAAAAATCTCCAAATTCTTCTTCAATTTTATTTTGACTTCCATTTTGTATTTCAACCTTAAGTTCAACTAACTCTTCTTGAACCTTTGACCAAACTTCCTCTTCAGTATTCCAATCAAAACCAACACCTGCAGCTTTTTCTTGAATTCGTTGTGCCTTAATTAAAGAAGGTAGTGAATGTGGAACTCCACTTAATAAATTATTTTTACCCTCTTTAAGTTTTAGAACTTCCCAGTTTTTTAATACATCAGATTCGTCAGCTACTTTAATGTTACCAAATATATGTGGATGACGATACATTAATTTCTGAGATATTTGATCGATTACATCTTTAATATCAAAGGCATTTTCCTCACTGGCAATTTTTGCGTAAAAAACTATATGTAATAGTATATCGCCAAGTTCTTCTTTGATACCACTCCTGTCTCCTTTTAAAATTGATTCTGATAGTTCGTATGTTTCCTCAATTGTAAGGTGTCGCAAACTTTCGATCGTTTGTTTTTTATCCCATGGACACTCATTTCTTAGTAAATCCATGATGTCTAGTAGTTTTGCAAAAGCATCTAATTTCCTTGATTTCGAATTCATAATTGAATAATAATTTAAATAAGCAAAAATTATTTTAGTTTTCTATTATTAAATTTCATCTCATAGTCAACTTTAATTGATCCTGAGGAGATGTTATTAAGCTTACCTTTAATAAGCCTTTTTTTTAATGATGATAAATGATCAATAAACAAAATTCCTTCAATATGGTCATACTCATGCTGAACAACTCTTGCAGCAAGTCCACTAAGCTTTAATTTATTAGATTGAAAATTTTCATCAAAATATTCAATTACTATTTTACTTCTTCTTGAGACATCTTCTCTTATTTCAGGTATACTTAAGCAGCCTTCATTAAATTCCCAAAGATTTCCATTCTCCTCAATGATTTTTGGATTTATAAAAACTTTTTTAAAATTTTTTATAGAATTTAGTTCAAAATCATCCATATTTTCATCATCTAAAAATGGTGTTGCGTCGATGACAAAAAGACGAATTGATAATCCTATTTGAGGTGCAGCTAAACCAACACCTTTGGCAGCATACATAGTATCCCACATGTTACTAATAAGCTCATTTAAATTTGGGTATTGAGGTGAAATGTCGGTTGCTGCTTTTTTTAAAATAGGAGAGCCGTAGCCTAGTATCGGTAAAATCATAATTTATTTTTTTTAGACTCAAGATAAGATTGCAATATTAAAGTGGCACTAATTTTATCAATAATTCCCTTGTCACGCCTGACTTTCCTTTTTATTCCTGATTCATTCATTAAAATTTTTGCAATTTTAGAGGTGTATCTTTCATCATAACGATCAATTTTTACTTCAGGAAAATTAATTTTTATTTTCTTAATAAAACCCTTGATTTTTTCTTCTACATTCGAGGGTTTTCCATCCTTTTGAATTGGTTTTCCAATAATTAACATTTCAACTTCAACGTTTTCAAAATAGGCTCTTAGAAATTTAATCAGATCTTTGGTCAAGATACTTTTTAAACCAGTAGCTATTATTTTATTGGGATCAGTATGGGCTAAACCAGTTCTTTTTTCTCCATAATCAATACCTATTAAACAGCCCATATTTTTTTAACAAATATACTTTTTTCATATTGATCATATTGATTCTAATAGTTACTAATTCTTTAACTTTGAAAAAAAATTTATATGCAAGAAATTATTGAAGCTGCTTGGAAAAATAGATCCTTATTGATGGAAATGAAAACTCAGGAAACTATCAGAAAAGTTATTGATCTGCTTGACAAAGGAGAATTAAGAGTAGCTGAACCTTTAAATCAAAAATGGAAGGTCAATGAATGGATAAAAAAGGCTGTTATTTTATATTTTCCAATTCAAAAAATGGAAACAATAGAAATGGGACCACTTGAGTTTCATGACAAAATACCTTTGAAAAAGAATTTTGCATCAAAGCAAATTCGTGTTGTGCCGCATGCTATAGCTCGAAAAGGAGCCTACATCTCATCAGGTGTAATTCTTATGCCTAGTTACGTTAATATTGGTGCATATGTTGATCAGGGATCAATGGTTGATACATGGGCAACAGTAGGTAGCTGTGCACAGATTGGTAAAAATGTTCATTTAAGTGGTGGTGTTGGAATTGGAGGTGTTTTAGAACCTATTCAGGCAGCACCAGTCATAATAGAAGATGATGTATTTGTTGGCTCTCGTTGCATTGTTGTTGAAGGTGTACGTGTGCAAAAAGAAGCTGTTTTAGGAGCTAATGTTGTTTTGACAGCCTCAACAAAAATTATTGATGTAACGGGTGACAGTCCAGTAGAATTCAAAGGTAATATTCCCGTTAGATCGGTTGTTATTCCAGGAACTTATAACAAAAATTTTAAATCTGGTTCCTATCAAGTACCATGTGCATTAATAATCGGTAAAAGAAAAGAAAGTACCGATAAAAAAACCTCTTTGAATGAAGCACTTAGAGAGCACAATGTTTCAGCTTAAAATAATTTTTAGATAATTTGATTATAATACTAAATTGTGGAATCTGAAAATCTATCATTTGGACCTAAATACGAAAAACTATTTAAGATTATAAGTGACACCTCTGCTCTATTAAATATAAAATCTTATATAGTTGGTGGTTTTGTTAGGGATAGTCTGATTAAATTAAAGCCAAAGAAAGATATTGATATAGTAGCCATAGGTTCCGGAATTGAATTAGCCTTAGAAGTTCAAAAAAAATTAAAGGGCTCAAAATCTGTAAAAACATTTAAAAGATATGGAACTGCAATGACCCAGTGGAAAGATATAGAGATTGAATTTGTTGGTGCTAGGAAAGAATCTTATTCACATCTAAGTAGAAACCCAAAAGTATTTTCAGGTACACTTGAAGATGATCAAAATAGAAGAGATTTTACAATAAATGCTATTGCCATAAGTCTTAATAATAAAGATTATGGAAATCTAATTGACCCGTTTAATGGTTTAAATGATTTGAAGAAAGGGATTATACGTACACCGTTAAATCCAAATACTACATACTCAGATGATCCGCTAAGGATGCTAAGAGCAATTCGATTTGCTACTGAACTTAATTTTCAAATCGAAAAGTATTCATTAGAAGCAATAGCTCGGAATTCTGATAGAATAGATATTATTTCAAAAGAAAGAGTGGTTGGAGAATTAACTAAAATTCTAAGTTGTCAAAAGCCATCAAAGGGGTTTTATTTATTAGAAAAGACGAAACTTTTAGATCGTATACTACCAGAATTAATTTCATTAAAAGGTGTTGAAGAAATTGGTGGAAAAAAACATAAAGACAATTTTTACCATACGTTAGAAGTACTTGATAATTTGTGCCTAAGGAGTAAAAATATATGGTTGCGGTGGGCAGCTCTATTTCATGATATAGGTAAAGCTTCAACAAAAAAATTCGATTCAAAAATAGGTTGGACATTTCATAATCACGAGTATGTGGGCGCTAAAATGGTTTATAAAATTTTTAAGCGCTTAAAAATGCCCTTAAATGAAAAGTTAAAATATATTCAAAAATTAATACTTATGAGCTCAAGACCAATAATAATATCAAAAGATTATATAACCGATTCTGCTGTAAGAAGATTAATTTTTGATGCGGGAGACGACATAGATGACTTAATTACCTTGTGTGAAGCAGATATTACAACTAAAAACCAAACACGTTTTAAAGCATACCACAATAATTTTAAAATTGTTAGAGAAAAGATTGTTTTAGTTGAAGAGAAAGATCAGCTTAAAAATTTCCAACCACCTATTAATGGAAAAGAAATAATGAATTACTTTGGTTTAGGACCATCAAAAAAAATTGGATTGATAAAAGATGCTATTAAAGAGGCAATACTAGATGGGTTAATTTCAAATGAATTTGAAGCCGCTTTTGAAAAAATGAAAAGTGAAGGGAAAAAGCTAGGATTAAAACCACATGAAAAAAGCATATAATTTTCTTCTAATTTTTAGTGTAATACTTGTTTATTTAGTCATAGCTGCTGGAGCAACAGTAAGGATGACGGGAAGTGGCATGGGATGCCCAGACTGGCCTAAATGTTTTGGTTACATTATTCCTCCAACCGATCGCTCAAAACTAGATTGGAAAAAAAAACATAGTTACAAAAAAGGACAAATTATTATTGTCAATGAATCGCTTTATGTTGCTATAAATGATTTTACCTCAACCAAAATATATAATTCACAAAATTGGGCGGCATATACTAAACACGAATATTCAATTTTTAACTCGACACATACTTGGGTTGAATTTTTAAATCGTCTCCTTGGTGCAGTTGCTGGTTTAGTTACTCTTTTACTTTTTATTACGTCAATTTTTAGATTTAAAAAAGACTATTTTAAAACTTTATTTTCATTTTTTGTAATTCTTGGAATGGGCTTCCAAGCATGGCTAGGCAAATTGGTTGTCGACTCAAACTTGATGTCATATAAAATTTCAACTCATATGGGTATGGCATTGATAATTATTTTATTGTTAGTTTTTCTTTTAGAGAGAGAAAATCAGTCAAAAATAGATTTCCCTAAAAAAAAATCATTTAAAATTTTAATATTACTAAGTTTAATATTGACAGTTTTTCAGATTGGTTTTGGAGTACAAGTAAGAGAGTTTGTTGATATTCAAACTGATTATTTAGGTTTGGAAAATAAATCAAATTGGCTAGCAAAGGCACCTATACTTTTCTATGTTCATAGAAGTTTTTCTCTAATTGTACTTGCTTTGAATGGTTTTTTAGGGATTAAATTATTAAAAAATGGAACTATTCCACTTGTATTTAAATGCATTATACTTTTTATAGGGTTGGAAATTCTCACTGGAATCATGATGTATTATTTTCATTTTCCATTTTCTACGCAACCTGTTCATTTATTGTTAGCTTCATTGTTATTTGGAGCTCAAAGTTTTTTTATGATTCGTATATTTAGGCAATATGATTTTCAGAATTAGAGTAATATTGGATGTTGAAGCAGATGTACTTAGGGACATTGAAATTGAAGCTAAAAGTACGCTTAAAAATTTACATGAAGTAATTACAAAATCGTTTGGTTTTCTTGGAAACGAATTAGCATCATTTTATGAATCGGATAAAGACTGGAAACAAGGTAAAGAGCTTCCCTTATTTTCAATTGATGATAATGCAACAAAGGAGAATGAGAAATTAGATCAAATTTTCATTGGTTCTCAAAAAAGACTTATATATGTTTACGACTTTTTAAATATGTGGACTTTTTATGTTGAGCTTAAAGAGTCAGGTAAAATTATTTCAGGGGTAAATTACCCTAATCTAATTCACAGTCAAGGGGATGTTCCAGAAAATCCTCCTGAAAAAAAATTTCAAACAGATGGAGATCCCCTGTTTGATGATAACCAAGAAAATGAAGAAGACAAAAATTTAAATTACGACGAAGATTCCTTTTATTAAAAAAAATCTTGCATATTTACTTTTTCATAATTTAAACGTACAAAATTTAATGCTGCACTCATAACATCTCCCATAGACTTGCTCTTCAGAAAATCCTGATCTTTAGTAAAATTGTAAATTTCTTTTTTAAGTCTTTGTAGATTAGATTTTAAAGTTGTCTCATCACTTTGCATTATTTTCAGCAGTTTTTTCAAACGATTCCCAGAACTTATTATTCGTCTTGCAACAATTGATCGCTCTTCAATTTTATACTGGTTAATTGAATCTTTATTGAGTTTACCACGAACCAATTCCATTATTGGAAAATTCTCCTTAAAAAACTGAGGACGATAAACCGAAAACTTACCTTCAAAAGATTGTTGGTCAAAATCAATTGGACGGATTTTATATACTACTTGATCAAAATCATGAGTTGGAACAACTACATAATTATATGCTCTCATATCTCCTAAAAGACGGATCATACTTCGCTCATTAAATTTGACGTATTCTTTTGCGATTTGTGATTTTTCTGATTCATTACATTTTGGTAAAAAATCTCTAATAAAAGTATCTCCTGGAATTCCTGCAATGTGCTCTTCAACTAACGTATTTTTATTTACTAAAAAATTTAGATTGTATGGAGAAAGCATGTGCTCATATTCTAAACCATAAATTCTTGAAGCATCTGTTTTTTTAATGTAGTAGTAAGTGAAGTTGTCATTTAAAATATTTCTGATTTTAACTCTAAATGGCTTTGAGTTGCCAAAGGTGCAATAATCTATAGAATCTACATTTAGATATTGAATCCCAGACTCATTACCATCTGAATGAAGTAGAGTATAAATTTTCTTTAAATTATAATCAATATCACGCCTTTCAGTTTCAGAAAAAAATACACTAACCCAAAGTGTATCATTATCATTTTTATCATATACAACGATAGAACCAGAAAATCTTAATAAATCACTGTAGCAAATGGGTGTCTCCACCCATCGATCATAGGATTTCAAAAATTTCTCAAGATCTGAGCAAATAGGATAAAATGGTTTTTTTTTTGTAATTAATTTATCTGCCATAATCACATATATATCAAATGTAATGTTATTGATTTTTAAATTTAGATCAGAAATATTTAATTTTAAATTTAACAACTTTGACCGATAATTTTTTATAAAAAGGCTTTTCAAAAAAAAATTAAATTTTTTGATAAGAATTAACTATGTAATTTTTTGTTTTGGCAATTATATTTAAGTTTCCTCCATTTTGTAAATTTGAAATCTTTTAAAAAGCTATGGAATTTGAAGTAGTCTCAGATTTTTTGCCAACTGGGGACCAACCACAGGCTATCGACGAAATTGTTTCCAATTTCCAAAAAAATTGTAAATATGTTACTCTTCAGGGAGTTACAGGTTCTGGAAAGACATTTACAATGGCGAATGCTGTCGAAAAATTAAAAAGACCTACGCTAGTGTTAGCTCACAATAAAACACTTGCTGCCCAACTCTATTCTGAGTTCAAGCAATTTTTCCCTCAAAATGCTGTTGAATATTTTGTTTCTTATTACGATTACTACCAACCTGAAGCATACATTCCAACCACGGGTACTTATATAGAAAAGGACCTTTCAATTAATGAAGAAATTGAAAAATTGAGACTCAGTACAACATCATCACTCCTGTCTGGAAGAAGAGATGTCCTTGTAGTTGCGTCTGTATCTTGTTTGTATGGAATTGGTAATCCTAAAGAATTTGAAAAAAATGTTATTGAAATTAAGCAAAATCAAATGATTTCAAGAACCAAGCTCATGTATCAGTTGGTCCAAAGTCTATATTCAAGAACAACATCAGACTTATCTAGAGGTAATTTTAGAGTACTGGGAGATATAATAGATGTTTTCCCTGGTTATGCTGATATTGCGTTTAAAATTCACTTTTTTGGAGACGAAATTGAATTAATTGAAGCTTTTGATCCTCTCAATAATAAAAAAATTGAGAGGTATGAAAAAGTCAATATTTTTCCTGCTAATATATTTGTAACCTCTCCCGATATTCTTCAAAACGCAATATATCAAATCCAGGAAGATTTAGTAAAACAAGTTGAATACTTTAAGAATTGTGGAAAATTTCTAGAAGCAAAACGTCTTGAAGAAAGAACTGAATTCGATCTAGAGATGATTAAGGAATTGGGATATTGCTCCGGAATTGAAAATTATTCACGTTATTTAGATGGTCGTTCACCAGGAAGTCGACCTTTTTGTCTTCTAGACTACTTCCCAAAGGATTTTTTAATGATTGTGGATGAAAGCCATGTAACTATCTCACAAGTACATGCAATGTACGGAGGTGATCGAAGCAGAAAAGAGAACTTGGTTGAATATGGCTTTCGTTTGCCAGCAGCAATGGACAATAGACCTTTAAAGTTTGAAGAATTTGAATCATTGCAAAACCAAGTTTTATATGTAAGTGCAACTCCAGCTGATTACGAGCTTAAAAAAACTGAAGGAGTTTTTGTAGAACAAGTAATACGTCCCACTGGACTATTAGATCCTGAAATTGAAATTCGCCCTAGTGAAGATCAGATAGATGATTTGATTGAAGAAATACATAAATGTACTGAAAAAGAAGAAAGAGTGTTAGTAACAACTCTCACAAAAAGGATGGCTGAAGAGTTAACCCAATATTTAACTAAGGTTCAAATACGTTGCCGTTACATTCACAGTGATATAGACACACTTGAAAGAGTTGAGATCATGCAAGATTTAAGAAAAGGTCTATTTGATGTTTTAATAGGTGTTAATTTACTTCGGGAAGGACTTGATTTACCTGAGGTTTCATTGGTAGTAATTCTTGATGCAGATAAAGAAGGTTTCTTAAGATCTAATCGCTCATTAACACAAACTGTCGGACGTGCTGCAAGACATATAAACGGTAAAGCAATAATGTATGCCGATACTGTTACACAAAGTATGAGAAAAACCATTGATGAAACTAACTACCGTCGAGAAAAACAAATCAACTATAACAGAATTCATAAAATAAAACCTAAAGCTTTAAATAAATCATTAGATAGTGCTTTAGCTAAAAACTCTGTAGTACCAAAAAAGAAGGATATCGTAAAGCAAAAATCTACTGATAATAGTAATAATATCTATCTTTCAAAACCTGAAATTGAAAAGAAAATTCGTGAGATTAGAAAGGCAATGGAAAATGCTGCAAAATCATTAGATTTTATTGAAGCTGCAAAATTTCGTGATGAAATTAAAATTTTGCAAGATCAGCTTTAGATTATTTAAACTATCTTGAGAAGATGAAATATCTAACAAATATTTTAGTCTGTTTATTTTTTGTAAACTATTCTTACAATTACGCTCAAGAAACTTCTGCTTTTGTAAAAGACAGTCTAACTGAAAAATCAATTCCTTTTGCTAGCATATATCTTAAGTCAGGAGACGGTGCGGTCACGAATGAGGAGGGTTATTTTAGACTAAAAACAGACACTCTCCAGGAAAAAGACTCAATTTATGTTTCCTGTATGGGTTATGAAACACTTGCTATCCCCTATTCTAATTTTAATGACTCTATATTCTATTTAAAACCAAAGACAATTGAATTAAACACGATAATTTTAAGTAATAAACAACTTGCCGTAGAAGATATAGTTAAAAAAATACAGGAAAATACATCTGAGAAATATGACTTAGGTTTAAATAAAAAAAAGTTGTTTTTTAGGGAAACTGGACAACAAAAATTTAACTCGCTAAAAGTAAAAATAAAAAAAACTTCCATACCCATTTTGAATCAAGTCTTTTGGGACAGCGTACTTTTAAAAGTACCTAGAGAAAACGACTGGTATTTTGAATTTATTGGGAATCTTTATGGAGACTACACTAAAGAAAAACAAAAGTTAGAATTATTAAAAGCTCTTGATTTACAGGACAAAAGTAAAACTGAACTTTTTAAAAATTTTGAAAAATTATTTGATAATATATTAAAAAAGAATGTTAAGACTAATTCATTTTTTAAAGTCAGATCTGGAATAATTGGTGGAAAAGTAGAAGCTGAAGATATTGGAATAAAAGACACTCTAACTAAAGAACAAAAAATTCAAAAAAGGAAAGATAATTATCTAAAATCAAGAAAAGGGATTTTGACAAATATTATTTCAGAATTATTTGACAAAGAAGAACTTGATCTAGTGATACTTAATAAATCATCAAAATATAAATTTATTCAAACTGATTTTACCTACTTAGGAAATACGCCTGTCTATATAATTGATTTTCGACCAAATGGAAATGCTGATTTTAAGGGTAGGATATATGTAGATGCTGATTTATTGGCGCTAATTAGGTTAGAATATACAAATGTTCAACCCATAAGGGACTTTAGCATGTTTGGTGTTTATTTTAAGGAGGATATGAGAAAAGTAGTTATTCAATTTAAAAAAATGAACACAGGAAAATATTGCTTAGAGTATTTTGATTATACTACTGGCTTCGAAGGAGGTTTTGATAGGCCACTAGTTGTTACAGAAAAAAATAAGATAGTTAGAGGACGGAATAAACAAAATCAGCTTAAAATGGATTTAAATATTTCTAATAGAAATAAACAACGATATCAACTAATAGTTTTTGATACAAAGAAAATTGATGACAATACATTCAAGAATATTGAAGAAACTGGCAAAATTTTACCAGAAAATAAAACGGCTTATGATCCTGATTTTTGGAAAGGATATTCAATTATTGAGCCTAATGAAGCAATAAAAAATCTAACAATCGAAAATCATAACTAAATTACATCTATTTATTTTGAATTATGAATGACATCCTTCAAAATTTGCTATTTTAGAGGAAATACGTCTTAAATGAAAAACTTCTTAATTGTTTTTTTTGTTTCTACACTTTTAATACAATGTGAGCATAAAGAAAAGGAAACCTCTAAAATTCAATTTTACATCAATAATTTTGATTTTAACTATAACCAAATGGAGGTAACTTTCGAATTGATTAACAATTCAAATGAAATATGGGAAGAAGGAAAGTGGGAATTACATTGGAATCAATTTAGTGGTAATTTAGATAAAAAAAGTCTGCCGGAAGGAATTAAAATCATTCCAACTAAAAATGTCCAATACTACAGGCTTAGTTTTGGACCTTCAT
The DNA here is from genome assembly GCA_003130815.1 of Bacteroidetes bacterium SCGC AAA795-G10. Classification (GTDB taxonomy): domain Bacteria; phylum Bacteroidota; class Bacteroidia; order Flavobacteriales; family Flavobacteriaceae; genus MS024-2A. Next base: position 99,315 of record QFDA01000003.1, on the reverse strand, counting down.
ATTCAGTTGGCCCTGGAGAAAAATTTAGTTTTTCGGCAATTCAAAATGGAATAATGAAAAGACTAGTTATGGGACCTGTAGGTTTTTTCATCCATGACAAAAAAAATAAAACGTTACATGATTTAGAAAGCAAAATTATTTGGCAAAACGCTAAGGGATTGGAAAATTTAAATATACCCTCTGCAGCAGATCGCTACTCAAAGTATCAAGGAATTGAAACTTTGCCTAAAGAAGAATTGCACTGGGTTATTCCTACTCCTAGTAAAATAGTATTACAGGATGAAAATTTTGATTTTCCTGAATCATTGAATATAGACTTTGGGAATTTTAAAAATGATCATGAATTTCTTAAAACTTATCTGCAAAAGGACTTAAGGATAAATCTTACATACTCAGATGAGCCCTCCCAAATAGTTGTAAATAAAGATTCTAATCTTGATGAAGAAGCGTATCATTTAAAAATTGATAAAGATAAAATTAGAATAAGTGTCTCAAACTATAAAGGACTTTTATATAGTTTTTCCTCATTGCGTCAAATTCTATATAATGCCCAAATTGAAAAAAAAGATATTCCATTACTCTACATTGAAGATGCTCCAAGATTTAAACACCGTGGATTTATGTTAGACCTGTCAAGAAACTTTTATCCAAAAAATAAAATTCTTCAAATTTTAGAGCTTATGACTCATTATAAACTTAATGTCCTTGATCTAAGACTTACAGATGATGAGGGTTGGCGAATAGAAATACCAGGACTAGAAGAGCTAACTGATATAGGAGGTAAACGTGGTTTTACGTTAGATGAGAAAGATAGATTATTCCCGATGTATGGCTCAGGCTCAGGAGAAAATAATAGTCCGGGTAGTGGTTATCTCAGTAGAGATGATTTTATAGAAATAATCAAAGAAGCGAATAAAAGAAATATTGTAGTGATCCCTCAAATAAGTTTTCCATCCCACGCTAGAGCTGCAATTATAGCTATGGAGGCGAGATTTTACAAATTTTTGGAAATAGGAGATCTACAATCTGCTAATCAATATAGACTTCATGATCCTGATGATAAAAGTGAATACACTTCAGCACAGCTATTTAAAGATAATGTTATTTGTATATGTCGACCTAGTGCTTTTAAGTTTTTTGAAAAAGTATTTTTTGAAATTAAAGCTATGTATGATTCCGCGTCTGTGCCTATGAGAATTTTTAACATTGGAGCTGATGAGGTACCTCACGGTTCATGGAGAAAATCACCCTTGTGTAATACACTTATTTCACAATCACCCGACCTAAGTTCTTTTCAATCTTTGTATGATGCAAGTGTAAAAAAGTTAAATAGAATTATTTCTGATTCTGGAGCAAAAATGTCAGGTTGGGAGGATGTACTTTTAGTTTTAAGTGAAAAAAGTCAATCTGAAATTAGAATTAATAAAAATTTAATTGATTTAAATTTTATACCACTCGTATGGAACAATACTTGGGGTGACGGAAGAGAGGATATGATATACAAATTAGCTAACCAAGGGTTTATGTCGGTAATGAGTAATTCGTCTGCATTCTATTTTGATATGACAGATGACAGAGACATTGAAAACGGAGGATTAAATTGGTCCGGTTATGTTGATTATAAAGATACGTGGGGTACTGAACCATTAAATGTATTTGCTAATAAAGTAAAATTAAATGAACTTAAAATAGATAAAAATAAACTTTTCAAATACAAAAAACTTAAACAAAATAGTGTCCCCAATTTTCTTGGAATTCAGTCTCAACTTTGGACTGAAACAGCAACAGATCCTTACCAATTTGATAGAATGCTAATGCCTAATTTAATAGTATTCTCTGAAAGGGCATGGAGTACTAAGGAAACTTGGCTTGACGAAATTACAGCTGAAAAACAAGAACCTTTATTAATAAAGTCGTGGAACCGATTCGTAAATACTATAGGACAAAGACATCTACAATTTTTGTCCAATAATTATGAAGAAATTTATTTTGATTTACCGAAACCTGGAGCAATATTAGATAATTTAACTCTTAAAGCTCGTCAACAATTTCCTGGTCTTGAAATAAGATATACTCTAGACGGGAAAAAGCCAGAAAAAACTGACCAGTTATATACCTTCCCTGTAAAAATTAAACCTAATGACCAGGTTATTTTACGTGTTTTTGACTCTAACGGAAGGGGAGGAAATTCAATTAAAGTTCAGAAATAATGAAAGATATAAAAGACCACAGATTACTATCTCTTGACATATTAAGAGGTCTAACTATAATTTTAATGATTATTGTAAATACTCCAGGCTCCTGGAGTTTTGTTTATCCACCTTTACTTCACGCTGAGTGGAATGGAATTACTCCTACTGATTATATATTTCCAACATTTCTATTTATAGTTGGGGTATCAATAGTTTTATCTTTTACCAAACAAATTGAAATAGGAAAAAGTAAAGCTGATATGACAAAAAAAACTGTAATTCGTGCCCTAAAGATATACGGAGTTGGAATTTTTTTGTGGATTTGGCCTGATTTTAACTTTGATGAAATTCGTTGGGTGGGTGTACTTCATCGTATATCTTTTGTTTTTTTAGCTTGTGCACTTTTATTTTTGTACACATCTAGAAAATTTCAGATCTATTTTGGAATATTTTTATTGTTATTTTATTGGATAATTATGGTTTATGTTCCAGTTCCTGGTATTGGATTTCCAGATTTGAGTGTTCCTGAAAGAAATTGGGCTCATTATATTGATTCACTATTATTGCCTGGAGTTCTTTGGGAGGATACATGGGACCCAGAAGGAATATTAAGTACTTTACCATCAATCGCTACTGGAATAATAGGAATGTTTTCAGGATATATTCTATTAAATAAAGAATCTCTTGGTCAGCGCTTAAATAAATTATTTTTTACTGGCTTTTTGTTACTTTTCCTAGGAGATTTAGTTCAATGGTTTTTTCCGCTTAATAAAAACTTATGGAGTACATCTTTTACTCTATTAATGGGTGGTATAAGTACTCTTGGCTTAGCTGCTTCGATTTACTTTTTTGACCTAAATAAAAGTAAATACAAATTTAGATTTGCACATGTTTTTGGTGTAAACTCAATTTTTGCTTATTCGCTTTCAAGTATGTTAACTATAATTTTTTATAATTCAAAATGGATTGGAGTTGCACTTAATTCTGAATTCATGAAAATTTTTGAAAATATTGGCTTTCCAATGAAACTGGGATCTTTAATCTATGCAATATTTTATGTGATTATACTATGGATACCAACTTACTATCTTTATAGAAAAAGAATATTCATTAAATTATAAAAAAATCAGTCCCCTTTATGGAGACTGATTTAAACAAAAATAAATAATTGATTTCTATTTTATTTTAATTATTTTTTTTGGCTGAGCCATAGACTCTTTTTGTTTAGGTAAGCTAATTTTTAATACTCCTTCAAAGTATTTTGCGTCTATTTTTGTTTCGTCAATACTTTCTGGAAGAGCAAAGGTTCTTTTAAAATTATTATAACTGAATTCACGTTTTGTAAATTTGAAATTATCTGAATTATTCTTCTCTTTAACATTTGAAGAAATTGTTAAAAGACCGTCTTCAATTTCAATTTGAAAATCGTTTTTATTTTTCCCTGGAACAGCAAGTTCTATTTGGAATAAAGAATCCAATTCTTTAATATTAACCGCAGGGAGTGTCTCAAGTATAGATTTGTCTAAATTAAATTCTCGATTGATAAAATCATCAAATAAGAATGGTATAAACGTATTTTGTTTTTGTATTAAATTCATAATTATTTTTTTTATTAAACAATATTTCGATTTTACAAAAGCAAAAGTTTGACCAAACAATATTTTTGACAATATGTCAGCTTTATTTAAAATTTAACTGACTTTTTGTCTTTAAATAAGTGTTTCTTGAACTTTATCTGCTGCTTCTTGGAAAGCAGTGGCAGACAAAACATTTAATCCAGAGGAATCTATAAGCTCTTTTGCTATATCAGAATTTGTTCCCTGAAGTCGCACAATAATTGGAACTTTAATGGAATCTCCTAAATTTTTATACGCATCAACAATCCCTTGGGCTACTCGGTCACATCTTACTATACCACCAAAAATATTTACCAGGATTGCTTTTACCTTGGGGTCTTTTAAAATCAATCGAAAAGCCGTTTCAACTCTATTGGCATCTGCTGTTCCACCTACATCAAGAAAGTTTGCTGGTTCACCTCCTGCTTGCTTAATTAAGTCCATCGTTGCCATTGCAAGTCCCGCGCCATTTACCATACAACCTACATTCCCGTCAAGATCAACATAATTTAAACCCACTTTTCTTGCCTCAACTTCCACTGGATTTTCCTCACTTAAATCTCGCATAGCCTCAAATTCTTTGTGTCGAAAAAGACCATTATCATCTAGAGTCACCTTAGCATCAACAGCAACAATTTTATCATCAGATGTTTTTAGCACCGGATTAATTTCAAATAGAGATGCATCTGAGCCCACATATGCTTTATATAATGAAATCACAAACTTTACCATATCTTTAAAAGCTGAACCTGAAAGCCCTAAATTAAAAGCTATCTTCCTTGCCTGAAAACCTTGAAGCCCTAATGCAGGATCAACCTCTTCTGTAAAAATCAGATGTGGTGTCTTTTCAGCAACAGCCTCTATATCCATTCCTCCCTCAGTAGAATACATTATCATATTTTTGCCTGATCCTCTATTTAATAATACCGAAATATAGTATTCACTTGGCTCAGAATTGCCTTTATAATAAACATCCTCTGCTATCAAAACTTGATTTACTTTTTTCCCTTCTTTTGGAGTTTGGGGCGTAATTAATTGCATTCCTAATATTTCTCCTGCAATCTTTTCTAATTCATCAGAAGTCTTGGCTAATTTAACTCCTCCTCCTTTTCCCCTTCCACCTGCATGGATTTGTGCTTTAACAACATACCAATTAGAACCAGTTGACTTTGTAAGTTCTTTCCCTGCAGATATTACCTCCGAAATTGTTTTAGCAACAATTCCTCTTTGAACAGTAACTCCAAAACTTGATAGCAAATCCTTGCCTTGATATTCATGTAAATTCATAATTAATTCTAAAATCTTGACTAAGATATATAAACAAAGGATTAAATATTAAAAGAATAGTTTAAATATTTTGTTATAAACATAACATTAATTAGTTTTTTGAATCAGATAACAGATTTGATGGACTGATTTAATGTAAGTCATTATTTTTGTTTTTTTAATTTAATGAAATGGATAAATCTATTCTAAAATCAATTGCAGACACCTTTAATGATTCCGTATATGTTTATAATGGTGATCAAATTCAAAGCCAATTTAGTCGGCTTAAAAATGCGTTCAGTGGTATTGATAGACTTCAAATAAATTATGCCTGTAAGGCTTTATCAAATATCTCTATCCTAGGACTCATGAACTCAATGGGAACTGGCTTAGATACAGTTTCTGTCCAAGAAGTTCAACTAGGTATTAAGGCTGGCTTTGATCCTAAAAAAATTATTTTTACTCCTAACGGAGTTTCAATGGAAGAAATTGAAGAAGTAGCTTCCTTGGGTGTACAAATCAATATCGATAATCTTTCGGTTTTAGAACAGTTTGGATCCAAACACCCTAAGATCCCAGTTTGTATTCGAATAAATCCACATGTAATGGCTGGGGGTAACAGTAATATTTCAGTTGGACATATTGACTCTAAATTTGGTATTTCAATTCACCAAATTCCACATATTATCCGCATTGTAGAAAATACAAAAATGCGGATCAATGGTGTTCATATGCATACAGGTAGTGATATTTTAGATATCGAAGTTTTTTTACATGCTGCTGAAATTTTATTTGATACTGCTTTGAAATTTAAAAACCTTGATTTTATAGATTTTGGCAGTGGTTTTAAAGTTCCATATACAGATAATGATATTGAAACAAATATTGAGGAATTAGGAGAAAAACTCACTAAAAGATTCAATGAATTTTGTGACAACTATGGAAAAAAGCTCAATCTCGCTTTTGAGCCAGGAAAATTTTTAGTAAGTCAGGCAGGTTATTTTTTAACAAGAGTCAATTCAATAAAACAAACTACTTCAACTGTTTTTGCACAGGTAAATTCGGGGTTTAACCATCTAATTAGACCAATGTTTTATGGATCACACCATGATATAATCAATATTTCTAATCCAAAAGGTAAAGAACGTTTTTACACTGTTGTTGGTTACATATGCGAAACTGATACATTTGGGAGTAACCGAAAAATTGCTGAAATAAATGAAGGAGATATTTTAATGTTTAAAAATGCTGGTGCATATTGCTTTACAATGTCAAGTAATTACAACTCTAGATTTCGTCCAGCAGAGGTTTTGTGGCATAATAACAGGGCTCATACAATTCGTAAACAAGAAACTTTAGATGACCTTATCTCTAATCAAATATTAATTGATTTTAGTGAGAAAGTTGAGATTAATTAATTTCGCTCAAATTTTTTAATGCCCTATTATAAGTTTCAATAAATTCTTTTATTATTGACTTTGCAGGAATTATTTGTTCAATTTGGGCAGATACTTGTCCTATTTCTAGTTCACCTTCAATAAGATCACCTTCAAACATTCCTTTTTTTGCTCTTCCCCGCCCCAGTGCCTCTTTTAATTCATTAATGCTAGCACCATTTTCATAAAGAGTCTGAATTTTTTGAAAAAAAGGATTTTTCATCATTCGTACTGGGGTTAATTCCTTTAGGGTTAGAAGGGTTGCTCCTTGTTGGGCTTTTAAAATCTCTTTTTTAAAATTATCATGAGAAGAAGCCTCTGGAGAGGCTACAAATCTAGAACCAACCTGAACTGCATCAGCACCTAAAGCCATTGCAGCCAACATTGCAGGTCCGCTTCCAATACCACCAGCTGCTATTAATGGAATTTTTATAGATTTTTTAATTAAAGGTATCAATGTCATGGTAGTTGTTTCTTCACGACCATTATGACCTCCTGCTTCAAATCCTTCAGCAACTATTGCATCAACTCCACAATCTTGGGCTTTTAGAGCAAATTTCACTGAGCTAACAACATGTACAACTTGGCAACCGTTTTTTTTCAAATGCTCGGTCCAGATTTTTGGATTTCCAGCTGCAGTAAAAACTATTGGTACATTTTCAACCAAAATTACTTCCATAAGTTGATCAATATCTTTATAAAGTAAAGGGACGTTAACACCAAAGGGGTTACTAGTGGCTTTTCTACATTTTTGAATATGTTCTCTTAAGACTCCAGGATACATTGAACCCGCACCCAATAGACCAAGGCCTCCTGAATTACTTACAGCTGAGGCAAGACGCCAACCACTTGCCCAAACCATTCCTGCTTGTATTATTGGATATTTAATTCCTAATAAATCACAAACTGGATTTTTCATTATATAAACTTATCAACTCTTTTATATGCATTTATCACTTTTAGCTCTCCCTCTTTTCCTTTGAAACTGTTCCCATGTTCCATACCTAAAATTCCTTGGTAACCTCTACTGTGGATATATTTAAAAACGTTGTTGTAGTTAATTTCACCTGTTGTCGGTTCATTTCTTCCGGGATTATCACCTATTTGAAAATACCCTATTTCGTCCCAACATTTTTCGATATTTGGAATCAGATTTCCTTCCTGGATTTGCTGATGATAAATATCAAAAAGTATTTTACATGAAGGAGAATTTACGGATTTACATATTTCGTAGGCTTGGGGACTTTCGGACAAAAACAAGCCTGGATGATCTCTAAAATTTAAAGGCTCAAGGACCATAACTAAACCATGAGGCTCCAATAAATTCGAAGCTTTTTTTAAAACTTCAATAACATTTGCTGTTTGATAGGCAATATTCTTTGTTAAATCAACATGTCCAGGAACAACTGTCATCCATTTTGCGTTTACACGCTTAGCAACTTTAATCGCCTTTTTAATATAGTTTAAAAATTCAGATTGTAAAGCTTTATCTCCACTAGCAAGATTTGGTCTTTTCCAATAGATCTCATGAGCAACAAAAACACCCATCCTAATGCCCCGCTTTTGCATTGTCTTAGCCATTAACTCCTGAAGACTAATTTCTCGCTTCCTCATATCATTATCTTCAAAAGATTTAAAACCTAAATCCGCGATAAAGTTTAATTGATCAATAGGATCTTCTCCTGCTAGATTCTTAAACATATCTAAGTGAGGTGCATAGTCAAGGTTGTATTTGTAAGCTTTATTTTTTACAAATGAATTCGAAAATCTACCATATTCTGAGAGTCCTACAACCCCAAATGCCGATAGCTTTGAAAATTTCCTTCTATCCAAGTTAAACCATTTTAGTTTTACCAGGAACGGGTATAGGATAGTACCCATCCTTATTAGGTAGTGAAGGCGGTGTGGTTTTCCAAGTAACAGTCTCAGGCATAAGTTGCAGTTTAGAATTTAATGCCTCCTCTAAAGTAATTTTCTTTCCTGTGTAAGTCGCCATTCTTCCTAAAATTGCTGTTAATGTACTCATGGCTCCGTTTTCAGCGTCAGAAATAACTCCCCCATTTCGTATGGAAGCAAATAATCGGTCATGTTCAACTTGATATGGATCAGGGTCTTCTATGGATTTACGTGGGTATTTATATTTGGTATTTCCCTCAAGATCGGTTATTATTCCTTTTCCAATCTCTACACTCCCTTTTGTTCCTTGAAAGACCTCATCAACTCTACTCATAGTTCCAGGTATGTGTCTGCATTGACTTGATATAACAGCCCCACTTGCATATGTAAATTCAACAAAATGGTGATCAAAAATTTCACCATGATCCTTTCCATTCCTAACCTGTCTTCCGCCCATACCCTGTGCATAAATTGGATAGTCTCCAATAAACCAATTTGCAACATCAATATTGTGAATATGTTGCTCAAGGATATGATCTCCGCAAAGCCAATTGAAATAGTACCAATTTCGCATCTGGTATTCTAATTCTGTTTGATTATCTTTTCTTCTATTTGTCCAAACTCCAGCATCATTCCAATAAACCTGGCCACCACGAATTTTACCTATGGCGCCTTTATCTATACGATTCTTTAAGTCAATATAATTTGATTGATAATGACGCTGTAATCCTACGACGACATTTAGTTTTTTTGATTTGGCAAGCCTAGCTGTTTCTAAAATCTTACGAATTCCAACTGGGTCAGTTGCAAGGGGTTTTTCCATGAATACATGTTTATCATTTAAAATAGCATATTCAAAATGATAGGGACGAAATCCTGGCGGTGTCGTTAAGATTACAACATCAGCTAAATCAATTGCTTTTTTGTAGGCATCAAAGCCAATGAATTGATTTTTAGCTTTAACGTTAATCTTTTTTTCACCATCAAAGTGCTCTTGAATACCCTTTAAACTCTTTTCAATTCGATCTGCAAAAGCGTCAGCCATTGCAACTAGTTCAACATTTTTGTCAGCTGTGAGAGCCTGAACTGCAGCACCTGAGCCTCTACCTCCACATCCAATTAAAGCTAGCTTAAGTTTTTTTTCTCCCTGTCCATGCACCATTGATTCAATTGGTAGTGAAGTGGTTAATAAACCACTTGTAGCTATGGCAGTTTTTTGCACAAATTCTCTCCTAGAATGATTTGAATTTTTTAAAAATTTGTATTTACTCATGATTTTCTTTGTTTTACATTGTTTTACTTAATCTGAATTATAATTCCAATACTTTTTTTGTTCTTCTTCTACTGGAGTTTTTACTGGCCTTACTATACGAAAACCAACAAAAGGGGCATCGGTATGCCACCATTTACTTTTAGGTATTTGCGGGTCCCTCATTTTCCATTTTTTAGATGAAGGCCTTCTAGAGGCAGATCTCAATCTTTTTGGAGAGTCCATCCAAGATCCCCCTCTAACAACCTTAGGATAAATTTTTGTAGGCTGTTGAAAAGGGTTTCTTGCCTCCTTTTTTCTTGTTCTGTAAGTTGTAGGAACATATTGATCTAGCGTCCATTCCGCCACATTTCCGTGCATATCATGTAATCCCCATGGATTTGGCTTTTTGGTACCTACTTTTTGATATTTTTCATTACTATTAGATTCATACCATGCATATTCATTTAAATTCTCTGAGTTATCACCAAATGAAAAGGCTTTGTCAGTTCCTGCCCTGCAAGCATACTCCCACTCTGCCTCAGTGGGTAAACGATAAAAATTTCCAGTCATAGCAGACAACCATTCACAAAATTTAGACGCAGCTAATTGAGTCATACAAATTGCTGGATATCCGTCAGTTCCCATACCAAAACTCATTTCAACATAAGGTGTTGTAGCACCAGAGACTGCATCTGCATCTACTTGGACTTCAGAATTTGGTAACTTTGTAACTTGATATTGATCAATCTCACGACTGACAAACAAATTGTAAATATCCCAAGTGATTTCATACTTTCCAATCCAGTAGCTATCTAAACTTACTAGGTGTTGGGGTCCCTCATCACCAAAATGTCCTATTTCAGATTTTGGACTTCCCATAGTAAACGAACCATTTTGAATATAAACCATAGGTATTGTTAAATCTGTACCAGGTATTGTTTCTTTGTAAAAGTTTTCTTGCGCTGATAAATAAGTCAAAATAAAAAATAGGATAAGAAAATTAATGCACCTCACGTTAACCTTTACTTCTTTTAGTCCCTTAAATATAAGATACTTTTTTTTTTAAATGAAACAAAAAGAAAATCTATAATCAGAATGGATAAAGATTATTTTCTAAAAAATTATGCAATAATTCCAGACCCCAATAACTCTTCTTTTTCATACCATGCCACGAATTGTCCTGGTGTAATTGAAGACTGAAACTTATCGAAGGTAATATAAAGAGCTTTTTTAGTTCGATGAAGAGTTGATTTTTGAAGAGGTTGACGGTATCGGATACGTGCACTTACCTCTAGACTATCACCAACTTCTAATTTACAGTCTGGTCGCACCCAATTGGTGTCTTTTGAATTAACTCTTAAAGTATCTCGAAATAAACCTGGGTGTGATTTTCCTTCTCCAACGTAAATTATATTTTTATTTACATCGATGTCAATAACAAAAAGGGGATCATTAAATCCTCCTACACCAAGACCTTTTCTTTGCCCAATTGTATAAAAATGTGCACCATTGTGTTTTCCAATTACCAAACCATCGCTAGGTTCATAAATAAATTTTTTTGATTTTTTTTCAAAAGATCTACTTTCAAGTTTGTTCTTTTTGTAAGTAGGATGATGTTTCGGAATTTTAATTATCTGCCCCTCTTTGCAGTTTAGCTTTTGCTGTAAAAAGTCAGGCAAATTTACCTTACCTATAAAACAAAGTCCCTGTGAATCCTTCTTATCAGCAGTAATTAAATCAAGCTTTTTAGCGATAAGTCTGACTTCTTTTTTTTTCAAGTGACCAATAGGAAATAGTACTTTAGAAAGTTGTTTCTGAGTTAATTGACATAAAAAATAAGATTGGTCTTTTGTTTTATCAAATCCTGAGATTAGTCTATATATCTTTTGTCCAGATTTACTTTCAAAAGTCTTTTTTTGGCAATAATGACCAGTTGCTATATAATCTGCTCCAAGTGATATTGCAATATTTAAAAAAACATCAAATTTAATTTCTCGATTACACAAAATATCGGGATTAGGTGTTCTACCCTCTTCATATTCTTTAAACATATATTTGACTATCTTTTCCTTATACTGAAGACTAAGGTCAATAGTCTGAAATGGGATGCCAAGTTTTTCTGCTACGAGCATAGCATCATTACTGTCCTCTAGCCATGGACATTCTTTTGATATTGTTACTGAATCATCATGCCAATTCTTCATAAATAATGCGATGACTTCATAACCACTTTTTTTAAGTAGATATGCTGCAACACTTGAGTCCACTCCCCCTGAAAGTCCAACAACAACTCTTTTTTTCATAACAAAAAATATAAAAATGTCTTATATTATTTTCTTCTTGCTTTTTTCTGTTTTTCAGCTTCTTCTATTGCTTTTTGTAAACGTGCTGAAAATCCACTAGCCTTTTTTGGCTTACTCTTATTTTTCTCAATTTGGGCGTGAATTTTTGTATCATCAATTATGTAGTTTTTTATTACTATCATTAGAATGATTGTCAAAAGATTAGAGACAAAATAATAAAGACTCAAACCACTAGCATAATTATTAAAGAAAAAAAGCATCATAAGTGGCATTAAATACATTATAATTTTCATATTAGGCATACCGGGTTGTTGCGGCATTGGCTGCTGACCGGTAGTCATTTTAGTGTAGAAGAAAATAGCCACTGAAGCTAAAATTGGAAATAAACTTACATGATCCCCATAAAAAGGGATGTTAAATCCTAAATCTAGAATTGAATCAAAAGAAGACAGATCATCCGCCCAGAGAAAGCTTTTATCTCGGAGAACAAAGGCAACAGGAAAAAAGGAAAATAGAGCATAAAATACTGGCAATTGAATTAATGCAGGAATACATCCAGACATTGGATTAGCACCTGCACGAGTATAGAGACTCATAGTTTCTTGTTGACGTTTAACAGCATCATCTTTAAATTTAGCTGATATAGCTTCAATGTCAGGTCTTAAGACTTTCATTTTAATTTGTGAGACATAAGACTTGTAGGTTACTGGAGACATGAGTAATCTTACAATAATAGTCATTACTATAATTGCTATACCATAAGAAAGAAAAGAAGATAAAAAGCCAAATAATGGTAAAAAGATAAACTTATTAATCCATCCAAAAATTCCCCATCCCATCGGAATGGATGCCTCGAGATCCCCTTCGAGATTTTGAAGGGTTTTATAATCTGTTGGACCATAGTAAAATTTAAATGTAGTATTTATATTCTCTCCTTGTTTTGGCAGTAAATAAGACGACTCAAAATACTTTGTGAATTTTTCTTCAAGGATTTGGTCACCAGATAAATCCTTCGATTTAAGGTTTACGATTTTGATACTAGATTCAGGAATAAGAATCGCACTAAAAAAGTGTTGCCTGTATGAAATCCATCGAATATTCTCTCTGTCTTCCTCATCATTGCCACTAAGGGATAAATAATCAACCCTATCATCTTCATAGCCAAATGTTAACTCTGTGTAACGGTTTTCATAATCAATGCTTCTCGAGTTACGGAATACATTTGTACTCCAATTTATTTTCGGTGGCTGATTATTATCAAGTAATGATTCCATGCCAACAGATTTAAAATTGACTTTAAACATATATCCGTTTTTTGGAAATATATATTCATAAACCACATACATGCTTTTTGAAATGGAAGATTTAAGTGATACCACAAATTCATCATCTTTTTCTGAAATACTAGTTTTGAAATAGAAATCTCGTGTATTTAAAACTCTTCCATCTCTTGTATAAAGCGATACATTAAATTTAGAATTCTCATTTTTAATCATTGGTATAGGGAGGTCATCATAATTTTCAAATTCACTTAATAACAAAGTATTTATTTCAGCTCCTTTTGATTGTATTTCTACAATCATACTATTAGTAGTAAACTGAATATTGGATTGATCATTTGGAATAAAAAAATTACCTAAGTCACCGTAAGCTTTAATCTTTTGTTGCGACTGAATTGAATCTTGAATAGCCTGATTTAAAGGTGCATTAATGGTCTGCTTATCATTCTGAGTCTGATCTGTTTCTTGAGGGCCATTACGATATAGCATCCAAGTTAAAATAAGTGCAATCAAAATGAATCCGATAAACTGATATGGGTCAAATTTTTTTTCTTCCATTTTTAACTTAAGCTTTTAGATTTTTTTCAAGACTTGCTTTAATAAATGCTTTAAAAAGCGGATGAGGATCAAGTACCGTACTTTTATATTCTGGGTGAAACTGAACTCCAACAAACCATGGATGATTATTATATTCAATAATTTCAACTAAACCAGTTTCAGGGTTGATACCAGAAATAATAAAATCTTGATCAAAAATTTGATCTGAAAATTTGTTGTTAAATTCGTACCTATGGCGGTGTCGCTCATTAATACGACTCTTTTGGTAGGCAATTGCTGATTTAGTGTTAGGAATTAAATTGCAATCCCATGAACCCAGACGCATAGTTCCTCCCTTGTTTTTAATGCTTTTTTGTGATTCCATAAGATCTATGACTGGATATTTACAATCAGATACCATTTCAGTAGAATTAGCATTCATGAGACCAACCTTATTTCTAGCATATTCTATAACTGCCATTTGCATACCTAAACAAATTCCTAAAAAAGGCACATTATTTATCCTTGCATATGAAATTGCCATTATTTTTCCCTCTATTCCTCTCTCACCAAATCCTGGTGCAACAATTAGTCCATCTAAATTTTCAAGTTTTTCATTTAAATTTTTGGATTCTAAATATTCTGAATGTAAGGATTCCACATAAATCTCTGTTTCATTTTCTGCACCAGCATGTATCAAAGATTCTAAAATTGATTTGTACGAATCCTGAAGCTCTACATACTTCCCTACCAAACCTATCTTAATAAAATTTTTAGGATTTCTAACTCTTTCTAAAAAAGCATTCCATGGCTTTAAATCATGATTTTGTTTGGGCTTTAATCTAAGTCTTTGTAAAACTACAGTGTCTAATCCCTCCTCTAACATTTTTAAAGGCACATCATATATTGTATCTACATCTATAGACTGAATTACAGCCTCCCTTTTAACATTACAAAATAATGCAAGTTTCTCTCTTAAATCTTCTGAAAGCTCGTGCTCAGTTCTACAAACAATAATATCAGCAGATATTCCGCTTTCCATCAATGTTTTTACTGAATGTTGTGTAGGTTTTGTTTTTAATTCGCCTGAAGCAGAAAGAAAAGGAATTAAAGTTAGATGAATAACTAGTGTATTTTCCTTTCCTAAATCCCAAATCATTTGTCTAACAGATTCAATGTAGGGTAATGACTCTATATCACCAACTGTACCACCAATTTCTGTTATTATTATGTCATAATCCCCTGAGTTACCAAGTAACCGCATTCTATCTTTAATTTCGTTGGTTATATGAGGTATAACTTGAACTGTCTTTCCAAGAAATTCTCCTTTTCTTTCTTTTTCAATTACACTTTGATAAATCAATCCAGTAGTCACATTATTCGCCTGAGAGGTATTTACGTTTAAAAATCGCTCGTAATGTCCTAAATCTAGATCTGTTTCAGCACCGTCATCAGTCACATAACATTCTCCGTGCTCATAGGGGTTTAATGTTCCAGGATCAACATTAATATAAGGATCAAACTTTTGGATTGTGACTTTAAAGTTTTGAGACTGGAGCAGCTTAGCTAAAGAAGCTGCAATTATTCCTTTACCTAATGAGGAGGTAACTCCGCCTGTTACAAAAATATATTTAGTGCTTGACATCCCGGTTATTAAAATTAATATACCTAACCGGACTCAAATTTACGAAAATAGAAAGGAATTTTGACTTAATGAACTACTCTTTTATTTCATATATCTCGTATCCTTTATGTTGAAGAATAAAAACTGATTTATTTGTAAATGACTCATTTTCATTTTTTCTGTAGAAAAATCTATTTGATTTGTATTGGGTTTCACCTAAATCAATTGATTTTCTTATGTCCTTTGAGACAGCAAACCTTAAAATGGCATCTAGAACAACATCGTAGCCTCGCAATGCATTATTATTAGGTGGCTTTCCATAATTTTGTACGAATTCATCTACAAATTTGTTACTGGTTGTCTGATCCAGAGGTTTAGTTCCAGTTGGATATGTAAATCTTATTCCTCCTAGCGATTTTCTTGATAAATTTTCATTATTATATATATTGCTTCTATAAGTAGTAAATACTTGAACATCTCTGAACTGCCTATTTTGTGCACTAAATTGTGACAATGCACTCGCAATCAAAGGAAACGACTGAGTCTCTAAAATTATTTTGTTAGGTATTGAATCAAGAAGAAGTGAGTCCACTAATTCTGGTATTATATAGTCCGACCTTTCCGGCTTTAAATTAATTGCCCATGGAAATTTTAATTTAAGTTCGTCTTCAATTGTTTTATTTTTTGAATCTGCAACAATAAGAATATGATGTGTAGAGTCAAGTTTTTTTTCAAGATATTCAAACATTTTTTCACGGAAAATCTTTTCATCAGTTACAGATTGAAAAACATTTTTTCTATAGTATACTGGTCTAGAAGAAAGTGGTGCTATTTTTGGAATATTAATTATTTTTTTTTGATTTGACAAATAATCAAAGTTTGACGGTATTAATGGACCAACAATCAAATCTAAAGTATCTAGAGATCCTGAGGCAACAATATCATTAATTTTTAATTTGTTATTTTCTGTATCAAAAGTTGATAAATCGATCTCTAATCCACTTCTACTAGCCCTTTGTAAAGCAAACAAAACACCTGAGTAGAAATCTAATGATATGGTGTGCAGGTTTCTTTCTTCAAGAACTTTTTTAGTATTTTCTATGGAATCAAAAATTATTTCTTTTGCCTTGAAGGGCAATAGTAATCCCATTTTTATTTTACTTTTTTTGAATATCGAATCAATTAAGCTAACTCTTTCGACTAAAAGATCATTTTCAATTTTGAATTTCCCGCTAAGTGAGTCAGGGATTCTTAAAATCATACCAACTTGAAGCCCTGTTTTTTCTAAATTTGGATTTAAAGAGTCAAGAACATGTCGATTTACACCTAACTTTTTTTCTATACTATAATATCCCTCCGATTGAAGCACTTGGTAGTAATTATACATAGAATCTTTTTCCGGTATTGTTTTACTGTAATCAATATTTCTTACTCTAATTTCTTGACCAATTTTTAAACCATCTAATATTTGAGGATTCAAAGAATCTAATTCTTTGATAGTCATCCCATATTCATAAGCTAAGCGCCACTTTGTTTCCTTGGGTTCTACAATATGTGTTTCAAAGGATTTGACAGACTTATTTTGTTTGTCAGCATCAAAGGGTTTTATCTTTTTATATACGGGTATTCTTAAGACCATTCTTTTTTTAATTCCAAGTTTTTTTAATGAGGGGTTATATTCATTAAGTTGGATCTCAGAAATGGAGTAATAATCGATAATTTGTGTCAAGGTTTCACCTTTTTTAACTCGATGAATTAAAAAGTCTTGAGGCACCTGGCATAAACAAATTTTTATACCTAATAGGAAAAAAAATGAAAAGAAAGTTTTGTACTTAAATAAACTCATTTTAAAGGTTATTCCCATTCAATTGTAGCTGGTGGTTTAGAACTAATGTCATAGACAACACGATTAATTCCCTTAACATTATTTATAATTTCGTTTGATATTTTTTGAAGGAATTCATAGGGTAAATTTACCCAATCCGCAGTCATTCCATCTGTTGATTGAACAGCCCTAAGTGCGACACAATTTTCGTAAGTCCTTTCGTCTCCCATTACACCAACACTATTTACAGGCAAAAAAATTGCTCCAGCCTGCCAAACATCATCATATAAATTCCATTTTCTTAGGCCCTTTATAAAGATATAATCAACTTCTTGTAAAATGCGTACTTTTTCACGTGTGATCTCGCCTAATATCCTTATTGAAAGCCCAGGTCCTGGAAAAGGGTGCCTAGCAAGTAAAGATTGATCCATATTCATACTTTTTCCTACTCTCCTAACTTCATCCTTAAACAACATTCTTAAAGGCTCCACAAGCTTCAATTCCATTTGTTTGGGTAGACCCCCTACATTATGGTGAGATTTGATTGTCGCTGAAGGGCCATTAACTGAAATTGACTCTATTACGTCTGGATATATTGTGCCTTGTCCTAGCCATTTGACCCCTTTCACTTTTTTTGCTTCCAAGTTAAAAACATCAATAAAAATTTTTCCAATTATTTTACGTTTTTCTTCTGGCTCAGAAATTCCTTCAAGAGCGTTTAAAAACTTATTTGAAGCATCAACTCCCCTCACATTCAAACCCATTCCTGAGTATTGTGCTAAAACCTCTTCATATTCATTCTTTCTTAGTAATCCATTATTAACAAAAATACAGTTAAGCTTATCCCCCAAAGCTCTATTAAGTAGCATCGCAGCAACTGATGAATCAACACCACCTGAAAGACCAAGAATCACAACATCTTCGGATACCATTTCTTTAATTTCATCGATAGCCATTTCAATAAAAGAATCTGGAGTCCAATTCTGTTTTACATTGGCAATTTCTACCAAAAAGTTTTTTAATATTTGCTTACCGTCTGTTGTGTGATATACCTCAGGATGAAATTGAATTGCATAGGTATCTTCGTCCAAAATTTTATATGCGGCATTTGCAACATCTTCCGTGCTTCCAATAAGTTTAGATCCTTTAGGCAAAGTTAATATTGTGTCAGCGTGACTCATCCACACTTGACTATTTTCTGAAACATCTCTGAAAAAGGGATCCTTTGCCTCAAAATATTTAAGATTTGCACGTCCATATTCTCTTGTTTCTGATAAAGTGACTTGTCCTCCATAAAAATGTGCAAGATATTGTGCACCATAACAGACTCCAAGAAGAGGTATTTTACCTTTAATTTGCTCTAAATTTGGATGAGGTGCGTCATTAGCTCTTACTGAAAATGGTGAGCCCGAAAGAATAACGGCCTTATAGGTATCTAGATCATTTGGGATTTTGTGATAAGGATGGATTTCACAATAAATAAAAAGCTCCCTCACTCGACGTGCTATTAGTTGGGTGTATTGTGACCCAAAATCAAGGATTAAAACTTTTTCTTGCATGAACAAAAATACGATTTAATCAACGCTTAAAAACGCAAAGTTGAAATTTATCTTAAAAAATATATTAAAACTCGATAAAATTAAAGTCAGTATCTAGAGGATCTAATGATTCTATAAGGAGTGGTATAAAGTTTTCTCCAATCTCATTATATATTGTGAAAAAATTTAATTTGCGTTCTTGGAATTCGTTATCAGGAAATAATTGGTTTCGAATAATCCTAATTCTTTCTATCTGATTAGATAACCTCTTTTTTTGTGCTTTTAATAAGCGTTTCTCTAATTTATTTATTCCATTAATTTGTTTTTTTTCTTGAGCATTAACAGCTCCTTCAAAAGATTTATCTGTCTTTGAAACTAAAGACTTAAGGTAATCGAATTGTTTATTTAGTGCGATTTTTAAATGTTCTAAATTTAAATCAATGCTGCTAGCTTGTTTTACTTTTTTTTCATCCAAGGTCTTTTGGCTATAAAACAAATCTGAAATTTTAATTTCTAGTTTTTTTAATTTATCCACTTGCTTTTTAGAATATAAAAGAACAGAGTTTCTTACAAGAAGTAACGGAAAAGGAACTTCAACTTTATCAAACATTGTCTTTAGTTGCAACCAATAAGAAATTTCTGCAGCCCCACCAATATAACAAAGATTAGGTAGCAAAACTTCTTGGTATAGTGGCCTTAAAATTACATTTGGTGAAAAGCGTTCAGGATATTTTTCTAATTCATCTATTAACTCTTTTTCTGAAAAAAATTTGCCTATATCCTTAACCACAAATTTGTTGTCTTTTTTTTCAATTCTATAGCGCCCATAAGGTAATAGATAAAATAAATTTATGTTTCTTGGGTTTACCTGAGGTAAGTATGTTTTGTTGTAATTTTCCTTTAAATTATTTATTTGTTTTTCGGTGCTATGAAACGAAAACTGATCAGTAAGCTCTTTTTTGAAAAAATTTATAAACAGTTTTTTTAGATTTTTTTTGTTCGGTTCTAAGACTAGTAAACCAAAATTACCAAACAGTTGGTTAACAAGTTTAAATGTTGCCTCTGACAGATTAGAAGACTCAAGATAACTGTTTTTAATTAACTCCCTAATTTGGTTTGCTTCATTTTTATTTCCCAAATATGATTCGAAGTCTTCGAAAGTAAATTTTAACTCATCAAGCGGTAATTTACCAACAGGACCAGTTAAATCCTGCTTCCATTGGAATTTCTTATCTTGAAATTTAAAGGAATTGATTTCATCGAAATCATGATCTTCACTAGCCATCCAATAAATAGGTATGAAATTAAAATTTGGATATTTTTCTTTAAGTTTACTACAAAGATTAATAGTAGAAATTATTTTATAAATAAAATACAAGGGCCCAGTCATTAAACATAGTTGATGGCCGGTAGTAATCGTAAAAGTATTTTCACTATTTAGAAGATCTATATTTTTCAAAACATATTTTGATGCTTCTGCATTACTATACTGTTTTTTAAAAATTGTTGTTAAAAGATCTCGGTTCTCTCTTGGAAAAGATGCTTTTTTTTGATTGATTTGACTTTCAAAGTTTTCTAATCTAGGTGATTGTGAGTAATATGATTTAAGTTTTTTATCTTCAACTATATAATCATTGATTAATTGTGAAAATCTAAACTTTAAATCAATTGGAAAACTATGGGCATGCATAAACAATATATGAATCGTAAAGATATTTTTTTTTAGAAAAAGAAATCGAAAGTTTGATTACAAAGTAAAAATTTAAATATATGAGAAGAAAAATTATCTCTTTACTGTTAATTTTTAATTCATTCCTTCTAAATTCTCAGCCTAAAAGCCCTGAAAGTTTTTTTGGATATGAGCTAGGAACTTATTTTAATTTACATCACCAGCTTTTGGATTACTTCAGCCATCTTGAGAAAAATTCTGAGTTTCTTAAAATTATTCCTTATGGGAAAAGTAATGAAGGTAGAGAATTACAACTTATTTTTATTTCAAATCGTAAAAATTTAGAAAATCTTGAAGAAATTCGTTTATCCCATCTTCAAAATAGTGGGTCGATAAAAGGACCTAAAAATGAAAATAAATCAATCGTTTGGTTAAGCTATAATATACATGGTAATGAATCGTCAAGCTCAGAAGCTTCAATGAAAACTGCTTATGATTTAATTACTAAGCATACAAAATGGTTATTAGATACCATTGTAATAATTGATCCATGTGTCAACCCTGATGGGAGAGACCGTTATGTTAATTTTTACAAACAAAATAGAGGTATACCATATGACACAAATCAAAATTCCATAGAACATGACGAACCTTGGCATAATGGAAGAACAAATCATTATGCTTTTGATTTAAATCGGGACTGGGCATGGGTTACACAAACCGAAACCGAAAATCGTATAAATAAATTTAACGATTGGCTTCCACACATTCATGTCGACTTCCATGAACAAGGAATTAATAGCCCTTACTATTTTGCGCCTGCAGTAGAGCCCTATCATGAAGTCGTTTCAAAATTTCAAAGAGAATTTCAAGAAATAATTGGTAGAAATCATGCCAAATACTTTGATGAAAAGGGATGGTTATACTTTACAAAAGAAAAATTTGATCTTTTGTATCCTAGCTACGGAGATACATATCCAATGTTTTTAGGAAGTATTGGCATGACCTATGAACAAGCAGGAGGTGGGATTGCTGGACTCGGGGTAATAAATAACGAAAATATTGAAGTAACACTAAAAGATAGGATAGAGCACCATCACGTTACTGGTCTATCAACAGTTGAAATGGCTGCAAAATTTAGGATACTTTTAAATAAAAATTATCAGTCTTTTTTTAATAATAAAAACTTTAAATACAAAAATTTTGTTTTAGAGGGAAATCAAAATAAAATAAATTCTTTAGCTGAATTTT
Organism: Bacteroidetes bacterium SCGC AAA795-G10; assembly: GCA_003130815.1. Taxonomy (GTDB): domain Bacteria; phylum Bacteroidota; class Bacteroidia; order Flavobacteriales; family Flavobacteriaceae; genus MS024-2A. Next base: position 77,630 of record QFDA01000003.1, on the reverse strand, counting down.
TTAAAAAACACAATATTATCAGCAAAAAACTATCAGAAAATACAAGTATTCGTGGCTTTGATTATCAAATGCAAAAAAATAAATCTACTGAATTCTCAAAAAACTCTCTAGTTATACCAACAAATCAAGTAAAAGGAAAATTGGTAGAAATACTTTTAGAACCTAATACAAAACTAAATGACTCACTCACTTATGATATAACTGCTTGGTCTTTAGCATTTGCCTATGGTCTAAAAACAATAGCTACAACACAAGAGCTTAAAACTAATCCTTTTGAATTTTTAAATAATTCAGAGATAGTTTTGGAAGAAAACAAATATGGATTTGGTTTTGTTTGTAAAAGTTTAGATGATATCAAATTTCTTTCTGATTTAATAAAATCAGGTATTAAAATTAGATATAATACTTTACCTATAACAAATAGTAAAATAGATTGGGATGTAGGAAGCATTTTTATTCTCAAGGCAGACAATCTAGATAACAAACAATACTTAACAAAACTTAAAGAAATTGTAGATCAACATAAAATAATATTACATAATATTTATACAGGATATTCTGAAAAAGGACCCGATATGGGTTCGGACGAAATAAAATTAATTAAAATACCGAGGGTTGGATTACTGAGGAGTGAGAATAGTAGTCCTTACAATTATGGCGAATTATGGCACTTTTTTGAACAAGAATTAAAATACCCATTGTTGCGGATTAATGAAAAAAAATTACTTTCTGTTCTCCCTGATATCGATGTCTTAATTTTACCAAGTGGGGATTACCCTAGTTTTGAAAACTTTACTAATGGAAAAAAGATTGAAAAATGGATTCATGATGGCGGAAAATTAATCGCACTTGCAGGTGCATTAAATATTTTTACTGATACCGAAAAATTTTCCCTAAAAAAGAAGAACCCTAAAAATCAAATTGAAAATACAATTCCATATATAGAAATGGAGCGTTCAGATATTAGTGACTCTACAAGTGGAAGTATTTTTAAAGCTTCTTTGGATAAGACCCATCCAATTGGTTATGGAATGGAAAGATATTATACATTAAAATTAAATACTGATGCATTTTATCTTCTAGAAAATTCTGGAAATGTGCTTTATCTTGATAAAGATGCAGATGCTATTTCAGGTTTTATTGGATATAAAGCTAAGCAAAGACAAAGGAATTCATTGCTTGTTGGGCAAGAGAATTATGGTGATGGCAAATTGATATATTTTGTAGACAATTCTTTATTTAGAGGGTTTTGGTATAGTGGTAAACAACTATTTTCAAATGCGCTCTTTTTTTAAACCAAAATATCAATTTAAATAAACCTCAAACAGGAATACCTGCCAGATCAAAATTATTAGCCCCGATGATTTTAATGTTAACAAACTCTCCCAATTTGACATAGAATTTTTTTGCATCTATTAGTACTTCATTATCAACATCTGGTGAATCCATAAAGGTTCTACCAATAAAATTTGTTCCCTCTTTTCTATCAATTAAACATTTGAAAACTCTCCCTATAAGCTTTTCGTTGTTATTCAATGCAATCTTAGATTGTATTTCCATGATTTCATTTAATCTTTTTTGTTTCAATTCCTCGGGAACATCATCTTTTAGAAGATATGCATGAGTATCTTCTTCATGACTATATTTAAAACATCCTAAACGATCAAACCTCATCTTTTTCACCCATTTCTTTAAAATTTCAAAATCTTTATCTGTCTCACCAGGATAGCCCACAATAAGAGTAGTTCTCAACACAATACCTGGAACAAGTTCTCTAAATCGTTTAATAAGTGAAGTCGTTTTTTCTTTATCAGTGCCACGTCTCATTGACTTTAAAATCTTATCAGATATATGTTGAAGTGGAATATCAAGATAATTACAAATCCTAGGTTCGTTTCTCATCACCTCTAAAACATCTACAGGGAAGCCTGTTGGAAAGGCATAATGTAATCTTATCCACTCAATCCCATCTAATTTTGATAGGGCACTAAGTAATTGTGCGAGTCTTTTTTCCTTATAGAGATCTAAACCATAATAAGTCAAATCCTGAGCAATTAAAATTAATTCTTTCACTCCATTTTTAGCTAAGTTTTTAGCTTGGTCTAGGAGTTTTTCGATTGGAATTGATCGATGCTTACCACGCATTAACGGTATAGCACAAAAAGAACATGGTCTATCGCAGCCTTCAGCAATTTTTAGATAAGCATAGTGCTTAGGGGTTGTCAAGATTCTCTCTCCTACTAATTCATGCTTGTAATCAGCTTCTAAGACCTTTAATAGTTGAGGTAAATCTGTAGTTCCAAAATATTGATCTACATCGGGAATCTCTTTTTCTAAATCATTTTTATATCTTTCACTTAAACATCCTGTTACATAAACCTTATCGACTATACCAGTTTGCTTGTACTCAATTTGCTCTAAAATTGTATCTATAGACTCTTGCTTCGCATTATTTATAAAACCACAGGTATTAATAACTACAATATTTCCTTTTTCTTCATGAACTACATTTTTCTTATTTGCTTCTAGTTGTTTGATTATAATCTCTGAATCATAAATGTTTTTTGAACAACCTAAGGTTATAACATTTATCTTATTTCTTTTTTTTGATCTAGTTCTCATATTACTATTTAAATAAGTCAGGCGTATTACGAACTGGGTTTATTTTTTCATAGGCTGCTCCAATGTTTAATAAAATCTGTTCTTTTTTTGAAGGAGCAATAAAAGTTATATTTTGAGGTTGACCGTTACGTTTATATCCCATTGGAATTCCTAGGGCAGGAAAATGTGCAAGAGCTGCAAATTTAGCATCCTCACTATCAATTGATATGACAGCATCTAGATTTTGACTTTTGATTACCTTAAAATAGCTCTTAGCTAATTTCATCATTTCATGTTTAGTTTTTCTAAATTGATTTTGAGAAATATTTACTTTAACTAATCGGGTAAAATTTTCTTGCCCATATGGTGCATGGAGTAGGCTATCCATTTTGTTGAAATTTACGATATCGTTTATTGAATCAAAAGGTAATTTTTTGTTAGTGCTGTTTTTTATATATTTTGGTAAATCACTTTTCATATCTATATCAAGCAGCTTTATAAAATTTTGTAGTTCTATTTCAGGAGCTTTGAAACTAATAATTTTTGCTCCTGCTTTTCTTATCAAATCTAAAGAAACTTTAACCAAACTATCTTTTTCATATTTTTCAAAAATTCCAAAACTTTTACCCTGTAAGGTAACTGTATCTAATCCCTGATAAAAAATAGGTTCGCTATTATAACTATACTCATCAGTACTGTCAAAACCTACAAGTGCATTCATTAATATGGCAGTATCCATTACACTTTTAGCCATAGGTCCTGCTGTATCTAAACTACTTGAAATTGGAATTATTCCATTTCTGCTTATTGATCCTATAGTTGGCTTGAGACCTACTACACTATTTTTTCCTGATGGAGATAAAATTGAGCCTGAAGTTTCAGTACCAATAGCTGCTACTGAATAGTTTGCTGCCACAGCTACCCCACTTCCTGAACTTGATCCACCAGTTTCAAAAATTTTCCTCCCATATGGATTTAATGTTTGTCCACCCAATGCACTATAGCCTAATGGACAATCTTGACAAAAATAATAAGCCCATTCACTCAAATTAACTTTTCCCAAGATTAGTGCTCCCTTTTCCTTTAAGCGTTTGACAAGAAATGAATCATTATTAGGAATGTTATTTTTAAATGCTGCACTACCAGCAGTTGTACTCATGGGTAAAGCATCAATGTTATCTTTTATAAGGATAGGAATTCCATATAAAGGATGATTTATTTGTTTCTTTCGTTCTTTGTCTCGCTGCTTTGCTCTATTAAGAACATCTGGGTTAAGAGAAATTATAGCATTCAAATATGTATCACGATTGGTTTCAAAATAGTACATACGGAATAAATAGAATAAACATATTTTTTCATATGATACTAAGCCTTTTTGAACGTTATCTTGTATTTCGAGTATACTTTTTTCTAAAATAAGTGGCTTCAATCTTTCATATTCTTTTTTTGTAAAGCCTAAAAGTTCCTTTTTAAAAGGCGAAAAAAATGAGTTTTTATCCTGATGCTTTGACTGAATCCGCTGAAAACGTAAACGTTTTAAGGAGTTTTTTGAATTATCTTTTAATTCAGCTGTTTCGTCATAGGGTACCCATTTTACTAGGCTTTGTTCTTCAATACTGCAAATGTTAAAAATGAATATTATTAGAAACCAAAATCTAAATTTACAGATGGGCATACTATAATATTTTTTTCAAAAAATCCTGAACCGCCTTAGTTACTTGCCCATGATTATTAGAACTTAGATAGGAGGTTATCACGTGATCACCAGCATCAGGAAACGCTTTTTTTACCTTTAATTCGCTTGGAGTACCCAGATCATCAAACATTTTTAACATTGCAGGTATAGATACAACTTTATCCTGTAAACTATCATTTTTATAATAATATCCCATAAAAACTGGAACCTTTATTTTTTCATATGTTGATTTATTCATTTTAATATCTAAAAGTTTTTGCATATGAAGTGTGCTTTCTAATCGTATTTTGGAAGTCCAATATTTTTTCTTTTCAATATTCATGTTATTCATATTATGATATTTACTGCCTCTTACAAGACGAGCCATTTGAAGTCCCCATGGTTTGGAAAGAAGTTTTGCTAATGGATCATATACCTCAATATTCGGTGCAAAAAGACAAATTGCAGCGATAGACGGGTCATTACCAAAACACAAAGAGAGCACACCTCCATGAGAAGTCCCAAGAAGAATTACTCTATCTCCAAGAGCTTTTGCGACGGATATAGCTTCTTTTGCAGATTCCCAAAAATCATTATTATTGTAATTCAACATTGGTTCTTTTTCATTTAGTCCATGACCGTAAAGTCTTGGAACATAAAGATTTGCATTAAGAAATTTAGCAATTTTTCGATGTACTGGATCTCCCTCAATTCCTGAGGCAGTAAAACCATGTAAATACAAAATACTATACTTAGTTTTTTTTGGAATAGAGTCATTAAACTCTATATAAGATTCATTTCCCGGACGAACATTTCCTAATGCTTTTTCTTTATTAGAAACCCATTTTTTTAAAGTATTTAGTTCTTTTGGTACTTCAACTGGGGTCATATTAAGGTCAGGGCTTTCAACTCTTGGTCCTACAAGATATAGACCTCCTAGAATTAAGATTAAAATTGAAAAAAATTTAAAAATTTTCATTTTAGATTATTTATTTCCTAAATAATGTTTTAACAAATTTATCTGGGTCAAAGTCTTGTAAATCTTCTATTCCCTCTCCAACCCCAATGTATTTCACAGGAATTTCGAATTGGTCTGATATACCAATGAGTACTCCCCCTTTTGCAGTTCCATCTAATTTCGTAACTGCTATGCTTGATACCTCAGTTACCTCAATAAATTGCTTCGCTTGTTGAAAGGCATTTTGACCAGTTGAACCATCTAAAACTAAAAGCACTTCATGTGGTGCTTCAGTAATTACTTTCGACATTACTCGCTTTACTTTTGATAGCTCATTCATTAAATTAACCTTATTATGTAAACGTCCCGCTGTATCAATTAAGACATAATCAGCCTCTTTAGATTTTGCTGCTTGAATAGTGTCAAAAGCAACGGAAGCGGGATCACTACCCATCTCTTGTCTTATTAGAGGTGAATTAGCACGGTCAGCCCAAATTTGAAGTTGATCTATAGCTCCTGCTCGAAAGGTGTCCGCGGCTCCAATTACGATTTTTTTACCCTGTACACCAAATTGATATGCGAGTTTTCCGATTGTAGTTGTCTTACCTACTCCATTTACACCTACAACCATAATCACATAAGGTTTATTTTTTTTTGAATCATTTTCTTCGTTTTTGGTTTTTTTAAGGAGTTTTGAAATTTCTTCGGAAAGCATTCTCACCAAATCATCAAAACTAAGATATTTTTCCTTTGCTGTTCTTCTCTGCAAGGCATCAATAATCTTTAAAGTTGTTTCTACCCCGACATCAGATTGAATAAGAATTGATTCAAGTTCATCTAAAAAATCATCACTTATTTTTGTTTTACCGGCTACTATTAATCCTAATCGAGATAAAAAAGACTTTTTCGTATTAGATAGTCCTTCTTCTAATTTTTTTTCATCCTTTTTTGTAAAAAAGTCTTTAAGCCTTCCCATATATAAAAATAAAAAAAGCTACTGTCAGTAGTAGCTTTTTTTTTAAAAGTAGTTTATTCTATTTTTTACTAAGCCAATCAGATACCAAATCTGGTGGTAAGATAGTTTCAACAAAACTATAAGAATTGCTACCAGGCTTTTTTACCATTTTTATAGCTTTTGTTAATCTTTTTGATCCTGTTTGTAGTGAAGCAACTGATTTCTTAGCCATTATTACTTGATTTCTTTATGAACAGTCATTTTTTTTAAAATTGGGTTGAATTTTTTTACTTCAAGACGTTCTGGGGTGTTCTTTTTATTTTTTGTTGTAATGTAGCGTGACGTTCCCGGTAAACCTGAATCTTTGTGCTCCGTGCATTCTAGAATGACCTGTACCCTATTACTTTTTTTAGCCATAAAATCTAACCCTTATAATTACCTTTTCTCTTAGCTTCTTTTAAAACTGCTGAGATACCTTTTTTATTAATGGTTTTCAAGACAGCTGTTGAAACATTGAGTGTGACCCACTTATCTTCCTCAGGAACAAAAAAACGTTTTCTGATTATATTTGCATCAAAGCGTCGCCTTGTTCGGTTCAATGCTTTTGAAACATTATTTCCAAACATAACTTTCTTTCCGCTAATTTGACAAACCTTTGACATAATAAATTTATACGGCTGCAAATTTACTGTTTTTTAAACAGTTTCAAAATTGTTTTTTGAAAAATAAGAATTTTATATTATTTCTCTGTAAACCATCTCTAGTGCCTTGTTCACTGCTTTTCCAATTACCCTTTCTCTATGCTTACCGAATGTAAATCTTTCGCTTATAATTCTTTTATCTGATGATATTGATATCCAAACAGTTCCAATTTCAGCATCTGAATCACCTTTGGAAGGCCCAGCATTACCTGTAGTTGCAACACCTAAACTGGAATTAAATTTTTTACGTACGTTTTGAGCCATCATTTCAGCAACTTGTTTACTAACAACTGAGTTTTTTTCAATAATGTTTTTTGGAACAGAAAGCAAATCGGATTTAGATTGGGTTTGATATGAAATAATACTGCCTACGAAATATTTTGAAGCCCCTGGTACTTTAGCCAAACGTGCTGATATTTCACCACCTGTACAACTTTCTGCTAAAGATAAAGTCTTGTTTTTTAATAAAAATTGTGCTTGTATTTTTTCCTCAAAAGAAGATACATCTTCATAACCAACAAAAATATCTTTAATTAGGGGTAAAAGTTTGTCTACTTCCCTATCTATCTTATCATTGATTGACTTTCTATCCGGTCCTTTTCCAGAAATGCGAAGTCTAACTCTACCTAAATTAGGTAAGTATGCTAGTTTTAGGTCATCTGGTAAAGAATTTTCCCAAGTAGAAATTATTTCTGCGATTGCACTTTCGCCTAAACCATAGGTAATTATTGTTTTATGAACTATAAATGGACGGGTAAAATGATTTTGTAGTTTAGGAATTACTTCATTGGTCATTAATGATTTCATTTCAAAAGGTACACCTGGTAAAGAAATAATTACCTGTCCATTTTTTTCAAACCACATTCCTGAAGCTGTTCCATAATTATTTTTGAAAATTTTTGCTTTGGATGGAAGTAAAGCTTGTTTCCTGTTCTGATCATTTATTGGAGTTGTGACATATTTTTGGAAGATTTCTTCAATGTGGTCAAGTATTTCTTTGTTCTCAATCAATTTATCATTAAAAAAAGAACACAAAGTTTGTTTTGTAAGATCATCACTAGTTGGTCCTAATCCACCAGTTAGAATTACAAGTTTTGCCCTTTTTCCTGACAATTTAAGTGCACTTATAATATCGTCTTTTTTATCTGAAATACTTGTAATTTGTACAATCTCAATTCCTATATTATTTAGTGCTTTTGCTAAAAATACAGAATTAGTATTTACAATTTGACCAATGAGAATTTCATCACCTATAGTTATAAGTTCTGCTTTCATTTAATATTAATTGAAAAAGCTATTTTTCTTTCTAAATAACCCCTTAAATTATCATTTTTATGTATGTTCCCAACACCTGAGGGAGTTCCAGTAAATAGAATATCACCAATCTTTAGAGTAAAAAATGTTGAGACATAGCTAATTAGCTCATCTATCTTCCATAACATTTTATTTGTATTCCCAATTTGAACTTTAGAACCATTTCTTTCTAAAGAAAAATTGATGTTATTTATATTTTTAAATTCTTTCTTTGAAAACCAATCGCCAATTAAGGTTGAGCCGTCAAAAGATTTTGCCTTCTCCCATGGTAGGCTTTTAGATTTTAATTCATTTTGTAGTGATCTAGCGGTGAAATCAATTCCCAGACCTATTTCATCGTAATACTTTGGGGCAAACTTGGTTTGAATATGTTTACCAATTTTATTAATTCTGACTAAAAGTTCTACCTCATAGTGAATATCATTTGTAAAATGAGGGAAAAAAAATGGCTGTTTTTTTTGAATGATTGAAGTGTCGGGTTTAATAAATAATATAGGCTCATCCGGTTTATCATTTTTTAATTCTTCAATATGATCGACATAATTTCTTCCTACACAAATAATTTTCACAAATTTATTCTTTAGTGTTCATTGAATTTAACTTTATTTCTGTTAAAATCTTCTTAGTATATCTTGGGAAGTCAGCATTTAAAATCCATCCAAAATATCCAGGCTCTTCTTTAATTATTTCGTTAACTTTTTTCCCTTTATGCTTACCAAAACCAAAACAAATTTCATCATCTTTATTGTAAATTAGAAACCCTGCAAAATCAGCTGTTTTTTTTCTGGTACTAAAATCATTCAAAAAATCTACATTCGGTTCTAATTCTGAATAACGATCTAATTGTGCAAGCAAAACATCGAGTGTCGCTTTTGCATCTGCGATAGCAGTATGAGCATCAGTGAGCTCCTTATCACAATAAAACTTTAACGCAGCAGAAAGAGTCCTTGCCTCCATTTTATGAAATATATTTTGTACATCAATTGTCTTTGTATTTTTAAAATCGAAATCTAAGTCTGCTCTTAATAATTCTTCAACTAGAAGGGGTATGTCAAATCTGTCTGAATTAAAACCAGCTAAATCACAGCCTTTTAAGAAATTGTATATATTTCTAGCTTTATCTTTAAATTTTGGTTCATTGGCAACCATCTCATCGGTTATCCCGTGTATTAGAGTAGATTCAGGAGGTATTGGAATCCCAGGATTTAATCTAACTTCAAGTGATTCTCTTGAGCCATCAGTATTAACTTTGATTATTGCAATTTCTATTATGCGGTCCTTGCTTACGTCAGTCCCAGTTGTTTCCAAGTCAAAAAAACAAAGTGGCTTAGTTAATTTTAATTTCATTTGTATACTTGTTTAGAAGGGAGAATTTTCATTCCAATTTTCAAGATATTCTGCTACACGTTTAACAAAAAGACCTCCAGTTGCACCATTTATAATACGATGATCGTAGCTGTGGGATAAAATTACTTTTCTTCTTACACCTATAAAATCACCATTTGGCGTTTCTATAACTGATGGCATTTTTCTAATTATACCAATTGCAAGAATCCCTACTTGTGGCTGATTTATAATTGGTGTACCCATAATGGATCCAAAATTTCCAATATTAGTAAATGTATATGTACCTTCTTGAACCTCCTCTGGTATTAGTTGATTTTTTCGTGCACGATTAGCCAAATCATTAACAGCCTTAGTAAGACCTACCAAATTTAAGTGATCTGCATTTTTTATAACTGGGACGATTAAATTACCGTCTGGTAATGCAGTAGCCATTCCAATATTAATTTCTTTTTTTATAATTATCCTTTCATTCTCAACACTACTGTTTAACATTGGATAGTCCCTAAGAGCTTTTATAATTGCAGTTACAAACAGGGGGGTAAAAGTTAGTTTTTCATTTTCACGTTTTAAAAATAACTCTTTCTCTTTTTCACGCCAATCCCAGAGATCTGTCACATCTGCTTCAATAAAAGACTGTACATGGGCCGAAGTTTCTATACTTGATTTCATGTGTTCGGATATCAACTTCTCCATTCGTGTCATTTCTAAAATCTGATTTTGTCCTTTTAAAAGTGGTTCCGTGACAATAGGGTTTTCAATTGACGGGGTTAAGTCATTAGATGATTTTGCATAAACCTCAGTTTTAGAAGAATCTTTAAAAGGTCTATTTTTTAAATAATCAAGTAAATCGCTTTTTGTTAAACGTTGGTTTTTTCCTGTACCTGGAATTCTATCTAATTCTTCTTGAAGGATTCCCTCCTTTTTTGAAATGCTTTTAATAAGAGGAGAATAAAAACGTTTTGAAGGCTCAACCGGAGAAGTTATTAAATTATCTATTGAATCCATTTCTTCTTCCAAAATAGAGGCCACTACCTCATTTTCTGATTTTTTATTCTTTTCGGGCTCAGTAGGCTTTTTACTCTGATCTGGTAATGATATAGAATCTATTTCTTCTTCTGTCTCAATTACTAAAAGCGTTTCTCCAACCTGAACGACATCATTTTCTTTAAATCGCTGTTCCAAAATAACACCCTCAACTTCAGAAATTACATCGGTATCAACCTTATCAGTCGCAATTTCAACAATAGGATCATCTAATATTACTTTATCACCTACCTGCTTTAACCATTTAGTTACAGTTGCTTCAGTCACACTTTCACCCATTTTAGGTAATTTAAAATGATATTGTCCCATATAATATTTAGTTTTGCAAAAATATCAATTTTTACTTGGCAATAATGAATTTATTATTGACCAAAATATTATCTCAAAAATCAATTTTTCGTCATAGAGGATTCAAAAGGAATTCGAGCTAAAATTGATCTTCCTAGTGTGACCTCATCGGTATATTCTAATTCATCTCCTACTGGTATTCCCCTTGCTATTGTTGATGTTTTAACACTATAAGGCTGTATTAATTTGTATATATAAAAATTTGTTGTATCAGCTTCCATAGTGGCGCTTAGAGCAAAAATTATTTCTTCTACATCTCCAGTTTTAACTTTTTCAACCAACGAATCAATTTTTAAATCTTTTGGACCTATACCATCCATAGGTGAAATTATTCCACCTAAAACATGATATATCCCTTGAAATTGGCCCGTATTTTCGATTGCCATTACATCACGAATATCCTCAACAACACAAAGAATTTTTTTGTTACGTTTTAAATTAGAACATATCTCACAAAGTTTCTGGTCAGATAAATTGTTACAACTTTCACAAAACATAACAAATTCTCTAAGGTCATTTAGAGACTTGGAAAGTGCTAGCGTTTGATCTTTAGGCTGTTTAAGTAGATAAAGTGCTAGCCGCAAAGCCGTCCTTCGTCCAATTCCTGGAAGTTGAGCAATTTCTTGAACAGCATTTTCGAGTAATTTTGAAGAAAAATTCATAAATAAATTTACAAAAATCTAGGCTTTTAGTTTTTGTATATTAGTTTAAAAATGATTCATCAATGATTACTCCCACCTTCATTCTTTTTCTTATAGTAGGATATTTCTTTGTTTTGATGGTAATCTCATTTTTAGTATCAAAAGAAGATTCAAATGAAACATTTTTTACAGCTAATCGTAATTCTCCATGGTATCTTGTTGCCTTCGGAATGGTTGGAGCATCTTTATCTGGGGTTACTTTTATATCAGTGCCTGGATGGGTTCAAGCTTCTCAGTTTACATATTTTCAAGTAGTTTTAGGATACCTGATAGGCTATATTATAGTTGCTTATATTTTGCTCCCTGTTTATTACAATAATAATGTAACATCTATTTATGAATATCTTTCAATCCGATTTGGTAAAAAGAGTCATTTTGCAGGAGCTTTTTTTTTCTTTCTATCAAGAGTTCTAGGTGCTGCTTTTCGATTATTTTTAGTTTCAATTGTTTTACAACAATTTATTTTTAAAACCTGGAACGTACCATTTGAAGTAACTGTAGTAATATCGATAATATTGATTTGGATATATACTCAAAAAGGAGGAATAAAGACAATTGTATTTACAGATACACTTCAGACCAGTCTCATGATTTTATCAGTTATATTATCAATTTATTACATAAATGAAGCTCTTGGCTTTACTTTTTATGAATTTATATTTTCTGAAGAGTTATCAAATTACAGTCAAGTTTTTGTGAGTGACTCAATATTGAGTCGTAATTACTTTATAAAATCAATCCTTGGCGGTGCATTTGTAACAATATGTATGACAGGTTTAGACCAAGATATGATGCAAAAGAATTTGAGTTGTCGGAATTTGAAAGATGCGCAAAAGAATATGGTCATATTCAGTTTTGTATTGGTAATTGTAACAGGGCTATTTATGCTTCTCGGCGCTTTATTATACATTTATGCAGGAAAACAAGGGATAAATGTTCCTTATGTGGATGGAAGTCCAAAAACTGATCTACTATTCCCAGAAATCGCATTAAATGGTAATCTCGGTTTTGGAGTCGCAATTACATTTATTTTAGGCTTAATAGCTGCAGCATATAGTAGCGCTGACAGTGCACTTACATCACTAACAACTTCTTTTTGCGTAGATTTTCTAAATTTTGAAAAAAAGAATCCAATTGATCAAAAGAACACTCGAAAGAAAATTCACATTGGTATGAGTTTATTATTAATAATTATAGTAATCTCATTCAAATACATCTTGGATCGTAATGTAATTGATGGTCTTTTAACAGTTGCTGGGTACACCTACGGACCACTCCTAGGACTCTTTTCATTTGGCATCTTTACTAATTACAAAATAAAGGAGAATTTATTATGGCCTGTACTTTTGTTTGTTCTAGTGTTTATAACCACACTAGGTTATTTGGATTCAAGTTTTTTAGGTGGTTATGAATTAGGTTACGAATTGCTTCCCTTAAATGGTCTTTTAACATTTTTAGGATTAGTATTGATTCGTAGAAAGAAGTACTAGACTACAGGCGTTTTCCCAATAAATATTTTTTTCATCTAGTAACTTGTTGAATCTATGATTTTCTGTACCTGGATTAAACAATACTCTTTTAGGTTCTAGACTTATAACAAAATCAAAATATTCTTCTTGTAAAATTGGTCGGATATAAAGAGATACCGTATGAATGTTTTCTTGGGGTTTTAAGGGTGAGACAATCTCTATAGAATCAATTTTCCCCTGGTTTAAACCCATTGGTACTACTGAAATATTTTTGCTCTTTAATATCGTAACTACTTTATAGGAGTACCTACTTGGATTGGTTGAAGCGCCAATAACTAGTGTCTTTAAACTTACCATTTTATAGAAATACTACCCCATGTAAAACCGCTTCCAAAAGCAGCTAAGATTACCTTACTATCTTCTTTTATTTTACCCCCCTCCCAGGCCTCTGTCAGAGCAATAGGTATTGAAGCAGCAGTCGTATTTCCATAAACTTGTATGTTATTAAAAACTTGATCATCTCTTAAACCAAACTTTTTTTGAACAAATTGAGAAATTCGAAGATTTGCTTGATGTGGAATTAACATATCAATATCGCTCGGTTGCCAACCAGTCTTTTTTAAACCAGCATTAATGACTTCAGAAAATCTGATGACAGCATTTTTAAAAACGAACTGACCATTCATATGAGGAAAATAAGAAACATCATCAGGATCATTTTCTTCCAAAATTTCTGGAACCCAGCGTCTAGTATTTGGACCAATTAAAGAAAGTTCTTCTGCATATTTCCCCTGAGAGTGAAGTTGAGAATGCAAAATACCTTTATTTTTATTTTCAGAACGTGTCATTACAATCGCACCTGCACCATCTCCAAAAATTACTGAAATGTTTCTTCCTCTTGTATTCATTTCTAATCCTCCTGAGTGATATTCTGATCCTATAACTAAAACATTTTTGTACATACCTGTTTTGATAAATTGATCTGCAGTGGCAACAGCATATATAAATCCTGAACACTGCATGCGAATATCCATTGCTGGACAATCTGGGATATCTAATGCATCTTGGACTAATACACCTGAACCAGGAAAATAGTAATCTGGGCTTAAAGTAGCAAACAAGATCAAATCAATTTCTTTAGATGTTATACCTGCCCTCTCAATTGCAATTTTTGATGCTTTCACACCCATTGTAAATGTAGTATCTTCACTTCCCTTTACAATGTGCCTTCTTTCTCTAATTCCAGTTCTTTCTTGTATCCAAGCATCAGTAGTATCCATTATTTTTTCTAGATCAGTGTTGGAAACTATATTATCAGGTAAATATTTACCTAATCCTATAATTTTTGAATTATACATTTAAATCAATTTAATGGGAAAATACATTTTTTAAATAAAAATCCATGCAAACAGGAGCTTTAATTAAATATATTTTTGATAAGAATCTGTTTTGATTTTTGCATTTAAATCATGAAGAAGGTGATATAATCCAAAAAAAGTACGATTGATATATATGAAATGTTTTGATCCTCTATTTCCGTTCAATTTCCTCAACTTTGGGTCTTCAGTAAATTCATTTAAAAGCCCTGAAATTTTTTCCCAAAATCGTTGGTTTGAGAAATCAAAATATTTACTTTGAAAAGGGAGAGTAAATAAGCGCATCATTTTTTGAAACAGACTTGTAAAAAAAGTGGCTTCTTCGTTCGTATCGTAAGGGGTAAGGATCTCAAGTTCTTTTAATAATCCTCTGAAAATTTTCAAGTCTTCAATATTTTCTTTTTTTGAAAGCTCAAAATATGGAACATAAAAATTCTCAGGTATTTCTTTTATACATCCAAAATCTATGGCAATCAAAGATCCCTTCTTTGAAACTAAAAAGTTTCCGGGGTGTGGATCAGCCTGAACTTTTTTTAAACCGTGGATTTGAAACATATAAAAGTCCCAAAGGGTTTGACCTAATTTATTGTCATTATTCTTTGTTTTATTTTTTTTTACAAACTCCGAAAGATGTGTTCCTTCCATCCAATCCATTGTCAAAGTTTTTTTTGTGGTCAATTCAGGATAATAGTTAGGAAAAATTAAATTCGGTATTTTACTGCAAGCTTTAGAGATGAATTGGCTGTTTTTAAGTTCAATTTCATAGTCGGTTTCTTCAAGCAACTTATATTTGACTTCTTGAAAATATTTTTCTATGTCTTTGCCTTTCAAGTTAAAAATTTTTAGCGCGATTGGTTTAACCATTGATAAATCAGAACTTATACTATTCGCAACCCCGGGATATTGAATTTTTACAGCTAGCTTTTTACCATTTTTTGTTGCTCGATGAACTTGGCCGATGCTTGCAGCATTCTCAGATTTTACATTGAATGTGTCAAAAATATTTTCCGGATCAGACCCTAAGTATCTCTTTAAAGATTTCTTGACTAATGGCCAGGATAAAGGAGGAACAGAAAATTGAGCTAAGCTAAATCTTTCAACATAAGCCTTTGGTAAAAGATTTTTCTCCATACTTAACATTTGTGCGAGCTTTAATGCACTTCCTTTCAACTCTTTTAAACCATCATAAATGTCACTTGCATTTTTTTCATCGAGACGTGACCTGTCGTTTTGACCAAAAATAAATTTTTCGCCATAATATCTTAAATAATTACCCCCCAACTTTACCCCAGTACCTACTAGTTTAGTTGCTCGTTCAATCTTATTTGTTGGAATTGAATTTAGTGTCTTCAATTAATTCGTTTTAATTTTTTCTTCCCAAAGAAACTTGCCAAAATCTACAATACTATCTAATGGTGTGTTATCAAATAAATCAAAAACGGATCTTACAGATTTTTCAATTGCAATGTCAGTCTTTTCGAATCCAGGTGATCTATCTTCAATCCAGAATCTCATTAAAAATAAAAACTGAATCCATGCCCCTTCAGAAAAAATTTTTGATGGATGCTTTGTAAAGTTTGACTTTTTTAATGCGTTCCCTTGTTCAATAAGATTTGTTGTAAATTCTTTAAACAGTGACCTTAGTCCTCTTAGAATTGAAAGTTTTTGAATATTATTTTCAAATTCACCTAATTCAAGTAGAACATAGCTCCTGTTTAGTTTAAGTACCTCAAAAAAAGTAAAATAAAAAGTTAGTAATTTTTCTTTCGGTAATTGAGAGGAAAATTCTTTTGAATTACTTATTAATTCGTAAGTATTATTATAAAATTGGCAGAATATTTGGTCTCTAACATGATTTAGAGATCCAAAGTGATCATAAAATTCAGTCTCTTTAATGTTTGTTTTTTTACAAAATAGATAAACCGATTTGAGTTGACCATTTCCTTCCAATGCAAGTTTTGAATATTCATCAAATATTTTCTCTTTTATATTTTTAAATTTCTTTTTCATTAATAAATTTTTAAAGACAAATATAATTTGGTTAATTTTTTTATTTTAATATTTAACAATAATTAAAATATCAAATGTCACTTTGTCACAGAATTCAACAATGGTATTTTTTTTGACATTTCTAAAATAAATTAAATTAAATATGAGTAAAGGTAAAATAAACGTTTCTGTAGAAAATATTTTTCCATTAATAAAAAAATTTTTATACAGTGATCAAGAAATATTTCTTAGAGAATTAATATCAAATGCAACTGATGCAACAACAAAATTAAAACATCTAAGTAGTATAGGCAAAATAAAAGGTGATCTAGGTAACTTACAAATAGAGGTTAAAATTGATAAGAAAGAAAAAAAGCTCCACATTATCGATAGGGGTATTGGAATGTCTAAAGAGGAAGTTCAAAAATATATTAACGATGTTGCTTTTTCTGGTGCTGAGGAATTTCTGGAAAAGTATAAAGATTCAGCAAAAGATAGTGGAATAATTGGTCATTTTGGTCTAGGTTTTTATTCTGCTTTTATGGTCGCAGATAAAGTAGAGATAATAACAAAATCTTATAGTAAAGATGCAGCGGCACATTGGATTTGCGATGGGTCACCAGAGTATAGCATTGAGACAGCAAATAAAAAAGATAGGGGTACTGAAATTGTTCTTCATATTGATAAAGATTCAAAGGAGTTTTTGGAGGAAAATCGCATTCAAGAGCTTCTATCTAAATATAATAAATTCATGCCTATACCAATTAAGTTTGGAACTAAAGAAGAAACAATACCGTTACCTAAAAATTCTCCAGATGATGCAAAGCCCGAAACTAAAACTGTTGATAACATAATTAATAATTCAGAGCCTGCTTGGACGAAAAAGCCCTCTGATCTAAAGGATGAAGATTATCAATCTTTTTACAGAGAACTTTATCCTATGCAATTTGAAGAACCTTTATTTAATATTCACCTAAACGTTGATTATCCATTTAATCTTACAGGCATATTGTATTTTCCAAGAATAAAAAATGATATTAATATTCAAAAGGATCGGATTCAACTTTATCAAAATCAGGTTTTCGTAACAGACAATGTTGAGGGAATTGTTCCTGAGTTTTTAACTTTACTAAGAGGTGTAATTGATTCACCTGATATACCACTTAATGTCTCAAGGAGTTATTTGCAGGCAGACGGTGCTGTTAAAAAGATTAGTAATTACATAACAAGGAAGGTTGGAGATAAACTAAGTAGTTTATTCAAAAAAGATAGAAAATCATTTGAAGAAAAGTGGAACGATATAAAAGTCGTGATTGAATATGGAATGTTAAGTGAAGATAAGTTTTTTGATAAAGCAGAAAGCTTTGCATTATATCCAACTACAGATAAAGAATATTTAACCTTTGACGAACTTAAAGATTCAATAAAGGATTATCAAACTGATAAAGATGATAAACTAATCATTCTCTATGCATCTGATGTTGATTCGCAACATAGTTATATTGAACAGGCCAAGAGCAAAGGTTATAAAGTATTGCTTTTGGACTCACCCATTATTGGACACTTAATCCAAAAATTAGAAGGTAAAAAAGAAAAAGTTTCTTTTTCTAGGGTTGATGGTGATACTTTGGAAAACCTTATAAAAAAGGATGAAGCCACTGTGTCTAAACTTTCAGACAAAGAAAAAGAAACTTTGAAACCTCTTATAGAGAATGTTGTCAAAGAAAGTGGATATACTGTACAATTAGAATCTTTGGATAGTAAAAGTATGCCATTTGTTCTCACGCAACCTGAATTTATGCGTCGAATGAAAGAAATGCAACAAAATGGTGGTGGGGGACTGATGGGTAATATGCCCGAAATGTTCAACTTAGTTGTGAATACAAATCATGAACTGGTCGGTCAGATTTTAAATACTAAAACCAAAAAGAAAAAAGAACATCTCATAAAGCAGGCGTTAGATTTAGCGAAACTTTCACAAAACCTTCTAAAGGGTGAGGCTTTAACACAGTTTATTCAAAGGAGCGTGGATTTAATCAAGTAAAAAACTGGATTAAATATTTTTTACAACTAATTAAATAATGCTTAAACCTTTAGATATTTTAGGTGATGGTACTCCCTTAAATTTGCCAGGCGCAAAATTAAGGTACTTCGAATCTTTTTTTAATAAAAATGAAGCAGATAATTATTTTAATCAAATTCTAGACACGACTATTTGGCAACAAGACAAAATTAAAGTTTACGGAAAAACATACATGCAACCCAGACTAACAGCACTGTACGCGAATAACACTGCACCTTATTCCTACTCGGGAATTAAGATGTATCCGGAAAAAATGACTCATTTATTATCGGAAATTCAGAATCGTATACATAAGGTTAGTAATACCTTATTTACAACTGTATTAATAAACCAATATCGTGATGGTAACGATAGTAATGGTTGGCACGCTGACAACGAAAAGGAATTAGGTAAAAACCCCATTATAGCTTCGGTAAGTTTCGGTTCAAATCGATTTTTCCACCTAAAACATAGGGGGAAAAAAGAGTTACGATATAAAATTCTTTTAAAGTCTGGAAGCCTTTTTTTTATGGAAGGTGAAACTCAAACACACTGGTTACACCAAATTGCAAAAACTACACAGGCTGTTGGAATAAGAATCAATTTAACTTTTCGTAAGATTATTTAAATATATCATCTAAAATAAAAGCTAATCTTAAACCAGCTTTTAATAATTGGTACCTTATTATTTCGAAATTCTCATAGCTATACTTGTATCCAAGATTTTTATTTTCGGGCAATTCTGCATAAATTTTTCGAGTTAAAGCATGCGTTTCTTGAATCCACGAGTCCAAAGAACCTGATGCAATTTTTTTTCTTTTTTCAATAGATATAGCTGGTAAATTTTGACTTAATTCACTAAAACTAAATTTACTACTATCTATTATATCACTATCCCAAAGTCTGTGAAGATTGGATTTTTTTCCAAACCATAAAATATCAATATCATTTCCACCTTTGTCCTCTTTTTTACCTAAATGTAATGGTTGATGTAAATCACCCACAAAGTGAACTAACAATTTCAAATAAAATTGTTTTTCTTTTTTTGTTGAAGATTTCGATTTTAAAATTTCAATACACGTTTTTATAGCTTTGACGATGTCACCATTTGGATTTTTGTAGCTTGATTGGTAGGTCTCGTTTAGATTAAGATTTGCATAGTGCCAAACATTATACTTGGAATATTTTTTATCTGATTTAATTTCATCAGCATAAGTTGAGATATAAGCAAGGCTTTGGCCTTCCAAAATTTTATCAAGTGAAGTTCTAGTATTTTTTGAGATGTATTTTGATGCAACCTCACCTACAACTCGGTGTCCCGTTTTACCCCACAAAATATCATTTGTTAAAAAATATCCCAGAAAAAAGTTATAAATGAATATTAGTTTTAAAATCATGGTTAAATATAATTTAATCTCTTTTTTGCAATGAGGTCTTCTATGTAAAAGATTGCTAATTTTATAATCTTTTAAAAAATTACATTTTGAAAATTCAAAGAATCTTATTGTCCATATTTTTATTTGAAGCTTTATTTTGTTATGCTCAGAATGAGAAAGAATTTGTAATTAAGAGTATTGAATCAAATATAAATATTGATGGGATTGGAAATGAAAAAGAATGGGATTTAGCCGAATGGCAATCAGAATTTTGGTTATGGAGGCCAAATGATAGTTTAAAAGCGGAAAAACAAACTAGATTCAAAATTCTTAAAAATCAGAAAAATTTATACATACTTGTTGAATCACTAACAGAAGGAAAAAATTTTAGTACACCAAGTTTAAAACGTGACTTCAATACTTACGGAGCTGACTTTATTACCCTTCTTTTTGATACATTTAGTGACGGTACAAATGCTTTTTCATTCTCAACTAATCCATTGGGACTTAAAAATGAAGGTCTTATTTCAGGCGGAAATCAAAATTATAGAACTGATCGAAGCTACACATGGGATACAAAATGGCTTGTCGAGTCTAAAATATTCGAAGATTTATATTCTGTAGAAATTCAAATTCCTTTTGCTTCCTTTTTTTACAACAATAATAGTAAGTCATGGCGCTTCAATATTTACAGAGTAAATACACAAAATAATGAATATAGTGTGTGGGCAAAAACTCCCCAGAACCAACTTATAGGAAATTTAGGATTTATGGGTAAAATGATTTTTGAAAAATCCCTTAAAAAGGCTCGTAACCCGATTTCATTAATCCCATACATAAGCGGTATTGCTCAAAAAGATTTCCTAAATCTATCTTCTAATTTAAATACAGGGATAGGAGGAGATGCAAAGATTCCTATAGGAAATGCTTTAAATTTAGATCTTACTTTTAACCCTGACTTTTCACAAGTTGAAGCAGATGATCAAATAGTAAATCTTACTCGTTTTGCAATTGCACTTCCTGAAAAACGTCAGTTCTTCACTCAAAACAACGATCTTTTTAATGATTTTGGAACTGTGAGAGATGTTGTCCCTTTTTTCTCCAGACGAATAGGTGTTGCTGAGGATTTAAATGGAAATACAATAGAAAATAAAATTATTTATGGAGCTAGGTTAAGCGGTAAATTAAATTCAAATCTAAGGGTTGGTTTTTTAAGTATACTTACCGATGAAGATCTGAAAAATGAAATTGCTTCAAATTTAAATACAGTTTTTACATTAAGACAAAAAGTATTTGAAAGATCTAATATTAGTTTCTTTTTTATGGATCGAAGCGCTGTAAAAGAGTATGGATTTTTAAATAATGAAGAAAGAAAAAACAGTGTTACAGGAATAGAGTACAATTTAGCATCTTCTGATAGCAGGTGGTCAGGGCGTGCATATTTGCATAAATCCTTTACGGAGGGCTTAGATGGAGATGATTATATTAGTGGATTAAATATTCAAAGAAACACCCTCAATCATAAAATTGGAATGGGTTTAATTCATGGTGGAGATGATTTCAGATCTAATTTAGGTTTTTATAGGCGTACTGGCTTTTTAAAACTCACACCAGAATACACCTTTAGATTATATCCCGAAAATCCTGAGATAACAAGTTATAGCTTCATGCAAAGAGGTTTTTTTGTTTATGATACAGCAGAAGATTATGTTATGACAGATAGAGTATTTATTTCGACTATTCAAAAAAGGTTTCTTAATACTAGCAGTTTATCTCTTCAATACATAAACCGATATATATATCTAGTTTCAGATTTTGACCCTACTCGAAGTTTCGAAGGAGCTAACCTTCCCGCTAATTCTGACTATTCGTATGGTGACATAGAATTTGGTTATCGATCTGATCGAAGAAAAATTTTTAATCTTGACTCTAAAATTTCTTATGGGACTTTTTTTAATGGAACCAAATTTACTCTTGAAAATGAATTTAACTGGCGAAAACAACCCATAGTTAACGCGAGTTTAATTGTAAATTTCAATTCTATAAAACTCCCAAATCCTTACACATCAAAAAATATTTGGTTAATAAGTCCCAAAATTGATTTTACTTTTACAAAAACCATAACATGGACCACCTTCATTCAATACAACTCACAAGGAGAAAATTTGGGTGTGAACTCAAGAATGCAGTGGCGTTTTGCTCCTCTTTCAGATTTATTTTTGGTTTATAACGATAATTATATTAGTACGGATAATTTTTCACCAAGATATCGTAGCTTTAACTTGAAATTTACATATTGGTTAAATATTTGAAATGTTGAAACTCAAAAAATATTTTCTGATTACTTTTTTAGGCAGCTTTATGTTTTCTTGCAATCAAAATGAAAAATCCAATTTTAATGACCTCATGATTGTAAAAGGGAGTATAAAGGGACTAAGAAAAGGTAAGCTATATCTTCAAAGAATTAAAGATACTATGTTAATAAATCTTGATTCAACTTTTGTAGATGGCTCACCTGAGTTTAGATTTCAAACGCCTATTAAATCCCCTGAAGTTTTTTACCTTTACCTAAACAAAGATGATGGTGACAGCCTAAATGACCGTATTTTATTTTTTGGTGAAAAAGGCACAATAGAAATTAATACACTACTCAAAACATTTGAAAGCAGTGCAAAAATTTCTGGTTCAAAGAATCAAGAATTGCTTCAAAAATATCAATCGATGAGTAGAAAGTTTAATGACAAAAACCTTGATTTACTAAAGGAACTGTATGTAGCAAAAGCAGAAAAAAAAATTGAAAGAGTAGATTCAATAGAGAAAAAAATAGATAACCTTTTGAACAGAAGATACCTCTATACAATAAATTTTGCTGCGCAAAACCCTGATCAAAATATTGCTCCTTACCTAGCAATAACTCAAGTATATGATGCGAATTTGATATTATTAGACTCGATTGCAAATAAACTGACAGATGAGGTCAAAGCATCTAAATATGGCATTGAGTTTTTAAACTTACTTGAAAGAAGGCGAAAAATGGAATCAAATTAAAGTGCTGCCGATTTTTTAAGTAACGATTCCATAACTTTCTTTCGCTCTTTTTCGATTTCTTTAAACTGTGCCTTTTTGTTGTCCCCTTTAACAGCATTAATCATAACTATTAAATTATTAAAGGCTTGTACCGCTTCTTCAACTAGTTTTTCACTTTTGCCTAGATCACCATTAGGATTTGATAACTCCCAAACATAAATCTCCTCAATAAGGTCTCCTATGTCACTATTAATTTCTTTTTTTAAAAGTTTTATACTTGGCATCTTGACTAGTTAAAATAATTATTGAAGATAAATATTTTTTTAAATGAAAACTAAAAAAAGGGTTTTATCCCGAATAACTAACAAAGTTTCTTGGAGTTTCATATAAAGTTACCTCTAAAGAGTGTTTTGAATTCAGGTGCGGTTTAAGTTTATTGTAAATAACTATAGCTATATTTTCTGCAGTTGGAATCATTTCAACAAATTCTGGTACTTCTTCGTTTAAATTTTTATGATCCATCTTGTCCTCAACTTCAGATTTAATAAGTTCTTTTAAAATTTTCATATCAATAACATAACCAGTTTTGGGATCAACTAAACCTGTCACGTGAACAATTAACTCATAATTGTGTCCATGATAATGAGGGTTTGAACACTTCCCAAAAACAGAATTATTTTTTTTATCTGACCATTCTTTTCTAAAAAGGCGGTGTGCAGCATTAAAATGTGCTTTTCTACTTACAGTTACTTTCATTTTATTTTATATAAATGATTATAAAATCTCTCAAAAATAATCTTAAACCAAACTGTAAAGTCCTCTGGTTTATTTTTTATTTCTAAAATTATTTTATCTAAAGACATCCATTTCCAGTCTGATACTTCAATTTTATTAATAAAAGGTTGTTTATCGTAATAACCAAGAAGTACGTGGTCAAACTCATGTTCTGTTAAACCGTTGTCAAATTTTGACTTATAGATAAAGCTAAACATAGGCTTCAAAGGAGTTGTAAAACCCATTTCTTCTTTTAGTCTCCTTACACCAGCTTCAATATTACCTTCACTTTCTCTAGGATGACTACAGCATGTATTAGTCCAAAGCCCGGGAGAATGGTATTTATCTAGTGCACGGCGCTGAAGCATTAGTTGACCCTTCTTATTTAGAATAAAAACTGAAAAAGCACGATGCAAAACGCCTTTTTCGTGAGCTTCTAGTTTAGACATTAAACCCATAGGGTTGTCATTCCTATCTACTAGTACAACCTTTTCTTTTTTCATGCATAGTAAAAATACCTATATTTTTTTCAAAAACCTATCGGGCCATTTCACTTGTGAGAAATTATTTAGACTATTTTTATTCAAATTTTTATAATGTCAATAGAAGAAGAAATAAAAAAAAGAAGGACATTTGGAATAATCTCTCATCCAGATGCTGGAAAAACTACTCTGACAGAAAAATTATTACTTTTCGGTGGAGCGATTAATGAGGCAGGAGCTGTAAAATCAAATAAAATTAAAAAAACTGCTGCAAGTGATTTTATGGAAATTGAAAGACAAAGAGGCATTTCTGTTTCTACTTCTGTTTTAGCTTTTAATTTTAAAGACAAAAAAATTAATATTCTTGATACGCCAGGACATAAAGATTTTGCAGAGGATACTTATAGAACTCTTACAGCAGTTGATAGCGTTATTGTTGTTATTGATGTTGCTAAAGGCGTTGAGGAGCAAACCGAAAAGTTAGTTGAGGTCTGTAGGATGCGCCAAATACCTATTATTGTTTTTATCAATAAACTTGATCGTGAAGGAAAAGATGCTTTTGATCTATTAGATGAAGTTGAGAAAAAACTTGGTCTAACTATAACTCCACTCTCATTTCCAATTGGAATGGGTCTAAATTTTAAGGGGATTTATAATATCTGGAAAAAAAATATTAAGATTTATCAAAATGACCAAAAGCAAATTATTGGAAATAAAGTCACTTTTAATTCTTTAAATGACCCAGAGCTTGAATCGATTATTGGAAAAAAAGATATTCAAAATCTAAAAGAAGAGTTAGAACTTATTGAAGGAGTGTATTCATCATTTGATAAAAATTTATATTTAGATGGAGATCTTCACCCTATTTTTTTTGGCTCAGCCTTGAATAATTATGGTGTTGAAGATCTTCTAGAATGTTTTATAGAAATAGCACCTTGTCCTTTGCCAAAACAGAGCGAAAAACGTATTGTAGAACCTAAAGAAGAAAAATTTACTGGTTTTATTTTTAAAATTCATGCCAATATGGATCCTAATCATCGTAATCGTTTGGCTTTTGTAAAAATTGTCTCAGGGAAATTTAAACGAAATACATCATATTTTCACGTGCGTAATAATAAAAATTTAAAATTTTCTGCACCAAATACTTTTTTCGCCGAAAAAAAAGAAATTATTGAAGTTTCCTATCCAGGTGATATTGTAGGACTCCATGATTCTGGAAATTTTAAAATTGGTGATACATTAACAAGCGGTGAAAATTTGAATTTTACAGGTATTCCAAGCTTTTCTCCGGAACATTTTCGATATATAAATAATACAAATCCTATGAAAGCAAAACAGCTAGAAAAAGGAATTAATCAATTGATGGATGAAGGAATAGCCCAATTGTTTATTTTAAACCTAAATGGAAGAAAAATAATTGGAACCGTTGGGGCATTACAATTCGATGTAATTCAATATCGTCTTCTTCATGAATATGGAGCACAATGTGAATACGAGAGTATTAACATTTATAAAGCATGTTGGATTGATGGGGATAAAGAAAGCTCATCGTATGATGATTTTAAACGCAAAAAACAAAAATTTCTTGCAAGCGATAAAAAAGGGAACCTTGTTTATCTATCCGATTCAGAATTTACTCTCAAAATGGCACAACAAAATTATAGTGACTTGAGATTCTATTTTACCTCAGAATTTTAATCCAAACCTTTTTAAAATAAAAAATTCATTTTTTAATGCTTTTATGCCTTACCAGTTGGCCCAAAATTCAGTGGTATATTGGGAGACTCATTTGTTTCAATTGTTCCATTAGCTTCTTCATATCTCTGAATATTATCATTTAAAGCAATTTTAAATCGTTTTACGTGCTCGGGAGTTAAGATTACCCTTGACTTTACTTTTGCTTTTGGTGATCCTGGCATAACATTTATGAAATCAATTATGAACTCAGATGTTGAGTGATTTATAATTGCAAGGTTTGAATACACACCGTCAGCAATGTTTTCATCAATAGCTATGTTTAATTGTTTTTGTTTACCAATATTTTTTTCACTCATAATTAGAATGTTATTTCTTCTTCTTTATCAATTAAAAGACTATTATATTCTTCTTTTGATCCAACAATTAGATTGTTGTATCTTCTTAAACCAGTACCCGCAGGAATTTTATGGCCAACAATAACATTCTCTTTTAAACCTTCTAGAAAATCTACCTTACCATTAACAGCAGCTTCGTTTAATACTTTTGTTGTTTCTTGAAAAGAGGCTGCAGAAATGAAGGATTTAGTTTGTAAAGAAGCACGAGTGATCCCCTGGAGTTCAGGTTTTGCAGTTGCAGGAGCTGCTTCTCTAACCATCACTATTGATTTATTTTCACTTTTTAACAAGGAATTTTCATCTCTTAATTGTCTTGATGATATAACCTGACCCTGTTTAAAGTTTTCAGAATCACCAACCTCTTCAACAATTTTCATTCCATACAAAGAATCATTTTCATTTATAAAGTCATAACTAAAAACGAGCTGATTCTCAAGGAAGGTTGAATCTCCTGGATCTAAAATTCGAACTTTACGCATCATTTGACGAACAACAACCTCAAAGTGCTTATCATTTATTTTTACACCTTGAAGTCTGTAAACCTCTTGGATTTCATTTACAAGATATTGCTGGACAGCTGAAGGACCCTTTATGTTCAAAATATCTGCTGGGGTAATGGAACCATCAGACAAAGGCATACCTGCTTTTACAAAATCATTTTCTTGAACCAAAATTTGATTAGATAATTTGACTAAATATTTTTTTATATCGCCAAATTTTGATTCTACTATAATCTCACGATTCCCTCTTTTAATCTTACCAAATGAAACAACCCCGTCTATTTCCGAAACTACTGCTGGATTAGATGGATTTCTGGCTTCAAAAAGTTCTGTGACCCTTGGTAAGCCTCCTGTAATGTCACCTGATTTAGCTGATTTTCTTGGTATCTTAACTAGTATTTTACCTTCCTGTATTTGCTCACCCTCGTTTACAATTAAATGTGCCCCAACAGGTAAATTATATGAACGGAGTGTTTTAGAGTTTTTGTCAACAATTGAAAGCGTTGGGATAAGTTTTTTATTTCTAGATTCTGATATAACTTTTTCCTGAAAACCAGTTTGCTCATCAATTTCGACTTGATAAGTGAT
The DNA here is from genome assembly GCA_003130815.1 of Bacteroidetes bacterium SCGC AAA795-G10. Lineage (GTDB taxonomy): Bacteria > Bacteroidota > Bacteroidia > Flavobacteriales > Flavobacteriaceae > MS024-2A. The sequence continues at coordinate 50,250 of QFDA01000003.1, read as the reverse complement.
TCCTTGCTCAATATTTTCAAAAACAATTTTACCAGTAAACTCTGAAACTATGACACCGTTAAACGGATCCCACTGGCAAACGATAGTCCCTTTTTTTACTTTTGAACCATTTTTTAGATTAAGTGAAGACCCATACGGAATGTTGTTAGTACTTAAAACACTTTTGGTTTTCATATCTACAATTTTTATTTCGGTTGTTCTTGAAATTACAATTTCAGCTTCATTACCTTCAGAGTCCTTTCCTTGAACAGTTTTTAAGTCTTCAATCTCAACAATACCGTCAAACTTTGTAACAAGTTTATTTTCCTCTGAAATATTACCTGCTACACCTCCAACATGAAATGTCCGAAGTGTTAATTGTGTTCCAGGCTCACCAATAGATTGGGCTGCAATTACACCAACAGCTTCTCCTAGCTGAACCATTTTACCAGTTCCTAGATTTCTACCATAACATTTTTTACAAACACCGTGTTTAGCAATACATGTTAAAGGGGACCGTACTTTAACTGACTCTATAGGTAGGTTTTTTAGAATGGATAAATGCTCTTCTTTGACTTCTTTACCAGATTCTACAATTATTGAATTAGAAAGTGGATCAACTATATCATGTAATGTTACCCTACCAAGAATTCTTTCTCCAAGAGTTTCTACTATCTCTTCATTCTTCTTGAGAGGCTTCACTTCAACTCCTCGTAAAGTTCCACAGTCATCTAAATTAACTATTACGTCTTGAGATACATCATGAAGGCGCCTTGTTAAATATCCAGCATCGGCAGTTTTTAATGCGGTGTCTGCAAGACCCTTTCTAGCACCATGTGTTGATATAAAATACTCTAAGATGGATAGGCCTTCCTTGAAATTAGATAGTATTGGATTTTCAATTATTTCACCTCCACCTACATTTGATTTTTTTGGTTTTGCCATAAGGCCTCTCATGCCTGTCAGTTGCCGAATTTGTTCTTTTGAGCCTCTTGCACCTGAATCTAGCATCATATAAACAGAGTTAAAACCCATTTGATCCTCGCTGATTCTCTTCATTGCTAACTCTGTCAACTTTGCATTAGTGGAAGTCCAAATATCTATTACTTGATTATATCTTTCATTGTTAGTTATCAGCCCCATATTATAATTACCAATAACACCATCTACTTGTCCATTGGCATCATTAATCATGTTTAACTTTTCTGGTGGTATAATAATATCACCTAAACTAAAGGATAATCCACCTTTAAAAGCGAAACCGTATCCCATAGATTTAATTTTATCCAAAAAATTAGCAGTCTCCGGAACACTTGTTACCTTCAGTATTTCACCTATAATCTCACGTAGATTTTTTTTAGTCAAGACGACATTAAAAAAACCTGCAGCTTCTGGAACTACTTCATTAAACAATACACGTCCAACAGTTGTATCAATGATCTTTTCCTCAAGCAAACCTTCGTCATTTAAAATTTTTGTTCTTATTTTGATCATTGCGTTTAGCTCAACTATTTTTTCATTATACGCAATATGAACTTCTTCGACAGAGTAAAAAGTGAGTCCTTCCCCTTTTACTTTCTCTTTGTTGGAAGATTTTTTAGCTTTTGTCATGTAATAAAGGCCTAAAACCATATCTTGAGACGGAACAGTAATTGGTGACCCATTAGCTGGGTTTAATATACTGAGAGAGGCTAACATTAATAATTGTGCTTCTAATATTGCCTCTGGACCAAGCGGAAGATGTACTGCCATTTGATCTCCATCAAAGTCAGCATTAAATGCTGTGCAAACAAGTGGGTGCAGTTGGATTGCTTTACCTTCAATCAGTTTTGGTTGAAAAGCTTGAATACCAAGTCGATGAAGGGTAGGAGCGCGGTTAAGGAGAACGGGATGTCCTTTTAAAACATTTTCTAAAATATCCCAAACAACAGGTTCTTTTCTGTCAATTATTTTTTTTGCCGATTTTACAGTCTTAACAATTCCTCTTTCAATTATCTTACGGATTATAAATGGTTTATATAATTCAGCAGCCATATCTTTAGGCAGTCCACATTCAAATAATTTCAACTCAGGACCAACTACAATAACTGATCTTGCCGAATAATCAACTCTTTTACCTAATAAATTTTGTCTAAATCTACCTTGCTTACCTTTTAGGGAATCAGATAAAGATTTTAGTGGCCGATTTGAATCAGTTTTTACCGCAGAAGCTTTTCTCGTGTTGTCAAAAAGGGAGTCAACTGATTCTTGAAGCATTCTTTTTTCATTTCTTAAAATTACTTCTGGAGCTTTAATTTCAACTAATCTTTTTAAACGATTATTTCTAATTATAACTCTTCTATACAAATCATTTAAATCTGAGGTTGCGAAGCGACCACCATCAAGAGGTACTAAAGGTCTTAACTCAGGTGGAATTACAGGAATAACTTTCATTATCATCCACTCCGGTAAGTTTTCGCCTATTTCATTTGCTTCGCGAAAAGCCTCAACTACTTGAAGACGTTTTAAAGCCTCAGTTTTTCTTTGTTTAGATGTTTCATTATTTGCTTTATGTCTTAATTCATATGATAGTGTTTTTAAATCTATACGTGCTAATAAATCAATTAAACACTCTGCCCCCATTTTTGCAATAAATTTTTCAGGATCAGAATCCTCTAAATATTGGTTTTCTGCTGGTATCTGTTCCATTACATTAAGATATTCTTCCTCAGTTAGAAAATCTAATTGCTTAAAATTTTCACCTTCTTCATTTTTTGCATTACCGGGTTGTATGACTACATATCTTTCATAATAAATAATCATATCAAGTTTTTTTGAGGGAAGACCTAATAAATAGCCAATTTTGTTAGGTAAAGAACGAAAATACCAAATATGAGCAACAGGCACTACCAAGTTAATGTGACCTACTCTGTCACGACGAACTTTTTTTTCGGTTACTTCTACTCCACATCTATCACACACAATTCCTTTATACCTTATCCTCTTGTATTTGCCACAGGCACACTCATAATCTTTAACAGGACCGAATATTCTTTCACAAAAAAGTCCATCACGCTCTGGTTTGTGCGTTCTGTAGTTAATTGTTTCAGGTTTGAGCACCTCACCCCTAGAGTTTCCTAAAATTGTCTCCGGTGAAGCCAGTCCAATTGAGATTTTATTAAATTTTTTTTGAGTAATGATTTCGCTGTTTCTAGCCATTTATTTTGTTTTAATAATTATTCTTCCAATCTTATATCAAGTCCTAAGCCTTTTAACTCGTGCATCAAAACGTTAAAGGATTCAGGTAGTCCAGGCTCAGGGAGTGTATCACCTTTGACAATCGACTCGTAGGTTTTAGCTCTCCCTATAACATCGTCAGATTTGACTGTGAGAATCTCTTGTAATGTGCTTGATGCTCCATAAGCCTCTAATGCCCAAACTTCCATTTCTCCAAACCTTTGGCCACCAAACTGTGCTTTTCCACCAAGGGGTTGTTGAGTAATTAATGAATATGGACCAATTGATCTTGAATGCATTTTATCATCAACCATATGTCCTAATTTTAACATATAAATTACTCCCACTGTAGCAGGTTGATCAAACCGTTCACCAGTACCACCATCAAAAAGGTAGGTATGACCATACTTTGGTACTTCGGCTTTTTCTGTCAATTTATTTATTTCATCTATTGAGGCACCATCAAAAATTGGAGTTGCATATTTTTCACCAAGGTTTTGCCCAGCCCAACCTAATACTGTTTCATAAATTTGACCAATATTCATCCTCGATGGAACACCTAGTGGATTTAATACAATATCTACTGGAGTACCATTCTCTAAAAATGGCATTTCCTCTTCACGAACTATTCTAGCAACAATCCCTTTATTACCATGACGTCCAGCCATTTTATCACCTACTTTTAGCTTACGTTTTTTCGCAACATAAACCTTTGCCAATTTTTTTACACCTGCAGGAAGTTCATCACCAACACTAATTGTAAATTTTTCTCGGCGTAAGGCTCCCTGAAGATCATTTTCTTTAATTCTATAATTATGAATCAAATCTGCAATTAAACTATTGGTTTCTTTCGAAGTTGTCCAAGTACTTTTGGACAAGTGAGTGTAATCATCAACAGAAGAAAGTAATTTAAGTGAATATTTTTTTCCTTTTGGTAGAATTTCTTCACCTAAATCGTTAGTTATACCTTGGCAAGTTTTACCGTTTACAATAGAAAATAATTTTTCAACTAAAATTTGCTTTAGGTTCTCAAACTTCACATCGTAACTCTTTTCAAGTGATTCTAATTCTTCTTTATCTAAATTTCTTTTACGTTTATCTTTTATAGAACGTGTAAAAAGCTTTTTATCAATTACAACTCCACTAAGGGAAGGAGGGGCTTTAAGAGATGCGTCTTTTACATCACCAGCTTTATCACCGAAAATAGCTCTTAACAGTTTTTCCTCCGGAGTTGGATCAGATTCTCCCTTTGGTGTTATCTTTCCTATTAGAATATCGCCAGAATTTACTTCTGCTCCAATACGTATCATACCATTTTCGTCTAGGTCCTTTGTAGCCTCTTCACTAACATTTGGTATATCATTTGTTAATTCTTCAGTTCCAAGTTTTGTATCTCGTACATCAAGTGAATATTCATCAATATGAATGGATGTAAAAATGTCTTCTCTTACTACCTTCTCTGAAATAACTATCGCATCTTCAAAATTATATCCTTTCCAAGGCATAAACGCCACTTTCATGTTACGGCCAAGAGCCAATTCTCCATCCTCAGTAGCATATCCCTGACAAAGAACCTGACCTTTCCTAACATGATCACCTTTTTTTACAATTGGTTTAAGATTTATGCAAGTTCCTTGATTTGTCTTTCTGAATTTTACAAGATTGTATGTTTTTTTCATTCCTTCGAATCTAATCAGTTCCTGAGATTTTGTTAGGCTATAACGAATGGTAATTTTATCAGCATCAACATATTCAACAACTCCATCATTTTCTGCATTTACTAGGACCCTAGAGTCCGAAGCTACTTGCTTTTCGAGCCCTGTACCAACAATCGGGGATTCTGGACGTAATAATGGTACTGCCTGGCGCATCATATTTGATCCCATTAACGCCCTGTTAGCGTCATCGTGTTCTAGGAAAGGAATTAATGATGCAGAGATAGAGGCTATCTGGTTTGGAGCAACATCGGTATAATTTATCTGTTGGGGACCAACAACTGGAAAATCTGCTTGATCACGAGCAATGATCTTGTCATCAAGTATTTTTCCATTATTATCATAATCTATATTAGCTTGTGCTATAAGTTTATTCTCTTCTTCCTCAGCACTTAAATAATGAGTTTCATTTAAATCGATTTTACCATTTTCAACTTTTCGATATGGAGTTTCTATGAATCCAAGATTATTAACCTTTGCATAAACACCTAATGAGGATATTAATCCAATATTTGGTCCTTCTGGAGTTTCGATTGGACAAAGGCGTCCATAGTGAGTATAATGGACGTCACGTACCTCAAATCCAGCTCTTTCTCGAGATAATCCTCCGGGACCTAAGGCAGAAAGCCTTCGCTTGTGGGTAATTTCAGCTAAAGGGTTGGTTTGGTCCATGAACTGAGATAATTGATTGGTGCCAAAAAAGGTATTAATAACTGAGGAAAGTGTTTTTGCGTTTATAAGATCAATTGGAGTAAACACCTCATTGTCTCTTACGTTCATTCTTTCTCTTATAGTTCTTGCCATTCTAGCTAATCCAACACCAAATTGTGATGAAAGCTGCTCTCCAACAGTTCTAACTCTCCTATTTGAAAGGTGGTCAATATCGTCGATTTCAGCTTTAGAGTTAATCAACTCAATAAGATATTTTATGATTGTAATTATATCTTCTTTAGTTAAAATCTGTTTATCCATCTCAACATCTAATCCTAGCTTTTTGTTCATTCGGTAACGACCAACCTCTCCTAGGTTATATCTCTGGTCTGAGAAAAACAATTTATCTATTATTCCTCTCGCAGTATCTTCATCAGGTGGTTCTGCATTTCTTAATTGTCTGTATATATGTTCAACCGCTTCTTTTTCGGAGTTAGTAGGGTCTTTTTGTAAAGTATTATATATAATGGCGTAGTCAGACATGTGCGCGTCTACTTTGTGTAAAAGAATATTTTTTGCTCCAGCCTCTATTATTTGGTCGATGTGCTCTTTTTCAAGGATAGTATCTCTATCTATAACTATTTCGTTTCTTTCAATTGATATTACCTCACCAGTATCTTCATCCACAAAATCCTCAATCCAACTTTTTAAAACACGTGCAGCTAATTTTCTTCCAAGTATTTTTTTTAGACCCGTCTTGGTGACCTTTATCTCTTCTGCAAGATCAAAGATTTCTAAAATATCACGGTCGTGTTCAAACCCGATTGCTCTAAAGAGAGTAGTTACAGGTAATTTTTTCTTTCTATCAATGTAAGCATACATTACGCTGTTAATGTCTGTTGCAAACTCAATCCATGAGCCTTTGAAAGGTATTACTCTTGCTGAATATAATTTTGTTCCGTTTGCATGAAAAGATTGACCAAAAAATACACCTGGAGAACGATGCAGTTGAGAAACAACTATTCTTTCGGCTCCATTTATTACAAACGTACCGCTAGGCGTCATATACGGTATAGTTCCAAGAAAAACATCTTGGACAATTGTTTCGAAATCTTCATGCTCTAGGTCATTACAAAATAGTTTTAGTCGTGCCTTAAGTGGAACTGAATAAGTAAGTCCTCTTTCAATACACTCTTGTATAGTATATCTTGGTGGATCAACAAAGTAATCTAAAAACTCAAGAACAAATTGGTTTCTAGTATCAGAAATGGGAAAATTCTCCTTAAATGTATTAAAAAGTCCCTCCTCATTTCTCTCGTCAGATTTTGTTTCTAGTTGAAAAAAATCTTGAAAAGATTTAATTTGAATATCAAGAAAGTCTGGGTACTCAGGGGTATGCTTTGCTCCAGCAAAACTAGTTCTTTGACTATTTATAATTGGCATTTAAATCAAGTTTAATTGTATTTGAATAAATTGAATGAATATAACGAAGAAGATTGGCCTTTGGATTATCCAAAAGTCTAAAACAATAATAATTATTGTTAAATCTACTTAAGCTCAACCTCTGCACCTGCTTCTTCAAGAGATTTTTGAAGCGATTCAGCTTCATCTTTTGCTATACCCTCTTTAAGTGGTGTAGGTGCTTTGTCAACTAAATCTTTAGCTTCTTTTAAACCAAGACCTGTCAACTCTTTTACTAATTTAACTACAGCAAGCTTTGAACCTCCTGCTGCTTTAAGGATTACGTCAAATTCTGACTTTTCTCCAGCAGAGTCTCCTGATGTATCTCCAGCTGCTGGTCCTGCAACAGCTACTGCCGTTGCTGCGGGCTCTATGCCGTACTCCTGTTTTAAAATATCAGCCAACTCATTGACCTCTTTAACCGTCAAACCGACTAGTTTTTCTGCGAATTCTTTTAAATCTGCCATTTTATTATATTTCTAATTAAACTTTTTTTATTTGGGTGCATAACTAATTTCGTCAGGAATCATTTTTCTGAAAGTGATTTTAAAATTCCAGATAATTTCCCACCCCCTGACTGGAGTGAAGAAACTACATTCTTAATGGGTGACTGTAACAATGATATTATATCACCTATAACTTCATCTTTCGATTTAATAGCTACTAGCTTATCAATTTGATCATCGCCAATATAAACAGTCTGCTCTATGAAAGCTCCTTTTAAAATTGGTCTATCAGATTTTTTTCGAAAGTTTTTAATAACCTTAGCAGGAGCACTACTAGAATCAGAAATCATTAAGGATGTGTTACCCTTTAGGGTATCGATCAATTCGCCAAAATCATTATTGGAATTATCCATGGCCTTGGCTAACAATGTATTTTTAACTACCTGTAGTTTTATTTTTTGGTTAAAACAAGTCCGTCTTAAGTTGCTTGTTTCTGATGCATTTAATCCACTTATATCAGTTAAATATAAATTTTTAACATCCTCTAAAGCACCTTTAAGATCTTCTACAACTTGTTTCTTTTTTTCTTTTATCATCTTTATAAATTATTCTTTAAGCTAGTTTTGTGTCAATGGAAATGCCTTGACTCATTGTGCTAGACATAAAAATACTTTTAAAGTATGTTCCTTTTGAGGTTGATGGTTTAATTTTTTCTATGGTTTTAATAAGTTCGTCAGCATTTTCAAAAATTTTTTCTGCTGAAAATGATGCTTTACCAATGGAAGTATGAATTATTCCAGTTTTATCTACTTTAAAATCAATTTTTCCACCTTTTATATCTGATATCGCTTTTTTAATATCCATAGTGACAGTACCTGTTTTAGGGTTTGGCATTAGACCACGTGGACCTAATATTTTTCCTAATGGACCTAGTTTCCCCATTACACTTGGCATAGTGACAATTATATCAATGTCGGTCCAGCCGTCTTTTATTTTTTGTAAATATTCATCCAGACCAAAAAAATCAGCACCAGCCTCTTTCGCTTCATTTTCTTTATCTGCTGAGACTAATGCCAATACTTTTAAATTTTTACCAGTTCCGTGAGGCAAAACTACAATTCCCCTAACCATCTCGGTAGCTTTTTTTGGATCTACACCTAAACGAATAGCCATATCAATACTGGCATCAAACTTTGTGAAAGTAATCTCTTTAACCAAAGAGGAGGCTTCCCTAAGAGAATATTTTTTATTGGGATCCACTTTTGAGATTAATTCTTTTTGATTATTAGTTTGTTTGGACATTATTATGATTTAAATTAAAATGGAGCATCTCCTGAAATTTGAAATCCCATTGAACGGGCAGTACCAGCAACCATTTTCATCGCTGATTCAATTGTGAATGCATTTAAGTCTGGCATTTTATCTTCGGCTATAACCTTCACTTGGTCCCATGTTACCGTCGCTACTTTTTCTCTGTTCGGTTCACCAGAGCCTTTTTTTGCTTTAGCTGCTTCCATGAGTTGGACAGCTGCAGGAGGTGTTTTAATAATAAACTCAAATGAATTATCCTTAAAAACAGTTATTGCTACTGGCAAGATTTTTCCAGGAGTGTCTTGTGTTCTCGCGTTAAATTGCTTACAAAACTCCATAATATTTACACCTGCAGACCCGAGAGCAGGACCAACTGGTGGAGAAGGATTCGCAGCTCCTCCTCGTACTTGTAGTTTTAAAATTTTATTTATTTCTTTTGCCATTAATAATTTATATTATTGTATGATAATGATTTAATACAATCTCATCATATTCATGTTAATTTAAATTTTTTCTACCTGCATATAACTCAGCTCTAATGGAGTTTTTCTTCCAAAAATTTTAACCATTACTTCAAGTTTGCGTTTCTCTTCATTAACTTTCTCTATAGATCCTGTAAATCCATTAAAAGGACCGTCAATAACTTTAACATTTTCCCCAACAACGAAAGGAATTGATATATGTTCCGTTGTTAGAGCTAATTCATCAACTTTTCCAAGCATCCTATTTACCTCTGCTTCACGCATTGGCACAGGTGCCCCTCCTTTAGTTTCACCTAAAAATCCAATAACATTTGTGACTGATCTTATTATGTGAGGAAGCTCACCTGAGAGATTAGCTTTAATCATTATATAGCCAGGAAAATATGTCCTTTCTTTATTTATTTTTTTGCCGTTTCTAATTTGAACAACTTTCTCAGTTGGAACTAAAAGATCCTCAACCGCAGATTCGTAACCAAGGCGAGAAATTTCTGACTTTATATAATCCTTAATTTTAGACTCTTGACCACTTACAGCACGAACAACGTACCATCTTTTTTTATTTGTAGTTGTCGCCATATTATCCGATTAGGTTAAAATAAAATTTAATTACTCTGGATAAAACTGTATCTGCACCCCATATTGCTAAAGAAAATAGAACTGAAAAAACTAGGACAATAACTACTAGGCGTTGAAGCTCTGAGCGCTCCGTCCATGAAACGTTGCTTTTTAGTTCTTCGAAAGAGTCCTTTATGTAGTTAATAATTTCTGCCATTTATTTTTTTTCAGCACGGGTTGAGAGGCTCGAACTCCCGACACCTGGTTTTGGAGACCAGTGCTCTACCAACTGAGCTAAACCCGTATTTTTTTGACACTAGGGGCACCCACAAAATTGAAATGTCCAAGGTGTTATAAAAAATAATTTATAATTAATCTAAAATTTCCGTGACTTGTCCAGCTCCAACTGTTCTACCACCTTCTCTGATTGCAAATCTTAGACCAGTGTTTAGTGCTACAGGTTGAATTAAATCAACGTTAATAGTTAGATTATCACCTGGCATTACCATTTCAACTCCATTCGGTAAAACAATATTTCCAGTTACGTCAGTCGTTCTCACATAAAATTGAGGCCTGTAATTGTTATGGAAAGGAGTGTGTCTGCCGCCTTCTTCTTTTTTCAAAATATAAACTTCAGCTTTAAACTTTGCGTGAGGTTTTACAGATCCTGTTTTACAAAGAACCATCCCCCTTTTGATTTCAGTTTTTTCAATACCTCTAAGTAGTATCCCAACATTGTCACCAGCTTCTCCTCTGTCTAGAATTTTTCTAAACATTTCAACACCGGTAATTGTAGATTTCATTTTTTCAGCTCCCATACCGACAATATCAATTTCATCACCAGTATTTGCTACACCTGTTTCGATTCTACCAGTCGCAACTGTTCCACGTCCAGTAATTGAAAATACATCTTCAACTGGCATTAAAAAATCTTTATCTACATCTCTTTTTGGCAATTCAATCCAAGTATCAACTTGTTCCATTAATTTCATAACGGTATCAACCCATTTTTGTTCTCCATTTAGTGCACCTAGAGCTGATCCAAGTATGACGGGGGTATTATCGCCATCATAGTCATAAAAGGAAAGTAATTCTCTTACCTCCATTTCAACCAATTCTAATAATTCTTCATCATCTACCATGTCAGCTTTGTTAAGAAAGACAACAATTCTTGGAACTCCAACCTGACGACCTAATAAAATGTGTTCTCTTGTCTGAGGCATTGGACCATCTGTAGCAGCTACCACAAGGATAGCTCCATCCATCTGAGCTGCTCCTGTAACCATGTTTTTTACATAATCAGCGTGTCCTGGACAATCAACATGAGCATAATGTCTATTTGATGTTTGATATTCAACGTGTGAAGTATTAATTGTGATACCACGTTCCTTTTCTTCAGGGGCGTTGTCAATTTGGTCAAAGCTTTTTGCTTCTGAAAAACCAGCGTCAGCTAGAACTTTAGTAATAGCGGCTGTAAGTGTGGTTTTACCATGATCAACGTGACCAATCGTTCCGATATTTAAATGTGGTTTCGACCGATCAAAAGTTTCTTTAGCCATAATATAGTTGTTTCAATGTTATTTTAAGGAGCGCAAATTTACTAATTTTTTTGATTAGCACGTCGCTTTTTGAGTTTTTTTTGAACTAAGATTTTATATTTAAAAAAGTAAAAATTACGTTATTGAAGATTGTGAGGATATGATATAAATCTTACTCTTTTTGATTTAGAATAATCTAAGATTTATAATAAACGTTGAACAATAAAAAATATAAGCACTAAAATTTTACTTAAAAAAATAAATAGAGAAAAAAAAGGCTGCGGAAATCCAGAGCAGGATTGCCATAATAAGTTTTTGTGTTTTTGATAAGTTATCCATAAAAATAAATTTTGATTGATTTTGATTTGGAACTTAAATATCTAAAATTTTGAATGTTCATAGAAAATTTTTTAAAATTGAATAAAGAAGTAATATTAGCTTATTTTATTTTAATGAATTGTAGTTTCAAAACTTCAAAATACTAATAAAAAGTATGTCCAAATTTTTTAAAAATATAATTTTTGTTCTTTTACTTGGATGTTCAGGTGAAGAGGCTTTATTTGAATCAGATAACTTTTTAAATAATAACTTAGAAAATAAAAACATCATTGTTGCTGGATCAACACTAAATGATGGTGCTGTTATTTGGATAAATCAAAATAAAATTATCTTGAGCGGAGATTCTGATGAGGCTACTGGATTGTTTTTTCACGATGACAAAATTTACGTTACTGGATGGAAATATGGCGGATCCGGGAGTATTTGGAGTTTAAATTTAGATGGTACAGATCAAACATTAATAGAACTTGAAGGTCAATTTTCTGAAGGACAACGTATTATTTTGCATGATGATGATATTTATGTGGGAGGATATTTTCAAAATGGTTCGTGCTATTGGAAAAATGGTGAAAAATTTAATTTGACAACTAATGCTGATTCTATGACATGGGGAATAGAATTTGATTCTGAAAATAATATTTATAATGTTGGTTACTACATGAAATCTCACAACTTGATACCAGCTTTTTGGAAAAACAAACAAAGAGTAAATCTAAATCGCCCAAGACATGGAGACGGAGAAGCTAAATACATAAAAATCCTTGGGAATAAGAAAATTATAGCTGGAACTGTAATGGCGCCTCACAATTTTCTTGGTTACTTAACCAAGCCAACATATTGGACAAATGGGGCTCGGAGATCATGTCAAATTGGATCAGTAGATGATGGTTGGCAGAACAGTGATGTGTTTGATTTATTTGTAGATGATGAAGAAAATATTTACTTGGCAGGTTTTTCTCAAGATATGGACTTTGAATATCCAACCTATTGGAAAAATTGTGAGAAATATATTTTAGAAAATGGTGAAACCTCAGGTGTTATAAGAAGTTTGAAAGTAGTTGATGGCAAAGTTATATCTGCTGGAACTAAATCTTATTTTCCGGGTACACCTTGCATATGGGTAGGAGACGAACCTTTTATTTTAGAAGAAAATGATGTTGGTGAAGTTTGGGATATGCTAATTTTGGATAAATAATTTTTTACTCAAAGCTATAACTTACAAGTTTTAGCTCCAAAAAAACGGTAAATAACACAAATACCTGAAATAGAATTAAAGAGTAAAATACCCCCAACAATAGCCTGGACTATCGAAAAGGGGTCATATTTAAAAACAATGGGAGCGGGTATAAGAATAACTGATAGAATAAATCTAAGAACTCTTTCAGAGTTATTTTGATTGGTAGTAAAAAGCGTCATGATTTAATTTTATTGAAATTAAGATTTTTTTAAAGCAATTGTTCCTTAAAAATTAAAATATATCGAGACTTATGTATCTAATCAATCATTATCTTGATCGGGATACTCTTCTATTTCATTTTTTTCTTCAGAAACATGTACCTCTAACTCTATTTCAATCATGAATTCTGGTAATGCCAGCTCTTTCACTCCTAACCAAGAACCTGTTGGGAATTTATCACCATAAATATCATTTCGATATGAAGCAACCTCTAAAAATTTTCCCATATCAGTAGTAAAAATATTTTCAACTACAACATCATCAAATGAAGAGTTAAAATGTTCTAGGATTTTTTGTAAATCTGAATAACAATTTTTCATTTGTTGTTCTAAATTTCCTACAGCAGTTGGGCTACCTTGGTTATCCATACTTACGGCCCCAGATATTTTAATTTGATTACAAATTTTTACTGCATGAGAATACCCATAGGCCTTTTCAACCTCTGGCCTTAGTAAAAAATATTCAGGGTCTGAGTTACAATTATTTTCAGAATTTGCTTTATTGTTAGTTTGAGTGCAAGACACTATTAAAATGGTAATTAATGCTAAAAAGGGGTTTTTCATTGTTTTAAATTTTAGTTAAAAATACTCTATTATATTCTTAAAAGTTGATCTAAGTTTAGAATGTATGTCAATTTAATATAAATTTATTTATTAATGATTGATGCTTCTCTTTTTGATATAAGTCAAAAAAAGTTTTTTTTGAACTAATTTATAAATGGAACAATCAACTCGATCAAAAGAAATATCCAAGCAATTATTAAAATTCCTCCACCAACGGGAGTTAAAGGTCCTAGCCAGTTCAAATTAATTTTTATCAAACTTTTGATTGAAAGTAAAAAAATACTAAACGAAAAAATACATGTTCCTGCAACAAAAAATTGAAAAACCAAAGGATTAATATCAAGGTAGAATTGCGGTAATATCATTAAAACTAACCCATGATACATAAGATATCTTACTCCCACTTCAAAAGATTGGATAGCTGAATCAGAAATAATATTTTTTAAATAATGTGAGGCAAACGCACCAAGAATTACAGAAAAAAGACAGAAGGAAGCTCCTAAGGTTTCATTAATATATAACATTCTGCAAATATATGAGGTGTATAATAACTAAATAAAATAATTTAAGCCTAGCGAAGAAATTTGAAATTTAACTGTTCAAACTGTTAAAAAAAGTGGGGAGTAAATAACAAGGATTAATCCATCAGTCATCACCCTACTACATTACCTTATCCCCACATCATCAAACAAATCAATAAATTATTATGAACATATCACAAATATTAAAAAAATCAAATGCTATTATTATTCTAGCAGATACTTAATGCCAATACACGTATAACTAAAACTTATTCATGAAAATATTTCTATGGATGGTATAATTAGAGATTAAAACAGTCTCTGTAAAATTTCTAGTAAAGTACTCTATTTAAATAATTTTAATTTTAGTTTCAAACAGTTTGAGTTGTAATTGTCAATCTTTATGAGCGTATTGAACAAGTAAATCTAGAGAAGTATATTCTAGTGTCTTTTCATGTGTTGCTTCTAAGATAATCTTCGGTGCTTTACCTGCTTTTTCTGCCTCAATCCATCTGGTCACACATAAACACCATCTATCACCCTCCTTTAAACCAGGAAATTGGTAAAAGTGAACTGGTGTAATTAAATCGTTACCCTTAGAGGCAGAAAATTTCAAAAACTCGTCAGTAATTACTGCACATACTGTATGTGTTCCTGTATCTTGCGAAATCGTTCTACAAAGACCATCTCTAAAATAACCTGTCATAGGGCTTGAACAACAAACTTTTATAGGCTCACCAAAAACATTTTTCTCCATGATTTTAATAAAAATTCACTCTTAAACTTAAAAAAAAGCATTTATCAATTAATGATATTATCCTTTTTTTTTTTTTAAATATTTCAGAAGAAAATTGAGTAAAATACCATATGCTGGTAAAAATAAAATTAAACCAATAATGATTTTAATAATCGTTTGGGTTGTTGCGATTTCAAGCCAATTGTTTGACATATAGATGTTTTCTGAGCTGTAGAAAGCAGCGAAAAAGAATACGTATGAATCAATTACATTGGATATTACAGTAGATAATGATGGAGCTATCCACCATGACGAGTATTTTTCTCTTATCACCTGAAAGGCAAAAACATCAATTGTCATACCAAGGGCGTAAGCCGTTGCACTTGCAATACCTATCCTAAATGCCACAGAAAATAAATTGCCCTCGAAGTAAACCACCAGAATAGATGAAATAATTGCAAAAGGATATGAAAAAAGAATAGTCTTTTGGGCAATCCTTTTACCAACTAATCTTACTGTGAGATCTGTTGCAACAACAACAAGAGGAAAAATCAGAGCACCCCACGTGATTTTAAAATCAAAAATATTTAATGGTATGGCAACTAATGCATTTGATAAAGTGGTAATAAAAACGTGAATTATGATTAAAAAAAACAATAGATTTTTATTCATCATTTATTTTAATTCAATTTGACTGGTTAAGATTTTCCCATTGAAAGACAATCCAATTTGGATTTATTTTTTTGTCAATTATTTTTCCTTTAAAATCTACTTTGAATTTACTAGACTTATTTTCAATTAAGGAAGCATACCTAAAATTACTCTTGTAATCAGTTATGGAGTTTTTGACAAAATTAAAAGTAGCTCCTGTATCATTTATATCGTCTACTATTAGAATATTCCTTTCCAATTTAGCTGACTCTAATAAATTAGAAATATTGATATTATCCTTCTGATCCCTTAGTTGTACATCTATTACGTAATGGGGGATATTGAGTAAATGTGAAAGATAAACTCCTGGGATACATCCTCCCCTATTTATGCTAAAAATTATCTCGGGGGAAAAATTTGATTGATGTATCTGATTTTTTATTTCTACTAATGCTAGTTCTATCTCTTTTTGGCCGAAATATTCTTTTTTTTCCATGATCAAATTTTTAATAGTTTATTACTTAGGTGATTTAATAACTGATTAAAATGTTTTTAAACTAAACATCAAGAATATTTTTCTGATAATATGGAAATATACAAACAATATAATTTTTCATTTTTTTAGTTTCTCTTAAATTTATCTGCTTTAGATTTCAAGCAGAGTATTTTTATAGTTATATAACCATATGAAAAAAAGTATTTTAATATTATTTTTTGTTACATTTTTAATTTGGATCATATATATTTTATCTCAAAAACCTTCTAATGATGTCAAAGAAATTTCAATAAAAGAAAAAATAAAAAGTGAAATTGCAAATGACGTATTTATTCCAAGTGAATACAATGATAAAGGGATCTTATTCTTAAATCAAGTGAAAAATAAGGAAAGTTATTTCCCTAACTATGAGGTCAGAATTACAAATAATCTACATGTCACGTCAGGTGACTGGCGTTTTTTTCAAGAAAATTATGAGCATATAGGGAGTGTAAAACTAGTCGTTGAAATTTCTAAAAATGTATTTAACGATTTAAAAAATCAAGCTGATTTTAATTTATTAAACCCAAGCTTTAATGAAAAGATAAAGGAAATATACGAATGCTTAAATATTTGTTTTGAAAGAATAAAGCAAACTGAGGGGAGGTGGGGTAATCAATGTAATTGTAGAAATTAATATTGAAATGCTATGCATTAACTTTTAATTGTTCAGCGAAAATAAAACACGATTTTGATTAACAAATTACAAAACAAAGTCAACACAAAATAAAATAAAAACTTTTTTTTTCTTTGTATTATTAACTTTAAATAAAAATTATGAAAGCAAGTTCATCAAGTTTATTAAACGCTATAATTTTAATTTCGATGGGATTATGGGGCTATTTTGAATCAGAATCTAAAGCAATTACAGCACTAATTCCAGTAATTATTGGTACAATACTTTTGCTTGTAAATAAAGGCGTGAAAAATGAAAACAAGGCTCTTGCACACGTTGCTGTTTTACTTACATTTTTAATATTGTTCGGCTTGGTAAAGCCTTTGTTGGGGGCATTTGAAAGAGAAAATACCTATGCCGTAATTCGTGTATCATTAATGATAATATCTTCCGTATGGGCCATGATAAGTTTTATAAAAAGCTTCATTTCAGCAAGAAAAAATAGATCATAAATAAAAATTTTTAGCCATTAAAGGATAATTTCATTAAATCTGGAAATTGCTTAGATAAAATTTTACATCTTTTAAAATTTTAATTTCGGTTTTCATAAATTATAAATTGATTTAAAAAATTCCTTTAAAAAATTAGTTTTTTGCCTTTACTATTCCTGGAGTAATTTTTGGGATATAATTATACTTATATTATATTTATGATTAGAATTTTGACTATAATCAATTTTTGAATTTAAAAGACTTAGCATTTAAGCACATGCTAAAATAATGGACGGTTTATAAGTCCAACTTAAAATGAAAGGAAGTAGAAAAAACTTTTTACCACTAGCCAGTTTTGATATTCATCTTGAGAATTATCAAAGCTTGGTTAATGAGTTTAGAAGAAACAATGATATTTCACATATCAAATCTATTTTAAATGACAGCTGGACAACAGATCTTACTAAAAAAGTATTTCAAGAAGATTATGATGCTATCGTTCTAACTGATACAAACCAAAAAATACTATGGGTTAGTGAGGGTTTTAGGGATATGACAGGCTATTCAAAAAAATTTGCAGTAGGTAAAAGACCCTCCTTTCTTCAAGGAGAAGAAACTTGTAAATCAGTCAAAAACCAAATTCGTGAGGAATTGTTTTATAATCATACCTTCAGTGGATCACTTTTAAATTATAGAAAAAATGGAGAGCCTTATTTATGTCAGATCTCGATATTTCCCATATATGATGCAAAAGAGAGGTTAGATAATTTCATAGCATTCGAAAAAGAGATCCCAGTTGATAAGCCTAGAATTAATACCTACTTGTCTTAAAAATCCTTAAATATTTACTAAGTTCATATAAATGGACAAAATAAATATCTTATCAAAATACAAAGAGTTTGAGGCTATATGGAGTCCTCATTGTATTGCAGAACTCAATGATCAGCAAGTTTTATTAGCAAAAATAAATGGAGAATTTGTTTGGCATTCACACAAAGATGAAGATGAATTATTTTATGTAATAAAAGGAAAGCTCAACATGGAATACCGTGATAAAACAGTAGAGGTTTTACCTGGAGAAATGATTGTAGTTCCAAAGGGAGTAGAACATCGTCCATCAGCTAAAATAGAAACTTGGATTCTTTTGTTCGAGCCAACCAGTACAAAGCACACAGGCAATGTAATAACTGAAATAACGAAAGATAACTATCCCAAAATATAAAGAAATTTGGATGAGAATTATCTTAATTTATCCTTTTTTATAATCACCCTATTGCATTGCACGATTTCTTTAAGCAAATCTCCCTAAAGACCATCCAATAGCTCCACCCTGAATGGCACCCATAATTGCCGATATAAATATATCTGTTAAAGCAAATTGGATTGAAACAATATTAGTTAAAGCCATAAATTGAAAGCCAAAGAAGGTAAAGGTTAGAATTCCAAACCAAATTCCTGTAATTGATCCATTTTTTAAATTTGTAATACCCATTTTATCAAAAGTTATAACCCATAACGTTATAAGTGCAGTTGCACTAATTAGAATAAACAAAGGGTCAGGAACTTCATTTACAACACCTGGGAAAATCTTACTCAATTCAGCTTGCTCAGGCTGATAAAATAATATTGTCGGTATAATACTTGCAATAGAAACTGATACAAAGCATGAAATAAAAGCAATTATATATTTTTTCATTTTGTCTAAATTTTTTGATTTCTATACTAATATAAAAATTGTTTTACACTCTTCAATTTTTTCTAATTATTCAATTTCTATAAAAATCAAAACTAATCTTTAATGAATTGGAAAAGAGTTAAAATCCATCCAAAAATTAATAGGCACCCACCAATAGGTGTAATGGGTCCCAACCAGCTAAGATTAAAATCGATTTGTGATTGAAATGATAATATTAAAATACTAAAAGAAAAAAGTAGTGTGCCAATAATTAAAAAAAATGAAATCAGTTTTTTACCCTCAACAGATAAAACAGATAATATTAATAGTGCTAGGCCATGAAACATCATATACCTTAGACTTAAATCAATGGATTCAGTTGCCGTTTCAGGAAGTATCTTTTTGAAATTATGACTATTTAATGCACCTAAAATGATCGATAACAAGGCGAATGTAGCCCCAAATAATTTTGCTATTTTCACATGCCAAAATTACATAAAACGGATATAAAATAAATAGAAAATAAAACTATCTAAGGACATTAAATCTTTCAACCTCTTTTTGAAATAGATATTCAATTTGAATTGGCTGGCAACAAACTTCGCAATCTTCAATATAATTTTGAACTTCATCCGATCTTTCTAATAACATTGAAATTTCCTCCCAACAAAATGGACAAGTAAAAAAATATTCAATCATTTATTTTTATCCAATATTAAAAGACCGTTCCAAGCAATTAATGTTAATAAAAATGATATTGGAATTATAAAGTAATAGGTGTCTGGTACGAAATCTAAGATTTCAAACTCATGTAAGACATGAATTAGTCCAATAAGAAGGTTTAAATACAAAAGTATTGCAGTTCTATTTGTGTATTTTTCCATTTAGTAAAATTACAAAAACCACACAGATTTATTTGAAACACAATTCTTAAATTTATTGTAGTTATTTTATAAAGTTGAAATTTTCAGTTCTAAGTTTTGTATTGTTTTTGTCAGGTTGTTACTCCTATAAACCAATTGCTCCCCCTACGTCCTATAAATTTATAGAGAATAAAATTTTTTATGATCACGGATATTACAGGGAATATATTTTAAATAAAAAGGGAGTTAAATTATACGGAAAATTTAAAAAATGGCATGGCACTTTTTCAAATCCATATTTGATAATGAAAACCCACATTCCCTTAAATGCAAGATCAGCTCCTAGAGGTGGTAGCTATAACACATTAAAATCAAAAATTAGTGAGAGAAAAGCTCAGTAAAATATTTTTATTGAATTTATAATTGAAAAATATTTATTAATCAAATTTATACTACTTGATAAATTGTAAAAATAGCACCTAACACGCAATTCATGTTAAGTGCATTATTAACTGAGTATTTGTAATATTCTTGAAGAGCCAATGACGAGATTTGAACTCGTGACCTCTTCCTTACCAAGGAAACGCTCTACCCCTGAGCTACATCGGCAAAAAAAAAGAGAGCGAGAGACCGGGTTCGAACCGGCGACATTCAGCTTGGAAGGCTGACGCTCTACCAACTGAGCTACTCTCGCATATTGTTTCTAAGATTCACTTTATAAATAAGTGTTTTATTTGTGAATATAATTAATTCTATTAAAATATGGTTGTGGGGAGAGCAGGATTCGAACCTGCGAAGTTAAAAAACAACAGATTTACAGTCTGTCCTCGTTGGCCGCTTGAGTATCTCCCCTATTTAAATGAATTTAAGCCATATATTAATTACAAAATATATTCGTTGTCCTTTTTAAAAATTAGAGCCGATGGAGGGACTCGAACCCACGACCTGCTGATTACAAATCAGCTGCTCTAGCCAGCTGAGCTACATCGGCAAATTAAATATTTTTATAAAATCGATTGCAAATTAAATGCTAATTTTATTGGAATCAAAAGAAAAAATCAAAATTTACTAGCTCCTTTCTTTACCTTTTCTTTTCTTTAAAATTCTTACAGCACTTTCCGCTGCGTTATGAATAGATTCTTCAAAAGACCGAGAAATTTTCTTAACTACAACATAATCACCTGGTATTTCGATTTTGAGCTCGGCCCACTTATTAAATCCGTCAGAACTATTTTCAACTTTAGCGAATATAAAAACCTCAAAGATTTGCTTATGAAATAAAGAAAGCTTTTCAATTCGCTTTTTTGCGTATTCTTTTAGTCTCATACCCGCTTTAAAATTTACAGCTCTAAAATGCATTGTTACCATAAGAGTTTATTTTTAGTTGTTTTTCTTTTCTTTAGGATGAGCTTTTTTATAAACTTCCTGAATCTTTGCCATACTACTTTGTGTGTAATGCTGCGTTGCAGCTATACTAGTATGTCCTAAAAGATCCTTGATTGCATTTAAATCCGCTCCTTGGTCAAGCAGATGTGTTGCAAAGCTGTGTCTAAGGACATGTGGGCTTCGTTTTACTTTACTTGACACATACCCAAAGTACATTTTTACAGTCTTATAAACAAATGCTGTAGACAGCTTTTTTCCATTGTTATTAACAAATAATAAGTTTTCTTGCCTTTGAATTTTATCTACATTTTGAAAGTCCAAAAGTCTATTAATTTGATCCTCTATCTCAGGTAAAAGTGGAATCAAACGCTCTTTATTACCTTTTCCTAAAACCTTTATTAAACCCTGCGAGAAATCAAAATCATTAACCCGTAAAGCAATAAGTTCACTTCTTCTTATACCAGTAAAATAGAAGAGTTTGATGATTGTTTGTTGAAGAAAACCTGTGTAAGTATCTGAAAAATAATCGTCAGACATCAATTTATTTATTTCATCTTTAGAAAAAGGGACGACCACTTTCTTTTCTGTTTTTAAAGCTTTATGCTCTTTAAGTGGAGAAATATTAATTGTTTCAGTTCTCAATAAAAATTTGTAAAAAGAAGCTAAAACAGAAATTTTTCTATTAATAGTTCTTTTACTATTTCTTTGCTCTACAAGAAAGACAATCCAAGATCTAATTTCATGATAAGTAGCCTTTTCAATAGAAACATCAAAATTATTTGAAATAATAAACTCTTGAAAGTCACCAAGGTTTTTTTTATAGGCTTTTAATGTGTTGGAAGAATATTTTTTTTCGAGGGAAATGTGATCTAAAAAAGCTTTTATAGCCATATAACTTTTAAGGTAAAGTTAATGACTTAAACCAAATAAAACTAAAGTGAAGAAAACAGATAAAAATTAAGTATCCTCGTTATCCATTAATCGTTGAATATATTGAGCCTTTTGTATCTTTTGACGATGTTTAACAGATGGCTTTACGAACTGTTTTCTAGCCCGTAATTGTCTCATAGCACCTGTCTTATCAAACTTTCGCTTAAACCTTTTTAAGGCGCGGTCAATACTTTCGCCTTCTTTAATTGGAATTATCAACATGTATTTAAACCTCCTTTCAACATGGGGCAAATATAAACAAAAGAATTTACTTGATTATCTTATTTAAATTCTAACTCTAAGAATTCAAAATTTTTCTCGCTATTACAATTTTTTGGATTTCGCTTGTTCCCTCTCCAATTGTACACAACTTAGAATCTCTCAAAAATTTCTCAACTGGATAATCCTTTGTGAATCCGTATCCACCGTGGATTTGTACAGCCTCATTGGCAACTTTTACACAAGTTTCTGAAGCAAAAAGCTTAGCCA
The DNA here is from genome assembly GCA_003130815.1 of Bacteroidetes bacterium SCGC AAA795-G10. GTDB lineage: Bacteria > Bacteroidota > Bacteroidia > Flavobacteriales > Flavobacteriaceae > MS024-2A. The sequence goes on along the minus strand of QFDA01000003.1, from coordinate 27,645 downwards.
TAGCTCCAGATTGTGTTACACTTAAGTTTTGATTTTTCATTTCTGATGCCTTCTGAGTCAAAAGTGAAGCAGCTTCAATTTCAGTAACCATATCAACTAGTTTAAAAGATATTCCCTGAAAATCGCTTATTGATTTACCAAATTGTTTTCTCTCCTTTGAATATGATAGGGATGCATTATAAGCTCCCTTAGCTATTCCTAAAGAAAGCGCGGCTATTGAAATTCTTCCTCCATCTAAAATTTTCATTGATTGTATAAAACCATCACCAACTGGACCCAAACGATTTTCATCTGGGATTACACAATTCTCAAAGATCATTTCTGCAGTCTCTGATGCTCTCATACCTAGCTTATTTTCCTTTTTCCCAGAATAAAATCCAGGTGTCCCTCTTTCGACAACAAATGCTGTGGTTCCACGACTGTCGCCTTTATTACCACTTCTAGCAATTACAACTACAATATCAGCTGAAATACCATGTGTAATAAAGTTTTTGGTACCATTTAAAATCCACTGGTCTCCTTGTTTAAGAGCGGTGGTTGACATGCCCTTAGCATCAGATCCAGTGTTATGTTCAGTTAGGCCCCAAGCTCCAATAGCTGTTCCTTCGCATAACTTTGGTAGCCATCTAAGTCTCTGTTCTTCTGTTCCAAAAGAATATATGTGATTAACGCATAAAGAATTATGAGCAGCTATTGAAAGACCTATTGAGGGATCAACAATCGATATTGTTTCAATTAATGTGACGTACTCATGGTAACCCATACCCGAGCCACCATAACTTTCTGGTATAAGCATTCCCATAAACCCAAGCGCTCCTGCTTTATCAAAAATTTCTACAGGAAAATATTGGGCTTCATCCCACTCCATAACATTTGGCTTGATAAATTGTGTTGCAAAGTCTCTAGCAGCTTCATAAACCATCCGTTGTGTTTCGGAAGTTTTTATGTCTGGGCGTAGTTCGAAATCAATCATAAACAAGTTTTATTACAAATATAGTTTTATTATTTAGAGTTTGTTTGGGATAATTACAAAAAGTTAAGACAAAATAGGTATTGTTATAAACACTTTATTATAATGAAATTATTAAATAAATAACTATTAATGGTTTAGAATAGTTTGCTATGCAAAAAGCTATCAGTCTTCAAATTAGTTTTTAATTTTTAATACCTTAATTGAATTTAAGTAACTATTCAATTCATCTCTAACTCTTGGGAATAGAATTAATAGTCCTATCATGTTAGGAAAAACTAGTGCCAGAATCATAGCATCTGAAAATGCCCAAACTGATGACATGTCACCAGCAGCTCCGATTACAATAAAAATGAGAAAGATAGATTTATAAATTAGTTCAGAAGCTTTACTTTTTCCAAAAATATACATCCATGATTGTAAACCATAATATGACCATGAAATCATCGTTGATATTGCGAACAATACTACAGCTATGGTGAGAAAAGGGCCGGAAAATGAAATGTATTCTGAAAATGCAGCAGCAGTAATCCCAGCGCCCTCAGCAGGTACCCCATCAATCATTACTACACCTCCAATACCTCCATATTCAAATACACTATTATTCCCATTGAAAATGATTATTACCAAAGCTGTCATTGTACATATAACAACCGTATCAATAAATGGTTCTAATAGAGCAACTAGACCTTCTGAGGCTGGATATCTTGTTTTCACAGCTGAGTGGGCAATTGATGCTGAACCGGCTCCTGCCTCATTTGAAAAAGCAGCTCTCCTAAAGCCAGTAATTAATACACCTAATAAGCCTCCAAGCCCAGCCTGAGGACTAAATGCTTGGGTAAAGATCATACCAAACGCATCATCAACAAAACTAACGTTTGAAAAAATGATATACAAACAGGCAATTATATACATTAACGCCATAAATGGAACTACCTTTTCAGTTACAGAAGCGATTCGCTTAATTCCACCTATTATTATGATACCAACCAAAATCATCATTATTATTCCTATTATAGTTCTAGCACTTCCACCAGTCATTCCAAAAGAGCTTACAAGTTGCATAGCAGCCTGATTAGATTGAGCAGCATTGCCCCCACCAAAAGAAGCCCCGATGCATAAAAAAGCAAATATTACTGCTAAAGTTTTTCCTAAAGAAACATATCCTTTCTCTTTGAGTCCTTTAGTTAGATAGTACATAGGACCACCATAAACCGTACCGTCTGAACCAACATCTCTGTATTTTACTCCTAAAGTGCATTCTACAAATTTTGTTGACATACCTATTAAACCGCACAGTATCATCCAAAAAGTGGCCCCTGGTCCCCCAACTGCTATTGCCAGCGCTACACCAGCAATATTACCATTTCCAACAGTTCCAGAGACTGCTGTTGCTAATGCTTGAAAATGACTTACTTCACCCTGGTCAGTTTTTTTTGATTCATTTATATCTGGACTTTCGGAATTTTGACTTTTTTGTTTCTTCTTTATATTCTCTTCTAAACTATCGTACTTTCCTCGTACTGTATTTATTGCAGTTGAAAAATGGCGTATGTTAACAAAACCAAAATAGAAAGTAAAAAATAATGCTCCTCCAACTAATAGGATTATTATTGTTGGAATTCCCGTGCCTGGAAAATTATGAAGTATTAATCCTTCCCACCATTTTGCAATTGGAGTAAAAGCTTCATTAATTTGTTCATCTAATCCACGCTTTTGGGAAAAAAGGTCACCACATGAAAAAAAGAAAAAATATAATAAAGTATTTCTAGTAAGATTTTTACGTTTCATTTTTCGATTGAAGGTTTAGTAGTTCAATATCATAAAAAGGATTAGAATATCAAATTATAAAAAGGTAAAGATTTATTTAAAAGTAAATAAAGAGAAAATAAAAAGTTAAAATTCTAATTTCACAAATCAAACACTGAAGCACGCTTAGTATAAATTAGATTATTTAATTTTAGCCAAAGTGCTAATATTAAATAAAGTACAAAACCTCCTACAAGAGTTGTAAATGAGGCATAAATAAAAAATAAACGAACACTTTTTACTCTCATCCCCAATATTTCAGCTAAACGAGAACACACTGCAAAACCATTTCGTTCAAAGAAAATACGAACTTTAGTTGATTTTTTCATATTAAGTAACAATCTCCCCGTTCCACTGATTTAAACCTCCTAGTAAATTAAAACAGTTTTCTATCCCTTTATTTTTCATCAATATACATGCTTGTGAACTTCTAGCCCCGGACCTACAGTAAACTAAATATGTTTTTGAAGGGTTAAGTAATTCTAATTCATGTAAGAAATTTGGAGGGTTTTGAATATCGATCAATTTAGCATTTGGGATATGTCCCTGATTATACTCCTCTAAGGTTCGAACATCTAATAAAATGGTTTCTTCTTTACTTTGGTACATTGCTGCCCATTCATTTTGACTTAAATCCATGAGTTAAAATTACAACTGTGATTGTGATTAAACAAGTTGAAAAAATAGTATCAACGTAATTTGAATTTAAATATATTTATTACTTCAAAAATAATTTTTTAATTTTCAAAAAAAAATCATGAAAAAGTTATTTACATTAATATTTCTATGCTTTACAAACCTCTATTTATTCGGGCAAAATAAAAATATAAACCTACAATTAAGCAAGATTAAATGGACTGGAAAGGAAATTACCACTAAAATACACTACGGCTCATTAAGATTCATATCAGGGAATATTCTGTTCGACAACAATCTGATAGTTGGGGGTGAATTTACTGTTGATATGTTAAGCTTATTGAATGAGGATTTGACCGGAAGGTCCAAAGATTATTTAGAAAATCATTTGCGTTCTGAAGATTTTTTTTCAGTGGAGGAATATCCCAGATCTTCATTAAAGATAACCTCTACAGAAAAAATTGACATAGATAAATATGAAGTTACAGGGGATTTAACAATCAAAGGCATAACTAAATCAACTAATTTTATATTATTACTAAACGATGACGGAGCAACAGTAGAAATGGTTTTTGATAGATCTAAATTTGATGTTAAGCATAGATCATCAAGCTTTTTTTCTAATTTAGGTGATAAACTTATTTACGACGATATCGAATTAGAAGTCAGCCTTTATTTTTAAATGCTATAAAAGTTTTTTGATTCTTTTTGAAGAATTATTAAAGTTAAAGGTTTCTAAAATTTATGTTATATTTGATAAATGGAAAACTTTATTTACAATATTAACTGGTGGTATGCGAAGCAACAAAACCTCGTGTGACGAAATCTAATATTACTATTTTAAAAGGCTTGTCATCACGACAGGCCTTTTTTAATTTTGTGGATGTATGAAAATTTATTCTTTAAAAACAGTATTTAAAAAAATCCTAGCAGACACAATTACACCAGTAAATGTCTATCTGAAAGTAAGAGATGTATTTCCACATTCCCTACTTCTTGAGAGTAGTGATTATTCTTCAAATAACAAAAACTTTTCATACATATGCTGTAATCCTATTGCCTCAATTGAATTAAAAAATAAAAAATTAACAACTCATTTTCCTGATAAAAGTTCAATAGTTGAGAAAGTAGATGAATCAATTGACATTCCCGAACGAGTACATGAATTCTCAACTCAATTTAAAAGTGAAAAACTACCCTTTGAATTTATTAGTAATGGTGTTTTTGGATTTATCGCTCATGAAGCTGTTGAGCGTTTTGATAAAATTAAACTAGACAGAAATAAAACCGGAATAGATATACCTGACATGTATTATGCTGTATATGAAAATATTATTGCCATAAGTTTGTTTAATCATGAAGCCTATTTATTTTCTAATATTTATGATGGTGATCATAATTTAGATAAGATAGAAAACTTATTAAATTCTCAAATTAGTACTCCCTTCAAATTTGAAAAAGTTGGAGAAAAATCTTCTAATCTAACTGATTCAGAATTTATTGATTTTGTAAAAAAAGGAAAAGAACATTGCTACAGAGGAGATGTATTTCAACTAGTATTGTCTCGTCAATTTTCACAACAATTTAAAGGTGACGAATTTAATGTATATAGAACTCTTCGTTCCATAAATCCATCACCTTATCTATTTTTTTTCGACTATGGATATTTCAAGATATTTGGAAGTTCACCAGAAGCTCAATTAATTGTTGAAAATGGAAAAGCCGAAATTCATCCTATTGCTGGTACTTTCAGAAGAACAGGTAATGACCTTAAAGATACTCAAGCAGCTAAAGAATTATCCAAAGATCCAAAAGAAAATAGTGAGCATGTAATGTTAGTCGATTTAGCTAGAAACGACTTGAGTAGAAACGGTTCAAATGTTTTGGTAGAAAAAAATCGTGAAATTCAATTTTTTTCGCATGTAATACATTTGGTTTCTAAAGTTACATGCACTATGAAAGATTCAGCCAAGACATTTAGAGTAGTAGCAGACACATTTCCTGCAGGTACTTTAAGTGGAGCGCCAAAACATAAGGCACTTCAACTTATAGATAAATATGAAAAAACACAACGAAATTTTTACGGTGGAGCTATTGGATATATGGACTTCTATGGAAATTTTAACCATGCAATAATAATACGATCATTTTTGAGTATGAACAATAGATTGCATTATCAAGCTGGAGCAGGAATTGTAGCAGCTTCTGTACCTGAAAATGAATTGCAAGAAGTATATAATAAGTTAGGTGCTTTAGACAAAGCTTTATTACAAGCAGAAAAAATTTAATTAATGAAAAAAGTTTTTGTTATAGATAATTACGACTCCTTTACATATAATCTTGTTCATTATCTAGAAGAGCTTGATTGTAATGTTACAGTAAAACGTAATGATGAATTCAAACTTGATGAAATTGATGAATATCCATTAATTCTTTTATCTCCCGGTCCTGGAATACCTGATGAATCTGGTTTATTAAAAGAAGCTATTCGACATTATGCTCCAATAAAAAAAATACTAGGGGTATGCCTAGGACAGCAGGCAATTGGTGAGGTTTTTGGAGCAACCCTTGTCAATATGAAAAAAGTTTACCATGGCATTTCAACGTCTGTAACTATATCGGAAAGTGACATACTTTTTAAAGACTTACCAAAAAAGTTTGAAATAGGTCGATACCATTCATGGGTAGTCGCTACTCCATTACCAAATGAATTAATAGCTACATCTTTTGATGATGAAGGGCATCTTATGTCTTTAAGACACAAAACTTATGATGTTAGATCTGTTCAATACCATCCTGAATCAGTCTTAACTCCCAATGGAAAAAAAATATTAAAAAATTGGATAAAAAGTTAGGTATGAAAACTACCCTTAAAAGACTTACGAACTATGAATCCCTTACCAAAAATGAGGCTAAAGAGATAATCACAAATATTGCTGAAGGCAAATATAATAACTCACAAATTGCTTCTTTTCTAACTGTCTTTATGATGCGAAATATTAGCCTTGAAGAGCTTGAAGGTTTTCGAGAGGCACTACTCGAATTATGCATTTCAGTAAACTTAAGTGAATTTAACACAATAGATTTGTGTGGTACAGGTGGTGATGGTAAGGATACTTTTAATATTTCAACATTATCCTCATTTGTAACTGCAGGAGCTGGTATAAAGGTTACAAAACATGGGAATTACGGGGTTTCCTCAGGATGCGGTTCCAGTAATGTACTCGAAGCCTTAGAAATTAAATTTTCCAATAATAAAGACTTTTTAAAACGTTGTTTAGAGAAGGCTGGAATATGTATTCTTCATGCTCCTTTATTTCATCCTGCTATGAAAAATGTTGGGCCAGTTCGCAAGGAGCTAGGTTTGAAAACATTTTTTAACATGCTTGGACCGCTAGTCAATCCATGTTCTCCTAAAAATCAACTAACCGGAGTTTTTAATCTTGAACTAGCCCGTCTTTATAATTACCTATTACAAAAAACCAATATAAATTTTACCATTATTTATTCCCTAGACGGATATGATGAAATTTCTTTAACGGGCCCTGTAAAAGCAATCGGAAATGATTTTGAAAAATTAATTACAGCCAAAGATTTTGGTACAGAACAAATAAGAGCAAAATCTATTCAAGGTGGAAATAGTGTTAAATCATCAGCTAAAATTTTTTTAGATGTACTACAAAACAAGGGTACTAAGTCACAAGAAGACGTAGTTTGTGCAAATGCTGGTATGGCTATTGCCACTGCCTTAGATCTTTCTCCAATTGAGGGTTTTAAATTGGCAAAAGAATCTTTGGTATCAGGAAAAGCATTTGAAGCATTTAACAAACTTCAAAATATTAGTAAAGAATGAATATTCTCAATAAAATAGTAGCTGATAAAAAAGTTGAAGTGATTCAGAAAAAAAAATTACTTCCAATCTCATATTTAGAAAAATCTCCTCTTTTCGATAGGCATTGTAACTCGCTTGTAAAGAAAATTAAGATTAATGATTTTGGTATTATCGCAGAATTCAAACGTCGTTCCCCTTCAAAAAAAAATATTAATAGTTCACTTTCTGTAACTAAAGTTGCTAAAGAGTATGAGGACGCTGGTGTGAGTGGAATGTCTGTTTTAACTGATGGAAAATATTTTAGTGGGTCTCTCGAAGATTTAATTCTTTCAAGATCAATAATTAGTTTACCTCTTCTTAGAAAAGACTTTGTTATTGACGAATATCAAATAATTGAAGCCAAAGCTAATGGGGCTGACGTTATTCTTCTTATTGCAGCGATATTATCTAGAAATGAAATTAAGAATTTTTCGTCTCTAGCAAATAACTTAGGCTTAGAAGTATTGTTGGAGGTTCATAACCTTGAAGAAATCGAAAAGTCAATTATGCCAACAATTGATTTATTTGGAGTTAACAATAGGAACCTAAAAACCTTTGAAGTATCATTAGAGACAAGCAGAGGTTTAGCAGAAAAAATACCTGATCAGTTTTTAAAAGTATCAGAGAGCGGAATAAGTGATCCTAATAGTATTAAAGAATTAATAGAATTCGGCTACAAAGGATTTTTAATTGGTGAAAACTTTATGAAATCAGATCACCCTGGGAATACAGCTAAAGATTTTATCAAAAAAATTACATAATGAAATTAAAGGTTTGTGGCATGCGAGAGTTTGAAAACATAACTTCACTTTGTAAGCTGAAACCAAACTATATTGGCTTTATTTTTTGGGCCCCTTCGGAAAGATACGTTACTGATAAAACTCCAAAAATAGTCGATAGTATTAAAAAAACGGGAGTCTTTGTTAATGCTTCAATAGATTATATCGAAACCATGATAGTAAAACATCAATTGAGTGCAGTACAATTACACGGTGACGAAACACCTGATTATTGCAAGGTGATAAAAAACTTAAATGTTGAGGTAATTAAAACATTTTCGATAAGTGATAATTATAACTTTTCAATTTTGAAAAGCTATGAAAAAAATTGCAACTTTTTTTTATTTGACACAAAAGGAGATCTGCCAGGTGGAAACGGTATAAATTTTGATTGGGATATTCTTAAAAATTATCCACTTCAAAAACCATTCTTTCTAAGTGGTGGAATTGGCATAGATAACATAGATCAAATCAAAAAATTATTAAATTCTCAATTACCGATATATGCTATTGATGTAAATAGTAAATTTGAAATTTCACCTGCAAAAAAAAATATTGATAAATTAAAATTGTTTAAAAAGAAATTGTATGAATTATAATGTAAATGAAAAAGGATATTATGGTGATTTTGGAGGGGCTTTTATTCCAGAAATGTTATATCCAAATGTGGCTGAATTGCGTAATAATTATTTAGAAATAACTCGGCGAGCTGATTTTAAAAAAGAGTTTGAAAATCTTTTAAAAGTTTATGTTGGACGACCCACACCACTATATTTTGCAAGTCGCTTATCAAAAAAATACAAGACAAAAATTTATTTAAAGAGAGAGGACTTATGTCATACTGGGGCTCATAAAGTAAACAATACAATAGGGCAGATACTTTTAGCAAAACGTCTTGGAAAAAATAGAATTATTGCCGAAACAGGAGCTGGACAACATGGTGTTGCTACAGCGACTGTTTGTGCATTAATGGGTATCGAGTGTATTGTATATATGGGCGAATTAGATATTCACCGGCAAGCACCTAATGTAGCTCGAATGAAAATGTTGGGTGCTGAGGTACGTTCAGCAAAGTCCGGTAGTAAAACTCTCAAAGACGCAACGAACGAAGCAATTCGGGACTGGATAAACAATCCAATAGATACACATTATATAATTGGTTCAGTAGTTGGACCTCACCCTTATCCAGATATGGTTGCACGTTTTCAATCAGTTATTAGTGAAGAAACAAAATGGCAACTTGAAGAACAAGAGGGAAGAGACTATCCCAACCATGTCATTGCTTGTGTTGGTGGGGGTAGTAATGCTGCAGGTCTATATTATCATTACTTAAACGATGAACGGGTTAATATAATTGCAATAGAAGCCGCAGGTAAGGGTATTGATTCAGGTCAAAGTGCTGCTACATCTGCGCTAGGTAAAGAAGGAATAATACACGGTAGCAAAACTCTTTTGATGCAATCCAGTGATGGACAAATTACAGAACCCTACTCCATTTCAGCAGGTTTAGATTATCCTGGTGTAGGGCCAATGCATGCTCATCTATTCAGATCTAAGAGGGCCGAATTTATCTCTATACCTGATCAAGAGGCAATGGATTGGGGGCTAACTTTATCTCAAACCGAAGGTATTATTCCAGCGATTGAAACAGCTCATGCATTTGCGGTTCTTGATGTCCGTAAATTTGGTCCAGAGGAAATAATTGTTTTTAATTGTTCTGGTAGAGGTGATAAGGATTTGTCAACTTATATAGACTATTTCAAACTTTAATGAATAGAATTGATAAAAAGTTTAAAGAAGACAAGAAACTCTTGTCTATCTATTTTTCAGCTGGCCATCCAAAGCTTGAGGATACATTAACTATCCTAGAAAAACTTGAGTCTTCCGGGGTTGATATGGTCGAAATTGGACTTCCGTTTTCCGATCCATTAGCAGATGGCCCAACTATTCAAAAAAGTTCTACTCAAGCATTACGAAATGGAATGACGACAAGAAAACTTTTTTCACAACTTGAAAATGTTCGTGAAAAAATTAAAATTCCCTTAGTAATAATGGGTTACTTAAATCCAATGATGCAATATGGCATCGAAAAATTTTGTCAAAATTGTCAAAAAATAGGTATTGACGGATTAATTATTCCTGATCTACCTGTTGATGTTTATCATGAAAGTTATAAAAGCCTATTTCAAAAATATGGTTTATACAATATGTTTTTGATAACTCCCCAAACTCCTGAGACAAGAATTAACTATATTGATAAAGTATCAAATGGTTTTATTTATATGGTTAGTAGTGCAAGTGTCACTGGAGCTAAGGATAAATTCGGGAGCCCACAAACAGACTATTTTAATCGCATAGCCAAAATGAAACTATCCACACCAACGGTTGTAGGTTTTGGGATAAGTAATTCAGAAACCTATTTGACAGCCATTAAACACTCAAGTGGAGCAATAATCGGATCAGCATTTATTAAATTTCTTGAAAAAGAAGGTGTGGAAAATATAGGTTCATTTATTTCTTCTATACGTTAATGAAAAACTTATTGATAGTTTTTGCAAAGTCACCTATAAAAGGTGAAGTTAAAACTAGACTTGGTAACGAGATAGGATTCGAAAAATCTCATTGGGTTTATTTACAACTTCTTAAAAAAACAGCTGAAAATATATCAAATAACAATCAAGACATTATTGTATTTCAGAGTAAACCAAATAAAAAAATGGAATCAATTTTTGATAACGCAAAAAATTTTTTAGTTCAAAATGGATCTGATCTAGGAGATAAAATGCTATCAGCTTTTCAGTGGGCCTTTAATGAAAAATATAAAAATGTTATACTAATTGGAACCGATCTATGGAATATTAGTGAGAGTATGGTAATTCGAGCAAGAAATGTATTAGAGAATAAAGATTTTGTGATTGGCCCTAGTTACGATGGTGGATATTATTTGATTGGTATGAAAAAAATAAAAAAGAAAATTTTTCAAAATATTCCTTGGAGTACAAACCGTGTTTTGGAGGAAACATTAAAAAAAATTAAAAATGATTCTGTCTACTTTCTAGGAATAGAAAATGACATTGATGATTTTATCGATCTCAAAAATGATTTAAATCTTTATAAACTGTATTTGGATAAATTTGGATAGAGTTTGTCTAATTGTCATTTGATTTAAAAATTTTAATTTAAAGATTTATTTACAGAACATCATGAGGACTTTGTATTTTCTTTTTTGCATAATTTTTTCAGCTAGTTTATTTGCACAAAAAAATATTCATCATAGATGGAATACACAATTAAAAAAATATGTATCAAATGACGGCATTGTTAATTACAAAGAATGGGGGAAAAATATCGATCAGCTAAAAGCTTATATTAATACTTTAGAATCAAATTCTCCTAATGAAAATACTTCGAAAGAATATAAACTAGCATATTGGATAAATGCATATAATGCTCTTACGATAGATCTTATAATTAAAAATTACCCTCTAAAAAGTATTAAAGAGATCAAATTTCCTTGGAAAACAAAATGCTTCAATGATGGTAAAAACAATTACAGTCTTGGAGATATAGAACATAAAATTCTTAGAAAAATGAATGAACCTAGGATTCATTTTGCAATAAATTGTGCTTCAAAATCATGTCCAAAACTTCTAAATGAAGCTTATATTGAAAAAAATCTAAATAATCAGTTAAATGCAGCAACAAAGGAATTTTTAATTGATTCTACAAAAAATATAATTAAGGAAAATAAATCCGAGCTCTCAAAAATCTTTCTTTGGTTTGGAAAAGACTTTGGATCCAAAAAAATGATCAAGGAATTTATATCTGAATATTCAGGATTTAAACTTAAGAAATTTAAAATCGATTATTTGCCTTACAATTGGGATTTAAACGAATAATAAATATTTTTGATCCTCATTAAAATTAATATGAAAAGTCCAAATGCATTTAAGTGGTCAATAAAATACGGTCTGATTTCAGCCTTGACAGGAATGTTATGTTGTGTTGCCCCTGCTGTTCTTTTTATGTTTGGTTTGATGGGGGGTGTCGTAGCTATATCATTTGCAGATTTTTTTTACAAAGAAGATGGAAGTTTAGGAACAGGATCTATTATCTTAAGAACAGTTGCGATAGGTCTAGGTATCTATGCAACCTACATTTTTAGAAAAAAACAAAATCAATGTTCTATAGATCGCAAAAGAAAAAATTTAAACCTAGCAATGCTAATTTTTCTATTAATTACATTTGGCATTTCATTTTTCTTAGCATTTGAGTCTTGGTCTTCCTGGTATTTTGACGAATTCATTGTTCCCCAACAGCAAAAAGAGTTAAACATTTAAATTAAATTTGATATAAAAATTGCTGTTATTATACCAGCTTATAATGAATCACAATCGATAGGCCTTGTAATTGATTCAATCCCGAAAAGTGTTGATAGAATAGTTGTTGTTGATAATGCATCAACAGACAATACATCTAAAATAGCAGAAAAAAAAGGGGCTGAAGTAGTTACAGAAAACAGAAAAGGTTATGGTTATGCATGTTTGAAAGGTTTAGAACACCTGGCCCAAAATAATCCAGATATTGTAGTTTTCTTGGATGGTGATTATTCTGATTATGCAGATGATCTTGACCAAATTGTTTCTCCGATTATTCGTGAAGAGGTTGTTTTTTGTATTGGAGCTAGAGACAAAAAATTGAGGGAAAAGGGCTCTCTAACATATCAACAAATCTTTGGAAATAAATTAGCTTGTTTTCTAATGAAATGGCTATATCAAGGTAAGTTTTCTGATTTAGGTCCATTTCGTGCTATTAAATGGCAATCTCTTCAAGAATTAAAAATGGAGGATAAAACTTATGGATGGACAATTGAAATGCAACTCAAAGTTTTAAGAAAAAAAATGTCCTATAAAGAAATTCCAGTCAGATATCGTAAGCGTCTTGGTGTTTCAAAAGTTTCAGGAACAATAAAAGGAACTCTCTTAGCAGGCTATAAAATATTAACTTGGATATTTAAATTTTACTTTTCAAAATGGAAGTAGTAACAGATTTAATTATTAAAATATTTGTCCCGTTGATTATAGTATTATACGTGTGTTGTTTAGTTATAATATTTTGTTATAGCTTATTGCAACTAAATATGTTAAAGTATTTTAAAATTTATCAAAAAAAAAACAAGTTAAAATGTAAAATTCCTGAAAAGCTTCCAAGAGTAACAATTCAATTACCGTTGTTCAACGAATTTTATGTCATAAAACGCTTATTAAAATGTATAACAAATCTAGAATATCCAAAAGAGTTAATTCAAATTCAGGTACTAGATGATTCAACAGACGAGTCACTATTAGTTACAAAAAAAATAGTCTCAAAATATAAAGACAAAGGTATACCTATACGTCATATTATTCGAACTAAAAGAAAAGGGTTTAAAGCTGGAGCACTTAAAAATGGATTGAAAACAGCAAGTGGTGAATTCATAGCTATTTTTGATTCAGATTTTTTACCCAATCCAGATTGGCTTCTAAAAACAATTCCATATTTTCAAAATAATAAAGTAGGAGTAGTTCAGACCAGATGGGGACATTTAAACCGTGAACATTCAATTCTTACTCAAGTTCAAGCCTTTGCTCTAGATGCTCATTTTCTTTTAGAACAAGTAGGTAGGAATCAGCAAAATCATTTTATAAATTTTAATGGAACAGCTGGGATTTGGAGAAAAGAATGCATAATTGATTCAGGGAATTGGAAAGCAGATACTTTAACAGAAGATTTAAATCTAAGCTATCGAGCCCAATTAAAAGACTGGGAGTTTGTTTATTTGGATAACGTGGTTACACCTGCAGAACTTCCTGTAACAATCAATGCAATACGTTCTCAACAATTCAGATGGAATAAAGGGGGTGCAGAAAATTTTAGAAAATTGGTTACAAAGATTTTATTTTCTGATAAATATACATTTAACAAAAAAATAAATGCTTTTTTCCATTTATTTAGTAGCAATATGTTTTTAAATGTTTTTTTATTAGCAATTTTGAGTGTTCCCATAATATTTATAAAAGAAACTTTCCCAGAATATGAGTTAATATTTAATATGAGTTCCTTGTTCATTTTAAGTACAATAATATTTTTTTATTGTTATTGGCATGTTCACAAACACTCATTTGGAGGTGGATTTTATTCTTTCTTGATTTACATTAAGCGGTTTATAAACTTTTATACATTAATTCTGGGGTTCTCGGTGCACAATTCAGTTGCAGTTTTAGAAGCTTATTTAGGTAAAAAAAGTGCCTTTATTCGTACACCAAAGTTTAACCAGAGTTCTTTGAAGAATTTTAAATATTCTGAAAATAAGATATCTCCATATTCTTTGCTAGAATTAGTGCTATCGATTTATTTTCTTTTTGGGATTCTATGCTCTTTGAGTTTTAATAAATCATTTAATTTAGGAATGTTTTTATTTCATCTGGTTCTTTTTATTGGATTTGGAATTATAAGCTATTTTGGGATTAGCCAAAACATAAATAATGAATAAAAACTATATCATTTCAAGTTCAATAACATTACTTGGAATATTTTTTGCCTTTGCATTATTTTCGTTTGAATTAAAAAGGTTTCAAACGCTTCCCTTAATTGGTACATACGTGTTTTTATTTCTTTTAATTTGGATTTGGGTTAAAAAGTATTCTTCAATAGGAAATATTTTTCTTTTAGGAATAATATGTCGTTTAATTTTTTGGAATTATATACCTAATCTGTCACAAGATTTTTATCGCTTTATTTGGGATGGAAGCATTCAGCTTTTTGGAATTAATCCATATCATTACACACCAAATCAAATAATTGATTTAGTAGGTTTTCCCAATTCGCAACTATTATTTGAAAAAATGGGGAATTTAAGTAGAAATAATTTTTCAAATTATCCTCCAATAAGTCAATACTTATTTGCCTTAGCAGCCAACTTTAACTCTGAAAATATTTTCACACCAATTCTTTGCATACGCAGCGTCTATTTAGTAAGTGAGATGATAATATTTTTTGTAATAAAAAGCTTGTTAGAAAAATTAATACTATCAAAAGAATATCTAGCATGGTATTTCCTAAATCCATTGGTAATTATTGAAGGTTATGGAAATCTTCATGGAGAATGTCTTATGATGTGTTTTACTTTTATTTCATGGCTTTATTGCATTAAGCGACAACCAATTTTAGGTGGAATTTTTATGGCATTTGCAATAGGTACTAAACTTTTACCTCTGATTTTAGTTCCTTTTTTCTTTCAGTATTTAGGACTGAAGAATTTTATAGTTTATGGAATATTTATTTTGATTTTTGGTGGGATCATATTTTTACCATATTGGGATGAAAATTTTTTTCCAAATTATCTTCAAACCATACAACTTTGGTTTTCAACTTTTGAATTTAACGGTAGTATTTACAATATTATAAGAGCAATTGGATATAAATTGAAAGGATATAACATTATTAAAGATATAGGAAAAATAACACCTTACCTTATTTCAGTATTTGTTTTTATTTTCTCTTTTATTAAATCAAATCGTGAGCCGAAAGATATTTTTAAAAATATACTATTTATTTTAAGCATCTATTTTTTTGTCTCAACAACAGTCCATCCTTGGTACATTATTAACTTAATAATTCTAGGAATTTTAAGTGGATATTTATACCCGGTTTTGTGGAGTATGACTGTCTTTTGGAGCTACAGCGCCTATGGAGTAGAAATAGTCGAAGAAAAATTATATTGGCAGATAGGGGCTTATTTTTTGGTTTACATTTGTGTTTTTTATGAGCTTTTTTGGGAGCGTTTAGGACATCATCTTCAAAAAACCAACTTCCTTAGAACTTAAATTTCTCCACTTTCCTCTTGGCAAATCTTTTTTTGTAAGGCTACCGTATATAACTCTATCAATTAAAACAACTCTTAAGCCACATATGCTAAAAAGCTTTACTAGTTCAGATGTACCTATGGAATTGACCTCTAAACCAACCTCATTTTTAGGCTTCCCCTTAATATGGCTAATATCTTTTATTTTTAAAAGTTTATTATATACCATCTGACCTGTTTTTAATTTATTAATTATTTGCTTTGTTACATTTTCATTTAATACGGCTTTATAGACCATTTTTGTAGATTTAGATTTATTGAGTCTTTTCCTTAATTCACCATCATTTGTCAAAATCAAAAGACCTGTCATGGGTCTACCCATATCATCAACAGGTATTAACCCAGGATTGGTTTTGGTACTTATTAAATCTTGAACTGGCTTATCTATTTTGTCACCTTGAAAAGCTGCAATGAATCCTTTTGGTTTATTTATCAGAATATATAAAAATGGTTTTGTTTTAATGCGAGTACCATCATATTTAACTTCATCTGAAGCCTTAACTTTAAAACCTAATTCTGTAATTATTTTACCATTTACCTCTATTAAACCCATTTTAATATGTTGATCTGCCTCTCTTCTAGAGCAAAGTCCAGCATTTGATAAGTATTTATTAATTCTAACATGTTGATTCATATTATTAGTATTTTTTTCTGAGTTTAGGGAGGTGTTTTTTGATTTCATGTTTTTTTGAACAACTAATAAATTTTAGATATTTATAAATTAAAGCTTATATACCACCTCTAGAGGATAATCTTTCAAGAGTTTTGTTGCAGATTTAAAATCTTTTGTAAAGCCTAAAAAATAACCACCTCCTCCAGATCCGCATAATTTAAGATAATAATTATCAGTATTTATACCTTCTTCCCATAATTGAAAAATTGGCTTTGGAATCATTTTATCAAAATTTTGTAAGACCAAAGACGACAATATTTTGATATTTCTAAAAAAAGAATCATGATTTTCATTTAGAAAGTCATCAATGCAATTTTCAGAAAACTTTATAAAATCTTTAAAGATTATCTGGCTAAATTTTAAGCTTTTCATTTTTTCCATAAATATTGAAATCATAGATGTAGTCTTTCTGCTTTTTCCACTGTCAACTAAAAAAATAGCTCCTTTGCCATTTTTCGTTTGAGAAGGGATTTGAGTAGTACTAATATGATTACCTGGGCCGATCAAAATTGAGGAGTCTGAATAGCTAACTAAAGGATCAAATCCAGACGAATTACCATGAAAATAAGATTCCATATGACTAAAAATTTTTTTTAGAGTTTGAATATTTTTCAAGGTTGTATAATTACTAGGAATAATCTTTGACATAGCATACTTTTCATATACTGCTGCTATAAGGGCACCACTACTTCCTAAACCATAACCTTGAGGTATATTGCTATTGAAATATAAATTTTCTTTGAGATCATTATCTAACTTCTGCCAATTAAATTCTACAAAATTTTGATTTAAATTCTTAAGATATTTTACGAATTCTAAAATTTTTTTGTGAGAAGAATCAATTTCCTTATTAATTTTTGAAGATGTATTCAAATTACCTTTATAGGATCTATAGGGTACCGTTAGACCCCTTGAGTTTTTTATTATACCATATTCTCCGAAAAGTAAAATTTTAGAAAAAAAGAAAGACTGGTTCATAAAATTTATAATTAAAAAGATATTTAATCTAGTTTCCTTGCTCCAGCACCAACTTGATCAACAATA
The DNA here is from genome assembly GCA_003130815.1 of Bacteroidetes bacterium SCGC AAA795-G10. GTDB lineage: Bacteria > Bacteroidota > Bacteroidia > Flavobacteriales > Flavobacteriaceae > MS024-2A. Next base: position 9,960 of record QFDA01000003.1, on the reverse strand, counting down.
TATTCTTTGTTCTTACAAAATGAAGATAATTCTTGATCAATAAATGGGATCATTTGTTTTTCATATTCTGAAGGATATAAGATATGAACATTAGCTCCTGCGTCCATTGTAAAGCAAGCAGGGATATTTTTTCCCTTACGGAAATCCCATAATTTTTCAATAATTGATAACGTATTAGGTTTCATAAGAATATAATAAGGATTTGATGTCATCATCATAGCATGTAATGATAAAGCTTCCAATTCGACAATTTTAATGAATGCGTCTAGATCACCTGATTTCATAATAGGGATTAAAGAATCACAGTTTCTTCTAGCTTGTAAAAATCTTTTTTCAGCATAGGGGTTAGAATGCATTAGATCGTGACCCTTAGTACTCGATACATTTTTTGATTCTTTATCAACTAGTAATATGATATCTTGGTAAGATTTAAAAATTGAATTTAAATCTTTACCAAATTCGATGGCATACAGGTCTGAGGAGTTTGATATTTTTCTGTTATCTCCCCAAATAGTGACTGGCCCTTTTATACTTCTAGATGCACTCCCAGAACCGATTCTGGCTAAAAATGATGCTTTAGTGAAGAAAAAATCATTTTTTTCAAAATTAAATAAATAGCTCTCTAAATCCATGATCGCTAAAGAAAGTGCTGCCATTGCTGATGCTGAAGAAGCAATACCACTACTGTGTGGAAATGTGTTTATACTTTTTATTGTTAACTCATAATTTATTATCCAACATACATATTTTTTAATACGATCAAAGAAAACATGCAGTTTATCGTCAAAATCAGGCTTGAGAGAATCATTGAAGAAAAATTTAAAGTTAAATTTCCCAGATTTAGATGGCTCAAAACGAATAGAAGTTCTAGTGACACTTTTATCTAAAGTGAAACTAAGTGAAGGATTTTTGGGTATTTGTAGCTTTTTTTTTCCCCAATATTTGATTAACGCAATATTACTTGGCGCTTCCCATTTTGATTCATATGGTAATGGGTCTATAGCTTTTGAAATAAAAAAATTTTCATTCATTTTCATTTCAAATATAGGGCTTCAATTGAAATCTTTATTTAGATAATTATTCTAAATGTATTTTTTCTAGTTTTATAAACTATGAAAGAAAACAAATATAGACTTGTTATTTATTGTCTAATTGGTACAATTATTTCATTATTTGTTGGTTTTATTTCTAGTAAAATTACGAGGCAGGCAATACCTAATTGGTATGCAAATTTAAATAAGCCTTTTTTTTCTCCACCAAATTGGATTTTTGCACCCGTTTGGTCTCTTTTATATATTTTAATGGGTATTGCTTTAGGGAGAGTTTGGTATTATGGAAGACATAATAGAAATAAAAAGATAGCAGTTTTATATTTTACCTTTCAACTTATTTTAAATGGGTTGTGGTCATTAATTTTTTTCGGTTTTAAAATACCTTTACTGTCATTGATCGTAATAATTGTTTTGTGGTTTTTAATCCAACGGTGTATTTTCTGGTTTCGCTTAATTGATCAAAAGGCGTCTTTGATGCTACACCCCTACATAGCTTGGGTAAGTTTTGCTACAATTCTGAATGGTGCAATAATATTTTTAAATTAGTTTGTTGATTTTGGAATACGATCGGGATAGTCAGTTATTATTCCATCTACCTTAAAATCAATCATCTTATTGATATCATCCATTTCATTCACTGTCCAAGGATAAATTTTAAGTTTTTTTTCTTTAATCTTTTTAATATTAAATAAGTTGAGGGTTTTATAATCTGGATTAATTGCCATGGCATTTAATTCCAAGGCTACAGGGATAGCGTCTAATGGATCATCTTCAGTAATTACAGCAACAGGTACTTTTTGATTTACTTTTCGAAATATCTTAAGCTCATCCCAATCAAAACTTGAGATTAAAAAATTTATCAGAAGACCATACGGTATTTTTTAAATAGTTAATCAAAATTTCATTCGTTTTGATGGCCGTCTGGCTTCCTTTTAATTCAATGTTTACAAAAATTCGCCCTTTTATAAGATCTAACACTTCATTTAGCGTTGGGATGGTATAACCTTCTAAAACTTCTATCTTTTGAATAGAGTCTATATCTAGTGCTTCAATATAACCAGTTGCATTGGTCAATTTTTCTAAAGTTTTGTCATGAAAAACTACAAGCTCTCCGCTAGCACATCTAAAAACATCAATTTCTACACCATTTGCTCCTAAATCTATGGCTTTTTCGATCGATGGCAATGTATTTTCAGCTATGTATCCCATGGCCCCTCGATGACCTATAATTATAGGTAACGACTGCGTTGTACAATTAACCATAATTAGATTAATAACTAAGGCAAATTTTAAAACTAATAGTCTGTACTTATTTTTCAAATAAATAATTTAAATTTTGAAAAAGCTTTTATTTTATCAAAATCCAGAATTCCCAAGGCTTCATATCATATTGGTATGAGGAAGAAAGGGTTTTTATTTTGAAATCCTGATATCTATGAAAGTCTCCGTCATATGGCATAGTAAATTGAACATAATCCTTACTAAGGTTTGCTAATACTACAATTGTATCTCCTGATTTTTCTCTTTCAAAAGCTAGTATTTTATCATTTCTTGACGTATTTATACGTTTGTAAGAACCTCCTGATGATCCTGTTTCGAGAGCCCTATGATTGTTTTTAAGTGATCCAAGTTGTCTAAGTAAATTCATGGTTTTACCTTTTATTTTTGGAAAGCTATCTTTTTCAAAAAAGTGTAATCGTTTGCCTAAGTCATATTCCTGACCTGAATAAATTAAAGGCATACCTGGTAGAGTAAAATTTAATGCCATAAAGGTGTGACCTGCTTCACCAAAACTTTCTTCAACAGTACCGTTCCACGAATTTTCGTCATGATTAGAAACAAAATTTACCAGTATATTATCAGTACCATATAACCTTAATGTCCTGTTAACATGTTTATGATAATCGTTAGCATTTTTTTTTCCTTGAGCTACGTCCTTCGAAAGGTGGTGCCCAAGCCAATCGTAAGTCGCATCAAATTTATTAATCAGTTTTATTCCCCCAGGGTGATAAATATCTGTCTCTGCTAAAATAAATAATGGCTTTATTTCCCTTAATGCTTTTAAGGTTTTATCATAAAATTCTTGTGGAACTGCATATGCTTGGTCAATTCTGTATCCATCAATATTTGTTTCTTTAACCCAATATATCATTGCCTCTCGAAGTTCTTCACGCATCTCAAAATTATTATAGTTTAAATCAGCAACGTCAGTCCAACCAAAAGATTTCCCTGTCCTAAAATCTATCGGGTCAATAATTTCACCTTTTTTATTTTTTAGGTAATAATCACTCTTTTCAGTAATCCAGTGATGATCCCAGCCAGTATGACCTGGAACCCAATCCAAAATAACATATATACCCAATTCATGAGCTTTATCAACTAAATTTTTGAAGTCTTCTAATGAACCAAATTCAGGGTTAATTTTGGTGTAATCAGAAACAGCATAATAACTACCTAATGGTCCTTTACTTTTTGTTGTAGAAATTGGGTTAATTGGCATTAGCCATAAAATTTTGACCCCTAGTTTTTTGATGATAGGCAAATCATTAGCAAAAGCATTAAAAGTTCCTTCATTTGAATATTGCCTGATATTGGCTTCATACAATACAGATTGGGATATAATATTTTTTGTAATGGGTTCAATAGGTTTAACTTGAAAATTTGAAACTTCAGGCTTTCGAGCCTCCTCACTTCCAGAGTGACAGGATAAAATTAAAAGGCTAAAAAAAAGTGCAAAATATTGTTTCATATTCTATTGTAATTCAATAATATAAGCTGTTTCGGGTGAAACCTCAAGATTTTTAGCTAAGTTAATTTGTTTTTCGGATATTATTTCATAACCATTTGTTCTTCCCGCAATTCCTTCATGAAATCTGTCGAGAGAAAGATTTTGTTTTTTAGGGCTATTATTAATAATTACCATTACACAACTTTTTTCAGAATATCTAAAATACACATAAACGTCGTTTTCGGGAACATAATGAAGAGTTTTACCTTTATGAATAACACTTTTAGTTCGGCGCCAGTTAATCAATTTTTTTGTAAAGTTGAAATATGATTTTTGAACTGGGGTTCTTTCTTTCTTATTAAATGCATTTTTTTTATCAGATATCCAACCTCCAGGAAAATCTCTTCTAATGTCACCATCTCCGTTTTCTTTTTTCCCAGTCATTCCAATTTCACTTCCATAATAAATTTGAGGTATTCCTCTCAGAGTCATCAAAGCTGCCATTATTCTTTTATATGACTTGAATTTAGGATAAGAATCATTTATTCTGTTAGTATCATGATTTTCTACAAATATCAGAACATTATTAATATTTGGATAAAGAAAATCATTTTGTAATGTTTTATAAATTCTAGTCATTCCATGCTCCCAATACTTATCTCTCTCACCGAATGCTTTTGTAAAAGCATTATATAGAGCAAAATCTATTACGCCAGGCAACTTTGAATTAAATCCCTGTATTGCTGCAATTGGACTGTTTTCTTGCCAATATGAGAGGTGAACAGTGTTAGACATCCATCCTTCACCTACAATATTGAATTTCGGATACTCCAGACGAATAGCTTCTAGCCATTTAATCATTGGCTTAGGATTATTGTATGGAAATGTATCAACTCTAAAACCGTCAATTCCAGCAAATTCAATCCACCAGATGGCATTTTGAATCAAATAATTCAATAGTTTCGGTTGACCTTGATTAAGATCTGCCATAGTAGGTACGAACCAACCTTTTAGTAATTCCTTTTTATCAATTATTGACGCATATGGATCTGAATGTATCTCTTTTCTATGATTAGTGTTTGTATACTCTTTAAAATAATGAATCCAATCTTTTGTTGGAGGATCTTTAACCATCCAATGTTGAGTGCCCCAATGGTTAGTTACATAATCCATAATTAGTTTCATGCCTCGTTTATGAAGACTCGTTGCCAACCTTTTATAATCTTGATTAGATCCATATCTTGGATCAATTCGATACAAATCGCTTTGGCCATAAGTATGATAAGAAACACTGGGATCGTTGTCTTCGCAAAGAGGAGTTGACCAAATAGCAGTTGCACCTAGTTCTTCGATGTAATCTAGGTTTTTAATAATACCCTCCAAATCACCTCCATGTCTTCCATCTTTGTCGGAGCGGTTAAGTTTATCTTTTAAGTCCGGATGGGAATCATTTAATGGGTTTCCGTTAGCAAATCGGTCTGGCATTAAAAGATAGACAACATCAGAAGAATCAAAGCTTGAAAAATCAAAATTTCTATTTCGGCTTTTAATTTCATATCTAAATGTGTGTTTTGTTTTTTTTCCTTCAATCAAATTAATTTTAAAATTTCCAGCCTTTTGGTTGGTGAGATCAAAATTCAGAAAAAGATAATTTTTATTTTCAACCTCTTCTATGCTTACTAAATTCATACCCTGAGCTTTAACATCATATTTAGATAAATCATCTCCATATAATAAAACTTTCAGCTTCTTATTTTTCATTCCTTGCCACCAAAATGGTGGTTCTACCCGATCTATTTGAGCTGTTGCAAACAAGGGGAATAATAAATAAATAAATAAATACTTCATAAAAGATCTTAAATATTGACTAGTTCTCCATGACAGTAAATTGCAAGGCTTGGATTTGAATGAATTATGTTTACCTTTTTCTTATCAACTTCAACATTTATAGAAGTGTTTCTGTAGTTTATTTTAAAATTATACTTTTCCCATGATTTTGGAAGAATTGAATCTATATGCAATTGATCGTTAATAATACGGACACCTCCAAAACCTTGAACTAAACTCATCCATGTTCCAGCCATACTTGTAATATGAAGTCCCTCCTCAACTTCTTTATTATAATCATCCAAATCCAAACGAGAAGTCCTAAGATAAAGTGAATATGCTTTTTCTATTCTACCTAAACGAGATGCCAAAATAGAATGCACGCACGCAGAAAGTGACGATTCATGAACTGTTAAAGGTTCATAAAAATCAAAATGCTTCTTAATGAACTCGTAATCAAAATTTTCTTCAAAAAGGTATAAACCCTGCAAAACATCTGCCTGTTTAATAAATGGTGACCGCAGAATTCTATCCCATGACCAATGCTGATTAATTGGTCTTTCACTCTTATCTATTGAACTTGCTGGAATTATAGTTTTATCTAAAAAACCATCTTGTTGTAAAAAAATATCGTTCTCTGGATGCCTTGGAAAGTGCATCTGGGTTGCAATTTGATTCCATTTATCAATTTCAGATTCTTGCCAAGAAACTTTTTGTTTTATTTTATTCCAATGCTGAGGATGTGTTTTTTTGATCTTTAGAATTTCCTTAGTAGTGTATAGCAAACACCACTGTGCTAAATAATTTGTATACCAATTATTATTTACATTATTTTCATATTCATTAGGCCCAGTAACACCCAAAATAACATAGGCTTTTTTGTTTTCTGAATAATTAACGCGTTCAGCCCAAAATCTTGAAATTGCAATTAGCACTTCAAGACCCATTTCAGGTATATAAGTAAGATCTCCTGTAAATCTTTCATAATTGAAAATAGCATATGCAATAGCTCCATTTCTATGTATTTCCTCAAAAGTTATTTCCCATTCATTATGGCACTCCTCACCATTCATTGTTACCATAGGATATAAAGCTGATCCATTTTTAAAACCTAATTTTTCAGCATTTTCTATAGCCTTTTCTAAATGATCATATCTATATTTAAGTAAATTACGAGCAACTTTATGACTTTTGGTAGCCATATAAAAGGGTAAACAATAGGCTTCAGTATCCCAATATGTGCTTCCTCCATACTTTTCACCTGTAAATCCTTTAGGACCAATATTTAGTCTCGAATCTCTTCCATCGTAAGTTTGATTAAGTTGGAAAATATTAAATCGTATACCCTGTTGAGCTTTATCATCTCCTACAATTTCAATATCAGATTGATCCCATATTTCCAACCAAACTTTTCGATGATCATCTTCTAGAGCTTTAAAACCTTTTTCAGACGCATATTTAACTGTATTTTCTGCGATTTTTTCAAACTTGTTTCGATTATGATTTAATCCATTAATATAGCCCCCATATTTTAAAATAGTACAATGCTCAAGCTCATTCAAGTCATGTTCTTTAGTTTGACTTATTCTAAATTCTTTTTCACTAAAGTTAAATTTTGATAAACGGTCTCCAGAATGATTTAATAGTTCAGTATGAGCATAAGTTGCAATATCAAATTTTGTTTTTAACGTCTGAGAATTAAGTAAAATTAAATCTTCAGAGCAAACTGAACCTCCATGTTTCCAAAAAGGATCACTCCAATTTGAATCTTCATTTTTAATGTTACCATCAATGAATGATTCAATAGTTAATTTGGATTTACCTTGTAATGATTTTATTTTATAATTTATAACCCCTAATTCGTTTTTATCCATTGATAAAAAACGCTTTACCTCAACCGCAATTCTACTACTTTGGGTAAGCTGTGCTTCAAATGATCGTATATAGATACCAGACTTCATGTCAAGTATTCTTTTAAAGTTTGAAACTTCTAAGCATTTATTCAAATCAAGCGGAAAACCATTGATATTGATGTGGATTCCAATCCAACTAGGGGAATTCAGAACTTTTGCAAAATATTCAGGATATCCGTTTTTCCACCAACCCACTTTGGTTTTATCTGGATAATAAATACCCCCAATATAACTGCCTTGGAAAGTTGTTCCTGAGTAATGCTCCTCGAAATTTGCTCGATGGCCCATGTATCCATTTCCTAAACTAAAAATACTTTCCGAAGCTTTGACTTTGGAAGAATCAAAATCGTTTTCTATAATTTTCCAAGGATCTATTTTATAATGTACTTTCTGCATTTGAAAATGTCAAATTAGAGCAATTTATAATTTTATTTTAATTCTAAAACAGCATCTCTAACTCACTAGTATTTATTGACGAAAAATTTGGATAACAAAAATCGTAATTTGCAAAATCGTTTTTATCTCCAATAGCTACTGCTGTCATTCCAGCTGCTTTAGCAGCTATAATGCCTGCCTGAGAGTCTTCGAAAACTACACATTTTTTGGTAGTTACACCCATTTCCATACTAGCTTTTAAAAAAACCTCAGGATGAGGTTTACTTTTTTTTACTTGATTTCCGTCAACAACAATTTTGAAAAAAGAAGTAATTTCTAATTGGTCAAGAATTAATCTTGCATTTTTACTAGCAGATCCTAAAGCTATTTTTATCTTTCTTTTATCTAGAAAATGTAGTGCTTCTAAAATTCCTGGTAGGATATCATCAACTGTAATCTTTTTAACATAATTAAGGTAGTCTTGATTTTTCTTTTCAAGGTAAATTTTAAAGGAACTGGGATCTAAAGTTATGTTAGCTAAATTTAGAATTTGATTTAAAGAATCTGCACGACTCAGTCCCTTTAATTTTTGATTATCCTCTGTTTTTAATTCATAATTAAAACATTTTGCAATTTTACGCCAAGAAATAAAATGATATTTAGCTGTATCAACTATCACTCCGTCTAAGTCAAATAAAGCTAATTTGTGCTTCATTTTGTAAGAAAAATTAAAATATCAGTCAAATTCATTCTTCAGGAGCTAATGTAACGCAAAGCCCATTTAATTCCTGTGTTAGAAAAATTTGGCAACCTAGACGACTGTTTTCTCTTACATTAAATGCCTCAGCTAGCATGGCTTTCTCGTCCTCAGACTTTTCAGGTATTGTATGGTTGCTTGTTACATAGCATTGACAGGAAGCACAAAGTGCCATTCCGCCACAAGTACCTTCAACGGGAAATTTATAGGCTCTGCATAGATCCATCAAGTTTAGCTGCATATCGACAGGAGCATTTAATTTATGTGAATTTCCATGCCGATCTGTTAAATGGATAGTAATGTCTTTATCCATTTTTTACTCAGGGTCAATACTGGTGACTGTTTCAATTTGTGGAACATGCTTTTTAATAGTCATCTCAACACCAGTTTTAAGGGTCATTTGATTTACAGAACAACCAACACAAGCGCCGTGAAGTTGAACCTTAACATGTTTGTCGTCATCAATAGAAACAAGAGAAATATCGCCACCATCTGAATTTAAAAAGGGTCTAATTTCCTCTAGAGCTATATGTACTTTTGATTCTAATTCCTCAGTATTCATCTCTTAAGATTTTATTGCTTCACAGCCTACTAAATTAGTAATTTCTACGACTTTTGTAGGAGGTAAATTTTTATTTCTCAAAAGAACTTGTGAAACAAGATTTTTTGTTACGTATTCAAATTTCTTGACAATACTTGAATTTTCCTGTAGTGATGCAGGGTGCCCAAAATCAGACGCTTCTCTTACACTTTGAACTATAGGAATAGAACCCAAAAAAGGAACTTGTTTATCATTTGCGAGATATTGTGCCCCTCGCTTACCAAAAATATAATATTTGTTTTCAGGTAGCTCAGGAGGGGAAAAATAGCTCATATTTTCAACTATACCTAAAACGGGAACATTTATGTTTTTTTGTTGAAACATAGTAATTCCTTTTTTAGCGTCCGAAAGAGCAACGTTTTGAGGGGTACTAACAACGACAGCACCAGTTAGAGGAAGTGATTGTACAATACTAAGGTGGATATCTCCTGTGCCTGGTGGTAAGTCAACAATCAAAAAATCTAGATCACCCCAAGCGGCATCAAAAATCATTTGATTTAAAGCCTTTGATGCCATAGGTCCTCTCCAAATTACGGCTTGTTCAGGCTTTGTAAAAAATCCTATTGAGAGAACTTTCACACCATAATTTTCAATGGGTTCCATTTTAGATTTACCTTCAACCTGAACAGAGCGTGGCCTTGCGCCCTCAAGATCAAACATTGTAGGTATTGAAGGGCCATATATATCCGCATCTAGAACACCTACTT
>QFDA01000024.1 GCA_003130815.1 Bacteroidetes bacterium SCGC AAA795-G10 | reverse complement strand
GTCGAGCCATAACGAGCGGTTGTACAAGTAAGAAACTACTCTAACTGCCACACCATACGCGATAATTGATAATACAAACCATCGAGAGTGGTACATCGAATTCGATGTTATCTTTACTTTTTCCCGAAAATCCTTAGTTATCAGAAACACTAAAAGGAACCTCTCTATTCCTAATTCCTACTTTCCGAGTACCACGGTAGGCGCTCCCGGTTCATATGTACTAAGAATAACTGTACCGCAAATAATAGCAGTCCTATCTCCACAGATCCGCTATCCAATCGAATTGGCTTGCATATTCCACAGGCGAGAAAAAAGTCCGTTCTTTTCAACAAGTTCAGTCTGAGAGCCCTTTTCCTTAACTTCACCCTCGTCCAAAACAATTATAAAATCTGCATCTACTACCGTAGACAAACGATGTGCAATGACTAGTATCGTTCTTGTATTGCGCATTTCCTCCAATGCCTTTTGAATCAATCTCTCCGAAATCGTATCGAGTGAACTTGTCGCCTCATCTAAAATTAATATGCTTGGATCCCCCACAAGTGCTCGCGCTAATGCGATACGTTGTTGTTGTCCACCAGACAGCTTGTACCCCCTCTCTCCGACAACTATATCGTATCCTTCTTCCAAATCAATAATAAATTCATGTGCATGCGCAATACGGGACGCATCTTCAATTGCCGCCCTTGTTACGTCAGGTCGTGCAAAACTTATATTATCTGCCACACTTGCGTTGAGTAAAAAGACCTCTTGATCTACGACACCTATTTTTTGTATCCAATCGGATTGGTTTATTGTTGAAAGATTATCTCCATCAACGAGAATCTTCCCCTTTGTAGGTTCATATAATCCAAGAAGAAGATCGGCCGTTGTCGATTTGCCACCACCCGACCTGCCAACTAATGCGACTGTTTCCCCGACTGGCAGTATGAAGCTGATATCTTTGAGAATCTCCGTATCTGAGTCGGGATATCGAAAATAAACATTACGAAACTCAATTTTTTGTCTGAGGCTATCAAACGACCTTCCACCAACGCGTACGAATTCCTTGCCGTTATGTTGTAGAAACTTACCCAACAGTTCCATAGTGGGCAGTATTTGCGCCATTTTTAGTCGAAAGTCATTAAATGCAGTAATCTGTGGCTTCAATCGGTAAAACACTAGTACAAAAACGAATAATGTCGGAATGGCAGAGACTGCGCCGCTTCCTGAAAATAAATAGCCCAATATGAGGAAGAGACCAGCGCCGAATATTGTTATGACCTCCATCGCAGGTTTGATCGCCGATAAAATAACGTTACTAGTTCTCTCGGGAAATATTTGGTCATCTCGAGCCTTGTTAATCAATTGTTCTGCATACATCGTGCCATTCAACAAACGTAGCAATCTCGGCGCATTAAGATACTCTATAGTCCACCGCCAAAGATCTATTCTTGCGGAAGTGACTCGATCAGACAATACACGGAGTCGCTTTACAACTTTTGTCAATGCCACCCACAATATAAAAACAACAGCTACAGTAGCCATAGTCATTTTTACCGATAGCGTTAACATTACTATTGCATATGCAACCAACATCAAACCAGCCCGGGATAAACTGCTAACCTGATTGACTGCTTCTGCTACAACTTCCGCTTGATCAATTAGTATTGCTGTACGCCCAGGCGGATATTTATTTACCTCACTGTACGCTAAAGACATCACTTGCGCCGTCGCCAATCTCCTCCCATCCCTCGACATCTCAGTAGCCAGATATAACTCCATAACTTGCGACGCATACGTAAATGCGCTCTTCAATACTTGAGCGAAAATTGCTAAACCGACTAAAAATAGAAACAACCCCTCATTACTAACCCCCCCCAAAATAGATTCCGTCCTCGAAGAAAACCAATCTGGCATCCAACCCGTACCAATAACTTGCTCTCCAACTAAAACGGCCACGGCCACGCCCAACAACCCCATCGTGCCACCCTCAAATGTCGCTGCAGCAATTCCCGCAACGATCACGCCCGTCAACAACAATCTTCGTTTTAACATTAGCTTAACCGCTAACGTCAGCATATATCGTGCGTTCGGTTCGACATTAACCGTTAGTCGATGAAACACAAATTTACCGAATTTTCTAATTTTGTCGCACCCTCAACCGAAAACTATGGCCTCTACATGACAATAGTTACTACACCAGCTTACTGATTCCCACCAATTTATAGAAAATATTCTATTTTTTCTTTGGGAAGAAATTATATTATTAGCAGTAAGTTTCTTTCCCAATTTTCATCGACTACCGTTTTTGTCATGTATCCATTGCATGCACATATGACCCACGATTAACTGAAGATCTTCGGCTATCTGCATATCATCGATCGGGAAATGAATCGCTACCTCCGCAATACTCTTACATTTCCCTCCTGAGTAACCGAGTATTGCGAACGTCTTCAAGTTTAGTTCCGACCCGACTTCTAACGCACGAATAACGTTAGGCGAATTTCCACTGCCGGAGAGCGCAATCAA
>QFDA01000023.1 GCA_003130815.1 Bacteroidetes bacterium SCGC AAA795-G10 | reverse complement strand
AAAGTATTCCACCAATAATACTAATCAATATGTAGCTTAAAAAAGTTAATAGATTATCTGACCTCAAAAGTAGTAGACTTTCATTACTAAAAGTTGAAAATGTGGTGAGTCCACCACAGAATCCGATAATTGAAAAAAGATATAGTTCATTTTGATAGCCATATTTATTAAAAAACCAGCCAATTAAATAACCTATAAAAAAACAGCCAATAAAATTAATAATAAGGGTATTTAGAGGAAAGTTATTTTTTGAAACAGGGATTAGTTTTGAGATAAGAAATCGAGTTAAACTTCCTAAACCTCCACCCAAAAAAACTAACAAAAAGGTTTTCATTTTTGTGTAAGAATTTTAATTGTTAGTAAAATCGTAAATGCAATTATAAACCCTAACAACACCTTGTAGCTTCCCTTAAAGTAGCTGGGTTGAGTTTTTTTATCTGTTCTATATTGAAGTATTATTACTCCGAGAAAAACAAAAAAAAATAAAATCCCAAAGATCATCTGACCATAAGAAAACATATACTTCTTTTTTTAACTAATTTAGAAATAATAATACCATTCACAATTAAATAAAATGATTAAAAAACCAATAAAAGCAGTTACAGAATTTCATAATGCATTTAGACTTAGTATAGAGCACAAACCTAAATCAGATATATCTTCTGAAATTACCGAGTTACGATATAATTTAATGAAAGAAGAGAATGAAGAATACTTACAAGCAGTTAAATCAAATGATTTAATTGAAATTGGAGATGCTTTGGGAGATATGCTATATATTTTATGTGGGACAATAATTTCCCATGGATTTCAGGATAAAATAGAAGCTATTTTTGATGAAATACAAAGAAGTAATATGAGTAAGTTAGGAGCCGATGGAAAACCGATTTATAGGGAAGATGGGAAGGTCTTGAAGGGACCTAATTACTTTAAACCAAATATTGGAAAAATACTTAAAAAAAATTAATCAATTTTAACTGTCCAATTGTAAGGATCTTCAATCTGGTTATACTGTATCGCTACTAGTTCCTTTTTTAGATTTTCAGCCAAATCAGTTTTTTGTGGTAAGCTATAAGAAACGTCTTTGTAGGAGAAACTGTTAATAGGCAAAACGACAACTGCCGTTCCAGTTCCGAAAATTTCTTCAAGTTTACCAGCTTTCTGAGCTTCAACAACTTCATCAATACTTAATGGTCTTTCTTCAACTTCAATTCCCTTATCTTTAGCTATAGTAATAATACTTTTTCGAGTTACCCCGTCAAGTATGCGGTCATTAACTGGAGAGGTGATTAACTTTCCATCTATTTTAAAGAAAATATTCATTGTACCTGCTTCTTCAAGATATTTGTGTTTATCAGAATCTGTCCAAATAATTTGTTGGAAACCTTTTTTTGTTGCTTCTGATGTTGGATAAAATTGTGCTGCATAATTTCCAGCAGCTTTTGCAAATCCAACTCCCCCGTTAGCAGCTCTACTATATTTTTCAGCTACCAACACATTTATCTCTCCACCATCATAATATGATTTCGCGGGAGAACATATAATTAGAAATGTATATTCCAATGAAGCGATCGCTTGTACAGTTGCTTGACTAGCAAATACAAAAGGTCTTACATAAAGTGAATTACCTATACCTTGTTTTATCCAATTGCTGTCAAGGCTTATTAGTTTGCGTAGCGCTTCAAAAAAATAATCTCTAGGGAATTCAGGAATTTGCAAGCGGTGCGCTGAACGATTTAACCTCTTAAAATTTTCATCTGGTCTAAAAAGCCAAACAGTTCCATTATCATCTTTAAAAGCTTTCATTCCTTCAAAAACAGCTTGCCCATAGTGGAGTACACTTGCTGAAGGATCTAGAGTTATCGGCTGAAATGGTTGGATAACGGGATTTTTCCATTTACCATTAATATACTTACATATAAACATATGATCAGTAAACGTCTTACCAAAAACAATATCATCAAAATTGACATCTGTCAATTTTGATTTTGTTGCAGTTTCTATTTTTAAAAGTTTTGATGTTTTATCAACCCCAATCATAAATAATGATAATCTTTAAATCAAAATTAGTTTTTTTTGATTCAATTAAGTAACCTATTTTACAATAATTTATTTATTGATTCATATGTTACTTTTAATGTAATTGAACTTGATAAATAAAAACTAATAAAATTTGTAGTATGCAAAGATCTAATAAAGTATCTATAAACACTGAGGATGGAACCTCAACTCTATACATTAAGGAATTAAAAGAGGTATACCACTCACGAAAAGGAGCATTAACTGAATCTCAATTTGTGTATATAAACGAAGGACTTAAATATTGGTCCAAAGGAAGCTCCAATGCTATCTGTAGAGTATTGGAATTAGGATATGGTACAGGTTTGATTGCATTTCTTACATATTTAAATTCTTTGGAAATCAATAAACAAATAGATTATACCTCATTGGAAGCATATCCAATTTCAATAACACAACTCAAAGAATTAAATTATGATCAATTTTTAAAAGAGAAAAATTCA
>QFDA01000022.1 GCA_003130815.1 Bacteroidetes bacterium SCGC AAA795-G10 | reverse complement strand
TCTTCTTTCATGCTCTGAAAAATCAACAAATAGTTTACTTGTAGCACCACTTTTTTCTGATCACATGGTATTGCAACAAAAAACTAAGGTACCAATATGGGGTAGAGGTGATCCTGGAGACTCCATATTTGTAAGTTCATCTTGGTTTGAAAAATCATACACAACAGTTGGTCAAGATGGAAATTGGAAGATATTTTTAAAAACTCCGTCTTATGGAGGACCATACAATTTGAATATTTCTTCAACAACAGAGGAAATTAATTTAGTGGACGTTCTTGTTGGAGAAGTATGGTTAGCTTCTGGCCAGTCTAACATGGAATATCCGATTAAAGCTAGAATAATTAATCAAAAAGAGGAAATTAAAAATTCAAATTATCAAAATATTAGAATGTTTTCTGTGCCAAGAAACTTAAATGGACAAAACATATATTCGGCAAATTGGAAAATTTCAAATCCCAAAAACGTTAAAGATTTTAGTGCAGTTGCTTATTTTTTTGCTCGTAAAATTCATAATGAATTAGATATTCCTGTTGGAATTATAAATAGTTCTTGGGGAGGTACTCGAGTAGAAGCTTGGACAAGTATTGAAAAATTAGCGGGTATCGCTGAGTCTGAAACAGAGGCTAAAGGCATAATTAAAAAAGGTGGCTTAACAAAGATTTTTATAGCTTATGACTCAATTAATCTAAAAAAGCAAAAAATAAATGAGGTTTTTTTAAATGCAAAAGGATATAAATTACCTCAAACTATTGAAGAATGGGAATCATTGACCTTGGATGACTTAGAATACTCAAAATCAGATTTTGATGATGATAATTGGGATAAGATTGAAGTAAATAAAGAAAAAAAGGATTTTTTAACATTCGAAGATGTATTTAGTAAAAATCTTTTTGCTGAAGATGGTGTAGCATGGTTTAGAAAAAAATTTTTTATAGATGATCCAAATCAATCATATGAGTTATTAAATTTTTCTGGAATTGGTGATTACGATTATTCTTATATAAATAACCAGCTTATTGGAGTAACATTAGCTTGTTGTCTTGATAGAAAATATAAGATACCCAAGGGGGTGTTAAAAAAAGGTGAAAATATTTTGGCAATTCGAGTGATTAACACAGAACAAAAAGGTGGATTTAAAGGGCCATTATATTTGCAAAGTAATACTAATCGTATTGCTCTAAACCAAGGAATTTGGAGATACAAACACATCGCATTTTACCTTGGGGCAGTAATTCAAAAGCATAATTTTTTAACAAATGATCTTTTAACAAATTTTTTAATTTTAAAATCTAATTTGAAAACCTTTCATTCAAAAGATCCAAACTATTATGGAATTCTATACGAAACAATGATAAAGCCACTTGTCCCTTATAGCATAAAGGGTTTCCTTTGGTATCAGGGGGAAAGTAATGTTGCAAATTATTCTGAATATCAGAATTTATTCACGGGAATGATATCTGACTGGAGAGATAAATGGAATTCTGATTTGCCTTTTTATTATGTTCAAATTGCTCCCTTTTCCTACAATGACAAAGAAAATGGATGTAATGATTGCCTATCATATCTTTTAAGAGAAGCACAACTTAAAAGTTCAAATTTTAAAAAAACTGGAATGGTTGTTACTTCGGATATTGGAGAACAATTTGATATTCACCCTGCAAATAAACAACAAGTTGGAGAGAGACTTGCTAATTTGGCTCTTATTAATGATTATAATCGTAAAGATATAACTGGATATGGACCAATATATTCAAATCAAAAAAAATATAAACACTATATCGATTTATATTTTAAAAATATTGGTTCGGGCCTTAAACAAAGAGATTCATTAAAGGATTTCGAAATCGCAGGTAGTGACAAATTTTTTTATCCAGCTCAAGCAAACATAATTGAAAATAAAATAAGAGTGTCCTCCAAAAAGGTCAAAAACCCTGAATATGTACGCTACGGATGGAAAAACTATTTTGAGGCAACGCTTTTTAACAATGAAGGATTTCCTGCCTCATCATTTAGAACTCCTTAAAATTATTTTTGTTGATAAACTCTCACAAAATCAACTTCCATCTGATCTTCAGAAAAATTGGGATCAATTGAGCCTCCTAGACTTCCCCCCATAGCAATATTCAATATAATGAATTGGTCATTAACATAAGGCCAATTCTTAGGAGTTTTATTTTTTGGTTCGTACGTGAAATAATGGTTTCCATCAACAAAAAACTTGAGGTTTTCTTTTGTCCACTCTAAACCATAAGTGTGAAAATTTTCAGTCACATCAGTAACATTTATTTGTTTAACAATTGTATTATCCCCATATGTATCTGGTGTATGAACTGCGCGTAATGGGTAATTTATCAAATCTATATTTTTCTCTATTTCTAATATAAACGTGACGGATATATTTTTTTCTTTGATCCCTAATTACAACAATTATGTCGTGATCAACTTCATTTACAATTTCTAATGACGCATTTGAGATCTCGTTAAATTTATCTTCAGGAAATCTTGAACTGAATGTTTTATCACCTGTAATTCCTCTTTGAGAAAATGCAAGTGAAAAAAAAGAAAAATAGACAACGAATAAGTAAATTTTCATGGGATTTAAAAAAAGAATTCTCTAAGCTAATTCAAATATAAAAATAGAAACCTAAATTGAATATATGATTTACTCTATATTTAATGG
>QFDA01000021.1 GCA_003130815.1 Bacteroidetes bacterium SCGC AAA795-G10 | reverse complement strand
CCTTTGCACTTATCACACCTTCCGCCTTCTACATTAAACGAGAAATGTTTTGGTTGGTAATTTCGATTTTTTGAAATGTTCAGGGAAGCAAAAAGAGCTCGTATATCGTCATAAGCCTTAACATAAGTTACAGGATTTGAACGAGAGGATCGACCTATAGGTTTCTGATCAATATATTCAACACATTTTAAATTATCCAGGTTACCATTTATTTTCGTAAATGCACCTGGTTTTTCAATAAAAATTTCTAAATGTCTTAATAGCGCTGGGTAAAGAATTTTTCTTACTAAGCTAGATTTTCCACTTCCAGAGACTCCACAAATAACGGTTAATGCGGAAAGAGGAAATTTTATATTTATATTCTTAAGGTTATTTTCTCTAGCACCAATAATTTCTATGTAGCTTTTTGGTGAGCGCCTTTTTTTTGGGAGTTCAATTTTTTTATTTCCATTTAGATATTCAGAAGTAAGACCATTACTATTTAAAATTTCTTTGAATGAACCATAAGCAACTATTTCTCCTCCATTAGTTCCAGCCTCTGGACCTATATCAATAATATAGTCTGCTGCGTTCATAATTTCCTCGTCATGTTCAACAACAATTACTGTATTTCCTAAATCTCTTAAATCCTTTAGTACTTTTATAAGTCTTTTATTGTCTCTTGGATGTAAACCTATGGAAGGTTCATCCAAAATATACATAGAGCCAACTAAGCTACTCCCTAATGATGTTACTAGTTGAATACGTTGAGTTTCACCACCAGATAAAGTGTCAGACCTGCGGTTTAAGGTTAAATAACCCAAACCAACATTTTGAATAAATTTTAAACGATTTTTGATTTCAATCAACAATCTTTCTGATATCTGTTCTTCATTTGGACTTAATTTAAGTTTTTGAATAAAATTATCTAGATCATCTAATGATATTTGAAGCAAATCTCCTATTGATTTTCCACAAATTTTTACATATTCTGAAGCCTCGGTAAGCCTTGATCCACGACACTCAGTGCATAAAGTCTTTCCTCTGTATCGAGATAGAAGTACCCTGTTTTGAATTTTGTAGTTCTTTTTTTCAATTTTTTTGAAAAAAGAGTAAATTCCTGTAAAGTATGAATTCCCTTCCCAAATCAATTTCTTTTGCTCTTCAGTTAGTTCGAAATAGGGTTTGTGTACTGGAAAGTCAAAATGGTGAGAATTATCTATTAATTCATTGTAATACTTTATCATCGTTGAGCTTTTCCACGGGACAATTGCATGATTAAATACTGATTTACTCGTATCAGGAATTACCAAATCCGGGTCAATTCCAATTATATCTCCAAAACCTTCACATTTCTTACATGCCCCAAGCGGATTATTAAAACTAAATAAATGGACATTGGGTTGATTAAATTTACGACCATCTAGCTCAAAATTATTTGTAAAAAATAACCTTTCATTAGTACTTAAGTCAAACAAACAACATGTTCCTTTTCCCTCATAAAAAGCAATTTCGATAGCATCAGCTGTTCGGTTATAAAAGTCTTCTTCATGTCTGATTATTAAACGATCAACTATCAAATCAATTTTTATTTGAGGAGTACTTTTCAAATCTTCTATTTGGACTATTTTTCCATCATAAAACACACGAGCGAAACCTTGTTGAGTGAAAATTTTTAATCTATCATTAATTGAGCGTTTAGAGTCAGGCTCTATTGAAGCTAAAATAAGCATCTTAGTTCCGCTTTTTATTTTTTTGATTTGACTTATTACATCAGATACTTCATCCCTTTTTACTAGATTACCGGAAATAGGGGAGTAGGTTTTTCCTATTCTTGCAAAAAGTAATTTTAAGTAATCATAAATTTCTGTTTTTGTGCCAACTGTTGAACGAGGATTTGAGCTATTTACCCTTTGTTCAACTGCAATGGCAGGTGAAAGACCTTTTATATATTCAACTTTAGGCTTATCAAGTCTACCCATAAATTGACGCGCGTATGATGAAAGACTTTCAACATAACGGCGTTGTCCTTCTGCATAAAGGGTATCAAATGCCAAAGATGATTTTCCAGAGCCTGATAATCCAGTTATAACAGTAAGCTTGTTTCTTGGAATTGTCAAGTCTACCTGCTTAAGATTATGCAAATAAGCTCCTTTAACTATGATATGGCTTTTTGGATCGTAATCCAAAATATCCTTCATTGCGATTTTTTAATCGCCTAATTTACAATTTTTAAATCTCAAACGAATTATAAGTGATTCTAAAAATCGCTTGCATAAAATCTTCAAGACATGAAATGGCTTCACAAAAGACATGTTTATTTTCGATAAATTTAAAATATGTATATTTGTTAAAAATTTGTTGCCTATAGTATAAAATTACTTTAAACATTTAGGAGTTTAACAGCCATGTGGCTTAAGTAATTTTATTATGGAAATAAAGAAAACAAATTTATCTGACGCTGAGCTTATCAATGAATATTTAAATGGTTCAGAAAAATCACTCGAGAAACTTATAAACCGTCATCAACTTCAAATATTCAATTTTATAAATTCTAAAGTTAATGACAGAGACAAATCTGAAGACATATTTCAAGATACATTTATTAAAGTGATTAAGACACTTAAAAATGGGTCATACAATGAAGAGGGAAAATTTTTACCTTGGGTAATGCGTATAGCTCACAATCTAGTAATTGACTATTTTAGAAAAAATAATCGTATTCCAATAATTGAAAATAAAGAGGAGTTTGATATTTTCCAATTTTTATCGGATACTACTCCCAATGCTGAGAGTGTTCTTGTAGAGGAACAAGTACTAAAAGATATACAAAACTTAATTGAAGAACTTCCTGAAGATCAAAAAAAGGTTTTAATTATGAGACTTTATCGAGATATGAGTTTTAAAGAAATTGCGGAGAATACAAATGTTAGTATTAACACAGCGCTTGGAAGAATGAGATATGCGATAATTAATCTTCGTAAGA
>QFDA01000020.1 GCA_003130815.1 Bacteroidetes bacterium SCGC AAA795-G10 | reverse complement strand
AATTGGGAAAAAAATAGCAGAAAATTTTAAAAATTATTAGTTTAATAAAATATTCAGTTTAAATATGTTAGAGGATAAATCAAAACTTAATCGAAGGAGTGCTATAAAAAAAATAGCTATGGGAACTACTGCATTAAGTTTTCCAGAAATTCAAAATAATAATTATTCGAAAAAAATTGGGACAATTTTGAAAGGTAAAATAAAGCAATCAGTCTGTCAGTGGTGTTATTCAGATATGCCTCTTGATAAGTTAGCAGAAGAGTCAAAGAAAATTGGTCTTGTTGGGATTGATCTCATTGGTAAAGAAGGATGGGATACTTTAAAAAAATATGATCTAATATCAACTATGTGTTATGGAGACTTGGAGGGAAAGTCAACAAGAAGTTTAACTAATGGCTGGTGTGACAAAAGATTTCATAAAGACTTGATTTCGAATTATGTACGTCATATCAAACAAGTCTCTGAAGCAGGTTGGACCAACTTAATCTGTTTTAGTGGAAATAGAAGAGGGATGAGTGATGAGGATGGCTTAAAAAATTGTATTAATGGCTTAAAAAAAATAATCAAAGTAGCTGAAGATTACGGAGTGGTGTTACATATGGAACTATTGAATTCAAAAATTGATCATCCTGATTATATGTGCGACAATACAAAATGGGGTGTTAAACTTTGTAAATCACTAGATTCAAATAATTTCAAATTATTATATGATATTTATCATATGCAAGTTATGGAAGGTGATATTATTGATACTATTCGAAAAAAGCATAAATATTTTGGTCATTTTCATACTGCCGGTGTTCCAGGAAGAAATGAAATAGACGAAAGCCAAGAGCTTTTTTATCCTGCAATTATGGAAGCCATTAAGCAAACTGGCTTTAATGGTTACGTAGCTCAAGAATTTATTCCTTTAGATAAGGCTAAATTTGGAATGAACTCACTACTTAAGGCTGTAAAAACTTGTGATATCTAACTCAATACTTTGCCGGAAAACCTTTAGTTTGGGTTATCAAAATAAAATTTCTTAAATCTTCATTAGCATTTTTAAGGTCTTCATTCCTTAAGTACATCATGTGGCCACTTCTATATCCCTTAAATTTGAATCTATCTCTTAACTTTCCACTTGGATCAACCTGCCACATTGTATACTTTGCATTAAAGTAGGTGGTAGCTCCATCATAATATCCTGATTGAATTAATACATTTAAATAAGGATTTTCTGCCATTGCCCTTCTTAGATCCTCACGAGTGTTATCATTTTCGTTATTCCATGGATGTACAGGACCAAACATATTATATTTGACATCTGTCACAAATTTTAAGTCTTTTCTTATATAGTGATTTATTGCGGGTGTAAATGAATGAAGCCATGAGGTTAGTTCTGCGCTATAATCTGGTCTTGTACCAATATCTTTACGATCAATACCTATATATCTAGAATCTAACCTACCGATTGTTTTACCCTGATCTCGTAATAATTCTTTCCAGAAAAAGTAATTGGGAACATCTAAGTTATTTGACAAAATTGATTTCTGACTTAGGCCGGAATAATATGACATTTTTGAAGAAATTTCCTGTAGTTCATTTTCTAATATGAATCCTCCTTTAGCTAGAGCTGGAATTAACTTGTTTATGGCAAATTTCTCAACTTCAGGTAATATATCTAATAAATCCTTTTGTTGTAATTCTGGATTAAGCATTTTATGAAACCAAGCCGCTGCCGAATAATATGGTAAATTTAAGGCAGAAGAAACAGGACCACCAACTCTTATTACCTTATAATCTGCTGGGGAAACCATAATGACTCCATTTAGGTACATCCATTGTTTTTCTTGAAGCTCAGCAGATAATCCCATTACCCTTGTTCCACCATAACTTTCACCAATAAGATATTTTGGTGATTCCCAACGCTCTTTTCTTGTAACAAAAGTATTGAGCCATTCAGCTAGGTATTCAATATCTTCATTAATTCCAAAAAATTGTTCTCGTTCAGCTTTTTTACCATCTATTTCTAAAATCCTTGAGTATGCAGTATTAACAGGATTAATAAATACAATATCTGCAACATCTAAAATTGAATAAGGATTATTTTTATAACCGTAAGGTTGTATGGGATATCCCTCATTATCAATTTTTAATATTTTAGGACCGGTATATGCGATATGCATCCACACAGAACCTGAGCCAGGACCTCCATTGAATGAAAAAATCAATGGTCTTTTATTATAACTTTCAACGTCAATTCTCCTGTAGTAAGTATAAAATAAGGTTGCAATAGGTCTTCCTATTGTATCCCACACGGGCTGTGTTCCAGTTTGTGCTTGATACTTTATAACTTGGTTTTTAATCTTAGTAGTATGATTTGTAACTACTATTGTGTCAACTGGTATTTTTCTTATTTGACCATTTGAATAAAACAAGAATAAAAAGAAAAAAAGTGTTGATATTTTTTTCATTTGATTAAAAATTTTATAAAACACTTTACCATTTAATAACAAAAATGATAAAATTTCATCAAGTTATTTTAAAATTGTGTACAAAAAAAGCCCCATCAAATTGATGAGGCTTTCTATTAAAAAATAATATACTTCTAATTTACTTTAATCTGAGCACTTCTATTTAATTGTACTCTCCGGTTTCTTGCCCTGCCTTTAGTTGTGTTATTAGGTTCAATTGGTTTAGTTTCGCCATATCCAACTGTACTTAATCGATCTGAACTTATTCCTTTATCAACAAGAGATTTTTTTTACAGCAGCAGCTCTTCTTTCTGAAAGTTTTTGGTTGTAAGCTTCACTACCATCGCTTGAAGCATGACCTTCAATTGTGACTGTTGTATCAGGATATTTATCCAAAAGTGATTTAAATGTATCAATGATCATAAGGTCACTAGAGTCCAACGAACTACTATCTGCTTTAAATAAAATCCTACTCTTTTCGCTGTTAATGAATGAAAGTAAGTCTGATGGCTCGTCAGGACAGCCATCATTCGCTAAATTACCTGATACCTGTGGACATTTATCATCATTATCCGGAACACCATCACCATCACTATCTTTTAGAGGGCAACCATCATTATCTGGATCACCTTTTTGTTCAGGACACTTGTCTACATTATCAGCCACACCGTCACCATCAGAATCTGGACAACCGTCCATTTCAATTAAACCAGCTACGTTTGGACATTTATCATCCTTATCAGCAACACCGTCTCCGTCAGAGTCAGGGCAGCCTTGTAATTCCTCTGGTCCTGCTTCTTCGGGACA
>QFDA01000002.1 GCA_003130815.1 Bacteroidetes bacterium SCGC AAA795-G10 | reverse complement strand
AGTTTAAGTTTTGGTGATGCAAGGGTTAACACTCTGAACCAGATTGTTTAAATCTTCTTAAAAATAAAACGGTTATACCTTAATTTTATTATAATTCTTTTATTCTTGCCTTTTTACCCCTTAGGTTTTTGAAATAGTAAATTCTTGATTTACGTACTTTACCTTCTTTATTAACCTCAATCTTTTCTATTGTCGGTAAATTTATGGGAAATATACGTTCTACTCCTATTGTTCCTGACATCTTCCTAATAGTAAAGGTTTTTGATAGACCCTGTCCTTTTATTTGAATAACAGTTCCTTTGAAAAATTGTGTACGAACCTTTTCTCCCTCCCTAATTTGGTAGTAGACTGTTATTGTATCTCCTGTTTTAAATTCTGGAAGGTTTTTTTTTGTTATGAATTCGTTTTGGACAAAATCTAAGAGTGGTTCCATGGAAAAGTTAATTTTAAATCGCGATTTAGTTCTGCAACAGTATTTATATGTACTACTATTAACAATGTGCAAAATTAAACTTTATTTTGATGTGGACAATATGCTTAAACATTATTTAACAATCATTAAGGTAATAATGGTTATTTTAAAAGATCAGGCCTACGTTTTTGAGTATTCTTTAAAGATTTTTCCTCTCGCCAATTATTTATCAATGATGCATTACCTGACAACAATACATCTGGCACCTCCCATCCCTTATAATTTGCAGGGCGGGTATATATAGGTGGAGCTAAAAGGTCATCTTGAAAACTATCTGTAAGGGCAGATGACTCATCACCAAGTACACCGGGTATTAATCGGACAATACAATCACACAAAATTGTTGCAGCTAATTCACCTCCAGAAAGAACAAAATCCCCTATTGATACTTCATCTGTAATAAGGTGATCACGTACACGTTGGTCTACACCTTTATAATGTCCACATAACATTATTATATTTTCTAATGTTGAGAAATGATTGATTTTTTTTTGGTTAAGTTTCTCCCCATCAGGAGTTAGATAGATTATCGAGTCATAACTTCTACTTTTCTTTAGCATCTTTATGCAACGGTCTATTGGCTGGATCATCATTACCATCCCTGCTCCACCTCCAAACGGGTAGTCGTCTACTTGTTTGTGTTTATTTGTTGCATAATTTCTTAAGTTATGAAAATGAATATCAGCTTTCCCGGAATTTGTTGCCCTTTTAAGGATAGAAGATTCAAAAGGACTTTTAATAAGATCGGGGAATAGTGTAATGATATCTATGCGCATTACTGTTTATTTTATATTCAAAGAT
Source organism: Bacteroidetes bacterium SCGC AAA795-G10 (assembly GCA_003130815.1). Classification (GTDB taxonomy): domain Bacteria; phylum Bacteroidota; class Bacteroidia; order Flavobacteriales; family Flavobacteriaceae; genus MS024-2A. The sequence continues at coordinate 150,388 of QFDA01000002.1, read as the reverse complement.
AAAAAGGGATTTAAGAACTTTGAATAATTGTCTTTCAATTAAATTCCTAGAATTGTAATATTATTTTTTCTTTTTCCCCATTTGGGTTCAAAAATAATATGCTTTCTAAATCACTTACTTTGTAACCTTTAACATCTGACAAGACATTCACTTTTTTCCCATTAACCTCTAATATTATATATCCACTATCAATACCATTTTGGTAAAGCCTACGGTTATTCATATTTGAAATGTAGAGACCATAATCTGTATTAAACTTTTTTCTCTGTTCTGTACTTAGTTCTCTCACCTCCATATAAAAGAAAATAGCTCGGTTAATTTTCTCTAATCGAACATTTACTTTTTTCTCTTTTCCGTCACGTTTATATAACACTATAACCTTTTCTCCAGGTCTTTTACTAGCGAGATAACCTGATAAATCTGCAAACTTATTTATAGTAATACCATCAACACTTTTAATTATATCTCCAGATTTCAGTCCAGCTAAATCTGCACCTAATCCTTTTTCTAAATCCGTAATATAAAAACCCTCTGTTTCGTCAACTTTGAAGCGTGCAGCTAATTGTGCGTCCAATGCCTGACCCACAACTCCTAAAAGACCTTTTTGAACATCTCCGTATTCAATTAGATCTTCAAAAACTTTTCTTGCTACATTACTTGGGACAGCAAAAGAATAACCAACAAATCCACCAGAAACAGAAGTAATAGCGGTATTAATACCAATTAATTCACCCTGAGTATTTACTAATGCTCCTCCACTGTTTCCTCTATTTACTGCAGCATCTGTTTGGATGTATGATTCATTAACTCCATCTCTTTTATTGAGATCTCTTGATTTAGCACTTATGATACCCGCAGTTACAGTAGAATTTAAATTAAAAGGATTACCAACAGCTAATACCCATTCTCCAATTCTAGTTGCATCAGAATTTCCAAAAAATATGTAAGGTAGTTTTTTATCAGTATCAATCTTGAGAACAGCTATATCAGTATCCGGATCAGTTCCGATTATAGTTGCCTTATAAGACTTGTTATCATTTGTTGTTATTTCAATTTCGTTGCTATTTTCTATAACATGGTTATTTGTAATTATATAACCATTAGGAGATACAATAACTCCCGAACCTGTACCAATTCTTTCAGGTAATTCCTCTTCGTCGTAAAAATATCTGTAAAATGATGGTAAGCTTGAACTAGATGAGCTGGTATTTTTAACATGTACTACAGCATTTATAGTTTTCGACGCGGCTACAGTAAAATCGGTACTTTCAGCTGGTATGGTAGAGGTGTTTATTTTATAATTAGCTGGAATTAAACTATGATTCTTTTGGTAATTTAGCTCTATTTTCGATTTTAGAAAATAATTATCATATATAAAAGTTGAAGAAATAGCACTAAAGATTGCGACTGTAAATATTTTTAAGAATAATTTCATTTTTCAAATTTTTGAACAAATTTAATGAAATAATGTATTAATGATTTTGCTTTAACTACTCTTTAACACCTTTTAAAATGACTACATTTGCTTTATATGATTTTAAAATTTGATAAATACCAGGGAGCTGGAAACGACTTTATAATTTTGAATAATTTCGATGGTTTGTGTTCAAAATTAAGTGAACATCAATTTAGAGAGATGTGTGATCGTCACAATGGGATTGGTGCAGACGGTATTATCCTTCTTAAACCTGCAAATAATGTAGACTTTGAAATGGAATATTACAATTCTGATGGTAAGCTTAGTTCTCTCTGTGGAAATGGGGCAAGATGTGCCGTTTTATATGCTTACAAATATGAGATAATTGGAGAAAAAACTAAATTTAGAGCAATCGACGGTATACACGAGGCTTGGTTAACAAGTTCTGAAAAGGTGAAAATTCAAATTAATGAGATAAAAAAAATTTTGAAGCATAAAGAATCATTTGTGATTAATACAGGATCACCTCATTATGTTAAGATTATGGATAATATTTCAGATTTAAATGTAAAGAAAAGAGGCTCAGAGATTCGTTATTCAAAAGATTTTATTCCTGAAGGAATAAATGTAAATTTTCTACAGAAAAGAAATGATTCTAATTTTTTAATTAGAACTTATGAGCGTGGAGTTGAAGACGAAACTCTTGCATGTGGTACAGGAGCAGTAGCAGCAGCAATTGTTATGCACAATATTGGTGAGACATCAGGAAACACTAATTTAGAAATAGATACTCTTGGTGGAAGTTTAATTGTTAATTTTGATTTTCAAAACTCTGTATACAAAAATATTTTTTTAGAAGGCCCCGCTAGATTCGTTTTTTCTGGCACATACAAATTATGAAAATTGAAGATATTTTTTTGAGGGCATTAGAACCATCTGATATTAAGATTTTGATGCAATTAGAAAATGATGAGAGTCATTGGAAATACTCAAATACAACCGAACCATTTTCAAAAAAACTACTTATTAGTTTCATAGCAGAACAAAAGCGTGATATCTTTGAAGTAAAACAAAAAAGATATGTAATTTCTAACCAAAAGATCCCAACTTTGGGTTTTATAGATCTATTTAATTTTGAGCCCTTACACAGAAGAGCAGGTGTTGGGATTCTAATTATTGAAAAATTTAGGGGTAAAGGGTTAGGTAAGAAAGCACTTGATTTGTTAATCAGCCACTCTAAAAAAAATTTAAATATAAATTGTCTTTTTGCAAATATTGCTTTTGAAAATAAAGCTAGTATCAGTTTATTTAAATCTTCTGGTTTTATAAAAGTTGGTTTGAAAAAATCATGGAACTTTTACCATAATAGTTTTCATGACGAATATCTTTATCAAAAATTGTTGTCTTAGATGAATAAACGGAGAGTCTTAGTTTTATTAAGCCTATTACTTTCAATTGTTGGTTTTTATTTCTTGATTCGTTTTTATCAAGTTTTTTTTTGGTCAAATACAAAATTCAATAATAAATATTCATTCGTTTTTATTGACAGAGACGATAACGTAGATTCACTCTTAACTAAAGTTAGTCCATTGTTAAAATCTTTAAAAGATTTCACAATAGCGGCTGAAAAAAAAGGATATTTTTCAAAAATCCGACCCGGTAAGTATAAAATTAAAAAGAGTATGGGCAATAATTCTATTGTAAATGTTCTCCGTTCAGAACGTCTAACAACCAGAGTTACTTTTAATAATCAAGAACGTCTAGAAAATTTAGCAGGTCGTATATCTGAGCAAATTGAGGCAGACAGTATTGAATTATTAAATGCCTTTAAAGATGAACAGTTTTTAAAATTGAATGGATTTTCTTCTACTACCGCTCTTGCTATGTATCTCCCAAATACATACAATTTATTTTGGGATGTAACTGTTGAGGATTTTAGGCAAAGGATGCTAGAATATTACAATTTATTTTGGAACGAGGAAAGAATTCAAAAAGCAAATGCTTTAAAATTAAATCCTATTCAAGTTTATATTTTAGCCTCAATAGTCCAAAAAGAATCTTTACGTTCAGAAGAGCAAAATAAAATTGCAGGAGTTTATATTAATCGTTTAAATAAAAATATGAAACTTCAAGCTGATCCAACTGTTATATATGCTATAAAAAAGAAAGAAGATAATTTTAACAAAGTTATTAGAAGGGTTTTATATAAAGATCTTAAATTAAATTCACCTTACAATACATATCGTTACAGTGGTTTAACCCCAGGACCTATATGTATGCCAAACCTTTCGACTATAGAAGCAGTACTAAATCCAGAAAGTCATGATTATCTTTATTTTGTAGCATCTCCAACTAATCTAGGTTATCATCTTTTTTCAAAAAATCTTTCAGATCATAATAAAAATAAAAGGCGTTACACGCGATGGTTAAATAGCAAAAAATTATTTCGTTAACTCCCTCTTTCAAGAATAAAAATACAAGGGCGTTTATTTAGATTAAGTTTATTTTTTTTCCATTCTAGAACAGTTTGTGTTTTTATAAATTCAGAGTCAAGGCTAAGATCACATGCAACACAGAATCTAGTATTATTATTTAATACTTTGAGTGCATCCAAAAAAAAGGTATCGCTCCTGTAAGGCGTTTCTATGAATATTTGGGTTTGATTTTTGCTAATTGCAATTTTTTCGAGTTTTTTTAAATCTTTTAATTTTTGTTTTTTTTCTATTGGAAGATATCCATTAAAAGAAAAGTTTTGTCCATTCATTCCAGAGCTCATCAATGCTAGAATTATTGAGGAAGGGCCAACATGAGGTTTAACTATTATTCCAGATTCGTGTGCTTTTGATATAATTAAGGCCCCAGGATCAGCAATGCCGGGGCATCCAGCATCAGAAAGAAGACCCATTGAGATTCCACTAAAACATGGATCTAAATAATTCTCTAGTTCAGTTTTAGATGTAAATTTGTTTAGTAAAAAAATATTTAACTCATCTTGGTTTTTGTTTGGAATCATTTTCTTAATAAAGCGACGTGCACTTCGTTCACTTTCAACTATAAAATTGGTTAAGCTTGAAATTTCTTTTTTTAGTGAAATTGGAATGACTTGAAAGAGGGGTGTGTTTCCAATCGGAGTTGGGATTAAATGTAAGATGCCTCTTCTAATTTTTTTTCCTTCCATAATTTAAAACATTACTTTACTTATTTGAAAGGTAGATTGATAAAATATTATAAATGGAAAATTTTCAAATCCTTGCATGAGAAAAAAATATCCCATGAAATGAGCATTTAGGGCGATAGTTTTTGACTCAAATCTTCTACATATTTACGAAATTGTTTATCAGTGAATGTCAAATTATCTACGGTTTTGCACGCATGTAAAACCGTAGCGTGATCTCTTTTACCAATTTGGCTTCCAATACTTGCCAAGGAGGCCTTAGTAAATTTTTTTGCAAAGTACATTGCAAGTTGTCGAGCTTGAACAATATGCCTCCTCCGTGTTTTTGATTGAAGAGTCTCTATATCCATTTGAAAGTACTCTGAAACCACTTTTTGTATGTAATCGATTGAAACCTCTCTCTTTGTATTTTTAACAAATTTCATCACTATATCTTGAGCGAGTTCTTGAGTAATTTCTACTTTATTAAAAGATGATTGGGCAATAAGAGAAATTATTGCACCCTCTAATTCACGAACATTAGTTTTTATATTTTTTGCAACATATTCAACTACGTCGTCATTTATTGTTACACCATCTCTGTAGAGCTTGTTTTTTAAAATCGATATACGTGTTTCGAAATTTGGCAATTGGAGTTCTGCAGATAGGCCCCACTTAAATCTTGAAAGAAGACGTTGCTCAATGTCTTGCATATCAACTGGTGCTTTATCAGATGTAATTACAACTTGCTTTCCATTTTGGTGTAGGTGGTTAAAAATGTGAAAGAAGACGTCTTGAGTTCCTGTTTTACCGGATAGGAATTGAACATCATCAATAATAAGTACATCTAATAATTGGTAAAAATGGATAAAATCATTTCTTGTATTTTTTTTAACTGCTTCGATATATTGTTGAGTAAATTTTTCTGCTGCAATGTAAAGAACTGTTCTGTCTTGATATTTTTCCTTTATCTCTACTCCGATAGCGTGTGCGAGATGAGTTTTTCCTAAACCTACACCACCAAAAATTAGAAGAGGGTTAAAAGACGTTCCACCTGGTTTAGTGGCAACAGCTAAAGCTGCTGAGCGAGCAAGTCTATTTGAGTCACCTTCTAAAAAATTCTCAAAATTATAGCTTGGATTTAACTGGGACTCAATTTGAAGATTTTTTATGCCAGGAATTATAAAGGGATTTTTTAGTTCGGAGATTTGTGAATTTAGTGGAGCCTCAACGTTTTGAGGAGATAGTCCAGCTCTATTGTTGCTTGGAATGTTTTCTGTAAAAGCAACCTTGCTACCAAAAGTATTTTCCATCCTAATTGAATAAATTAGACGAGCATTTTCTCCTAACTCTTTTTGCAAAGCAGTTTTTAACAACTTTATATAATGTTCCTCTAGCCATTCATAAAAAAATTTACTTGGTACTTCTATGCTGAGAACATTATCGTTAAGCCTAACTGGTTTAATAGGTAAAAACCATGTTTTATATGCTTGGGGTTGTATGTTATCTTTTATAAATGCTAGGCATTTATCCCAAACAGAGGAGGCACTAACGTTCATTTATTTTCTATTCTTTTTTTATTAGAATTATGGTTAATCGGAACATGTATCGTTCAACACAAATATTGATAAAAAAACAAAAAAAAAATTGAAATAGCTATTGAATTTTAAGTTTTTTTTTTAGATATTCAGAGGGCTAGTTTTCTAGTAAAAATTGCTTTAATCTAGCCAAATTCTAAAATTTTAAATTATATGAATTATACTACAAAAGATGTTCAAGTTCGTTATGTTGAAACTGATCAGATGAGCTTTGTCCATCATAGTAATTATTTAAAATATTTTGAATTAGCTAGGTTAGAATGGTTAAATGTTCTAGGTATATCATACTCATATCTTGAGCAAAGTGGAATTTTGATGCCTGTAATTAGTACATCAGTTGAATATATTAAGCCACTTTTTTTTGATGAAAATTTTAAAATTACTATTTCTTTGATTGACCCCCCAAAATCAACTCTAAAATTTAAATATATAGTTTTTAAAAATAAAAACGTAATTGTATGTAAAGGTGAAACTGTTCTTGCTTTTTTATCAAAAAAAACTAATCGACCAACAAGATGCCCTTTAATTTTGAGGGACAAGTTTAGTTAAAGTAAAAATCTAGCTTATCTCCCTTCATATTGTTAGAAAAGGATACGCTTTTATTGATATTTGGGGAGCTAATTCCATATTTTATTTTTTTTGGACTTGTAAAAACTCTTGCCTCGTCCCAATATCCCGATTCAATGAATTTTTCTAGTGTTGTTTTTCCTCCTTCAATAATAACCGATTGTATATTATTCACATAACAAAATAAAAAAAAATTTCTAATGTTGTAAGGTTTCATAATTATATACTTTTTATCATTTATTAAATCCATTTCTTTCCTCTTATTAAAAAAAATAGTTGGTTCTTTATCTTCAATAATAAATGAATCAGAGGGTGTTCTATTGTTAGGATCAAAGACTAATCTTAGGGGATTATTTCCTTTATAATGTCTGTTGGTTAACTTTGGATTGTCATTTATAACTGTTTGAACACCAACAAGAATTGCAGCCTCTTGACTGCGCCATTTGTGTACAATTTTTCGAGAGTAAGCATTAGATATCCAAAACACTTTTCTTGATTTTTTTTCTTTATCTATCGGAGCTATAAAATCATCAGCTGTCTTAGCCCATTTTAGAATAATATATGGGCGTTTTTTTTGGTAAAATGTAAAAAAACGTCTGTTAGCAAAGTCAGTTTCCTTCTTCAACACGCCATACTTTACAATGCAACCTGACTTCTGAAGAATTTTCACTCCATTACCGCTAACTTTTGGATTTGGATCAATTGAACCGATCACTACTTTTGGGATTGAGAACTTTTTGATAGTATCAACACAAGGCGGAGTTTTACCATGATGGGCACAAGGTTCTAAATTAACATACATTGTACTTTTTGTAAGAAGAGATTTATCTTTTACATTAGAAATAGCTTTTATTTCAGCATGATGCTCACCTGCTTTTTCATGCCAACCTTTACCTATAATTTTATTTTTATAAACGATTATTGCCCCAACAATGGGGTTAGGATAAGTTTTTCCTAGACCATTTTTTGCTAAATCTAGGCATCGCTTCATGAAATATTCATCGGTAAAATTTTTTGAAGCCATAATCAAATTTGTTTTATTTCTAATAAAATCATTTAATGTGTCAGTATGAATATAAATTTAACGTATATAAAAATTCATAAATATTAGGGTGAAGTTATTATAATAGTATTTTAAAAGACTAATATTTTGTGAACTAAAATATTTTTATTTAAATCTGCATAAATATCCTACTATAAATTAAAATAATAAGAACCTTTTTAAAAAAGAGATAAATAGAAATGACTATAATAGACGGTAAAAATTTTTTTTTAAAGAGTTTAAAGAAAATATATAGTGTTGAAGAGGTTTCATATTATTATAAAATTATAGTGAGCGAAGTTTTTAAAAGAAATGTCTCGCAACTTGCCCTAAATCCAAATTCAAATTTAAAAAAATCAGAATGTGTTTTTTTAAATAAAGCTGTTAAAGATCTTCTAGTTGAAAGACCAATTCAGTATATAATTAGAAAAGCATTTTTTCGTTCGTTGACATTAAATGTTAATGAAAAGGTGTTAATTCCAAGACAAGAAACTGAGGAGTTAGTAAATTGGATAATAGAAGATTTTCATGGTAATTCAAATAAAAATAAAATGATAGATATAGGAACTGGTTCGGGTTGTATCGCAATTTCATTAGCAAAAGAATTAAAAAATAATATGATTTATGGGCTTGATAATGATGATGCAATTTTAGATTTGGCAAAACAAAATTCAAAGAATAATAATGTTTACGTAAATTTTTTTAGAAAGGATATTAATTTTTTGAATTCATTAAATCTGAAAATTGATGTTGTGGTTTCAAATCCACCATATGTTTTAAAAGAAGAAAAAAAAAATATGAGATTAAATGTACTTGATTATGAGCCTCACAAGGCAATATTTGTAGAAGACGAAGATCCCTTAAAGTTTTACAGATTAATTTTAGATTATGCAAAGTTAAATCTTAAAAAATCTGGACTTATATATTTTGAGATTAATCCTTTGTTATTTAATGAGCTAAAAAAATTGATCTATCAATATAATTTTAAAATAAAACAACGAATAGATATCTTTGGAAAAATTAGAATGCTTCGCCTCCAAAGATCATTGTGATGTTCGATATACGAAAAAAAATAGATTTTCTTAGAAAAGAATTACATAAACATAATCATAGATATTATGTTGAGGATAGTCCAGTTTTAACTGATCTAGAATTTGATATAATGCTTAAGGAACTTGAAAAATTAGAAGCTGAAAATCCTCAATTTTTTGATCCTAACTCGCCAACTCAAAGACTAGGTGGTTCCATAACAAAATCTTTTAAGTCTTCATCACACAGATATCCAATGTATTCTCTTTCTAATACATACACTAAAGATGAGTTGATAAAATGGGAAGAAAGAATTATTAAGATCTTAGGTGAAGATATTGCCTTATCTTATTCTTGTGAATTAAAATTTGATGGAGCCTCAATAAATCTATTATACCAAGAAGGAGAATTAGTTAAAGCTTTAACAAGAGGAGATGGTTTACAAGGAGATGAAATAACGGATAATATAAAAACAATTAAGACTATACCTTTAAAATTAAAAGGAGAATACCCTGAGTTTTTTGAAGTACGTGGTGAGATAATTTTAACTATTGAAGATTTCAATGAAATGAATTTGCAAAGAGCAGAACAGGGGGAACCTATATACAGCAATCCTAGAAATACTGCATCAGGTAGTTTAAAATTGCAAGATAGTAGTCAAGTTGCTAAACGTCCATTAAAATGTTTTATTTATGCGGTTGCAGGAGATGAACTGAATTTATATAATCAATTCGAAGTACTAAAAAAAGCTAGAGAATGGGGATTCAAGGTTCCTAACTCTGCAAGACTTGTTGATTCAATAGAGAAAGTTTTTGAATTTATAAAATATTGGGATTCTGAAAGAAACAAATTAGATTATGAAATTGATGGGGTAGTCATAAAAGTTAATAGTTTATCTCAGCAAGAAAAATTAGGATATACATCAAAAGCTCCACGTTGGGCGATAGCTTATAAATATAAAGCAGAGCAAGCAACGACTAAATTAGAAGGAGTACATTATCAAGTAGGAAGAACAGGAGCCATAACACCAGTTGCAAGGCTTAAACCAATTTTGATTTCGGGAACTTTAGTGAAACGTGCTTCTTTACACAATTCAGATCAAATAGAAAAATTAGACTTGAGACTTGGTGATAACGTTTATGTAGAAAAAGGAGGAGAAATTATACCAAAAATTACAGGAGTTAAAGAAGTACAAAGAGGAGATTTATCAAATAAAATAATTTTTATAAATAAATGTCCAGAATGTAATTTTCCTTTGAAACGTGAAAAAGGAGAAGCCCAACATTATTGTAAAAATGAAACTGCTTGCCCTCCTCAACAAATTGGAAAAATTCAACATTTTATCAGTAGAAAAGCATTAGACATTGATGGTTTAGGATCAGAAACAGTAAGCTTGTTTTATAATGCTGGGTTAATATCTAATATTGCTGACCTTTATAGACTAGAAAAAGAAAAAATTATGCCGCTGGAAGGTATGGCAGAAAAATCAGCTATCAATATTATTAATGGTATAAAAAAATCTCTTGAAAAACCGTTTTCAAAGGTTCTTTTTGGCTTAGGCATAAGATTTGTTGGAGAAACTGTAGCAAAAAAACTAGTCCAAGTATATAAGTCAATTGATAAATTGATACTGGCCAAGAAAGAGGATTTAATGAATACTGAGGAGATTGGTGAAAAAATAGCTCAAAGTATTATAGATTACTTTTCTAATAAAGACAATTTAGACCTTATTATCTCTTTAAAATCATTTGGATTTAAAATGGAATCTTCTAAATCTCAAAATACTACTCACCCAGCATTTTATAAAAAGAAATTTGTTGTCTCGGGAGTTTTTGATGCTTTTAGTCGAGAAGAAATTATAAGTGAAATTGAAAGTCTTGGTGGAATTTCTGTTACATCTATATCAACAAAAACAGACTTTCTTCTTGCTGGAAGGGGCGTTGGACCAAAAAAAGAAATAAAAGCAAAAAGTTTAGAAATCCCAATTCTTTCTGAAAATGACTTCAATAAATTAAGGAAATCCTGAGCATTGAAAATTGTTATATTTATAACAAATAAAATTTTATTCTTAACTACAATCTAAATTTTTAAAAACCCAATTTGTTAAAATACATTTGTAAAATGATTAATTTTTTTAAAAATATTTTTTTAAAATATAAATTGAAAAAAAAACTCAAAGTATTAAAATTTCAATCAAAAGGTGAAATTAAATCTTTAGATTCGATGCTAATTTTAACCTCAAATAATGAGTTTGATGAAAACATTTTTTTTTCTTTAGCGAAATCATTAAAAATTTCAACTAAAAAAATAACTCTTGTTGTGATTAGTGACAAAAAATTACCTAAAGCCATTACAAAGTTTGGACAAATTATAAATCTCACTAAAGAAAGAGTTAGTTTGTTTGGAACATTAGATAAGGAGATGCTTAAATTTTTTGACCAAAAATTCGATCTATTAATAAACTACTTTTCTTTAAGTGATATATTTCAAGAATTTATTAGTGCTAGTTGTTCTTCTAAACTACGACTCGGTTTTTATGAAGCCAACCATGAAATCAGCGATATTGTATTTAATTTAAACTTAAAAGATAAACAAGCTTTTTTAAATGAATCTATAAATTATTTAAACTCTTTTTTAAAAAAATGAATTTTAAGGGATTGGGTGTAGCAATGATTACACCATTTGATGATAAAGGCAAAGTCGATTACGATTCTATTCCTCAAATTGTTGAAAATATAATTTCTGGTGGTGCTGATTATTTGGTTTTAATGGGAACTACAGCCGAAGTTCCATGTCTTTCAAGTAGAGAAAAAAAGAACATTATTAATGTGGTCTCTAGAGTTAACCAAAATAGGTTACCGATGATTATTGGGATTGGAGGAAATAATACATCTGGAGTTATATCTGAAATTAATCAAACTGATCTGTCATTTTTTGGAGCAATATTATCAGTTTCGCCATATTATAATAAACCATCGCAACAAGGTATTTATTCACATTTTTCAGAGATTGCAAAAATTAGTCCACTTCCAATAATTATTTATAATGTACCATCAAGAACAGGAAGCTCTGTAAACCCTTCAACTTTTATTCGCTTGTGTAATGATAATGAAAAAATTTTTGCGATAAAAGAATCAAGTGGTGATCTATCGCTCACACAAGAAATAATAAATAATTCATCTTCAGAAATTCAAGTTATATCGGGAGATGATGCTATGACTTTACCCATACTTTTGTCTGGGGGAGTTGGGACTATATCTGTTTTGGCAAATGCTTTACCAAAACCAATTGTAAACTTATTTCAGTATGTTAAAAATGGAAATCTAAATGAAGCTTATGAATTAAATCACCGTTTAATGGATATCATTAAACTATTATTCGAGGAGGGTAATCCTGTTGGAATAAAATGCCTGATGGAACTCATGGGCATTTGTAAAAAAAATGTTCGTCTTCCTCTTGTAAGTGCTTCGTCAGATTTGATTATTAAAATGGAAGAGATTTTAAGAAACAGCATCTTAAATATTTCTGGAGTTCAATAATATATAATTTCGATTATTGTCTATAATTAGTAATTTTGTAACATGAACAAAAGGCTATTATTTTTTATCATTTCAGGTTGCTTTTCAAACATTTTTTTGTCCTGTAGTGATTATCAGAAACTATTAAATAGCGATAATGCGTCAGAAAAATACAAACAAGCTGAAGTATATTACAACGCCGGGGAATATCGAAAGGCTAATCGTCTTTTTGAACAAATTATCCCTAAATATCGTGGAAGACCACAGTCACAAAGAATAATCTTTTTTTTTGCGGAAACCTATTTTCAAACAAAAAGTTATAGTCTTGCTGCATACCAATATGAGAATTTTGTTAAAAGTTATCCCAAGAGTGAGCGAGTACTAGAGGCAATATTTAAATCAGCTAAATGCTATTATCTACAATCCCCATCTTATAGTCTTGACCAAGAAGAAACTTATAATGCTATAGAAAAACTTCAAGTTTTCATAAATTTGTATCCGGATTCCGAATATACTCCCGAAGCAAACCAGATGATATCAGAGTTGCAGGAAAAGTTAGAAAAAAAAGATTTTGAAATAGCAAAACAATATTTTACAATCCGTGATTACAGAGCAGCTGTAAAAGCAAACGAAAATTTTATTGCTAGTTTTCCTGGGACAAAGTTTAGGGAAGAATCGATGTATATTAAATTCTTATCATTATACGAAATAGCTATTAATAGTATTTTATCCAAAAAGAAAAAGAGATTAAATGAATTAAAACAACAATACGAGTTAATCTTACGTTATTACCCCGAAACACTTTTTTTGGAAGATTTAAATAAGAAAATGGAAAGGGTAAACATTGAATTATCAAACTTTAATTTAACAACAAAAATATCACTAAATAATCATGACAAAGTATAGAGAATCAAAAGCAGCACAAACAACTAAAACATATAACCGTAATGACTTGGAAATAAAAACCAAGAATATTTATGAAGCACTTTCTATTATAGCCAAAAGATCACAACAGATTAATTTGGAAATAAAAAAAGAATTACATGAAAAACTTGATGAATTTGCAACACATAATGACAGTTTAGAAGAGATTTTCGAGAACAAAGAACAAATTGAGGTTTCCAGATTCTATGAAAGATTACCTAAACCACATGCCATGGCTATTGAGGAGTGGTTAAAAGATAAAATTTATTCTCGTCAGACTGATGATAACAAATAATATCCCATGAGTCTTTTAGGAGGCAAAAAAATTATCTTGGGAATTTCTGGTGGCATAGCTGCATACAAAACTCCAATTCTTGTTCGTGAACTTATAAAACAAGAAACCAATGTGCGAGTTGTTATGACTCCAGCGTCAAAAAAAGTTTGTAACTCCGTTAACACTTTCTACAGTATCTAAAAACCCAGTACTTTCATCATTTGAATCTTATAGTCAGGATAATCCTATATGGAATGACCATGTTGAGATCGGGTCATGGGCCGATCTTTTACTCATAGCACCAGCAACATCAAATACTATTTCGTCAATGGTTAATGGACGCTGTAATAATTTATTGTTAGCTGTATATCTTTCTGCTAAATGTAAAACATTTATTGCTCCATCTATGGATCTAGATATGTATGACCACCCCTCAAATCAAAAAAATCTAAAAAAATTAAAAACTTACGGGAATATTATTATGCCAGTCGGAAAAGGTCAACTAGCAAGTGGTCTCTATGGAAATGGGAGAATGCTTGAACCAAATCAAATTATATCTTTTTTGATTAACCATTATAAATCAAACCTACCCTTAACCGGTAAAAATGTTTTGATAACATCCGGTCCAACTTATGAGCAAATTGATCCTGTTCGCTTCATTGGTAATAACTCATCAGGAAAAATGGGCTTTGCACTTGCTGAAGTAGCTGCAAGCCAAGGAGCTAATGTTATTCTTATTACAGGACCTACGAATGAAAAAATTCATAATTCTTTGATCAAAATTCATCCAGTGCTTAGTGCTGATAACATGTATGAAGCGGTTAAAAAACACTACGCTGATTGTGACATTGCCATTGCATCAGCGGCTGTCTCAGATTTTAGAGTTAAGTCTCCAGCAAAGAAAAAAATTAAAAAATTTGAAGGTAAAAGAAGTCTTGAACTAGTACCTACGAAAGACGTTTTGGCTTACATGGGGCGAAATAAAAAAAATCAGTTTCTAGTTGGTTTCGCATTAGAAACAGACAACGAACTCGAAAATGCAAAAATTAAGTTAAAAGAAAAAAATTTAAATGCAATTGTTTTGAATTCTTTAAGTGACAAAGGAGCTGGTTTTTCCTCTAATACTAATAAGATTTCTTACATTAAAATGAATGATTCAGTAAAAAAATTTCCACTTCAATCAAAATTAGATTGCGCCAAAAATATATTTGAACAAATATTATCTTCATGAAAAAAATTTTATGTGTATTATTAGCTTGTGTTCTTAGTTTTCACGTTACTTCCCAAGAGTTAAATGCTCAAGTTATAGTAAATTCAGATCTAGTAAACCAAACAAATCAACAGATATTTAAGACCCTAGAACGCGCCCTTAAAGAATTTATTAATACTCAAGTTTGGACAGAAAAAGCTTTTTTAAATCAAGAAAAAATCAACTGCTCTTTTGTATTTAATCTTTCTGCCTATAGCAACGATCAATTTGAAGCTACACTTCAAGTCCAATCTGAACGACCAGTATTTCAAACAAGTTATGATAGTCCTATTTTAAATTTTTTAGACAAGGATATTACTTTTTCTTATCAAGAGTTTCAACCCCTTTTTTTTAATGAATCTAGTTTTGAATCCAATTTAATTTCTTTGATTAGCTTTTATGCATATGTAATAATTGGTCTTGATGCGGATACTTTTTTACAGAATGGGGGGAACAGATATTTTGAAAAAGCTAGGCAAGTTTTAAATCTTGCACAGAGTTCTGTTAGAAAAGGATGGAAACCTGGAGACGGTCTTAGGAATAGGTTTTGGTTAATTGATTCTTTAAGGTCAAATACATTCAAAGAATATCGACAAACCATGTATAATTATCATCGTTCTGGATTAGACCAATTGACTAACGATCCTATTGCTGGAAAAAAAGCTTTAATGCTTTCAATTCAAAACTTAGAACCATTATTTCAGAGAAGACCAAATGCATTTTTATTACAATTATTTTTTGATGCTAAGGTTGAGGAAATAGTAAATTTATTCAAGGAAGGACCAAAGATAGATTTTAAAAAAACAGAAGACGTTTTAAAGAAAATTGCTCCTTTTTTTGGAAGTAGATGGAAACAAATCAAAGCATAATTTTGTATATTTTGTTTTTAAAAAAAATCAGATTTGCTTACTAAATTAAAAATAAAAAACTTCGCTATAATTGAAGATTTAGAGGTTGATTTTTCAGAAGGTATGACATGTATTACAGGTGAGACAGGTACTGGTAAATCTATCCTTTTAGGAGGTCTATCTCTTGTTTTAGGAAAACGTGCTGACCTATCAAATATGTTTGATTCATCAAGAAAATGTATAGTTGAAGCAGTATTTCAAATTAATCAATACACACTTAAGCCATTATTTGATAAATATGATCTAGATTATTATGATGAAACAGTCTTAAGACGTGAAATTTTGCCTCATGGCAAATCAAGAGCTTTTGTTAATGATACGCCCGTTAATTTAAATTTATTAGAAAAGATAAGTCTAAATTTAATTGATATTCATTCCCAAAATGACACACAGACGTTATTAGAAAACGAATATCAAATTGAAGTTTTAGATGCTTTAGCTGGTAACGAAGAATTACTAAAGAAATATCAAAATACATTGATATCGTTTAAAAACTGTGTCAAAGAGTATGAGGAACTACATTTTTCTCAATCTCATGTTCAAAAAGCATTTGAGCTTGATAGATTTTTACTAGAAGAGTTAAACTCTTCCAAATTAGAAATTGGAATGCAAGAAGAACTTGAGGAAAATATAAACGAATTGAGTAGTGTTGAGTATTTGCAAAAAACTATAGCAAATTCAATACAAATGATCGAATTAGAGTCGTTTGGACTTTTAGATAAATTTAAGGAGCTTGTTAAGAATATTAATGGGATTTACGAAAAATCAAAGAAATTTGAGGATTTAAATAATCGCGTTGGTATTTTATCAATCGAATTAGAGGATATTTTAGAGAGTCTTAAATCGCAATTTGAAATGTTAGAAACCAATCCAGAAAAATTAAATGAATTTAATTTAAGGATTGATCATTTAAATTCACTTTATCAAAAACATAAAGTCAAAAATGTAGACGATTTAATTTTCATAAAACAAAAGCTTGAGAAAACCATTTATAACAATTCGAAATTTGAAGAAAATTTGCTTTATCTTGAAAAAAAACAGAAAAATCTAGAAAATACTTTAAGAAAATATAGCAGTGAATTATCTTTCAATCGAAAAAAGACTATATCAATTTTAGAAAAAGAACTTAAATTGTTAGTTACTAAGATGGGTATGGATCAAGCTACTTTCAAAATTCAATTAGATAAAGGGAATGAGTTCTATAATAATGGTACTGATGAAATTTCATTTATGTTTAGTGCTAATAGAGGAAGTGATTTTAAAACTTTAAAAAAAGTTGTTTCGGGTGGTGAATTATCACGAATTATGTTAGCTATAAAGGCAATATTGTCACAATATAAAAAATTACCAACACTAGTATTTGATGAAATTGACACGGGTGTATCCGGTAAAATTTCAAGTAGCATTGCTGAAGTTATGGGAACTATATCAACAAAATTACAGGTTTTTACAATTACACATCTACCTCAGGTTGCTGCAAAAGGTAATCATCACTTTAGAGTTGAGAAAAAGCTAGATAATGGTAAAACAAAAACTTTTTTAGAGTTTTTAAATCATAAATCACGAATAGAGGAAATTGCTAAAATGTTATCTGGAAATAAGGTAACCAAATCAGCAATTGAGCATGCAAAACAATTAATGAATTAATTAAAACGTATCTTTAAATAACTAAAAAAATGTCATACAAAATCTTAGAGGGCAAAAAGGGAATTATTTTTGGGGCTTTAGACGAAAATTCTATCGCATGGAAAACAGCTGAATCAGTCACTGAAGCGGGAGGTAGCTATGTACTTACTAATGCACCGGTCGCTTTAAGGATGGGAAACATAAATATTCTAGCCGAAAAAACAGGTTCCAAGTTAATCGCTGCCGATGCTACAAATACTGAAGACCTAGAGAAGTTGATTATCCAATCACAAGAAATTCTTGGATCGAAACTGGACTTTGTATTGCATTCAATTGGAATGTCACTAAACGTAAGAAAAGGAAGGCAATACACTAATTTGGATTACGGATGGATGACAAAAGGTTGGGATATTTCGGCTTTATCATTTCACAAATTGATGCAATGTTTATATCAAAAAGATGCAATGAATAAGTGGGGTAGTATTGTCGCATTAACATATATTGCTGCGCAAAGGACTTTTCCTAATTACAACGACATGGCAGATAATAAAGCATATTTAGAATCAATTGCAAGAAGTTTTGGATATTTCTTTGGAAAAGATAAAAAGGTACGAGTTAATACAATTTCTCAGTCACCAACTTTAACTACAGCTGGGAAAGGTGTTGCAGGCCTTGACGGATTCCTTAAATATGCTGAAAAAATGTCTCCATTAGGAAATGCTACAGCAAAGGAATGTGCAGATTATACAGTTACTTTATTTTCAGATTTAACAAGAAAAGTTACACTTCAAAATTTATATCACGATGGAGGATTTTCAAGTGTAGGAGTTAGCCAGGATATTATCGACTCTATAGACCCCTCTGATTAAAAATCCTATTTTTATAAAATGTTAAAAGGAACTGAAGGAAATGCTAGATTTAAAAAAAAATTACCTTCAAAAAATCGTCTTCGTTTTTTTTTATTATTTGTTTTTATTTCATTTTCCTTTTGGTTGAGCACAAAACTCTCAAACTCATATACAGTTGAACAAACTTTTAATATCGAGTGGATAAATATACCAGAAGGAGTCATAATTCCTGATAATAATCAAAAATTAAATACTTCTATAACCGCTAGTGGTATTGAAATTATTTTATATCGGCTATTCAATTATATTTTAAAAATTGATATAAATCAAGCTGACTTTGGAAGAGAAATCTTTGAATTAAATGTTGAGAATCAAAAATTTTTCATTCTGCAACAACTTTATAATAACACATCACTTAACCTAATTAATCCATCCTCTTTTAAAATTAAGTTTAGTCGCTTAAATGAAAAAAAACTTCCGGTTTTCCCACGAACTAAAATAAATCTGAGAGCTGGATATTTGATTGATAATGGTGTTATTAGTAAACCAGATAGTGTAATTATAAGAGGACCAAAAGTGCTCTTAGATTCAATTAATTTTGTTGAAACAGTAACATATTACGAAGAAGATGTTTTTAAATCAATATCAAAAAAAGTAAATCTTAAACCTATACAAGGTATTAAATTTTCAAAAGTTAAGGTAAATATAGAACTTTCAGTTTCTCGCTATTCTGAAAAAGAATTAAATATACCTATTGAATTAATAAATCAACCAAAAGGAATCAAAGTAAAACTTTTTCCTGCTAAGTCAAAAATAAGGGCCACAATACCCATGACAATTATCGGTAACGTTGGGATCTCAGATTTTAGATTAATTGCTGACTTTGATAAAATATTGGATGGGCAAACTAAAGAATTAGAATTATATGTTCAAAAGAAACCAGCTGGCGTAAAACAAATAATTTTAGAGCCAAAAGTAGTAAATTATCTAATAAGAAAATGATTATAGTTGGTCTTACTGGAGGAATAGGTAGCGGGAAATCAACAATTTTAAATTATTTCAGAGAGCATGGCTATCCATGTTTTGAATCTGACGAAGTTGGTAAAAAACTTTTAGAGGTGGAATTGAAAGAAACTGTGTTAAAGTTATTTGGTAAGGAAGTTTATGATGCAAAAGGAATTTTAGATAGAAAAGCCTTATCAAAAAAAGTATTTTCCAATTCAAAATTGCTTGAAAAATTAAATGATATAGTTCATCCAGCTGTAAATGAAACTTTTGAAAAATTTAAAAAGAAATATCAGAATTTTCCTGTAGTAGTAAAAGAAGCAGCTATTTTAATAGAAAGTGGAAGCTATAAGTCATGTGATATTATTGTACTAGTTAAAGCACCATTGGATGTAAGAATAAAAAGAATTGTCGATAGAGATTCTGTTAATGAATCTGAAGTAATAGCTAGGATGAATAACCAATGGAAAGATAAAAAAAAAGAAAAATATGCAGATTATGTTATTGAAAATATTAGTTTGGTAGAAACACAAGAGAAGGTAAAAAATCTTATTAAAAAGTTAAACAATAAAGAGAATATTTATTAAGACAACTTTAATATTTATTTTTATGATTGATCAAAGTTAATAAGGAATACAGTTTTGAATAAAGCCCTTTCAATTTAAAAGCATTAATTGATGAAAAAAAACCTTTTCATTTCATTAGTAAGCTTTATGATAATCTCAATCCTTGGCATCTTAATACTTCAAGGATATTGGATTTTTTCAGCTTGGAACGATAAAGAAGAAGAGTTCTCATTGGCAGTACAACAGTCTCTTATAAGAGTTGCTGAAGAAATACAAGAGCGTGAGTTAACAGATTATATAAAAGCTTATGAGAAATTAATTGATTCAATTGGGACTCCTGACGATGCGAGTTTTGCAAATATATTTTTGTTTTTGGATGAAGATAAAACTAACAATCTAGTTTCTTATTATGCCTTCGGTATCCTTGAGCAAGATTTTAAAATTGCACCTTATTTAGATCCAAAACTTGGAGATACTTTGACAAAATTAACAGATGTGAAACAAGTTCGTAATACAACAATAATTAATAAAAATGATGTTTTTAATCGCGAAAATAATATAGCCGCCTCAGTTGAAAAGATTAAAACTATTGAAAGAATGAATATTGCAAATCAGAGAATCAGATCCACTTTTAAAGATTATACTGCAAATACACCTATACATAAAAGACTTAACGTAAACGAACTAGATTATGTGTTGAAAAAAGAATTTGATTCTAAAATGATTGTCACAAGCTATGAGTTCGGTATATATGATAATGGATTAGCTACTAAAATCATGTCAAATAATTATATCGAAATACAAGAAGGATATAAATATTCAATACCAATTTTTCAAGATGATAAAAGTTTACGAAAATATGAATTAATAGTTTCTTTTCCAGAAAAAGATAAATATGTTTTTTCTTCTATATTGAGTGTAGGCGGACTATCATTATTTTTAACCCTTTTCATTGTTTTAGTTTCTTCAAGTGCACTATATCAGATTATTCGTCAAAAGAAAATATCTGAAATCAAAACTGATTTCATAAATAATATGTCACATGAATTTAAGACGCCAATAGCTACAATCAACTTGGCATTAGATGCTATATCTAATCCAAAAGTATCTAAAACACCACAAAAGATTCTTAAATATGTGAAAACAATACGTGAAGAAAATATTAGAATGTTATCACAAGTAGAGAATGTATTACGTATATCTCAATTGGATCGAACTAATGAACCAATTCAAAAAACCAAAATTGACATTCATAAGATCATAAAGGAGGCTGTCGGGCATATACAGTTAATTTTAAATGATAAATCAGGTAAATTAATTACAGATTTTAAAGCCAATAAACATGTGATTAGTGGAAATAAAAATCATCTCGTTAACATAATTGTAAATTTACTTGACAATTCTATAAAATATAGTAATAGTGAACCTCAAATCAGTATACTAACTTTTGATCAAGACGAAAATTTTGTTTTAAAAATAAAAGATAATGGTATTGGCATGAGCCCTAGTATACAGCGAAAAGTATTTGATAAATTTTTTAGAGCCGAATCGGGAGATATACACAACGTGAAAGGCCATGGACTTGGCTTAGCTTATGTAAAAAAAATTGTTGATCTGCATAGAGGTAAAATAAATTTGAATAGTAAATATGATTTTGGGACTACATTCACCATTTATTTACCTAGTGACTATTAATTAAATTCAATAAATAAATTGCAATGAAAAATAAGAATAAGAAAATCTTAATAGTTGAAGATGATCCTAACTTTGGTAAAATTTTAAAGGAATATTTAACTCTCAACGATTATGACATTGTCCTTGCTAGGAACGGTATTGAAGGTTTTGAAAAGTTTAATAAATCTAATTTTGATTTGTGCATCCTAGATATTATGATGCCCTACAAAGACGGCTTCACACTAGCCAAGGAAATAAGAGAGAAAAATGATGAAGTTCCAATTTTTTTTCTGACTGCTAAACATCTAAAAGAAGACGTTTTGAAGGGTTTTAAAATAGGAGGCGATGATTATATGACAAAACCCTTTGATTCAGAGGTTCTTCTAGCAAAAATAAAAGCAACATTGAATCGTAACACAAAATCTTTTATTCCTGAAAATGATATTTTCGAATTTGACTTTAGTGACTTTAATTTTAATTCTAAGCTTCGCATCTTAACTTATAAGGATGGAAAAGATATTAAACTTTCACCGAAAGAAAATCAGCTATTACGTCTACTAGTTCTCCATGTAAATGACCTTCTTCCTCGAGAAATAGCACTCAATAAAATTTGGCGTGATGATAATTATTTTACATCTAGAAGTATGGATGTATATATTGCGAAGCTTAGAAAGTATCTTGTTAGAGACAAAAAAGTTCAGATTTTAAATATTCATGGTGAGGGTTTTCGTCTTGTAATTAATAATTAGTTTTCACTCCTTGGATGAAATTTTCTGATAATTTGTTTTAAGTGTTGTGTGTCTAAATGAGTATAAATCTCTGTAGTTGTAATACTTTCGTGTCCAAGTAAAATTTGTATGGTTTTAAGATCTGCGCCATTTTCTAAAAGGTGTGTTGCAAAGGAATGCCTAAAGGTGTGTGGTCCAATTTTTTTATCAATCTTAGCTTTTGATGCCAAAGTCTGAACCAATGTAAAAATCATTTGTCTTGTTAATTGCTTCCCATTTCTATTTAAGAACACAAGGTCTTGATCTTTATTATCTATTTTTTGAAAATTTCGAACTTGTTTAATATATATTTCAAGGTATTTTTTTGAAATACTACCCATAGGAACTAATCTCTGCTTATTTCCTTTGCCTGTGACTTGTATAAGTGATTCTTTGAAAAACAAATTAGATAAATTCAAATTTACAATTTCCGATACTCTAAGTCCACTTCCATATAGAGTCTCAATAATTGCTCGATTTCTATGTCCTTGAGGGTGGCTCAAATCTAAATTTTTAATAATTAATTCGATTTCACTAATTGATAAAACGTCGGGTAATTTTTTTCCTAATTTTGGGGTTTCTACTAAATCAGTAGGATTAGTAGACCTATATTTTTCAAAGATTAAATAATCAAAAAAACTCCTAAGTCCAGAAATTCTTCTAGCTTGTGTGTGTCCGCTTAATACCCTAGCCGTTTCATATATATATTTTTTAACTGTTTCTTGTTTACAGTTTAAGGGTGTTTCATCAATTTTTTGATCGCAAAGAAAGTCCTTAAAAGATTTGATATCTAAACTATAGTTTTCTATTGAATTTTGTGAAAGGCCTCTTTCTATTTTAAGATACATTCTAAAATTATCCAGAGCTTTTTGCCAATTCATAATTTTTTATTTTTATGACAATAATTTGAATTTACATACATTTACTAAAATAATAAAAATGAAAATCAGCATTATTAATGGACCAAATTTAAATCTCATTGGGACAAGAGAACCGCATTTTTATGGTAATCAAACATTTGATGAATATTATTTAAACTTAAAAAAAAGATATTCAAATATAGTGTTCGATTATTTCCAATCTAATGTTGAAGGTGAGTTGATAAATCGCTTACAAGAAGTTGGATTTACTTCAGACTTAATATTACTTAATGCTGGTGGTTACACCCATACATCTATTGCCATAGGAGATGCCATTAAGAGTATTGATTCATCAGTTATTGAAATTCACATTACAAACACTTTTGCTAGAGATGATTTTAGACATAGATCCTATATTACTCCAGTTGCAAAGGGTTTAATTGTTGGTTTTGGGCTTGATTCATATCGAATAGCTGTTGAAAGTGTTTTAAATTAAATTATGAAAATATCAAGTTTATAAAGTAATAAACCAATTTAGGCTTAACCAAAACTGATGTTTTGACATTTGATAGATTAATGATTCATTTCTATAGTCCAAACCAAATTCAAATTTGTTTTGATCTGAAAATTTAAACCCTAAAAGTGGTGAGGATCGAAATTCTAGATTATACTTTTGGTTTTTATAACAATTTAGAAATTCATTATTTAGTTTTAAATACCATTCGTCATTATCAATTGATCTTCCATTCATAGGTAATTCAAATGTCATTCTGTAGCGAAATCTAATCTCAAAGGGTGTATTTACTTTTATTGTTTGATCAAGTAATAAACGTTGAGCGATTCTAAAAAAAGTATGCTGATTAACAAATGTTAACTGCTGAATATATCTGCTTTTAAAATATTTATCACCTGAACGGAATAAAAGTCCTCCTGCCAAAGAATTACTTAGACCTATTCGTTTTGAAAAAATTATACTATAATCGGTATTACTGTGTTGAAATTTGATGAAGTTTTCAAATTCTTTACCAAATTCATAAAATTTGTTTCTTGATTCAATTTTTAGATTAAGACGCCATTTTTCAGATAAAATTTTATTAATATTTAATTGGGGAATTCCACCAAGGGTTTTGTTTTGAGAAAAAATTAAGTTATTAAATAATAAGAATAGAGTTAAACTCCCTAATCTGACCTTAGTATTCAAGATTGTCAGTGTTTTTAATCATAATAGTTGCTTTATGTTCAAATTTTCCTTCATCAGAAAACAAAAATTCCATCATTTGATATTTTTTATTTTCTTTCCCCTTTAAAACGATTTCATATTTCCTTGTTAATCTTTGATTCTGATTTAAATCCTTTAAGATATTAATCAAACTTTCTGGTTTTCCAGTGTATTGAATCTGCACTTTTATAATTTTCTTTTTTTGATATATGCTATCAAGATAAAATTCTATATTTTTTTTAATGAGCTCAGGTATATTTTTCCATTCAATTTTAAATTCTACATCTTCAATGATTCCTAAAGAATCAAATTCGATACTAAAATTTAGATTATCATGAAAAGTTTTTGCTTCATAAGTGTATTTGCTAAGCGCTTCGTCTTTGTACCATTTTATTTTATTTTTAAAAGAAATTTCACTAAGATATGATTTGATATTTTCGGGAACCTTATTCTCTTTGATACGGTATTCTTTTTCGTATTTGACTTGAGAAAAACCACAGGTAAAATAAAAGCACGAAAAACATATAGCAGATGTAATTATTCTCATAATTCTAAATTCTGTTGAAAAAAAAGTTTAAAAATATTTATCCTAAATCTAAAAAAAAATAGTTTGAATAAGATGTAAATTTATATGTGAATCACTTCATCATATGCATCTGCGACAGCTTCCATCACAGCTTCACTCATGGTAGGGTGTGGATGGACAGTTTTTAAAACTTCTTGTCCTGTTGTTTCTAGTTTTCTTCCAATCACCGCTTCAGCTATCATATCTGTAACGCCAGAACCTATCATGTGGCAACCAAGCCATTCCCCATATTTTGCATCAAATATAACTTTGACAAACCCCTCTGGATTACCCCCCGCTTGAGCTTTACCTGATGCGGAAAAAGGAAACTTTCCAACTTTTATTTCATAGCCCTTTTCTTTTGCCTGAGCTTCTGTCATCCCAACAGATGCAACTTCTGGAGTACAATAAGTACAACCAGGTACATTTCCATAATCCAAAGGTTCTAAGTTATGACCTGCAATTTTTTCAACACATAATATACCCTCTGCAGATGCGACATGGGCTAAAGACTGTCCTCTAGTTACATCACCTATTGCATAATAACCTGGTAAGTTTGTTTGATAAAAATTATTAACCATAATTTTATCATTGTCAACTGCTATACCAACATCTTCGAGACCTATATTTTCAATGTTAGTTTTAATTCCAACAGCAGAGAGAACAATATCAGCATTAATTATTTCCTCGTTACTTTTCGTTTTTATTATAACGTCAACAGACTTATTATTTGTTTCAACTTTTTTTACTTCAGCATTTGTGTAAATTTTAATCCCACTCTTTTTAAATGAGCGTTCTAGCTGTTTTGATACTTCTTCATCTTCGACTGGTAAAATTCGATCAAGGTATTCTACAATTACGACTTCTGTACCCATTGCATTATAGAAATATGCAAATTCAATACCAATTGCTCCGGAACCTACAATAATAAGTTTTTTGGGTTGCTTTTCTAAAGTCATTGCTTTTCGATAACCAATTATGTTTTTGCCGTTCTGTGGTATCGTTGGTAATTCTCTTGATCTTGCACCAGTGGCAATAATAATATGCTTTGCCAAGTATTCTTCAGTCTTTTTACCATTTGAAACACTTACTTTTTTTCCGGGTAGAACTTTCCCATGTCCATTAATAATATCAATCTTATTTTTTTTCATTAAAAATTGAACCCCTTTACTCATTCCTGCAGCAACCTCTCTACTCCGATTAATTACTGACTTAAAGTCTTTATCATATTCTTTAATTTTAAGACCATAATCTTCGGCATGTTTTAAATAATCAAAAACTTGAGCTGATTTTAATAAAGCTTTTGTTGGAATACAACCCCAATTCAGGCAAACACCTCCAAGGCTTTCTTTTTCTACTATCGCAGTTTTAAATCCTAATTGTGAAGATCGAATTGCGGTAACATACCCCCCAGGACCGCTGCCTATAATTATGATGTCGTATTCAGTCATTAGATGTCATTTAAATTCATTTACTAATTTACAAAATATGGGTAATAAATTTTTAAAATTTATTTTCTTCAATAAACTTAATACTAGCAGAATTAACGCAATATCTCTTTCCAGTGAGGGTGGGACCGTCATTAAATACGTGTCCTTGGTGACCACCACATTGAGCGCAAACTATTTCAATTCGTTGCATCCCATGGCTTGAATCTTTAATGTACTCAATAGCACCAGGTATAGCCATGTCATAGCTTGGCCAACCACAGTGACTGTCAAATTTATTTTCAGATCTATATAGTGGTGCACTACAACCTTTACACTTGTATACCCCCTTTTCAAAATGATTGTTGTATTTACCGCTGAAAGGAAGTTCAGTTCCCTTCTCCCTTAAAATATGGAATTCATCAGGCTTTAATAACTTTTTCCAATCTGCTTCAGATTTTGAAACAGGAAAATTTTTAGAATCACTCATTTGCAGGAATAAAAATTAATGCAGCAGAATTTATACAGTGTCTCTGTCCAGTTGTATTTTTTGGACCATCATTAAACATATGTCCTAAATGTCCTCCACATTTGTTACATTTTAATTCTGATCTTGGATAACCAATTTTATAATCTACGTCATATTCAAGATTTTCTTCAATTCCTCTATCGAAAGAAGGCCAACCCGATCCTGATTCATATTTATATTTGGAATCATACAATGGTGCCTTGCATCCCGCACAGACATATGTACCCTTTTTTTTATTGTAGTTTAAAATTCCGGTAAATGCTCTCTCAGTACCTGCTTCTCTTAGAACATAATATGACATTTTTGATAACTCTGATTTCCATTCGTTTTCCGTCTTGGTGACTTCATATTTTTTATCATGATTGTTATTACTTTGAGATTTAACGTTACACGATACTAAGTAAATTAAAATAAATAAGATGGGAATTGCTCTCATAGTAATTTTTGTTTAAAAATAATGAATCTTTTTTTAGGTAAAAAAATCACAATTCGAAATTAAACTTTATCATTATACTTGATTCAGTATAATAGTATTTTATTACATTGGTAGATCAAATTTTGAAATGATGATTACAAAAACTCCTTTAAAAAAGGGGAGTAGTAAACTTATAAATGCTTGGGCATTTTATGATTGGGCTAATTCAGTTTATTCTCTTGTCATATCATCGGCTATATTCCCAATCTACTATGGTGCAATTTTTTCTGATATAAACACAATAAATATTTTAGGATATCAAGTAAAAAATACAGCAGTTATAAGTTTTTTGACTGCAGTTGCTTTTTTGATCATTGCTTCTTTCTCACCGCTTTTATCTGGTATTGCTGATTATATAGGTGATAAAAAAAAATTCATGAAAATTTTTGTCTACATAGGCTCCTTATCTTGTATCGGATTATATTGGTTTGAACTAGAAACAATCTATTTAGGTTTAATTTTTTATTTTTTGGCGATGATAGGCTTGTGGTCTAGCCTAGTTTTCTACAATTCCTATCTACCTGACATAGCATATCCTGAACAGCAGGATAGAGTGAGTGCCAGAGGGTTTTCCTACGGATATGTAGGAAGTGTAATTTTACTTCTTGCAAATTTAACTATGATAATGCAGCCTAATTTATTTGGAATTGATGGTAATAAAACAGATGCCTCACTTCAGGCGATGAAATTTTCTTTTGTTTCTGTAGGAATTTGGTGGGCATTATTTAGTCAATATTCGTTTTATTTTTTACCGAAAAGTAATCATAAGTCAAAAATAACGAAGGATATATTATTAAATGGTTACCGAAAACTTAAATCTGTTTTCATACAACTAAAAAATCTTTCAAGATTAAGGCGATTTTTACCTGCCTTTTTTCTCTACAGTATGGCCTTACAGACGGTTTTGTTGGTGGCAGCTTATTTTGGTGAAGAAGAAATTGCATGGTCAGACTCAAATCAAAAAACAGTCGGTTTAATTGTAAGTATTTTATTGATTCAAATTGTTGCAATCTTTGGAGCAATATTAACTGCAAGAGCTTCCGAACGATTTGGAAATATTAAAGTTTTAATTGCAATAAATATTATTTGGATTATCCTTTGTATCCTAGCTTATAATGTAAAAACACCATCTCAATTTTATTCCATCGCAGGATTAGTAGGTATGGTAATGGGTGGATTACAATCATTATCTAGATCCACTTATTCAAAATTATTACCGAAAACCTTGGATACAACTTCATTTTTTAGTTTTTATGACGTAACAGAAAAAATTGGAATTGTAATAGGAATGTTATGTTTTGGATTGATTGACCAGATATCAGGAAGCATGCGAAATGGGATTTTGTTTTTTATAATATTTTTCTTTCTTGGAGCTTTAATGTTAGCTAGAATACCAAAAAAATAAGGTCAATTTTAAAAAATAAAAACAAAAAAGAGATCATTCAAAAGATTTTAATTTCCATACTGTTCACTTTATAAAAATTCTAACATTGAACTTAAATGCCAAAAAAACTTAAATGGCACAACTATTGACATTATATATGTTCATAATACGTTAATTATAATTTTTATTTGTTATTAGATATTTATTTAAAATGACAAACAAAATATGACAAAATGACTTATAAAATCTGATGGCTCAA
Source organism: Bacteroidetes bacterium SCGC AAA795-G10 (assembly GCA_003130815.1). Classification (GTDB taxonomy): domain Bacteria; phylum Bacteroidota; class Bacteroidia; order Flavobacteriales; family Flavobacteriaceae; genus MS024-2A. The sequence goes on along the minus strand of QFDA01000002.1, from coordinate 121,504 downwards.
TCCTTTTTTAGTAACCTTGACAATTTGTCGCTTCGTGATATTGAATCAGAAGCAGATTTAATACCTCTAATGACTACTGAGGATGAAGAAGCATTAGAAAGTGAATCTTTACCTGAAATTGTTCCAATCTTACCCTTAAGAAATACGGTTTTATTTCCTGGTGTTGTAATACCAATTACTGCTGGACGAGACAAATCTATAAAACTAATAAAAGATGCTAATGCCACTAACAAAATCATTGGTGTAGTTGCTCAACAAAACGAGGCTATAGAAAATCCAAATTTAGAAGATATTCATAAAATAGGAACTGTTGCTCAGATTTTAAGAGTTTTAAAAATGCCAGATGGTAATACAACCATTATAATACAAGGGAAGAAACGTTTTAAAATAAAAAAAATTATAGAAGAGAAGCCCTACATGAAAGCTTCTATTGAATCAATAAAGGAAAGTTTCTCGAAAAAAAATGATAAAAAATTTACTGCAACAATTGATTCAATTAAAGATTTAGCCCTACAAATAATTAACGAAAATCCAAATATTCCGTCTGAAGCTTCTTTTGCAATAAAAAATATACAAACTCCTTCATTTTTAATAAATTTTGTTGCATCTAATATGAATGTGAATGTTGCCGACAAGCAAAAAATACTTTCGGAATTAGATTTGTTTCAAAGGGCAACCATGTGCTTGAAATACATGAATCAAGAGTATCAAAAGTTAGCTTTGAAAAACGACATTCAATCTCGGGTTCGTTCAGAGATAGATTCCCAGCAACGTGAATATTATTTGCATCAACAAATGAAAACTATTCAAGAGGAATTAGGTGGAGTTTCTTATGAAGAAGAAGTTGAGGAAATGAGAAATAAAGCCAAAAATAAAAAATGGAATATTGATGTAAAAAACCATTTTGATAAAGAATTAATTAAAATGCAGAGAATGAATCCTCAAGTGGCTGAATATTCAATTCAAAGAAATTATTTGGATTTATTTTTAGACCTTCCTTGGAATGAATTTTCAAAAGATAATTTTGATCTAAACCGTGCTGAAAAGATTCTTAATAGAGACCACTTTGGTTTAGATCAAGTCAAAAAAAGAGTTATTGAATATTTGGCTGTTCTAAAACTTAGAAATGATATGAAATCACCTATTCTTTGTTTGTTTGGACCACCCGGTGTAGGTAAGACTTCCTTAGGAAAGTCAATTTCTGAAGCACTTGGAAGAAAATATGTCCGTATTTCACTTGGAGGGATGAGAGACGAAGCTGAAATTAGGGGACATAGAAAAACATATATAGGAGCTCTTCCAGGTAGAATTTTACAAAGTTTAAAAAAAGCAGGCACATCAAATCCAGTTTTTGTTTTAGATGAGATTGATAAAATATCTTCTAGTTTTCAGGGTGATCCTGCTTCGGCATTACTTGAGGTTTTAGATCCAGAACAAAATACAGACTTTTACGATAATTTTTTGGAAATGGGTTTTGATCTTTCAAAAGTTATGTTTATCGCTACTGCCAATAGCTTAGATCCAATCAGCAGTGCATTAAGGGATAGAATGGAAATGATTAATGTGAGTGGTTACACTATTGAAGAAAAAACATCTATTGCTCAAAAATTCTTGTTACCAAAACAACTGAAGGAGCATGGTTTGGAAAAAAAACACTTAAAATTGAAAAGATCTGTTTTAGAAAAAATCACTGAAGGTTATACAAGAGAGTCTGGGGTAAGAGCATTAGAGAAACAAGTTGCCAAGGCAGTTCGTTTTGCTGCAAAGTCTCTCGCTATGAACGAAGATTATAATAACAATCCTGACATCCAAGACTTATTCAAAATTTTAGGACCTGTGAAAGTTCATAGAGATTTTTATGAGAATAATAATGTAGCAGGAGTTGTTACTGGTCTTGCTTGGACTGCTGTGGGTGGAGATATACTCTTTATTGAATCTGCTATATCCTTAGGTAAAGGTAATCTTACAATAACTGGTAACTTAGGTAAAATTATGAAGGAATCAGCTACAATAGCGATGGAATATATCAAAGCTAATGCAAACGAATTGGGTATTTCAAAATTTAGTTTTGATGCTTATAATTACCATATTCATGTCCCAGAAGGTGCAACTCCAAAAGATGGTCCAAGTGCAGGAATTACGATGTTAACTTCCATAGTTTCTTTACTAACTCAAAAACGGGTAAAAAAGAATTTAGCTATGACTGGTGAAATTACACTTAGAGGAAAAGTTCTTCCAGTTGGAGGAATTAAAGAAAAGATTCTTGCAGCTAAGAGATCTAAAATTAAAGAGATAATAATATGCGAAGAAAATAAAAAGGACATCGAAGAAATTCATAAGAGCTATTTGAAAGGGCTTAAATTTCATTTTGTCAAAGAGATGAAAGAAGTAATTGAAATCTCTATAACTAGTAAAAAGGTAAGAGGAGCAAAAAATTTTACAACAGCTAAGTTGTAAATAAATTTTATGGCAAACCGTAAAAAAATTATAATTACCCTTGATGGTCCTGCCTCCACAGGGAAAAGTTCCATTGCTAAACGCTTGTCAAATACATTAGGATATATCCATATCGACTCAGGTTCAATGTATCGAGCTGCTACGCTTTTTGCATTAAGATTAGATCCCGAAAGAATATTAAGACCAAATGTTTTTGTGAAATATTTATCTGAAATAAACATAGACTTTAAAAAAATTAACGAAGAACAAAAAATCTTTTTAAATAATGAAGATGTTAGTCATGAAATTCGTGAGACTTATGTAACAAATGAAGTTAGTAATGTGGCAAAAATACCAGAGTTGCGCCTACTTTTGGTAAATAAACAGAAAGAATTTGGAAAAAATAAGGGAATTATTATGGATGGAAGAGATATTGGTACTATTGTTTTCCCAAATGCAGAATGTAAGTTTTTTCTCAGTGCAAAAGTTGAAGTTAGAGCTAAAAGAAGATATTTAGAACAATCAAAACAAGGAATTAATCAGACTTATAAAATGGTACTAGATAACTTAAAAATGAGAGACAAGTTAGACACAAAAAGAGTAAATAGCCCTCTCAAAAAAGCAGTTGATGCTATAGAAATTGATGTAGGTAATATGACATTAGATGATGCATACGAAAAGTTATTAACTTACATAAAAAATCAAATAGTGTGAAAATGAAAAAAAATATTTGAAGTTCAAATCATTACTATTATATTTGCACGCTTTTAATTAGTTTGGAACACCGAAAGCAAACAAAATCATTAAAAACCCCTTCTGCCAAGGTAATTTAAGGTTTCCCCAACGGCAGGATACAAAAAAACAGAAATGGCTAATAAATCCATTGAAGATAAGGCTGCTAAGAAGACAACAGTAAAGTCAAATACAACGAAAAAGACAACTACTAAAGCATCCGCTAAGAAGACAACAGCGAAGCCAACTACAGCGAAAAAGACAACTACTAAAGCATCTGCTAAGAAGACAACAGCGAAGTCAACTACAGCGAAAAAGACAACTATTAAAGCACCTGCTAAGAAGACAACAGCGAAGTCAACTACAGCGAAAAAGACAACTATTAAAGCAACATCTGCTAAGAAGACAACAGCGAAGTCAACTACGGCAAAAAAAACAACAACTAAAGTAGTATCTGCAAAGAAAACATCAGCGAAGCCAACTACAACAAAAAAAACAACTACTAAAGCAGCATCTGCTAAGAAGAAAACAGCAAAGTCAACTACAGCGAAAAAAATTACTACTAAAGTAGCTCCTGCTATGAATACTGCGGCTGAATTAACAAACTTAAAAAAGAATACTGAGAGTGAATTAACCAAAAATGTAGACAATGATAAACCTTCAATATCTGGAACAGAAAAAAAATCTGATTTTTTGGATAACTTCAATTGGAAAAGTTATGCAGATGGCATCGAGGTCATTGACAATAAACAACTTGAAGAGTTTGAGAAATTAGTTAAAGATAATTTTGTCGACACATCTGATGAGGATGTCATAGAAGGTAAAGTAGTTTATATGACTGACAGGGAGGCAATTATAGACATTAATGCTAAATCTGAAGGAGTAATTTCTCTTAATGAATTTAGATATAATCCTGAATTAAAGGTTGGAGATAAAGTAGAGGTTATTGTCGACACACGTGAAGACCGAACAGGTCAATTGGTTCTTTCCCATAGAAAGGCTAGGGTAATTAAAGCTTGGGATAGAGTGAATAATGCCCATGATAATTCTGAAATTGTTAGTGGATTTGTAAAATGTAGAACCAAAGGGGGAATGATTGTAGATGTATTTGGCATTGAGGCTTTTTTACCGGGCTCTCAAATTGATGTCAAACCTATTAGAGATTATGATCAATATGTGAATAAAACAATGGAATTTAAAGTGGTCAAAATTAATCACGAATTCAAAAATGTTGTAGTTTCTCATAAGGCTTTAATTGAAGCTGATATTGAAGAACAAAAGAAAGAAATCATAGGTCAGTTAGAAAAAGGTCAAGTATTAGAAGGGATAGTAAAAAATATAACATCATATGGAGTATTTATTGATCTGGGTGGCGTTGACGGATTAATACATATTACAGACCTTTCGTGGAGCAGAATAAACCACCCAAGTGAAATTTTAGAACTAGACCAAAAATTAAATGTAGTAATACTTGATTTTGATGATAATAAATCTCGTATACAACTAGGTCTCAAACAATTAAGTGACCACCCATGGGATAAACTTTCAAAAGATCTAAAAGAAGGAGATAAAGTTAAAGGGAAAGTCGTAATTATTGCAGATTATGGTGCTTTCGTCGAAATAGAGGAAGGAGTTGAAGGTCTTGTGCATGTTTCCGAAATGTCTTGGTCTACTCATCTGCGCTCAGCTCAAGATTTTGTTAAAGTAGGAGATGAAGTCGATGCTGTTATTTTATCACTTGACAGGGAATCACGAAAAATGTCTCTCGGGATAAAGCAGATTTCACCAGATCCATGGACAGACATCACATCGAAATATCCACTAGGGTCGAAACATAAAGGATTAGTTAGAAATTTTACCAATTTTGGAGTCTTCATTGAACTAGAAGAAGGAATTGATGGATTGGTATATATTTCAGATTTGTCCTGGACAAGAAAAGTAAAACATCCATCAGAAGTTTTAACATTGGGACAAAAGATTGATGTTATTGTTCTTGAATTAGATGTAGACGGACGGAAACTTAGTTTAGGCCACAAACATACTAAAGAAAATCCTTGGGATAAGTATGAGAAAGATTTTGCCTTAAATACAACACATGAAGGTGAGATTTTTGAAGTTTTAGAAAAAGGTGCTACTATACGATTTAATGAAGACATAACTGCTTTTATACCTCTTCGGCATATGGAGAAAGAGGATGGGTCTAAACTTAAAAAAGGTGAAAAAGCTGCATTAAAAATTATAGAATTTAATAAAGATTTTAAAAGGGTTGTTGCATCACATACGGCAACTTTTAAGGATCAAGAATTAAAAAATGCTAAAAGATCTTCAGCCAAAACTACTTCAACAAACACTGAAAAAACAACCCTAGGTGATCTAGATGCTTTGGCAAATCTGAAAGATAAAATGGATGATAAATAAAAATATATACTTATTGATTTTAATGTTGGAAAACCCTTAATTAGAAGGGTTTTTTTTTAACTTAAGAAAACAATATTTTTACTAAATAAAATTGAATGACTTCCAAAATACTAATCAGTGAAAAAAAATTAGAAATTATTCTAAATAGACTATGTCATCAATTAAAGGAAAAGCACGGTGATTTTTCAAGAACTATACTAGTTGGTCTTCAGCCAAGGGGTACTTTATTATTAGATCGTCTGTCAAAAATACTCAACAAACAAGGTTTTACAAATTTAAAATTAGGAAAGTTAGACACAACTTTTTTTCGAGATGATTATAGAAGAAGTGAGACACCACTAAGTGCTAATAAAACTGAAATGAACGAAACAGTTGAAGGTATGAATGTTGTTTTCATTGATGATGTTCTTTTCACAGGGAGAAGTATTAGATCAGCTCTAACGGCAATTGACACTTATGGAAGACCAAATTCAATTGAATTATTAGTCCTCATTGATAGGCGTTTTAGTCGTCACTTACCAATTCAACCGGATTATTTGGGTGTTCAAATTGATGCTCTACAAGGTGATAGGGTTAGAGTAGTCTGGTCAAATAAGCCAAATCAAAATATTGTTTATCTTGAAAAAAGTAATGAATGAAAAAGTTAAGCGTCTCTCATCTATTAGGAATAAAATATTTAAACACTGAGGACTTTAATCTAATATTTGAAACAGCTTCACAATTCAAAGAAGTTATTAATCGTCCCATAAAGAAAGTTCCAAGTCTTAGGGATATTACAATTGCAAATTTATTTTTTGAAAATAGCACTAGAACAAAACTATCTTTTGAGCTTGCCGAAAAAAGACTTTCTGCTGATATAATTAATTTTTCTGCAAGTCAATCTTCAGTTTCTAAAGGAGAGACTTTATCAGATACAGTAAAAAATATATTAGCAATGAAAGTTGATATGATCATCTTGAGACACCCTAATCCAGGTGCTGCACATTTTTTATCAAAAAATTTAAATTCGTGTATAATAAATGCGGGAGATGGAACTCATGAACATCCAACTCAGGCTTTACTTGATGTATATTCTCTTATTGAAAAATTTGGTAATTTAAAAGGTAAACGAATTGCAATTGTAGGTGACATTAAGCATTCTCGAGTGGCTCTATCAAATATTTATGCTTTGAAAATGATGGGTGCAGAAGTTAAACTTTGTGGTCCTAAATCATTAATTCCCAAATATATTGAATGTTTAGGAGTTACGTCATCTTCAGATTTCAATCAAGTTTTAAATTGGTGCGATGCCGCAAATATACTTCGAATTCAAAATGAAAGAATGGGAACGGTCTACTTTCCTTCTAATAGGGAATACAGTCAAAATTTTGGATTGAATTTGGATCGATTAAAACAATTAAAAAAGAAAATTATTATTTTACATCCTGGACCAATTAACAGAGGTGTCGAAATATCAAGTGATGTAGCTGATTCCAATCAATCAATTATTTTAGATCAGGTTCAAAATGGTGTAGCTATTCGTATGGCTATAATCTATCTTTTGGGTTCTAAATTGAATATAAAAAGCAATGTTTAAAAACCAGAACAAAGAAATAAATTATGTAGACTTTAGTAGTTTTAATAATAAACAGCACAAACTGTTAGAAGAATTAATAATTGCCAAATTAGATCTTATAATTGATTGTTCGAAAATTATCCCTAAAGAATCATTCCTTATTAAATTAGCTGCACACCAAAAAAAAATAACTAAATGTTTTGTCGTTATAATTTCATCCAGCATTCAGAACAAGTTCATTAACAATTTCAATTTTGTACCAACAAAAAAAGAAGCATTTGATTTTGTTTACTTTGAGCAGATACAACGTGACTTAGGCTAAATATTATGCAATTAACTATTTTAGGTTGTCATTCCGCAACACCTAGAGAGAATTATCATACTAGTTCTCAATTATTAAAAATTAATGAAAATCTTTTTCTTATCGATTGTGGTGAAGGAACTCAAATTCAATTGCGAAAGGCAAAAGCAAAATTTTCTAACATAAAGCATATTTTTATTTCCCATTTACACGGTGATCATTTTTATGGCTTAATTGGTCTGATAAGTACTTTCAGATTACTTGGGAGAGAGGATGAGCTAAACATTTATGGCCCTAAGGGTATTAAAGAAATTATTACTCTTCAACTCAAATTAGCTAAGTCATGGACTGAATATCCTCTTTTTTTCCACGAACTAATATCATCAAAAAGTGAAATTATATACAAAGATGATTTTTTGACTGTAAATACAATTCCCCTCGACCATCGAGTTTATACAAACGGTTTTCTTTTCACAACTAGTTCAAATAAACGAAAAGTTAATTTAAATGCAATTAAAGGATTAAAATTAGAGCATTATCATTATCGTCAAATCCAAGACGGCAAATCAATAAAACTAAATGATGGTAAAGTCTTAAATAATGAGGATATTTCCTTAAACCCTGATCCTCCAAAAAAATATGCTTATTGCAGTGATACTGCGTTTAATCCTAATTTGATCCAATTAATTAAGGGTGTAGATATGCTTTATCATGAATCAACTTTTCTTGAAAAACACTCTAAACTTGCAAAAATCACAAAACATAGTACCGCACTTCAAGCAGCAAAAATTGCAAAGGATGCATGTGTGAAAAAACTTATGCTTGGACATTATTCAAATCGTTACAGTGATAAAGAGGCCTTTTACAAAGAGGCTACTAAAATTTTTAAATCCGTAATTTTATCTGAAGATCTTAAAAGTTTTTCAATTTAGTTAAATGGATTGTAAATTGCGTTTAAATGGAGAATAAGGATATAGGTCACTTAAGGAAATCATACGATAAAAGTAAATTAAATCTTACAGATATAAACTTTCAACCTATGGAGTTTTTTAAGTTATGGTTTGATGATGCACTTAATAATAAAAAAATCGAAGAAGCAAATGCTATGACATTGACAACCCTTGGTTTAGATAATTATCCAAAGGGAAGAGTGGTTTTACTTAAGTCTTTTACAAAAGAGGGGTTTATTTTTTATACTAATTACAAAAGTGAAAAGGGAGTATCAATTGCTTACCATTCAAAAGTTGGATTATCTTTTTTTTGGCCTGCGTTGGAAAGACAAGTCATAATCAAAGGTGAAATAGATAAAATTTCTCCTGAAGATTCTGATAATTATTTTTCATCTCGTCCTAGGGGAAGTCAAATTGGTGCTTTAGTATCAGAGCAAAGTAAAGTAATAAAGAGTAGAGAAATTCTTGAGAAAAAAATGGATATGATGAAAAAAAAATATGTTAGAAAAGATATTAAGAGACCTACTAACTGGGGAGGATATGTTGTTAGGCCAAAATCTATTGAGTTTTGGCAAGGAAGACCTAATAGACTACATGATAGGGTATTGTGCACTTTGATAAAGAATTCTTGGGATATTAAAAGATTAGCTCCGTAAGATGAAGAAGATAATTTTACTTCGTCATGCTAAATCCTCATGGGATTTGAAAGTTTCTGATAAAGAAAGGCCATTAACTGAAAAGGGAATTAATCGTATTAAAATGATTTCAGCTCGCAGTTCAAATATTCTATCATCAGCAGATTTAATTTTCTCAAGCCCAGCTAATCGTGCTATACATACTGCTTGTATTATGATAAGCTCTTTAGGATTGAGTTTCGATAAAATTATTTTAAAAAAAGAGCTTTACACTTTTGAATTGTCCAAATTACTAGATTTTATATTTAACATTTCTGAGGATTATAACTCAGTAATTTGTGTCGGCCATAACCCAGCATTTACAGAAGCCATATCATATTTATCAGAAACGGATTTTTTACATTTACCAACCTCTGCGTGGGCTCAACTAATTTTTTCTCAAACAAAATGGAAAAACATCTCAAATGGGAAATTAAAACTTGGAATGCCAAAAGAAATTTTAAGATAATATGTTCAATAAAACAAGGTATATAAATAGAGAATTAAGCTGGCTAGATTTCAACGCAAGGGTATTACAAGAGGCAGCTGATCAAGACGTACCGCTTTTGGAAAGATTAAGATTCATTGGAATTTTTTCAAATAATTTAGATGAATTTTTTCAAGTTCGCTTTTCAACTGTCCAAAGAATCGCACAATCCGAAAAAACTGGGAAAAAGATTTTTGGAGGTAAGAGCGCATCAGAGCTCCTAAAAACAATAACTAAAAAAGTTATTTATCAACAGAGAGAGAGTATGGAAATACTTACAGAAATCGAAAGTAAATTAAAAAATGAGCATATTTATTTTATTAATGAAAATCAAGTTCTAGATGAACAAAAATCTTTTTTGAAAGAGTATTTTATACAAAAAGTTAGTCCTGCACTAATGACTATTGTAGTAAGAGAAAATTCTGACCAAGACTTTTCCGATAATTTAGCTTTTTTGGCTGTAAAATTAGGCTTTGAATCTAAGGGTATAGAAAACAAGAAATTTGCACTTATTGAGATACCCAGAGATTTGGATAGATTCATTGTTTTACCCAAGATAGGGAAAAAACAATATGTTATGTTTCTGGATGATTTGATACGGTATCATTTTCATCTCATTTTCAATTTTTTTGATTTCATTAAAATTGAGTCACATATGATAAAAGTTACACGAGATGCTGAATTAGATATGGAAGGTGATGTTTCTAAAAGCTACATTAATAAGATAATTGAAAGTGTTAGAGATCGATTTTTAGCTGAACCAGTAAGGCTTGTTTACGACAAGGAAATAGCTCCTGACACATTAGAAATAATTAAAGATCTTTTAGGAGTTGGTACGAATGATAGTTTAATTCCTGGAGGTCGATATCATCATCGCCGTGATTACATGAACTTTCCTAAATTAGATAGAAAAGATTTACAGTATGAGCATAAAGAACCTTTACCAATCAAAGGTCTTTCTTTAGAAAAGAGTTTATTCAAAGCTATAGAAGATAAAGATTATTTATTATATACTCCTTATCATAGTTTTTCTTTCCTTATTAAGTTTCTTCGTGAAGCTGCTTTAGATCCTGAAGTTCTAACTATAAAAATTACGATATACCGCTTATCCAAAATTTCTAATGTTGCAAGGTCGCTAATCAATGCTGCCAAAAATGGAAAAAAAGTCTTGGTTCAAATTGAACTCCAAGCGCGTTTTGACGAGACGAATAATATTACTTATGCTGAGCAAATGCGAGCTGCTGGTGTAGAGTTAATCTTTGGAATTCCCGGATTAAAAGTTCACTCAAAAATATGTATTGTAGAAAAAAAGAGTAATAATAAAAACAAACGCTATGGCTTTATTAGTACTGGTAATCTTAATGAGGATACAGCAAAGATTTACACCGATTACACACTTTTTACAGCAAATCAAAAAGTTTTAAGAGAAGTAAATAAAGTTTTTAATTTTCTTCAGGTACATTATAAATTAAAAAAATATAAACATCTAATTGTCTCACCACATTATACCCATAGTGTGATTGTAAAGCTGATTGACAATGAAATTGAAAATGCTTTATCTGGATTGGCGAGTGGCATAAAATTAAAGTTAAATGCGATAACAAACTTTGCTATGATAGAAAAACTCTATGAGGCAAGTAATGCTGGAGTTCCAATCAAAATGATTGTTCGAGGAATTTGTTGCCTTATACCAGGGGTAAAAGGTATGAGTGAAAACATTGAGGTAATTAGTGTAGTAGATAAGTTTTTGGAGCATCCTAGAGTATACCATTTTACAAATCTTGATAAACCTAAAATCTACATTTCTTCAGCAGACTTCATGACCCGAAACATTGAAAATAGGGTAGAGGTAGCCACACCAATATATGACTATAATCTTCAACAACAGATTATTGATGTTTTTGATATTATCTGGAATGATAATGTAAAAGCAAGAAGAATCAATGGCAAGACCCAAAATCAATTTATTAAAAATAATAAGCCTTCAGTACGTTCACAAATTGATATTTACGAGTATTACAGGAAAAATGTCAATTTATGAAGATTACTAAATATGCAGCAATAGATATTGGCTCAAATGCTTTACGTTTATTAATATCAAATGTCATAGAATATAAAAAAGAAACTATTACACTGAAAAATAGTTTGGTTAGAGTACCAATAAGATTGGGCGAAGATGCATTTACGACTGGAATAATTTCTAGAAATAATATTAAGCAAATAATCACATCAATGAAAGCTTTTCAAAATCTTATGAAAGTTCATAATGTTAAAAATTATTTAGCTTTTGCCACTGCCGCTCTAAGGGAGGCAAAAAATGGTAAAGAAGTAGTTGACAGAGTTAAGAAAAAATCTGGAATAAATATTCAAATTATTAATGGTAAAAAAGAAGCTAAAATAATTTCTAATAGTAATGTTTTCGAAGGAATTGATTCCAAAAAAACAATTCTGTATATAGATGTAGGGGGTGGTAGTACTGAATTAAGTATTATAAGAAATAAGAAAGTTTTAAAATCAATTTCATTAAAAATTGGCACTGTACGTTTATTAGAAGATGGAGTTGATAACAAAACATGGGTTAAAGCAAAACAGTGGGTGATAACTTGCACAAAACCATATAAAAATATTTTTCTTTTAGGGACAGGAGGAAATATTAATAAACTCCATAAAATTTCAAAAAATAAAGAGAATCAACCTCTTAGCTATAATGAGTTAAAAAAAATTTATAAAAATCTTAATTCTTTATCATATGAAGAGCGTATAATTGAATTTGCGCTCAATCAAGATAGATCAGATGTAATAATTCCTGCAACAGAATTATTTCTTAAAATCTTTGAGTGGAGTGGAGCAAAACTGGTTTATGTTCCAAGAGTTGGACTTTCAGATGGTATGATCAAAGAATTATGCAAAACACCAAATTAATTTGTGAACCATTTGAAAATGACTAATTTCTTCTTTAGCTATATCCAACATTATAGAAACTAGTTCCGATTTTTCTGGGAATGAAATAACAAGAGAAATCGCAGAACTTGCTGTTTTTTGTTCGCAATAAGCATGATCGGTCAGTATTTCTTGCAAATTATTTTTTGCGATGTTTACCTAGCGAGGGTTTAAAGGCAACTTTAAACCCAACATATAGAAAATAATCTAATATTCAAGATCAAAAGTTTTTCTTAATATTTCTAATGAAGGATTAATTTTTAAAAGGTGTTGGTATTTTTCTTTTGGTGAAAAAATAACCTCATCCTTTGTCACTTCATCAACATTAACTTTTATTTTAATTTTAAAATTGTCCAACTTTTTTTGAAGAAATTGAAGAATTTTTTCTTTTTCGATATTTATTTCCACCCTGTTCATTTCGTTTGCTACAGTAAATATTACATTATTGTTGTCATCTAATTTGACAGGATTCATATTAAGAATCGAAATAATATTTTGTCTTCCTTCTTTTTTTAATTGCTCAATATATTCTCTTAGAGTTTTTTCAATATCTTTAAATTCAAATCTAGCTTCTGATAGTGCTTTTTTATTCTGCTTTTTTTTATTAGAATGAGTTACTGTTCTTTTCAATTCTACACTTGAAAGTGAATAACTTGAAACTTTAGTGTGAATTTGATCTTTTATTAAATTATTACTATAAATTTTTTCTTTTTCATTCTCTGGCAACTCAATTTCCATTAAGGTTTTGATAGAATTGTCATTTTTCTCTTTTCCGACAAAATTTTTAAGAAAATTACTAGAGCCATTTTTTTTTAAATCAGTTTCGGGGGGTAACTTTTTAATTTCGTTGTTTGGTGATGACGATTTGTAAGTTTCTACAGCGAAACTATTTTTTTTTTCTCTATCGAAATCGATGGAAGCTAGTTGCATTAAGATGAGTTCTACATGAACTCTCTTATTTTTAACATTCTTAAAGTTTATCTCACTTCTATTTATTAACTCTATTGCTTCTAATAATTTGGTCTGTAAAAGTTTTTCTGTAATCTGTATATATTCGGATTTTAATTCTTTTCCAACCTCAAGTAATTCTAAAGTTTTGGGATCTTTTGCTAAAATTAAGTTTCTGAAAAAATCTCCGAGACCTTTGATAAATTGAATATTTTCTATTCCTCTTTTTATTAAAAGGTCATAGCTTTTGATTAATTCAGGTATACTATTATTAAAAATAATTTTTCCTAATCGGCAATATGTCTCATTATCTAAAAGATTTAAATTGTCAGCTACTGATTTTTCATTTAGATCCCCTTTTGTAAAACTGACCATCCTGTCATAAATTGATAAGGCATCTCTTAGAGATCCGTCTGCTTTTTGTGCAATAAGGAACAGTGCATTTTCTTCAAATTTATATTTACTTTCACTAGCAATTTTTTTTAAATAAGATTGGATTTCTATTACTGAAATACGTTTGAAATCATAAATCTGGCATCTTGACAGTATAGTTGGTAGAATTTTATTTTTTTCGGTTGTTGCTAGAATAAAAATAATGTGTTTCGGTGGTTCTTCAAGTGTTTTTAAAAATGCATTGAATGCAGAATTTGATAACATGTGAGCTTCATCAATAATATAAACTTTATATTTTCCTATTTGAGGTGGTATTCTAACCTGTTCATTAATTTTACGAATGTCTTCAACTGAATTATTTGATGCAGCATCTAATTCAAAAATATTAAACGAAAAATCTTCAGAACTTTTTGGTTCTAAATTATTTATTTTTTTTGCTAGAATTCTAGCACAAGAGGTTTTTCCAACTCCTCTTGGTCCTGAAAAGAGTAATGCCTGTGGAAGTTGATTTGTTTTTAAACTATTTTTTAACGTATGCGTAATACTATCTTGCCCAATTACATCCTCAAATGATTTTGGTCGATTTTTTAATGCTGAAACTATAAATTGATCCATTTAAGCAAATATATAAATCTAAAAAAGTTTTTATTAAACACTCTAGACTATATTCATTTATAATTATTAACAAATGATTAAATTTGTTTCGCAGGCCATCTTATCGCTTCTAGAATATAGAAGAGGAAAGTCCGGACACCAAAGAGCGGCATAGCGGGTAACACCCGTCCTTCAAAAGAAGAGGAAAAGTGCAACAGAAAGAATGTACAGTTAGGCTGTAGTGAAATCATGTAAACTCTATGTGGTGCAACGCCAAGTAAATCTACATAAGAATTGCTCGTTCAAAGTAGAAGGGTAGGCGGCTAGAGTGTTGAAGTAATTTTACACCCAGATAAATGATAAGACTAGACAGAATCCGGCTTACAGGCCTGCTTTTTAAAAATTTCAATTAAAAAAAGAAATAACGCTGTCACCGTACTTTCGATTCATATAATAGCTAGGTTCGTTGCTAAAATTAATTTTTTTATTATGCTCAATAACTAATAAGCCATTAGTTAAGAGTTTTTCAACACTCAAATCTATAATGGTTTTATATACCTTATCCTGAATTTCGTATGGCGGATCGGCAAAAATTAAATGAAATTGATTATTATTTTTTCTTAGAAAATTGATACTATCCGATTGAACGACATTGATTTCTGTGTTTAATAAAAGAGATGTTTTTTTTATAAAAACTGCACATAGTCTGTTTTGATCTACAGATGTAATATTTAATGAGCCCCTAGAGGCAAATTCATAGCTTATATTACCAGTACCCGAATAAAGATCTAAGACTTTAATATTTCTAAATTCTAATCTATTTTGTAAAATATTGAACAGACCCTC
Source organism: Bacteroidetes bacterium SCGC AAA795-G10 (assembly GCA_003130815.1). GTDB lineage: Bacteria > Bacteroidota > Bacteroidia > Flavobacteriales > Flavobacteriaceae > MS024-2A. The sequence continues at coordinate 106,230 of QFDA01000002.1, read as the reverse complement.
TTTTAGTCGGTCCGTTGTTGGTCTTGTTGGTAGATTTTTTGGAGGATAAATTTTTCGTCCCTTATATTTCCCAGATATAATTCTCATTATTTAAAACAAGATGACAGATAAGGTGCGTGATGTTTTGACAACTCAATTTTTTTTGAAAGATTATCATTTGAGAAGGTAATATAATAGTGGTAATTTTTTACAATGTCATAATAACTCTCAAAGGCATCTATTCTTCCTAAAAATTGTATCTCAAAATCATTAGGATCAAGATCAAACTGTTCAACAACAAAAAAAAGATAATACATAAAATCATTTTCATTTTTAACAACAAAACGGTTGTAAAAAATCAGTTTATTATTTTCTACAAGGAATATATCCATTGCATCAAAGTGTAAATGAACAAAAAGTTGTTTTGAAAATTTTTCAGTTGAGCACAAATTCAAAACCTTTTTTATGAGTATTGAATTATAATGAAAGACATTAAAATCTACATCTAGTTTTTCAATTACTTTATAAAGTTTCTTTGGTATAGAGTAAACATTTGTGTTATCCTCTTTTTTCAATTCATCATATATTATAATTTCAGATTCAGATTTTTTAATATAAAAACTTAAATAGTCATGCAATCTGTTTTTATCAAAAAAAATTGTAGGCACTAATGTAGAGGGCTGTTGAAAAAAAATTATGCTAAAATATTCAAAATTTTTCTGGTTATTATTTAAAAAATTTTTAATTGAATTTTCAAATTCATTAGTATCAGGAGTGTGCGAAAAATAATCGATATTGTCATCAGTACAAAATGAAAAACCATTTCTAAAAAAGTGAATTGAAAAGCTTTTATTTTGAAGAATATTATTCTCGCTTAGCATCAAATATTGTTGGCCAATTACCGTTTGTACTCACTTTACTAAGAGATCCAAGAATAATCTCTGGGCCATTGACACCATCAACTGAAATAGTTTCATTTTCCTGCTTCACAAGGTCTTTATTCTGATCGTAAAGCAAAATGTCTTTAGAAACTTTAACTTCAAAAACCGGGACTTTATAACCATTTTTATTAATTATTTCAGCTTTAATTTGAAAAGTACTATCCTCTAAACCATTAATTGGTAGGTAAGCCATATTTTTGTAGGAATCGTTGTTTTTAAAGAGTGAATCCTTAACTGAAACAAAACCCAAGGTGTCCACGACTATCACCTCCTTTAACATGTCAATCCTATATGTTCGGTCATATTGTAAATATGATGAGTCACGTTTTTCAATTAGTGTAAAAATTCCTTCATCTACAAACTTAACAAGACTATCAAAATTATTTGAAAATTGACCTTTCACATCTTTATGTGCTATTTGCGCTGTTCTTATATCTTTTAATCTGTCAATTACAACTGCAAATCTTTCATTTTTTATTTGATTAAATTTTATAGGACCACTAATGGCATCGTATATCTTATAAGCAAAAAAAATCGATAAAATCCATAAAGCTACTTGGATACCTAGTTTCATATTATAATTTCTTTAAAACAAATCTACAATTTTTTTTGTATCACAAAAGTTTTTAAAAAAAATTATATTTAGCGAATAGATTGATTTGATGCACCCTAAAATTTTTGCTTTACAACTTGAAAAAAAATTAGATTTTGAACCAACTCAATCCCAGCTTATCTGGTTTTCTGAAATATCAAGTTTTATTTTATCTAAAAATTTGAATTCGGTTTTTATATTAAAAGGTTATGCTGGTACTGGGAAAACCACATTGCTTGGATCTTTAGTTCATCAGCTAAATACAATTAATCATAAAGCAATATTGATTGCACCGACAGGAAGGGCCGCAAAAGTGATGTCAACATATTCAAATCATACTGCACACACTATACACAAGCAAATTTATAATACTAAATCCGAAGATAGAGGCAAAATTATTTTTCGTTTAAAAAAGAATACTAATAAAAATACAATCTTTATAGTTGACGAAGCTTCAATGATTGGAAACGAAGTAATCGAAACTGAGTTATCCAAAAATAATTCACTTTTAAATGATTTAGTAAAATATGTTAGAGATGGTTATAACTGTAAGCTTTTAATGGTTGGTGACCCTGCACAACTTCCTCCAATTAATTTGACTATTAGCCCAGCGTTAGATTTGGAAATATTGAAAAGATTTTATTTTGATAAAATTTTTACAGTAGAATTAACTTTTGTTGTTCGACAAAAACAAAACTCAGGAATATTAGACAATGCAACTGCAATTAGAAAACAACTTAACCAAAATATTTACGATCAGTTTAGATTCAATATAAGAGGATGTAATGATATTCAAAATTTGAATGACAGGAATATAATTTTTGAGGTAGTGGAGTCAGCATACAATAATTCTGGAATAGATCAAACCGTATTTATAGTTAGATCAAATAAGCGAGCTTATTTATTTAATAAACAAATAAGGCAAGAAGTATTGAATCTTGAAGATGAGCTATCAATTGGAGATCGACTTATGGTTTTAAAAAATAATTACTTTTGGCTTCAGCACGCATCCAAGGTAGGTTTTATTGCCAACGGAGATATTATTGAAATAATCAAAATAAAATCTAAAAAAGAAATTTATGGTTTTTCTTTTGCTGAAGTTCAGGTTGTTTTGGTAGATTATCCTGAAGAACTACCATTTGAAACTATTTTATTACTTGATACACTTGAAATAAAGACAGCTTCATTGCCATTTGAAGAAGTAAATAAGCTTTATAAAAATATAATGGAAGATTATGTTGATGAAAAGTCTAAGTTTAAGCGACTTAAAAAAGTTAAAGAAAATAAATTTTTTAACGCTTTACAGGTTAAGTATTCATATGCAATTACATGCCATAAATCTCAAGGGGGTCAATGGGAAAATGTTTTTATAGAAAAGCCATATTTACCTAATGGTTTAAATAAAGAATATTTGAGATGGCTATATACCGCAATTACACGTGCTACAAAAAATTTATATTTGTTAGGTTTTACGAGCGAAGATTTCAATATGCAAAACTAAAAGTATGTTTCGTTTATTTTCCAAAGTCATTTTTCTTAGAGTGTTAGGTTGGAATATTCAAGGTAGTTTTCCTAAACTATTAAAATATGTTGTCGCAGTAGTTCCGCATACAAGTTGGATAGATTTTTTCGTCGGCTTAATGGTTAGAAGTATTTCAGGTGAGCAAATAAATTTTGTTGGTAAAAAAGAATTATTTACCCCCTATTTAGGATGGTTTTTTAGACTTTTAGGAGGTACTCCGATAGATCGTTCTGGACCTGGTGGTTCAGTTGAATCAATAGTTACAATTTTTAGAGAAAATAAAAAATTTAGGATTGCTTTAGCACCAGAAGGAACACGTCAAAAAGTCCAAAATCTTAAAACCGGTTATTATCACATAGCTAAACAATTGAAAATACCAATTGTACCAGTTAGCTTTGATTATAGAAGTAAAAAAATTATAATACATCCAAATTTTTATACCACAAATGATGAATCTAGAGATTTAAAAAAATTAGAAGTTCTATTTAAAGGGTTTGTAGGTTTTTCTAAAGAAAAAAGTTTTTAAATATTTTTAATATCTAATGTGTGGTATACGTTTTGGACATCATCATCTTCCTCAATTTTTTCAATTAATTCGAGAACTTCATTTTTCTGTTCATATTCTAAAGTGTTTACTGATTTAGGTATTCTTTCAAAGCCAGAGAAAAGAATTTCCAAATTACGATTTTCCAGTTCTTTTTGAATTTTCCCGTAGTGTTCAAATGAAGCGTACAAATTTATTTCGTTATCAGCAACAAAAACCTCTTCAACTCCAAAATCAATAAATTCTAACTCTATTTTTTCAATATCTAAATTTTTTTGATCAATTCTGAAGTTGCAAAAATGTGTAAACATAAATTCCACTGAACCAGAAGTACCTAAGCTTCCTCCTGCTTTATTAAAATATGAACGAATATTTGCAACAGTTCGATTGTTATTGTCTGTTGCTGTTTCAGCTAAAATTGCTATACCATAAGGTGCATAGCCTTCAAAAATAATTTCTTTATAGTTTACAGTGTTTTTTTCAGTTGCTTTTTTAATAGCTCTTTCAATATTCTCTTTTGGCATATTAGCTGCCTTTGCATTTTGAATTAGTGCCCTTAATCGTGAGTTATTTTCCGGATCAGACCCTCCTTCTTTCACACACATAGAAATATCTTTTCCAAGGCGAGTAAATATTTTAGCCATTGCTGACCAACGCTTTAATTTTCTTGCCTTTCTAAATTCAAAAGCTCTACCCATTGATTTTTTAATTTATAAATATATGTAAACTATAAGTTGATTTTTTAAATTTTATTTTTCATTATGCTGGAGTGTTAAGTCACTGAGAACATCTTCGTAAGATGGTTGAATATGGTGTGGTAGTTTATTTTCTTTTGGAAGTACTGCTAGATACCTGGTCGTATTGGAAGTAAATACTTGCTTATAAAACCCAGGTTTATTATATCTTTTTTCTACTAGTGCCCTAATAAAATCAAAATGTGAAATTAAATTAGTACTTCCCAAGTGAAAAATTCCTGTTTTTTTATGGTTTATTATATAATGAATCTGTTGGCATAGACGAATATCACTATTTACGTTAATAACTGTATTTGGGAATACTTCTATAGGAGAATTATCTTTTAAAGCTTTATCTATTTTTAATGTTCTAGGTGAGTTAAGGCCAAAAATCATAGGCAAGCGAAGTATAATATATTTACCTGTTTTTAGATTCAAAAGTTGATTTTCAATTTTTATTTTAAAATGTCCATAGAGGCTTTTTGAAAGTGTTTTATCATATTCATACGATGGATAGTGTCTAAAGGAATCAAAAACGTTTGCTGAAGAAATAAACATTATTCTACAATCGTATTTTTGAACATGTTCTTTCAGATAAATATGTGTTTCTACTTGAGAATAAATATCCCCTCTTAGAGAGGATATAATCAATTTTGGATTAAATTTTTTTAAAATGGTGGTTAGTTTATCTTTTTGATGATTAAAATGGACAAAATTAGAATTATATTTATAGTCAGTATTACTGTTATAAGTTCCTAACGTATAAAAATATGCTGAAAGCTCTCTATATATAGCATTGCCAATAAACCCACTTCCTCCAAGTATAAGTATAGGTCTTGACACTTTCAAATTAAATAAATGGTGTATTTACTACTTTCGCAGACCAAAATTTATCTCTAATAATTACTCCAATTTTAGTCTGTGGAGAGGAAAAACTCGTTTTAATGTAGCCCAAACCTATTCCTTTTTCAAGGATAGGTGACCTAGTACCAGAGGTAACTCTGCCAATTTTGTGATTATACTTATCAACTAGATTATAACCATTTCTTGGTATGGCCCTTCCATCAATAATAAAACCAATTAATTTATATTCTGTACCATCCAATTTTTGTCTATGAATGTTTTCAAAATTTATACATTTAGTTTCGGGCTTACTTATCCAACCCAAACCCGCGGCTATAGGAGATATAGTCTCGTCGATTTCATTACCATACAAACAATATCCCATTTCAGTTCTTAGTGAATCACGTGCACCAAGCCCTATTGGTTTAATACTCAAAGATGAACCTGCCTCAAGTACCGAATCCCAAATTTTTTCCGCTTGTTCTGATTTAAAATAAATTTCTAGCCCCCCTGCACCAGTATATCCTGTAGTAGCAATTATTGTATTTTGAAATCCTGCAAAGGAAGCAAAAGCGTGCCCATAGTAGGGTAGAGAATTTAAATTTAAATCTGTAAGCGATTGCATAGCTTGTAAAGCTTTGGGGCCTTGAATAGAAAGTAATGCTATTTGATCTGAATCATCCTTTATTTCAGCACCAAATGATTCATTGTTTTTCCTTATATGTTCCCAATCTTTTTTGATATTAGATGCATTAACAACAAGCATATAATCCTTATCATCTAATCTATAAACAATCAAATCATCAACAATTCCACCTGTTTCGTTAGGAAAATAGTTATATTGAGCTTTTCCAACAGGAATTTTAGAAATATCGTTACTACAAATATATTGAAGAAGGTCGATGGCATTTGATCCAGATATTTTAAATTCTCCCATGTGTGAAACATCAAAAACACCTAAATTTTTTCGAACTGCAATATGTTCTTCAATCAAGCTGTCATATTGAATAGGCATCAGATAACCTCCAAAAGAGGTCATTTTTGCATTTAAGGATATATGTGAATTATAAAGAGGTGTTTTTTTCAAATTGTTGTGTATTGTGGTTTATTTTGAAAATAATATAGATTTTAAATCATTATAATCCTTTATTGGTGTGCTCTTTTTTTTCCTTTTAAGCATATTTTTGATTTCATTTGGAATTTCAATTTTTTCTTTAATAATCTTTTCTACTGTTTTTGAAAATTTAATAGGGTGAGCAGTTTCTAAAAATAAACCTTGATAATTTTCAGGTTCTTTTTTGGAATTCAAAAAATCTATTAAACCCAGATATCCAACAGCACCGTGAGGATCGGTAATGTAATTTTTAAGTTTATAAATTTTGTTTATGGCTTTTTCAGTTTGTTTATCTGAATAACTATAAGCAGTAAGTGATTTTTTTAATCCGAATATATCATTATTAAATAATTTTTGAATTCTCAAAAAATTACTTGGATTTGCTACGTCCATTGCATTAGAAATAGTTTGTATGGATTTTTTTGGTTTATATATTCCTGTATTAAGAAACCTTGGTATTGTATCATTAGAATTTGTACTCGCAATAAAATGACTTATTGGTAGTCCCATCTTTTTTGAAACAAGACCAGCACAGATATTTCCAAAATTTCCACTTGGTACTGAAACAATTAGTTCTTTGTCAGGATTAGGACGGTCTCTATAGGCAATAAAATAATAAAACATTTGTGCTAACCATCTTCCTACATTTATAGAATTAGCAGAAGTTAAATTAATTTTTTTTATTAACTCAGGATCAATAAAAGCATTCTTAACGAAGTTTTGGCAGTCGTCAAAGCTACCTTCAACTTCCAATGCTGTAATATTTTTCCCTAAGGTAGTCAATTGATACTCTTGAATTTCACTCACCTTCCCCTTAGGAAAAAGAATTACAACATCTATATTTTTGAATTTATAAAATCCATTTGCCACAGCACCACCTGTGTCTCCAGAGGTTGCAACCAGTACCGTAATTTTTTTATTTTCTTTCTCTTTAAGATTTGCATAGGAAAGACAATTTGCCATAAACCTCGCCCCAACGTCTTTAAATGCCAACGTTGGTCCTTGAAATAATTCAAGACTTGCAATATTTTTTGAAATATTTACAATTGGGAAATTAAACTTTAATGTTTTTTTTATAATCCCTTTAAGGACATCATTAGGGATTTCGTTTCCAACGAAAGGATTTATCACTTGAAATGCGATCTCATGGTCAGAATATTTCTTTATATTATTGACAAAATAATTACTAAGTTCTGGTATTTCACTTGGAAAATATAGACCTCGGTCTGGAGCTAGCCCCCTTTCTATAGCTTCTATAAAGCCTACATTTTTCGAATTATTATTAAGGCTGTAATATTTCAAATTATTTTAAAATTTTTATTCCTACTTTGTTTATGGGAGATAAATACATATCGTATTCTAAACCTATGCTTTTGTAAATTTCTGCCATTGCAATACCTGCTTTTTTTGCTGTTGCCATTCCTTTTGATAATGCAAAAATTGACGGTCCTGACCCAGAAATACCACTACCCAATGCACCTTGATTCAGAGCTTCATTTTTAACTTCCTCGAATTTTGGAATTAAAATTGATCTTGCAGGTTCAATCAATTCATCTTGTAAACTTCTTGATAAAAGGTTAAAATTATTTGTATAAAGTGCGCTAATAAGTCCACCTAAATTTCCCCACTGTTTTATTGCTTTTTTTAATGGAATATCATCTTTTAAAATTGCCCTTGAATGAATTGTTTTTAATTCAATTTTAGGGTGTATTATTGTTACAATTAATTCTGCTGGACAAGGTAAACTAACAATATCTATCGGATTTATACTTCGAACTAAAGTAAACCCTCCAAAGAGAACTGGTGCTAGATTGTCAGCATGGTACTCACCACTTGCCAATGCCTCCCCAAACATTGCAAAATCTAATAATTTATTACTTTTGAATGGTCTTCCGAGTAATTCATTTACAGCGAATACTGCTCCAGCTGAACTTGCTGCACTACTTCCAATTCCGCTACCAGGTTTTATTTTTTTTTCAATATTTATAATGAATCCATTTTTTGTAGGATGAGATTTTAACATAGCATTTACTGCAACACTAGCTACATTCTTCAAGGGGTTTTTAGGAACTTTATAACCTTTAATATTTCCAATATGAACCCCAGGTTTTTCAATCATTTTCACATGGATCAAGTCACCAACAGGATCTAAGCAAAATCCAAGGACATCAAAACCACATGACACGTTAGCAACACTCGCAGGAGCAAAAACTTTGATCTCACTAATCATTGTGTTTTTCCTATTCTTATTATATCTCCAAAAATACCTCCCGCTGTAACATCTGCTCCTGCACCGGCACCCTTAACTATAAGCGGTTGTTCTTTGTATCTTGAAGTGTAAAAGAGAATTATGTTATCACTTCCTTTTAAATTATAAAAACTATGATTTTCATCAATTTCTCTCAAGCCAACAGAGGCTTTGCCGTTTTTAAGTTCAGCGACATATTTTAGGCGTTTGTTTTTTTTGATAGCACGTTCTAATATTGATCTAAAGTGATTTTCATTCCTATCAATAGATTTGTATAGTTCATCATTATTGTTACTTTTTAATACTTCCTCTGGTATAAAACTATTATTTGTAATATCGTCTAGTTCAAGTTTAAATCCGCTTTCCCTTCCAAGAATTAATATTTTTCTAGCCACATCAATTCCGCTTAAATCTATCTTAGGATCAGGTTCAGTGTAGCCTTCTTTTTGTGCTTTTTGAACAATATTTTTAAATGTGGTATCAAGTTTATAATTATTAAAAATATAGTTTAGGCTACCAGATAAAATAGCTTGAATCTCTAAAATCTTATCTCCAGATGCAATGAGATTGTTAAGAGTATCAATAATTGGAAGAGCAGCACCCACATTAGTTTCAAAAAGAAAAGGTGTTACAAATCGTCTTGCTGTTTTTTTTAGATTATTGTAGTTTTTAAAACTGCTAGCACATGCAATTTTATTACACGTAACTACTCCAATACTATTTTTTAGATAACTCACGTATTCTTCTGCTATTTCCTCACTAGCAGTATTATCAATAAAAATGCTGTTGCGCAAATTAAGTTTTTTAATATGATTGAAGAATTTTTCTCTATTTGCTTTAATACCAATATTTTCTAAACTGTCTTTCCATGTTTCCAAATTTATTGGATTTTCAGATAGAATCATTTTTCTAGAATTTGATATGGATATTACACGTATTTTTAATCTCAAATTTTTTAAAAGGTAATCTTGTTGACCAAATAGTTGTTCGAGTAACTTACCCCCAACATTTCCTACTCCAGTTACAAACAAATTCAATTCTTTGATTTGCTCTTCAAAAAAGCTCTCATGAATTGTGTTTAGTGCTTTTTGAGTATTTTTTTTATCTATCAGTATTGAAATATTTCTTTCAGAAGCTCCCTGAGCAATTGCTCTGATATTAATATTGTTTGCTCCTAAGCTACTAAATAGTTTTCCACTAATACCCTGATGTTCCTTCATTTTGTCTCCAACAATCGCAATATTGGTCATGTTTTTTTCAATTTTTGCAGGCTCTACTTTTTGGAGATTTATTTCAAGTGCAAAGTTTTCATCAATTAGTTTTTTTGATAAATCGGCATCTTCCAATTTAACTCCAATACAAATTGAATGTTCAGAAGAGGCTTGAGTAATCATAATAATATTAATCTGCTTATCAGATAAAGTTTGGAATAGTCTCTTTGAAAAACCTGGAATTCCAATCATTCCACTACCTTCTAAACTTACAAGAGCTACATTCTCAATATGACTAACTCCTTTAACAATTTGACCATCAGATTTTTTTGAACCTTTACGGTCTATTCTAGTTCCCCTAGCGTTCGAATCAAATGTATTTTTAATATTTACAGGTATACCTTTTTTTATAAGTGGCTGAAGGGTTGGAGGATAAAGAACTTTAGCCCCAAAATGTGAAAGCTCCATTGCTTCCTGGTAAGATAGTTTTCTTATAGGTGTTGCTTGAGATACTAGTTTTGGATTTGCTGTAAACATACCACTAACATCTGACCATATTTCTAATTGACTTGCATCTGAATAATTAGCTAGTAATGATGCTGTTAGATCTGATCCACCACGCCCTAGGGTCAATGTATTACCTTCAACGTCACTTGCTATAAAACCAGGAAATAAAGTGATTTTGTGTTTATTTTTCTTTAAAAAAGAAATAGTTTTCTTCTTACTAAGAAAATCATCAACAACTTCGCGATCATTAACAGTTTTTTTAAAAATTATTTCACGTGTGTCTTTAAAAATTATATCATTTCCATTGTATTTTAAAATTTTAAAAATAATATTACTTGACAAAATTTCTCCAAAACTTAAAATTTTAGATTTACTTTTAGATGTAAGTTCATTTAATTTAAAAAGCGAGTCCAAAATCTCTTCAAGTTCATTAATCTGTGCTTTTAAAAAACTTATTATTTCACTTTGTTTTGTGACTGGAATAAAATGATCAATTAATACTTTATGCCGTTGTTCTATTATGTTTAATAACTCTTTATAATTTGTTTCTGAGTTACTGGCATTTTTTGCCATTGCAGAAAGAAGATCTGTCAGGCCACTTAAGGCAGATACAACAACTAATTGCTTCTCATCACTCCTATTAATGATGTCAATTACCAAGGAAAGGCTATCTGGATTTGCTACAGAAGTACCTCCAAATTTAATAACTTTCATACAATAATTGATATATTTTTAAACTTACTTCTAATAATAAGCGCAAAAATAGCATTTATTGTTTGGCAAAATACAATTTGGTAGAAAACGTTTAGAATTATTAAAAGTTTTAAAAGAATTTAATATTAGTTTTCGACTTTTTCTTTTACAATTAATTCTAGATTATCTTCTTTTTTATTTTTATCTACAAGAATTTTGTCACCCTCAGCTATTGAACTATTTACAACGTTTTCAGCAACTAAATCTTCAACATATTTCTGAATCGCCCTGTTAAGTGGTCTTGCACCATATTTTGAATCATACCCTTTTTCAGTTATGTAATCTCTAGCTGAATTTGATATTTCAATTTTATAACCTAGATTATTGATTCTATTAATTAGTTTTATTAGCTCTATATCAACTATTTTTCTAATATGTTTCTTTTCAAGGTTATTGAAGATTACAATATCATCTACTCTATTTAGGAATTCAGGTGAAAAAGTTTTCTTTAACTCCTTTTGAATAACCCCTTTTTCAATTTCACTTGATTGAGCCCTTTGTGAAGAGGTCTCGAATCCTAGACCATTTCCAAAATCTTTAACTTGGCGAGCTCCAATGTTAGACGTCATTATAATTATTGTATTTTGAAAATTTATTTTTCTTCCAAGACTATCTGTTAAAAATCCATCGTCAAGAACTTGCAGAAGCATGTTAAATATATCGGGATGAGCTTTTTCAACTTCATCAAGTAATATTACAGAATATGGCCTTGTTCGTACTTTTTCAGTTAACTGCCCACCTTCTTCGTATCCGACATAACCAGGAGGCGAACCGATTAACCTTGATATTGCAAATTTCTCCATATATTCACTCATGTCCACACGAACTAAATTTTCTTCTGAATCAAAAATTTCTGAGGCTAAAATTTTAGCTAGCTGGGTTTTGCCAACTCCAGTTTGACCTAAAAAAATAAACGATCCAATTGGTTTGTCAGGAGCTTTTAATCCTGCTCTATTACGTTGAATTGCCCTAACAACTTTTTCAACTGCTTCATCCTGACCGATTAATTTGGACTGTATCAACTTCTTCAGCTTTGAGAGTTTACTTTTTTCAGATTTAACGATTTTGTTTACCGGGACATTGGTCATCATTGAAACAACATCTGCTATGTCGTTATCGTTAACTGTAATTCTATTTTGTCTAGACTCCTCCTGCCACTTTTCTTGGGCTCCTAAAAGTGATTTTTCAACACGCTTTTCATCATCTCGAAGTTTGGCAGCCTCCTCGTATTTTTGTCTCTTTACAACTGTATTTTTCAGGTCACGTACCTGATCTAGTTGGTTTTCAAGTTCAATAATTTCTTTAGGAACACTCATGTTGTTGATGTGGACTCTAGAACCGGCTTCATCAAGAGCATCTATTGCTTTATCTGGTAAGTATCGGTCTGACATGTATCGGTTAGTTAGATCAACGCATGCACTTAAAGCTTCATCAGTATAATTTACGTTGTGGTGATTTTCATATCTTTCTTTTATATTTTTAAGAATTTCAAGTGTTTCTTTAGGTGTAGTTTGTTCTACTAATATTTTCTGAAATCTTCTTTCTAATGCACCATCTTTTTCGATATTCTGACGATATTCATCAAGGGTAGTTGCACCAATACACTGTATCTCACCTCTTGCTAAAGCAGGTTTGAACATATTTGAAGCGTCTAGGCTTCCTGTAGCACCACCTGCACCAACAATTGTGTGTATTTCGTCTATAAAAAGTATTATATCATCATTTTTTTCAAGTTCATTCATAAGAGCTTTCATGCGTTCTTCAAATTGACCTCTGTATTTTGTTCCAGCAACCAAACTGGCTAAGTCAAGACCAACTACTCTCTTATTGTATAAAACCCTCGACACCCTTTTTTGAATTATTCTTAATGCAAGTCCTTCTGCAATTGCAGACTTTCCAACTCCCGGTTCACCAATTAGTAGAGGATTATTTTTTTTTCTCCTACTTAAAATTTGAGATACTCTTTCTATCTCTTTTTCCCTTCCAACTACAGGGTCAAGTTTTTCTTGTTCAGCTAATGAAGTGATGTCTCTCCCAAAATTATCTAAAACTGGAGTCTTCGATTTTTTGTTTGTTTTTGTATCAGAAGTTGGTGTAAATGGATTTTCTTTACTATCTCCATCATTTTCTTTTTCATCAGGGAAAGAAGAAGATGGAAGTTCTTCATATGTGTCAGAGTCATTTGCAAGCATTAACTTGAATTGTTCTTTAACAATGTCGTAGTCAACGTTTAATTGTGAAAGAAGCTTGGTGGTTGGATCGTTCTCATTACGAAGAATGCAAAGTAATAAGTGAACAGTATTGATTAATTCACTTTGGAATAATTTTGCTTCGAGAAAAGTAGTTTTTAATGCCCTTTCAGCCTGACGTGTTAAATGAAGATTTTTCTTATCATTTAATGTTTGATTGTCATCAATAGAAGCAGGGTTTAAGATTTCAACCTTGCGTCTAAGTTCTTCTAAGTTAATCTCAATAGAATTCAAAATAGCAATAGCCTTTCCTCCTCCATCTCTCAAAATACCGAGCATAAGATGTTCAGTACCAATAAAGTTGTGCCCAAGTCTCAAAGCCTCTTCTTTACTGAAAGCAATTACATCTTTTACACGCGGTGAAAAATTATCATCCATAGCATATCGTTTATTAAATATTGTCAAAAAATAGACCAAAAACACATTACACTGCTAATTGACAAAAAAATATTAAGAATTCAAAAAAAGGTGGGGTATTATTTACCACCAAAAATGCCTCTAATAATGTTAATAATTTTAGGTATTTACTAAACAGAATAATCCTTTATTATACTCTGTTTATTTACTTTTACTATAATAAACGTATGGCAAATGAATCAAGAAGATAAATTAATCCCAATCAAGATTGAAGACGAGATGAAGTCAGCTTACATTGACTATTCAATGTCTGTCATTGTGTCACGCGCACTTCCTGATGTCAGAGATGGACTAAAACCAGTCCACAGACGAGTACTTTTCGGAATGCATGAACTTGGAATTAGATCTAATACAGCTTACAAAAAATCAGCCCGTATTGTCGGAGAAGTTTTAGGGAAATATCATCCGCATGGAGACAGTTCAGTTTATGATACAATGGTCCGTATGGCTCAAGATTGGAGCTTGAGATATCTTTTGGTTGATGGCCAAGGAAATTTCGGTTCGATTGACGGAGATAGTCCTGCCGCAATGCGATATACTGAAGCTCGAATGAAAAAAATGTCCGAGGATTTAATGGCAGATATTGAAAAAGAAACTGTGGACTTGCAATTAAACTTTGATGATACTTTAAATGAGCCCACAGTGCTACCTACAAGAGTTCCAAACCTACTCATTAATGGTGCGTCAGGAATCGCTGTTGGTATGGCAACAAATATGCCTCCACATAATTTAAGCGAAGTTGTCGAAGGTACTATACAATACATCGATAACAATGAGATTTCTATTGAAGATTTAATTCAAACAATAAAAGCTCCAGATTTTCCAACAGGAGGAATAATTTATGGTTATGATGGGGTAAGGGAAGCTTTTCTTACAGGAAGAGGTCGAGTTGTATTAAGAGGCAAAGCTAATATTGAAGAAATTAACGGAAGAGAATGCATAATTGTAGATGAAATTCCTTACCAAGTAAATAAAGCTGAAATGATTCGTAAAACAGCCGAATTGGTTAACGATAAAAAAATTGATGGGATTAGTACAATAAGAGATGAGTCTGACCGTAACGGAATGAGAATTGTTTATGTTCTGAAGAGAGACGCAATTCCCAATATAGTTTTAAACAAACTTTACAAATATACCTCATTACAATCATCATTCAGTGTAAATAATATAGCTTTAGTAGGTGGTAAACCTCAGATGTTGAATCTTAAAGAAATGATTCATTATTTTGTTGAGCACCGTCATGATGTAGTTGTACGTAGGACTAAATTTGAATTAAAGAAAGCTGAAGAAAGAGCTCATATTTTAGAAGGTTTGATTAAAGCGTCTGACAACATTGACGAGGTAATCAAAATAGTAAGAGCTTCTGAAAACACTGAGGAAGCGAAGAAAAATTTAATTAAACGTTTTGAGCTTACAGATACTCAAGCCAAAGCCATAGTCGAGATGCGACTCAGACAATTAACTGGACTAGAACAAGATAAACTAAGATCAGAATACGATAGTCTAGTAAAAACAATAGCCGACCTCAAAAATATTCTTGAAAAAAAAGACCGACGAATGTCAATTATCAAGGACGAACTTATTGAAGTTAAAGAAAAATATGGAGACGAACGTCGTTCAAAAATTGAATATGCTGGAGGGGATTTTAGCATGGAGGATATGATTCCAAACGAAAAAGTTGTAATTACCATTTCTCACGCGGGTTATATTAAAAGAACTCCTTTAGTAGAGTATAAGACCCAAAACAGAGGGGGAGTTGGACAAAAAGCCTCTACCACAAGAGATGAAGACTTTCTTCAAGACTTGTTTGTAGGTACTAACCACCAGTATATGCTGTTTTTTACCCAAAAGGGAAAATGTTTTTGGATGCGTGTGTTTGAGATTCCAGAGGGATCAAAAACTTCTAAAGGTAGAGCCATACAAAACTTAATCAATATAGAACAAGATGATAAGGTGGAAGCCTTTATTTGTACTCAGGACCTAAAAGATCAAGATTATATCAATAATCATTATGTAATAATGGCCACTAGAAAAGGCCAAGTGAAAAAAACCTCATTAGAACAATATTCACGTCCAAGAACTAACGGCATTAATGCAATTAATATTAGAGAGGGAGATGTCCTTTTGGAAGCAAAACTAACTACAGGTAATAGCCATGTGATGTTAGCTGTAAAATCTGGGAAAGCAATTAGGTTTGAGGAGAGTAAAACTCGACCAATGGGACGTGGTGCCTCAGGTGTTAGAGGAATTACTCTTAATAATGATAATGATGAGGTAGTAGGAATGGTTGCTGTAAATGACATGGATGCAAACATTCTTGTGGTTTCAGAAAATGGTTATGGTAAGAGGTCAAGCCTTGATGATTATAGAGTTACAAATAGAGGGGGCAAGGGAGTAAAAACTATATCAGTGACAGAAAAAACAGGAAAACTTGTTGCTATTAAAAACGTTAACGACCAAGATGACTTAATGATTATAAACAAATCAGGTATAGCTATTAGAATGGAAGTCAGTGGACTGAGGGTTATGGGTCGTGCCACCCAAGGAGTTAAACTAATAAATTTAAAAGCTGATGATACAATTGCTGCTGTTGCAAAAGTTATGAAAGACGATGATAAAATAGAGGATATAAATGATCTAGAAGTTAACGATGGCACTATTATTGAGTAGATTTAAAAAACAAAAAAACAATGAAAAAATATCTAATTCTAACATTAATATTATTTATTAATATTATTAATGGTCAAAAAAAAGAAATTAAAAAGGCTGAAAAGCTTTTCGAATCTGGAGATGTCAAAGGTGCTTCCGATTTACTTATAAATAACAAAAATCTATTCGAGTCGGCTGACCAAAAAGTTTTAATACAGAAAATATATCTTGAGGCAAAAATTGATCAGGTAAATGGTAAATTTCAATCTTCATATGATAAGTATAAGCAATATGCTTCTTTAGGTGGAAAAGATATTGGATATGACGACCAAATAATCAAACTTACCTCTGACATTGTAAATAGCGCGATAGAAGATAATGCTGAAAATCGTTATTCTGATTCTGCTCCTAAACTTTATTTGGCTTATACTATAAACCCAGAAACCAATCAAGATTATCTCTATTACGCTGCAGGAAATTCAGTTAGTGGGCAAGATTTTGATACAGCTTTAACATATTACAATTTATTAAAGGAAATGAAGTATGAAGGAATTTCAACTAGATACTTTGCGATACCAG
This sequence comes from Bacteroidetes bacterium SCGC AAA795-G10, assembly GCA_003130815.1. Taxonomy (GTDB): domain Bacteria; phylum Bacteroidota; class Bacteroidia; order Flavobacteriales; family Flavobacteriaceae; genus MS024-2A. The sequence continues at coordinate 89,348 of QFDA01000002.1, read as the reverse complement.
CTGGTGAGGAAGAAGAGGTCGAATTATCAGAGTCCGAGTATAATGTTTACAAAAAGACTAAACAGTATACTGATTTTAGAGAAGAAACTTCTGAGTCGAGATATCCTGAGATTATTAAAAATATTGCACTGATTTATGCTCAAAAAGGTGATAATGACAAGGCGATGGAAGCAGTCAAACTCGCAAGGGAAGCCGATCCTAAAGATTTAAACCTTATTCTTACTGAAGCCAACCTCTACATTCAGCTTAATGAAAACGACCGTTTCGAAGAGTTAATGAAAGAAGCTATTGAACAAGACCCCGACAATGCAGTACTTTATTTTAATATTGGTGTTGTCAACGCACAAAAAGGAAACAAAACAGATGCAATAAAATATTACAAAAAAACTATTGAGCTAGATCCAAATTTTGAGTCAGGATACTTAAATCTTGTATCTCTAATTTTACAAGGTGAAAGCTCAATTGTAGAGGAAATGAATGGCTTAGGTACTTCAAGGGCTGATAACGCTAGATATGATGAGCTAAAGACTGAAAGAGAAAACCTTTACAAGGAGTGTGTACCAATCTTAGAAAAGCTTGTAAACATTAATCAAAATCAAGAAGCTGTAAAAACACTTATGAATATATATGGTACTTTAGGAAATACTGAAGGTTTTAAGAAAATGAAGGATTTAGTAAAGTAGGCTATTATACACTTTTATATAAAGTATGTTTAAAAGTTTATCTCAATAAAAAAATGAAGACTCAGGCGGTATTATTCTACTTCAGAAAATCTTCTTTATAATTCTTAGTTTGTGGCTATGCTTTTTCGTTTCTAAGTTATATATTCCGGTTTGATCTATTCTGTCAATTCTAACTTTACCATGTGAGTGAAGAATATAATTGTTTTCAAGCAAAATTCCAACGTGAATAATTTTTCCTTCATCATCATCAAAAAAAGCGAGATCGCCTGCTTGACTCTCGTCAATAAAACTTAGTGTTTCACCTATTGAAGATTGTAGACTGGCATCTCTAGGTATAAAATGACCATTAATTCTGTATGTCATTTGAGTAAGACCAGAACAATCTATACCTATGGGTGTTTTACCACCCCACAAATATGGAGAATTTAAATATAGAGATGCAGTTTTGAGTAGATCTGATTTTTTATTAGATTTTGACTGAAAAGGACCATCAAATTTATGTCCTAGATATTTGCATGCTCCAACATTGCTTCCTAACAACAAGCATGCTAATTTATTTTCAGATGTTTCAATATAATTAATTAATCTATTGCTATAACTATTTGTGTTGAAGCTAATTTCTTCTGCAATATCTTTTCTAATATCTACAAATTGTTTTTTATCAATCCACCCTGTATATTCATCGCTGAGTGTTATTATTTTAATCCAATCTTTTTCTTCTGCTAATAATTTAAAGCAGTCGCCATAAAGGAGTTGAGAAATAAGTTCACTTTTATGTGAATTGTTGCTTCTAATCGGTACTATGCTTAAATTACATATTCCGTATTCCAAAACTATTTAAAATTGATGTTTACAATGGAGTAAAAATAAAAATTTTAATTCCTTAAATGTCAAGTAGAATGTAAAATATATGTATTCATTACAAGATTATGTAGATTTGAAATAAAAAAATATTTGAAATCTTTCTGGAAATATATTATATCTAAACAAGGCTTATTTTATAAGTCATTATTGATACTAGCCAGTTCATTACTAATTTTGTACATATTCCCATTCGGAGGACAGTTTAAATATGAATTTCAAAAAGGAAGAGCCTGGCAATATTCAGATTTTTATTCACCATTTGATTTTTCAATTTTAAAAACTGATGAAGAAATAAATAGCGATAAAGAAGAAGTCTTAAAAAGTTTAAAACCCTATTTAAGATCGGATATTATTTTAAGAGATCAAGTTTTTAAAAATTACTCCGTAGAATTTTATAATTTTTTTGACAAAGAAAATTTAACGATCCAAGCTGATAGTCTTTATAATTTTGGAATCCAACAACTAAATGAAATTTACAAGTTCGGAGTTTTACCACCAAATTACACGCACAAGGGGAATCAATCAATTTTTCTTATTCAAGAACAAACTGAAATCTCGATTAACATAAATCAGTTGTTTCGCTCTGAAGCCATTTTTGATTTTTTAAGTAAAAAACTGATAAATTCCACTTATAACGAATATGAGGATTTATTTAAGGATCTTTTTTTTGAAATCATAACTCCAAATATAATTTTAGACAATGAATTTTTCGAAAAACAAAAAGAACAAGCTTTTCAGAATATATCGAAATCTAAAGGATTTATTGCATCAGGTAATTTTATTGTTGCTGAAGGAGAATTAGTGGACGAAAAAACATATAAAATCCTTGACTCATTAAGAAGTGAATTTATTTCCAAACAAGGGGAACAAAATTCACTTTGGATAATTTTCGGATACAGTATTTTAATTGTACTGACTTTTACACTTTTACTATTATTTTTACACGCATACAGGTTTGGAATTTATGAAGACAATAGAAAGCTAACATTCATTTTCTTTAATATTCTTATTGTCATAGTAGCAGTAACAGCAATTATAAATTATGATACAAGTTATGTTTTTGCAGTGCCAATTTGTATTCTTCCATTAATAATTAAGGCTTTTTTTGACGCTAGACTTGGTTTATTTACACACGTTCTTACGACCTTACTGTTAGGATTTATTGTCCCAAATAGTTTTGAATTTGTTTTTTTACAAATAACAGCAGGAGTAATTACAATTCAGTCTGTTGAACAATTATATAGAAGAGCAAATTTATTTATATCTGTTGGGCAAATAGTATTTGTTTACATAATAGGATATATAGCGTTTACTAGCATTCAAGAAGGAAGTCTTTTAAAATTAAATCTAACTCCGATAGCATTATTTATGTTAAATGGCTTATTAATGCTCTTTGTCCAGCCACTAATATATATATATGAACGAATTTTTGGTTTAGTTTCAGATGTATCTCTATTAGAATTGTCAGATACAAATTCAATATTACTGAAAGAGCTTTCAGATAAAGCCCCGGGGACGTTTAATCATTCTCTACAGGTTGCAAATCTAGCTGAAGCAGCTGCAAATGAAATTGGGGCAAACACCTTACTAGTAAGAGTAGGAGCCTTGTACCATGATATTGGAAAATTAAAATCACCTTCTTACTTTTCAGAAAATCAGACAGCTAGTGTTTCTCCTCATGAAGAGCTTAGCCCTTTGAAAAGTGCTAAAATTATAATAGATCATGTAATAGAAGGGATTACTATCGCTGAAAAATATAAAATTCCTGACAGAATTATTGATTTTATAAGGACCCACCACGGAACATCTTTGGTTTACTATTTTTACAAAAAGCAACAAGAAATTACACCTGAAGATATTGATGTTGAAAAATTTAAATACCCGGGACCTAAACCATTTTCTAAGGAGACAGCTATCTTGATGATGGCAGATTCAGTTGAAGCCGCATCAAAGAGTTTAAAATCCCCGAGTTTGAATGATTTAAAATTTTTTATTGATAAAATAATTGATGGAAAGATGTCTGAAAAGCAATTTAATTCATCAGACATTACCTTTTCAGAGATAGAAATTGTAAAAAAAGTTTTGTATAAAAAACTTGTTAATGTCTACCAACTTAGAATTGAATATCCAGAATAATGTTGATCAAAATATTGATTATTTTACTGGATCTACTATTTTTGCTTCCTAATTTGGAGAGGTGCCAGAGTGGTAATGGAGCAGATTGCTAATCTGTCAACGCGTAAGCGTTGCCAGGGTTCGAATCCCTGTCTCTCCGCAATATTCCTTGTAAACCTCCACATTTAGTGGGGGTTTATTTTTATGGACACACATTTTCAGACACTTGAAAAAATAATATATGATTTTTAAAGACCACTAAATAAAAAATTATTTATAATTTAAATTCATTAGAACCAATAAGCAAATATGAAAAACAATAGAAGAAAATTTGTGAAGGATTTAGTATCTGCAGCCCTAGGGATTACAATAATTCCAAGAAATGTAATGGGAAAGGGCTTTATAGCACCGAGTGACAGGTTTAATATTGGAGTTATTGGCTTGGGAGCTCAAAGTGGTGGTCTTATTGAAAGAATGTCTAAAATTTCTGATGCTAGAATTATTGCAGGATGTGATGTTCATCAAAAGAGATTAAACAGATTTCGTAAATTAATAGATACTCAATACAAGAAATACAAAATAAAGGGTGCGGCTAAAATATATGAAGATTTCGATAAACTGATTGAAAACTCAAATATTGATGGAATTGTTGTTAGTACGCCCGATCATTGGCATGCTATACCCTCAATAAGTGCAATGAAAGCTGGAAAGCATGTTTATTGTGAAAAACCTATGTCTCATACTATTCAGGAGGGGAGGGCTATGGAAAAGATAGCTAGAGAATACAATTGCATTCTACAAACGGGAAGTATGCAGCGCTCAAGGGCTGATTTTAGAAAAGCTTGCGAAATAGTTCGAAATGGATACATTGGTAAAATTGAAAAAGTTTGGATTGAAGTAGGTAACCCGTCAGCTGAGTGCAATCTTCCATACCAAAAAACTCCAGATTATTTAAATTGGGACAGGTGGTTAGGACCCGCACCTTTACGTTCTTACCATGATATAATTGTAGAAAAGGGTTGGTTTCCAAATTGGAGGTGGTATAGAGAGTATGGAGGTGGTATTCTTTCTGATTGGGGAGCTCACATGTTTGATATAGTTCAATGGGCTCTTGATAAGGATCATACAGGACCTATTAAATATGAAGCTCCAATGGAACCGACTGCATCACGAGGTCTAGTTATGAATTATGATGACGGTGTTGAAGTAGAACATAGAAATTTTGGACGTGGATTTGCAGTTCGTTTTTTTGGATCGAAGGGGACACTTGACATAAGCCGAAGTTTTCTTGAGACTAACCCTAAAGATTTATTGAATGTCAAATTTAAGCCAACTGACACAAAACTTTATGTATCTGAAAGCCATGAAAATGATTGGATAACTTCTGCAAAAGAGGGTTCAAAACCTATTTGTGATGTTGAAGTTGGTCATAGAACAGCAACGATTTGTCATATCGCAAATTTAGCATATGAATTTAGAAGACCTTTAAATTGGGATCCTATCAAAGAGGAATTTATAGATGATTTTGAAGCAAACCTTAGAAGGGGGAAACAATACAGAAAACCTTACGAATTAAAAATTTAAAACAATGAAATATTTTAAATTGATTTCTTTTTCATTAACATTTTTTTTTCTTGTATCAAGTTTCTGTTACTCTCAAAATAGTCTACCTACATTAAAAGGGAAAAATATCATTTTTGTTTATGGAGGATCAATTCATAGTCCAAAAGAAAGTGCTGATCTTTTCGTACCTATTTTAGAAGCAGAAGGAGCAAAAGTTCAAGTATTTGACAATTTCGCTGTCTATGAAGATCAAAATTTAATGAATGAAACTGATCTAATTATTCAGGCATTCACAGATTTTTTTACACCTGTTGAAAATAGAATGAATGATAAACAATTTAAAGGATTACAGATAGCGATTCTTAATGGTACTGGTTTTTCAGGGTGGCACGGTGGACTGGGATCGTCAAATACAGCTAATCAACGATATCAATTTATGGTTGGAGGCCAATTTGTCTCTCATCCAGGGGGTATTACTAATTTTAAAGTTAAAATCATTGATTCTACAGATTTAATCACAAAGGATATAGGAGATTTTGAAGTTAAAAACTCAGAACAGTATTATATGCTTATTGATCCTAATATTAGGGTACTTGCTGTTACTGAATTTACAGACGAGACCTATCAAAAACAAGTCAATTTGAAATTGGAACAAATCAATTATTTAGATATCGATGTGGAAAATCAAATTAAAGGAAGTGTTATACCTGTTATTTGGAAAAAAAATTATGGTAAGGGAAGAATATTTTACTCCTCAATTGGTCATAGTCTTAATGATTTTAGTTTGCCAGAGGTAATGAATATTCAAATGAGAGGATTTAGATGGGCTTCTGAGGGTAAATATGTAAAAAAAGAAAATATTATAACTCCCATTTATAAATTAAAAGCTCAATGAACCAAACTTAGCTTAATATACCTATATTCGAAAAATAATCAACTTGACCCAAATATGAAAAACGCAAAATTTAATATTCTAAAAGGACTTTTTTTTACTTATTTATTTATTCTTAGTTTCTTTTCTATAAAAGCACAAACAAGCGGACTTAATAAAGAAGATGTAAAAGTAATAAAAGGAATTTATGATGAGTCTTTGACAAGTCGAAACACCTATAAACTATTGGATCATCTTTGTAATAAAATTGGACACAGATTAAGTGGATCAATAGGTGCATCAAAGGCTGTAGAGTGGACAGAGATGATTATGAATAGTTATAGCTTTGATAAAATATATAAACAAGATCTTTTTGTTCCTAATTGGAAACGAGGAGATAAAGAAGAAGTAAAAATTATAGGACAAAAGGATGGAGAACTAAATGTTCTTGCTCTTGGTATGTCTGTTTCAACTCCAAAAAAGGGTATTTCTGAAAAAGTTGTTGAAGTTCAGGGTATTGAAGATATAGAGGTCTTAGGAAGAGATAAAATAAAAGGTAAAATTGTTTTTTTCAATCGACCAACTGATCAACGCTTAATTTCCACTGGATCTGCATATGGTGGTGCGGTTGATCAAAGAACTGCCGGACCTGCTGAGGCAGCAAAATATGGAGCTGTTGCAGTTGTTATTAGGTCTATTGGTACGGCATTTGATGATGTACCTCATACCGGTGTTACTAGGTACGTTGAAGGAATAAAGAAAATACCTGCTGCAGCATTAGGAGTTAAATCAGCTGATAAACTAACACTAGCTTTAAAAAACAATCCGAACTTAAAGCTATTCATTAAAATGAATTGCGAGACTCTAGAAGACGCCCCCTCACATAATGTGGTTGGCGAACTAATTGGAAATGAGTTTCCTAATGAAATCATAACTATAGGAGGCCATCTTGACTCTTGGGATGTTGGTCAAGGGGCTCATGATGATGGTGCAGGTTGTATGCAGTCAATTCAAGTTCTTCGCCTTTTCCAAAAATTAGGGATAAAACCTAAAAGAACTATACGAGCTGTTATGTTTATGAATGAAGAGAATGGAACTCGTGGTGGATTAAAATATGCTGAATTAGCAAAGAAAAACAACGAAAATCACCTAATTGCATTAGAAAGTGACGCAGGTGCTTTTACACCAAGAGGCTTTGGAGTCACAGCTGAAGCATCTACTATTAAAAAGTTCAGGTCATGGTTGCCTTATTTTGAACTTAACACTATTAGTTATTTTAAAAAAGGAGGTGGTGGTGTAGATATTAACCCATTAAATAGATTATTAGGTACTCCCACAATCGGATTTATTCCTGATTCTCAGCGTATGTTTGACATTCATCATTCGGATAATGATTCATTTGATTCTGTACATCCTCGTGAGCTTGAGTTAGGAACCGCATCCATTGCTAGCTTAATTTATTTAATTGACAAATACGGTTTGTAAATTTTTAAATAATGATACCCAAGATAGCTTTAGTGCTATTATCTTCTTTTTTTCTTAAAACCCAAGATGTTAAACACGACTTTTATGTAAGTGTGACATCAATAAGGCATAATGCAGAAAAACAAAATTTGTCCATTAGGATAAAGTTATTTGCTAATGACTTAGAAAAATCATTTGTAGACGAAAAAGGGTTTGGTTTAGGTATATTAAAAAAATCACCTAATGAAAATGTAAAACAACATATTGAAAAATATATTTTTTCAAAACTATCAATAATAGTTAATGAGAAGCTAATTAATATGAGTTTTGTAGAGCAGAAGTTCGAAAATACCGAACGAGTCGAAGAGGACTTAATAATTTGTAAGCTTGAAGCTTCTAATATTACCAAAATTGATTCAATTAAAATAAAGAATCAATTTTTGACTGAAAGTTTTGATTCTCAAACAAACATTGTATTTATAATAGCAAATGGGATGAGGAAGACACTTAATCTTGACAGAAAAATTTCAGAAGGAGAAATAAGTTTTAATTAAATCTTTGAAATATGCACACATATTCGAACATGAGATATTTTTTTTTATTTTTTCTTTTGACAATATCAAAATTTTCTATTATCTCATGTAACAGAATATCTAATTTAAATAAAATAAGTCAACCTAATATACTTCTAATTTTTACTGATGATCAAAGAGCCGATGCACTAGGTATAGCTCCAAACCCACACATTAAAACTCCAAATATTGATAATCTTGCAAAATCTGGAATTGTTTTCCAAAATTCGTATGTAATGGGAGGTCACCATGGTGCAATTTGTGCACCAAGCAGGGCAATGTTGCTAAGTGGTAAAAGTCTTTTCCATGTTTACGATCGTTTAGATGGCATTGAAACTCTTCCAAATTATCTAAATGATCGAGGTTATCAAACATTTGCAACCGGAAAATGGCACAATGGAGCATCAAGTTTTGAAGCTAACTTTGAAGAGGGATCTAATATCATGTTGGGAGGTATGAGTGATCATTTTAAAGTGCCAGTAAAAAGTTTAGATATAAACGGAAAACTTAATAACTTAAATATTAGTGGATTTTCAACTGATTTATTTGTAGACTCTGCATTAAATTATATAGATAAGTACAACAAATCAGAAAAACAGAAACCTTTCTTTTGTTATGTTGCATTAACAGCACCTCATGATCCCCGTTCACCAGCCCCAAATTATTCAAATATTTACAAAGATGATTTGATTCCTGTCCCATCAAACTTTAAACCTGTACATCCTTTTAAATTTGACAATATGAATGAAAGAGATGAAACTCTTGCCCCTTGGCCGCGTACTGAAAAAATTATTCAATCTTCAATTGCTGAGTATTATTCTTTGATACAGCATATTGATGATAGAGTAGGGGATATTATCAAACGTCTCAAGGAATATGATTTATTCGATAATACTCTTATAATATATGCTTCTGATAATGGTCTGGCTCTAGGTAGTCATGGTCTTCTAGGTAAACAAAACTTATATGAACACAGTACTAAGGTTCCATTAATAATATCAGGTCCAGGTATTCCAAAAGGTCAAACTACAAGGGCATTAGTTTATTTATTTGACCTTTTTCCAACTGTAACTGAATATTTAAAATTACAAAGACCCAACAATATCGACGGATTATCATTGATGAACATCATCCAAAATAAACAAAAAGGGGTAAGGAAATCACTTTATACCGCATATAGAAATTCAGTAAGAGCGGTTAGGGATAAAGATTGGAAATTAATTTATTATCCTAAAATTAATTATACTCAATTATATAATCTTAAAAATGATCCCTATGAACTAAATAATCTAGCTAAAAATTCTGAAAATCAGATCAAAGTTGATAAAATGATGAAACTTTTAAGTTATCACAGAGACGCTACAGATGATACTATAAATCTTAAACCATTGAAAACTCAGAGTAAAGAATACGATTATAAAAAGTTAGTTCAAAATTTAGATCAATGGCAACCAAAATATATTATAGATAAATATTTTCCAGAAGGGACTAAAAGAGAATAATATTTTTTATTGTTTTAATGACTCACTTATTGAATATTTCAAATAATTCACACTTTCCTGCCACAATTCAAGATTTGGCTCTTTCTCACCAAAAATTTGGTTGGCTCTTTCAACTTCAGTTTCTATTTGAGATGACCATTTGTTTAGAAGTAAATTGATGTTAGACATATTAAACAACTCATTTTTAAAAATTATATCTAGTTCATAGTATCTATCTTTAAAGTCTTTATAAGAACCGATAATTTTATCACAAGCTGCTGACTTTTGCAATAAATTAAATGAACCGTATCTGAATCCATTACATTCATTAGAGGTATTATACCATTTATCCCTGATCGGAGTCACTGGATTTAAATTTTGAATCAAATTTTCGAAAGAATTGTCTAAGTCCCATGGAATTAGCTGTAGATTGTCTTCAGTTGGATCTTCATACCAGTAGTAATTATGATTCTCAAAAATTTCATTTTCTTGGTGATAAAAATGTAAGAATCCGTCATCATTAGCAATTCTTCTATCAACAACTAGGGTTTTCAAAAAAAGATCTTGATTAATCCATTGATTAACAATAGCTTTTGAACCGTAAGAATCTGTTGCGCCCAATAAATCTGAAAATCGTTTCATTTTTGACACATCTGATGCTTCTTCATTTGTTTTTAATCCTCCAACAAAATAATCTTCAGTTTGAGAATTACCAGAGCTTTCGACTGGCCAAACTTCTTTATATAAATTGCCGTCTGGTTTTTCAAAATGTTTATTTGTGAAAGGACCATCTATATTTTCTGTATTTGCAAAAATTCCGTTGAACTCTCCATTTATATAAATTAAGGCATGATTTGATCTTGGAGCAATAATGCCAAATTTTCTGAACATATAATATCCCAATCGTTCATGCATTTTTGTTGGATCGAGGTTTTGAGAATGAAATTGCAGTTTTTTTAGATTATAAAACTTTTTATTTCCTCTCCAATTAAATTTAATTTTCATGGAGAGTTTTGGACATGTTTTATATCCACTAGGGTTAGCCCAATCCTCATTTGACAGACAACCTACCCATGCACCAATAGAACCTTTATATCTAACACCTACATTTTTTACTATTTTGTTTTCAAAAACAAAATGACCTTCAACATATTTCTCTGCTGCTGGATTTCTATCAATTTTATCTAAGTTTTTTTCTGTTATATAAATATCAAATCTGTGCAGTTTATCTTGATCATATATATAGTCAGATAAATGTCTTTCGTCATTGTTATATTCATCAAATGAGTTTATGATTTGATTTATAGGTTCCTCGTAATTTTCAGTTGTTTCATCAGTTGAGGTTGAAAAGATTTCTTTTTCTGTGGTACAACAAAATATAGTTAAAAGGAGTAATATATTTGCAAAACATCTTTTCATTTTAAATAGATAACACAAAGAGGTTTAAAACAATATCCAAGAACGCTTTTAATTTATTAGTTGACATAAATTATTTATTGTTGGTTTAAGAAAATTCCTTAATTAAGTTTTGAATCATTCCAACCCCTTTATTTAGTTGATCCTTAGATATAAATTCATCTCCTCTATGAGCTTGGGCAATATCGCCTGGACCACAAATTGCTGTATTAAACCCTTGATTTGCAAAGTGACCTGCTTCGGCAGCAAAGGAAACTGTATCCCAATTCGAATTTCCTGAAATTTTTTTAATAAGTGACAAAATATCATCGTTTTCTGAAGTATCTAAATGTGGTACTACAGGGTGGTTCTCAATGTTTTTTATTCTAAAATCTGGATATATTTTACGCAATTGATCTTCTCTTTCTTTACAATATTTCTCAAATTCAGATATAATTGAAAAAATATCATCTCTTGGAATTGTCCTTAAATCCCAAGAAAAATGGACCTTATCAGCTATTACATTTGGAGCTATACCTCCATTTATTACTCCAATATGAATAGAAGAATGAGGTGGATTAAATCTTTTGTCGACACGACCTTCTTCTATTAAAGAGTTCATTTTATTTTCAAGCCATAAAATTAGACGCATGGCCTCATGAATAGCACTGACTTCCTGTTTGATTCTGCTACTATGACCAGCAGAGCCATTCACATAAGTATCCATTATATAGATTGCTTTTTGACCGATAATAGGCTCCATCATTGAAGGTTCTCCGATTATTGCAAATTTTGGTGTTTCTTTATAAAAATTATTTAATGCTTTTGTAAGGTCTGGTGCTGCAAGACATCCTACTTCCTCATCATAGCTAAATGCAAAATATATAGGCTTTTTTAAATCTGTATTTACCATTTCTGGTAAAGTAGCCAAACAGCAAGCTAAAAAACCTTTCATGTCTGCTGAACCTCTTCCATAAAGTTTCCCATCACCTTTATCAGTTAAAGTAAAAGGATTTGAAGTCCATTTTTGCCCTTCTACTGGAACAACATCCATATGGCCAGATAAAATTACACCTCCCTCTTTGGGTGGTCCAATTCTGCAATGTAATGAAGCTTTATTTTCATTTTTGTTTGGCACTAAATTAACTTCTACTTTGTAAGATTCTAGATATTCTTTTATCCAGTTTAGTATTGTCATGTTACTTTCACCACCAAGAATTGGAAATGAAACTAGTTTTGCTAATATCTCTTCTACATTCATCATAAATTAATTATAGTCAATAGCTACTGCAACAATTAATGCCAAAAAAGCAATTATAATTAGTATAATTAAAACTGGAAAAATAAATCTTATCCATCTATCAATTGGTACTCTACTCATACTAAGCATTGCAATTAAACCACCAAGCGTTGGGTTTATAAGGTTTGTTAGACCGTCTCCAACTTGAAATGCTAAAATAGTAATTTGTCTGTTTAGGCCAAGAGATTCGCCTAATGGTATCATTACTGGGAGTGTAGCAAGTGCTTGTCCACTTCCAGATGGGATAAAGAAATTAATAAATGATTGAGAGATAGACATGCAGACAGCCGAAAGATAAAGAGGAAGACCTTCCAAAATAATTGAAAGTTGATATGAAATTGTATCTCCAATATTTCCCATTTCCATTAAAACTTTAATAGTTGTTGCAAAACCAACCATAAATGCTCCAGGAGCTGCTACAGCAACTGATTCAAGAACAATTTTACTCATTGAATTACCTCCCATTTTAGAGAATAAGCCAGTTAAAAAAGCAATTATCAAAAAAACAGCAGACAACTCGTTTATATGCCAATCTAAATTAAAAACACCATATATAATTAAAATTAGGCCTAAAATAAAAATTCCAATAATCGACCAATTAGTTATACTCAATGAATAATCTTTAATTGGTTTAGATAGAGTTAAATTTTTTGTATTTAAACCTATTGCCAAACTTTCCTGATCATTTAAAATTATTTTTTTAAAATACCTGACATTGTAGAATGCCATTACAGCAAGTCCGACGGAACACAGAATGGCTCTTAAAAATGCTCCAGAAAACATTGGAAGCTCTGCTATTTTGTGACCAGTACCAATAGTATATGGATTTATTGGGGATAGTCCAAAGCCGATGGTCATAGCCCCAACTGATATGCCAGCAGCAAGAATTAAATCACCACCTAAAGCTAAACTTAAAACAGCAGCAACCGGTATTAAAGCGATGTTATTTTCAAGTCCAACTGAAACACCTAGAAGACCATAGGTAAATGTCATAATAACAACAATCAAGTATTTCCTTTTTAATCCCATTTTTTTTATAAGAGTTCCTATTGCATTTTCTATCGCCTTAGATTTTTCCATAAATCCAAACATAATTCCTCCTGCAAGTACAATAAAAATTATTTCCGATGCTGACTTAAAACCAAGTGGTATAGCTTTAAACATTTGTAAAACTCCTATCGGGGTTGAATCAATTATTTTATATGAACCTGGTACCACAGTACTTCTTCCATCTAAATTTATCCTTTCATATGAACCAGCAGGAAGTATATATGTCATCCCTGTAACTAAAAGAATTATAAAAAAAACTATTGTTATCGCATGTGGTACTCTTTCAAAAAAAGACTTTTCTCTAATATTTTTTTTTATCATTTTTAAAGATCAGGGTTATTTATAATTACAAGTCTGTGTTCTTTATATTAATTTTCAGCTCTCTTAAGAATATGACTCATTTTTTAAAACTACATTAATAAAATTACATCAAAACTTTCTTTCTATATTTAATCAAATAACAATAACATTAAATATTTTAAAATGTCACAGGTTGAAGTTCTAATAAATTCTGTAGAAAAATCGCGTGCTAGCTATTTAAATACAGTACAAAGACTCTCTAAGGATAATATAGAATTCAAAAAAAATGAGTATTCTTGGAATATTATTGAAATAACAGAACACCTTTATTGGGCAGAATTTTTGGGAGTTGCAGTTATGGCAAAAGTTTTAAATGAAATTTTAGAGGGTAAAAAAGAGCTTAAATATGACTCAAAAAATAAAGGATTGTCAATAGAAAAGGTAATTGATTTAACATGGAAAGAAAAGGAGCAGGTTCCTGATATTGCAGCTCCACGAGTTAGGGGGTCATTTAAATTTTGGACAACTTCATTTATTAGTCTTGAAAAAATTTTATTTGAATTCGGAAATAAACTAACTGATGATATGTTACGTGTTATTACCCACGCACATCCTATTTCTGGTGAATTAGACTTTCATCAAAGGCTTGAATTTCTTCGATATCATATTGACAGACATCATTTACAAGCAAAGCGTAATATTAAATACTTTAACGATTCAAAATAAAATTAGTATCCTTTGAGATAAATTAAAACATGTCAAAAAAAATTCTTTTTCTTTTGATTTTTAGCACGTGCTTTGATTTAATATTTGCTCAAAAATTCATTGATTCTACTTACGTCAAACTTACAAATCAAAAAATTGTAATTAACGGTATTGATGATGAATCAGACTGGGATAAAGCAGAAACAAGATCCAACTTTTGGCAATGGTTTCCGACAGATACTATTAAGGCTCTAAAACAAACCGAAATAAAATTTTTGTATGATTCAAATAATATTTACGCATTTGTTAAATGTTATGAGAGTAAAAATGAAAGTATTATATCGAGTCTCAGAAGAGACATGGGCAGGTTCTCTGATTTTTTTCTTTTTACATTGGACACTTTCAATGATTTAACAAATGCTTATGCTTTTGGAGGAAATTCTGTTGGTGTAAAAAAAGATGAAATCTTATTCAACGGTGGAAGAACACTTGGAGAAGATTCAAATTGGGATTGGGATACAAAATTTGATTTAGAAACTCAGGTTTATGAAAATTTTTATACTGCTGAAATTAGAATACCATTAAGCTCAATAAGATTTGCAAATAATAGTAAGTCCTGGAGATATAATGTATCAAGAAGAAGAATTATTTCTAATGAATTTTCTACCCTATTTAGGGTTCCTCAAGAACAATCATTTATAAACCTTTCATTTACAGAACCGCTCGTTTTTGAGAAACCTTTGGGTAAATCTAAAACTCCGATAACAATAATTCCTTATGTTAATTTGTTAAAATCAAAGATTTTTGATAACAATGAAAAAACTAATAATCTTGAATATGGTGGAGATGGAAGAGTATTTATTGGAACAGGTCTTAATTTAGATTTTACAATCAACCCGGATTTTTCCCAAATTGAAGTTGATGACCAAATTATCAACTTAACACGATTTGCTGTTGCTCTACCAGAAAAAAGACAGTTTTTTATTCAGAATAATGATCTCTTTAGTGGTTTTGGAGATTTCTATGAGAATAGACCATTTTTCACAAGGCGAATTGGAGTCACAAAGGATCTAAACGGAAACACAATTCAAAATAAAATTCACGCTGGTGTAAGATTAAGTGGGAAACTCACTAAACGTCTTAGAGTTGGATTATTGAATATGCAAACAGCAAAAGATGAGACGAATTTAATACCTTCTAACAACAATACAGTATTATCATTTCAACAGAATGTTTTCTCTAAATCGAATTTAAAATTTTTGTTCGTTAATAGAGAAAAAACAGGTCAGGATAGCTTTGAATCAGAACAAGAACGTTATAATCGTTTATTAGGTTTTGATTATAATTTTATTTCAAAAAATGATAAAATTAGAGGTAAGGTCTTTTTTTATAATACATTTTCGCCTTCAGAAGAAAATGAGGGTATATCAACTGGTTTCAGATTTAATTTCAATGACATAAAAAATAGATTCAGGACTGTATTTACAAGAACAACTCCAAATTTTACAAGCGATCTGGGGTTTTCAAGGAGAAAAGGGTTTAAAAAAAATTACACAAAATATGATAGATATTTTTTTCCGAAATCTGAATTAATTCAAAGTATTGCAGTAGGCCCTGAGTTATATTATGTTGATAAACCTGAAGAAAATAACTTAGTTACTGATAGAAGATTGAATGCTAATCTTTCTGTAAATTTTAAAAACAGATCTAGAATTGATTTAGCAATTGTTAACACTTACATATATTTAGAAAACACTTTTGATCCAACAGGTATAAATAATGATTCTCCAATAACCGAAGGTGCTTATGATACCTCTCAATTTGAATTTGGATATACCTCAACAAATAGAACAAAATTTAGATTTAACTCTGAAATTAGTTTTGGAGGATATTTCAGTGGTGAAAAGTTTTCAATTAGTAATAATTTCAATTTTAGGATAGATAAACTTTTGCAAGCAAGTCTAAAATTAAGCTATGATAAAATCAATCTGCCTGAACCTCAAAAATCTGTAGGTTTAATTTTAGTTAGTCCAAAATTAGATTTTACATTTACTAAAAATATTTTTTGGGCCAGTTTTATCCAGTTTTCGAATTTTTCAAATACACTGGGTATTAATTCTAGACTTCAGTGGCGTTTTGCTCCTTTATCAGACTTATTTTTGGTATATACTGACAATTCAAATTATCTTGAAAACGATTTAATACCCAATTTTAGGACAATAAATTTGAAAATAACTTATTGGATCAATATTTGAATTTATAACGCTTATAACTAATATTAAGATCTCAAATATTATTTAAAATATATATAACAAAAAATCCAAGGTAAGTTCCAATAGCATTTCCTAATGTACCCATTAAAATTGAGGGTAAAATCAGTTCATTTCTTTTAAAAGTCTCTGCAAGTGCAATTGCGGATGCTCCTCCACCTACATTTGTTTGACTTGCAATTGCTATCATTTGCCAATCTCGATAAAATAGACCACCAACAATGATTATTAATACCCCATGTATTAACACTGAAACACTTGTGAACAAAAAAAGAGTAATTCCTATTTCTTTGAGCTCATAAACAGCACTTATTTCACAATATGCTCCTATAACTGCTAAGAATAAATGAACTAGATATAAGCCTAAATTATGACTTCCTTTTAATTTACTAATAAAGTTGGTTTGAGCCAGAAGAATACCTATTGTTGAAAGGATTAAAATGGATGGAATACTATTAAATTTTTTAGCTAAAATTTCAGAAATATAAAAAGCTGAAATTCCAAGGAAGATCAAACTTGCTAAAGAAACTAAGTCTATTTTATCTTCATCAAAATTTTTTTCAATAGAAATAGTTTGTTTTAAAAAAACTTTACCCTTCCATATTTTTGACAAGATTAGTGGAAATGTCAAAGTAGCTAATATCCAAATTGTTGTTACAACATTATCAACGGCAACTGTTCCTGCGTATAAAATTCCCTTTTTTTGAAAACCATATTCTAATGCCACTGCATTAAAGTTAACACTGCCTCCTGTGTAGGTCCCAGTCAACATTCCAGCAATTACATTTGCATCTGAGCCTAATACATTTTCAGGAGAAATAATTATCCATGAGATTAGAATTCCAAGTGTTGTTGATAGTGATCCAACTATAAACAATGTAATCATTGGTAAACCTGCTTTTTTTATTGAAATAAGATTTACATTCAGAAGCAAAAAAAATATTGATATAGGTGCTATATATTCAAAAATTATAGTATACAATTCAATACTATTTGAAGCAGACGGAATAAGTTTAAGATTAGCAATTATTGCTGTAAATAATATTACCAAAAGAGCTGAACCTAACTGCTTTCCTAATTTTGTCTTGCCTACATATAATGATAAAATTATCATAAGACAAAGCATAAGAAGAACATAAACTGTATTACTCATAATTAGAACAGAAAATACTTTTATTAGATTAATTTATGAAAAAGGAGAGTATAAATTTTAAGTTTTCATAAATTAACTCTTGAATCTATAAATCTTTCGTAAATGTTTAATCAATTTAAAAATAAATTACTTATAACTGTTTTGACTTTCAGTTGCAACCTTTCATATGGCCAAGAACTTCAAAGAATAAATTTTGAAGACATTAAATATAGAAATGTAGGACCAACAAGAGGCGGAAGATCAACTTCTGTGTGTGGTGTTATCAAAAACCAATTCACATTCTATATGGGAACCTCTGGAGGTGGTTTATGGAAGACTATCGATGGTGGATTGAGTTGGACTAATATTAGTGATGGTTATTTTGAATCTCCTTCAATTGGTTCAATTGATGTATTTCAATCAAATCCTAATATTATATATGTTGGAACGGGTTCTGATGGAATACGTTCAAATGTGATCGTAGGAAAAGGTGTATACAAATCATTAGATGCAGGAAAGAGCTGGGAATTTATAGGACTAAAGAGTGCAGGTCAAATAGGTGCAATTAAGGTTCATCCTAAAAATCCTGACATAGTTTATGCTGCTGCAATCGGTCAACCATTTAAACAAAATACAGAAAGAGGATTATTTAAATCAATAGACGGAGGTAAAAATTGGAAAAAAATTCTTTACATATCTGATAAAATTGGAATTGTAGATATGGAATTTTCTCCTGATGACCCCAACACAATTTACGCTGCATCATGGGAGGTTAACCGAAAACCATGGACAATAATGAGCGGATCAAAAGATGGAGGTATATACAAATCAGTTGATGGAGGACAAAGTTGGACCAAGCTTTTTAAAGGATTGCCAAAGGGTAATATTGGAAAAATTGATTTAGCAACTTCACCCGCCGATACAAAAAGACTTTACGCACTTATCGAAGCAGGAGATGGTCAGGGAGGTGTTTATGTTTCTTATGATAAAGGATCAAGTTTCAACGTAATGAGTCATAGAAAAGAATTGGTAAATAGACCCTTTTATTATTGTAATATTTATGCTCACCCAAAAAATGCAGATGTAATTTATTCAAGTGCCAATAAGTTTATGGTTTCTATTAATGCAGGTAAAACTTGGGATATAAAAGAAACACCTCATGGGGATAATCATGACATATGGATAAATCCTAATCATGATAACATATGGATTCAATCAAATGATGGAGGGGGAAACGTTACTTTTAATTCCGGAAAAACTTGGACTACCCAATTTAATCAACCTACTGCAGAGATTTATCAAGTCGAAGTAGATCAACAGTTTCCTTATTGGCTATATGGAGGTCAGCAAGATAATTACACTACAGTTTCTGTCCCAAGCCAACCGCCTTATCCGATTCAGGCAGGACCAAATGCATGGATACTTTCAACCGGTGGCTGTGAAACTGGTCCAGCTGTTCCAAAACCAAGTAATCCGAATATTGTTTACTCAAATTGCAAGGGAAGATTTAGTATATATAACAAAGAGACTGGACAGGAAAAGCAATATTATGTTGGAGCTCAAAACATGTATGGGCATAATCCAAAAGATTTGAAGTTTAGATTTCAAAGGGTATCTCCGATACATATTTCTCCACATGATGAAAATGTTATATACCATGGTTCTCAATTTCTTCATAAAACTACCAATGGAGGGATAAATTGGGAGATAATTTCGCCTGATTTAACAGAATTTGACAAATCAAAACAAGTTATTTCAGGATCTCCAATAACTAGGGATATTACAGGTGAAGAGTTTTATAGTACTATATACTCTGTTAGAGAGTCAATCTTACAGAAAGATTTAATTTGGGTAGGTTCGAATGATGGCTTGGTCCATTTAACTGTTGATGGAGGTAAAAACTGGAGAAATGTGACCCCCAAAAACTTATTGAAAGGAGGTCGAGTGGACTCAGTAGAGCCGTCAAGCCATGATCCATCTTCAGCCTATATCACAATTTTAAGATATCAATTAGGAGATTGGTCACCTTATATTTATAAAACAAAAAATTATGGAAAATCTTGGGAATTAATTGTAGATGGCATACCTCATGACTTTCCAGTAAGAGTTGTTAGGGAAGATCCATTAAAAAAAGGATTACTTTTTGCAGGTACTGAATTTGGGATTTTTGTTTCACAAAATGATGGAAAGAACTGGGTAAAATTTCAAAAAAATTTACCAATTACTCCAGTAACTGATCTTAAAATACATAGAGACGACCTAGTCTTATCAACAATGGGAAGATCATTTTGGGTTATGGATGACATCAATTTTTTAAGATCTGAATTGAATGGACCAAAACCCAAAGTTGTAAATCCTTCTGAGGCGATTCGTTACCAATATAACATTCCTGACATAGAAATTAACGACTATTTACAAGCAGGTGTTTTTATTGACTATTATCTGGATAGTGATAAGTATCAGAATGTCTTGATTTCCATCTTAGATGCAAAAGGAAAAATAATTGACTCTTTTAATTCAATTTCGAGTAAAGCTAAAGAGTCAAATAACTACAATATGCAACTTAGTGACTTTTCATCCAATGCATCTTATAAAGTGACAACCAAAAAAGGCTTCAACCGTTTTAGATGGAACTTAAGACATCGAGGAATATATGATGATGATGATGAAAAAAATATTTTGGGACCATTTGTTAAACCTGGTAAATATGTAGTTGAAGTAACACTTGACAACACCAATAAAATTTCAACTGAATTTTCAGTTGAAAAAGATCCAAATACAGAAATTTCCCAGGATGTCTTTGTTGAAGTTGAACAATTTCAATTAAAATTAATCAACAAGATCAGGGAGGCAACAAGAATTTTAAATGAGATCAAGTCATTGAAACTATCAAAAAATTTAAAGAAAAATAAGTTACAAGACCTTGAAGCAATTTTAGAAAAATTAGAAACTAAAGAAGGTGATTATATGCAGCCAATGCTAATTGACCAGTTTAAATATCTTTATAATATGGTAACTGAAGCAGACCAAGTTTTAGGTAAAGATGCTTATAATAGATTTAAAGAGCTAAGTCTGAAATTTGAAAAAATTTTACAAAAGCAATTAACATTAAATTGATATACAAAACATTCTTTATCAATTTTATTTGTACATTGTTTTTTTGAATTTAACCATAAATATTTTTAAAATGAAAAAATTATTTTTTAGTATACTAACATTTTCAACTATATCAATAAATGCACAATACTGTTTATTTTTTGATATTAAAGCTGAAGAACCTGAAATGGTCGTATCAGCACTTACAGCAGCGATGAATACTGAGTGGGCAAAAAATATGCAGGCAACAAAATCTCTTTTCGCCTACCTCCCTAATGGTACTATTGAATCGACTCATTCATTTCAATTCTGTTTTCCTAATGAAGCTGCTTTTGAAGCCGCATTTATGAGCTATGGACAATCTTTACTGGCGCAATTACTTTTTGAGGGAAAGCTTGCAGACTATTCAGTTGATGTATCTCAATCTCTAAACATGCCTATTTGGTACAATGGCGAAGATTGGGCTGAGGATAATGTTTTTATGATTTATCAAATGGACGTTTCAAATCCTTCAATGTATCTTAAAGAGTTTAAAAGTTTTTCTCAGAAAATTGCAAAAAAACTAGGGTATGAAGAAAATTCATATGGTTTAGCTATGCCAATAATTGGTAAAAACGCTGATTTTTCTCATTTTGCATGGATTGGATCTCCTGATATAAAAACTGCACTTTCAAATACAAAGAAGATGTATTCTGACCCAGCATTTGCTGAATTTGCAAAGAAAGTCGCCGGCATAAGAAAAGTAGTAAATACTACAATGCTTGTTAGGGTAGCTGATTTTTAATATTACCAAAACTTTTTATTAACCCTCCACCTTTGGAGGGTTTTTTGTTAATATTCATTTTCATCTTTTTAAATACCTAACAAGTATTGAAATTTTAAAAACAATTGAGTTTGGTCTACTCTAAAAAGTGAATACATTTCATCATTAAATTCACTTAATGAGTTTTGATTCCCACCTATATAAAAAACAGTTGATGGATTTGGATTCCATTGAATTAATGGCTGAATAAAAAATCTTTCAGAAAATGTATTATACTCAGAAATTATTCTAATATTAAAAAAATTATTAAACTGATATCGGATGGAAAATCTTGAGATAGATCCATTGTAATAAAAATTATCACTGTCCAAATATTTTAACCTTGCATATCTAATTGAAGGTGAAATTCTCAATTTATTACTTAATTGTATCAATGGAATAAAGTTGAAAGTTAATTCTTTTCCTTTTTCTGGGATAGCTTCATTATAAGCCAAATCTCTACCTACGGTTAAGTTTAAATTAAGTGAAAGAGATTCACTAGGGCTACTTCTAATTACAAATCGGTTACTTTCTAAGTTTCTATAATCTCGACCAAGAAAGTTTTTAAAAGCATCAAAGTCTAGGGTATAAGTTATTTCAGTATTGAATAAAGTTTTTACACTTAAAATTGCATCTACACTAATTGTTTTTAAGTAGTCTTCGTATGTGTAAACTATATCTGCTTTAGTTCCAAAACTTAAAAATTGTAAAGCTGGTTTATTTGGGAATACTTGATAAGTATGATAAAGTGTGGCCCATCTTCTATTATTTTTTACAACAAACCCAACATCTGCTTGGAAATTTGGTGAAAAGTCTCTATAAGTCAAATAAGATCTCCATTTTTCAGTATTTCGATATAGCTGAAAGTAAAGAGATTTACCATTAAAATTTTGATTATCCAATACTACTGATCTTCCGAAAATATTATCTTCAGACTTTATCCAGTCTGCAACAGGCTCTTTGTTTAAATTGAGAAATACTTCATAAGTAAACCTCAAGTTTTTTGATAATAAAAACCAACCGTCTGTACCAAATAAATTCCCATAGCCTCCATTTTTATAATATCTGTTTGTAGATAAAAAACCAAGGCGTGTATTTTTACTAAGAAGACGTTGATATCTTAAAACATTGACAAAAGATTCTTCTCCTTCACCCAAATAAGATCGATCTTCACCTGCAATTTGATAAATTGAATTTTGATCAAGTGCAGTAAGAAAAAATAAACGTTCTTTTTTTCCCTGACTAATTAGTTTTGTTGATATCAATGGGTTATTTATTGATCTTGAATAAAATGCACCACTTACGTATTGAACGATATCAGTACCACGATTAAAATAAGGTCTTCTTTCGGGATATTCTAAGGCAACCGCAGAATTTACATCAATTTGCGTGACATCGGCCTCTACTTGAGAAAAATCAGGATTCAAAGTCACCTCAAGAGAACTGTTCTTATTCAAATCGACATTAAAACCTAGTCCGAAGTTAGGTTGTAGTTTTTGATATTTGATTTCATCAAATAAATTGGATTTACTACCTGTAATATTTCCCGCGAGGTAAGGTAAAAACTCAACTCTTTTTTCAATTTTAATATCAGTTAATAAAAGCTTATCGGTAGTTTGACATATTTGACATGGAGCAGTTCTATCATAGGGTTGGCTTCTAAGCTCTATTGGTATTCCCTCTCTAAAAGTATTTCTTCTAAAATTAAAATTCCACTCTTGATTGTTTCCATTGGGGAAAGGTAAAGATGCGAAGGGTATTTTAAATTCAACTTGGTAGCCATCAGATACAATCGTCCCACTTGTTTCATGATCTACATTAAAATTTATATCATACCTATCTTCATCAGTAAGAGCATTAATTGCTCTTGCATCTAATTGACTACCAAAGGGGTTCGACACCAGAATATAATTATTCCTGCTATCTCCATAAGTATCAAAAGCAATCCAAACAATATCATCACTAATCATCCCTAAGTCATCTCTAGATCTAACTGATGCTCGAATTTCACTAGGCTTTGCATATGCATAAAAACCAATATATAGATGTGTATCAGAGTACAAAATATATGCCTTGGTTTTTTCTTTCGGGACAATATTATTTCCTGGATTTACTTCGTAATCAAGGTCAACAAAAATAGCATTTTTCCATTCTTTTTCAGATATAATCCCATCTATTGTAATTTGACCCTCGTCGATTTTATTTGGAATAAATTTTTCTTGAGAGTAATTATAATTACTTAATAGAATTATAGATAGTATGTGAATTCTGTGAAACAATTTTTAAGGCAAAACAGCGCAAGTTATCGAATAAAAATCAAGTCTTGTTCATTTTTCATAATTTAGGTGAACAAATAATTATAAACCAACTAAATATGAAAAAAATACTTTTTTTAATGCTCTTCGTAGCATCCAATTTAATTCTTGCTCAAAACATCGTATTTGAACAAGTAGCTTTAAAGGTAAAACCGGGTAGTGGTGGTCAAGTTTTAGATCTCATAGATGGATTTTATGGCAAGATTGATAAACCTGAAGGAGTATATATAACACTTTATGCAGTAAATTTTAAAGCGGACGATATTCAAGCAACCCATTTTTTAACATTTTCAGGTTCAGTAGAAGGTTTAGCAAAGCTTCGAGAGATAAGAAGCGGAGATAAATATCTATTATACAATTCGAATATGTTAAGGCACTCAGAAATAACATCAATTAGTGCAGGAGCAACTATAATGAGAATGAATGTTGATAAAGCAAGTCAACCAATAGCTCAAATTTGGAGATGGAGGGTAGAGGATCCAGCTGCCTTTGGAAATGAGTTTACTGATTTAATTAAATCATTTCCTCAATTAGGTTATTTATCACTTGGTCAGTTTACACATGGGACAAGTAGCAAAGGTGAATCTCATTATGTATTTACAACTCATGAAAATTATGGAGCTGCTTTGAGTTGGGGCCCAAAAACTCAATCACAACAACAAGCATTTTTAAAATTTCAAAAAGCGACGTCAAAATATTCAAATTTTCTTGGTAGTGCAACCATGTCAAACATAAAAACGTGGTAAAATTTTATAAAACAGAGAACCCTCCAAAAGGAGGGTTTTTTTTGGATATTTGCATCTAAAAATCAAGTAATTTGAAATTATAAATATGCCTTTAGCAATTGTTTTTTTTGGAATTTTATTTTTATTTCTCCTAATAACCCTTTTTAAATTTAACGGATTTATTTCTTTTATATTGGTAGCAATAGGAATTGGAATAGCCCAAGGAATGCATTTAAATGATATAGTTGATTCCATAGAAAATGGTATTGGAAATACATTAGGATTCCTTGTTATGATTTTAGGATTTGGAGTTATGTTAGGAAAACTTGTTGCTGAAAGTGGTGCGGCTCAACAAATAACTAACGGTTTAATTAAAATTTTTGGAGTTAATTATACTAAAGTAGCAGTAATGTTAACTGGTTTCATAGTTGGAATCACAATGTTTTACTCAGTCGGTTTTGTAATTTTAGTTCCCTTAGTTTTTACTGTAGCAAAAACAACTGGTCTTTCATTGATTGGAGTAGGATTACCTATGCTAGCATCATTATCGGTCACTCACGGATTTTTACCACCACACCCTGCCCCTTCAGCATTATCAGTAATGTTTGAAGCTGATATTGGAAAAACTCTTATCTACGGTGTCTTGCTTTCTATACCTGCAATTTTAATTTCAGGACCTTTATTAACTCATTTCTTACCTAAAGTAGAAGCAAAGCCCCTTAAAGAGTTTATGACCACAAGAGTATTTAAGCAAGACGAACTCCCCAGCTTATTTAATAGTCTATCCACAGCTTTATTGCCAGTATTATTGATTGGTTTTTCTACTTTGATCTCACTTTTAATTCAAGAGGAGAGTATTTTATCAAAGTGTATTAACTTTATTGGAAATCCAGTTATTGCTCTACTATTAACGCTTCTTTTAGGAACATACTCGTTAGGTATTTCAAGAGGTAAAACAATGAATCAAATAATGAAAACCTATGCAGATGCAGTATCAGGAATTACAATGGTTCTTTTAGTTATATCAGGTGCTGGTGCCCTAAAGCAAATTTTAATTGACAGTGGGGTTAGTGATTATATTGGTGGAATACTTGAAATATCTTCAATGTCTCCTTTATTAATAGGCTGGATAATTGCAACACTTATTCGTTTTTCTGTCGGTTCTGCAACAGTTGCAGGCCTTACAACTGCTGGAATAGTCTTACCTTTAGTTCAAAATACAAATGTGAGTCCTGAATTAATGGTATTATCTATTGGATCGGGAAGCCTTATGTTATCCCATGTTAATGACAGTGGGTTTTGGTTATTTAAGGAATATTTTAATTTAACCGTAAAAGAAACACTTTCCACTTGGACAATTATGGAAACAAGCATAGGAATTTCAGGACTTATTGGAGTTTTAATTTTAAACCAACTAATATAAAATGAGTATACATTTAAAAGATCGAATCAAAGCTATGAGTCTTGATTTACCTCCCGCACCCGAACCCTCGGGTGTATACCGACCAATTTTAATAGTTGAAAATCATTTATATGTTTCTGGTCAAGGACCTGTTTTATCCGACGGGAGTCTTATGTATGGAAAGGTAGGATCTGAGCTGAATAAAGATGAAGGGAAAGTTGCTGCTAGACAGGTTGGCCTAACAATGCTTTCCACCATTATAACACACACTTCAGAATCCTTAAAGATTAAGCGTGTTATAAAAGTATTAGGAATGGTAAATGCAACTCCAGATTTTAAACATCATCCTTTTGTTATAAATGGATTTAGTGAACTTTTTTCAGAAGTTTTTGGAGAAAAAAATGGAATTGGTGTAAGAAGTGCTGTTGGTATGAATCTTCCAAATAATATACCAGTTGAGGTTGAAGCTGCTTTTTTAATCGAATAATATAGATGTCAATAAATAAGTGGTTTAAGGTTAATGATGAAAGTAAAATTTTAACCCCTGGATTAATTATTTATCCTGAAAGAATAGAGCATAACATTAAATCTATGATTTCTATTTCTGGTGACGTAAATCGGTTGATTCCCCATGTTAAAACTTACAAAATGCCCTCAGTTGTTAAACTTCAAATGGATTATGGTATAAAAGAATTTAAATGTGCAACTTTTGGAGAATTAGAAATGCTAATTTCTTGTAAGGTTAAGCATATATTACTGGCAATGCAACCTACAAAGGAAAAAGCAATTCGATTTTTGAATCTTC
Source organism: Bacteroidetes bacterium SCGC AAA795-G10 (assembly GCA_003130815.1). Lineage (GTDB taxonomy): Bacteria > Bacteroidota > Bacteroidia > Flavobacteriales > Flavobacteriaceae > MS024-2A. The sequence goes on along the minus strand of QFDA01000002.1, from coordinate 62,438 downwards.
AAAAAGAATATCCGAAAATTAAGTTCTCTACACTTGTGGACAATATTGATTCTTTAAAATTGTTTTCAAATCTATCAAAAGCTGGTGGTATTAAGATGAATTTATGGTTAGACATAAATAATGGAATGAATAGAACAGGAATTATTCCTGATAGGGCGTTAGATCTTTGTTTAGAATTATTTGATGATCAAAACCTAAAATTTGATGGTCTCCACGTGTATGATGGTCATATTCGAAATTCATCCTTAAGTAAAAGATTAAACCAATGTAATTTGGATTTTAAAAAAGTTGAACAATTAGTGGCACAAATAAAAAATAAAACTGGAACGTTACCACAAATTATTACAGGAGGCACTCCTAGTTTTTACCCTCATTCGTTAAGAAAAACAAATCTATTGAGTCCAGGAACAACTATTCTTTGGGACTTAGGTTATCAGAAAATATGGAAAGAGTCACCATTTCTGCATGCTGCTGTTTTAGTGACTCGATTAATTAGCAAGCCTGCTCCAAATATCTATTGTTTTGATATAGGGCATAAGGCAGTTTCTTCCGAGATGCCATTACCAAGAATGGAAATTTTTGGTTTGGAGGGAGCGATTCATAAATCACAGAGTGAAGAGCATCTTGTAGTTGAATATAAAGAGCATAAAAATTTAAATATTGGTGACCTTTTTTATGCAATTCCGTACCATATATGTCCTACAGTCGCAAAATACAATAAGTCTTATGTTGTAATCAATAGAGAAATTCAGTCTTCATGGGATATTCAGGCAAGAGATTATCAATTGTCTATTTAGAGAATTATGGAATTTATTTTTGACGCCCATCTTGACCTATCAATGAATGCAACTGAATGGAATCGTGATTATCGATTGAAAACAAATACAATTCGTAAACTTGAAAAAGGAATGAATGATTTGCCAGGACGAGAACTTTCAACTGTCTCTTTTCCAGATTTACGGAATGGCAACATAGGATTATGTGTTGGCACTCTTATAGCAAGATACGTTAAACCAAAAAATCCTCTACCAGGTTGGAATTCTCAAGAACAAGCTTGGGCTCACACCCAAGGGCAATTAGCTTGGTACAAGGAAATGGAATCTCAAAAAGAGTTAGTTCAAATAAATTCAAAATCGAACTTAAAAAAACATTTAAATAATTGGAAATCAAACCCAATTACTACACCACTAGGTTATGTTTTAAGTCTCGAGGGAGCAGATTCAATTATATCTATGAATCATTTAGAGCGAATGTATAATATGGGATTAAGAGCTATTGGCCCAGCACACTATGGCCCTGGGACTTATGCTTATGGAACTGATTCGAGTGGTGGAATTGGAGAAAAAGGAAAATTATTGTTGAAAAAAATAGAAGAGCTCAAACTCATTCTGGATGTAACTCATCTGTGTGATTTAAGTTTTTGGGAAACTCTTGAATTTTACCAAGGTCCAATTTGGGCAAGCCATAGTAATTGCAGAAAATTAGTTAATAATGAAAGACAGTTTGATGATTCTCAAATCAGAATTTTGATTGATCATAATGCAGTTATTGGAATGGCATTTGATGCATGGATGATGACTCCAAATTGGGAAAGAGGAAAAACTAAACCGACTGATAAAGGGCTTTTAATTGAATCAATTGTGGACCATATCGACCATATTTGTCAACTTTCTGGAAATACAAATCACGTAATGATTGGGTCAGATCTAGATGGTGGATTTGGAAAAGAGCAATGCCCAGAAGATTTGGATACAATTGCTGATTTACAAAAACTAGGATATATTTTAAATAGAAGAGGCTATTCAGATACTGACATTGAGAAAATATTATCTAAAAATGGAATTTTATTTTTGCAAAAACATTTACCTAATTAGTTTTTTAAAAAAATCCTACTAAATTAGGCCTTTATATATTGATAGTCAGTAAGTTGTAAAACTACTTTTAAATTTAATTAATCCTTGATTAATCAATTTTTTAAAAGTTAAATATATTATTATATGGCTTCTTATTATTTATGTATTCCTTTATATTTATATAATGAAAAAAATCTATTTAATTTTAGTATTACTTACATCTCTCAATGTTATGGCTCAAAACAAAAAAAATTATTTTATACATTTTACATCAAACCCAATGGTCAATCCAAGTGCTGCAATAATGTCAATAAATGCAGCAAGTGAAGCCCTGAAGCAAGGACATAGTGTAATATACTTTGCAGCTGGAGATGGTGTTAGGATTTTATTAAAAGATGTGATAAAGAATCTTCACACTGTAACTGCACACGGTGGTAGATTTGGTAAAATAAGTCAAATGGCCGAAAATCTATTTTTAGAGTTTTCTAATCAAGGAGGTATTATTCACGTTTCAGAAGGTTCTTTTGCTACTTATGGAATAAACCAAGATAATCATAAAGAGCATTTGATTGAAGTATCAAAGATATTCTGGAGCTACCCCAAACAATTAATTGAAGAAAGCTCACAAGCAGATATCGTCTTTTCCTACTAAATGAATAATAACAATCTAAATTAATTAAAAAAGCATCTGGCAGTTGGAAACATCGCACATCCAGAGTTAAACTCCCTTAGCCAGTAGAAGCATTATTTTGGCAGAGTCCATTATATTTGTGCTATGAAAAACTATATTAAATGAAGCATTTCTATTTTTTATTAATATCACTTTTTATTGTCGGATGTTCAAACGATATGAATGACTCTGAACAATCAACCGATATGAATGACTCTGAACAATCAACCGATATGAATGTTTCTGAGCAAGAAGCAGAAAGGTTTTTCAGCCAAGAAAATGCAATGAATGTTTTATCAGATGAAGAAACAACATTAAGAGAAAAACTGGCACTTTTAACTAATGATTATGAATTATGGTTTAATGAAACAGAATACAACAAACAATTAGAAGAAAATAATCAAGAGGCATATCATTTTGAAAGATTTTTTCAAAGTGATTCAATATCTGAAATAAGGTATTTTAAGTTATTTGACAATCAATGCTGGACTGATTTTTACAGCTCAGATATTGGATTAGGCAAAATTGAGTTTTCAGATTCTCCATTTAGAGTTGGGTTAATCCCAGTAGACGCTGATGGGGGAGGCGAAGAGCTTTCATTAGAAGAGGGGGTTTTATATCACAGAGGTGTATGTACGTGTCCTAATGAAGATAATACTGGTCCAGCTAAATGGGATATAGCTGTTTACAAACTAATTACGAATGAGCAATTTCAATTGATGAATGATTGGATGTCAAGTTTACTTCTTTGCAACATTCCAGACGCGGGCTAATTTGCGATTGGTAAGCATTACAAGGTTGGTACACTAAAAAACTCCCAAACGACCTATTATTAGTCACATTATATATATTTTTTTTGAGAAAAGTCCTTGTCGATGACAAAGGGTATAAGAGGGGGTTATCCATTATCTCTTTTTATTTATATTTGCTTGCTTATTTTAAAGGTTTATAGAGTAGCATACTTTTAAGATTTATGCAATTTATATGCAAATGACTACCAGACCAAAGTAGTCAGATTTTAAAAACCTCTGCAAGCCCTTGTAAAAGGTACAATGGTCGCGTAGCTCAGCTGGATAGAGCATCTGCCTTCTAAGCAGACGGTCATAGGTTCGAATCCTATCGCGATCACTTTAAAAGAAGATTTAAACCCTTTAAATTAAGGGTTTTCTTTATTTTTTTATATGAAATAAGAAAAATTATAAAATGTCATGTCTAATTAAGAATATTTCAATTTTTTTAATGACAGCTTTCTTTCTACTAAAATGCTCAAGAGATGAATCAAATGAGACGACGGGAGAGATAATGTTACCAGTAATAATCAAAACCGAATCACAACTCAGAGATGAAGAATACAAAGCTGACTCCATATATGGAAAGATTAGAAATTTAGATGATTATTGGATTGCATTTAAAACCATTGGTGAAACACAATATGGATATGACTTTGGAGAACAAGAGGTGGAAATTTTTACTGATTTAACAATTGCAAGTTCCGACAGTAACAGGGACGACGCAGCTGGTATAGCTCATGGATCATGTAAAGAAGGAATTATTAAAATAGCCATTAATGCTGATTATTGGGCTGAATACTCTTTTAATAGAAGATTAATATTAATGTGGCACGAATTTGGGCATGATGTACTTAATGCAGCACATGTTTCAAATGAAAGAGCAATAATGAATACTCCACTTCCAGATGAGTATGACCTTGAGATATTTAAAAAAGAAGAAGCTGATTTATTTAGCGGAAAAGATTTAATTCTATTTGATTGTAATGACCCTTATTTTAATTAATCTTAGTAATTTAAAATTTAAAATTATTTTCCTAAAAGTTAAATGAAAATTGGAATACCCAAAGAGATTAAACCCCAAGAAGCTAGGGTAGGGCTTACTCCTGCAGGTGCATTAAACCTTGTGAGTGAAGGACACCAAGTTTGCATCCAAAAAAATGCAGGTTTATTAAGTGGTTTTGATGATAAGGAGTATCAAAAAGTAGGTTGTAAAATCGCAAGTAAAATTGAAGATATATACAATTTTGCTGAAATGATAGTCAAAGTTAAAGAACCGATTGAACAGGAGTACAATCTAATAATGCCTAATCAATTGATTTTTACCTTTTTTCATTTTGCTTCAAGCAAAAAATTAACTGAAGCGATGATAGCTTCAAATTCAGTTTGTTTAGCATATGAGACAGTTGAAAAAAATGGCAAGTTACCATTATTAATTCCAATGTCAGAAGTAGCAGGAAGAATGGCTACTCAAGAGGGAGCTAAATATCTTGGAAAACCTTTTGGAGGCTTTGGTATCCTTTTGGGCGGCGTTACCGGTGTAAGACCCGCAAATGTTATGATTATTGGGGGTGGAGTTGCTGGAACTGAAGCAGCATTGATGGCAGCTGGCTTAGGAGCAAACGTTTCAATATTTGACAATAATTTGGAACGATTACGTGATTTAGAGAAAATAATGCCTGATAATGTTACTCCTATTTTTTCAAATCAACTTAATATAGAACTTGAAATTCAAAGATCTCATTTAATAATAGGTACTGTTTTAATACCTGGATCTAAGACTCCAAAATTAATTGATAAAAAAATGTTGTCAAAAATGATGCAAGGATCAGTTTTAGTTGATGTAGCTATTGATCAAGGTGGATGTTTTGAAACAAGTGAACCCACAACACACGAAAGACCAATTGTTTTAAAAGAAGGAATTCTCCATTATGCAGTAACTAATATGCCAGGTGCAGTTCCAAATACATCAACTATAGCATTAACTAATTCGACTTTAAGTTACATTATTGAACTTGCAAATAAAGGCTGGAAAAAAGCATGTCAAGAAAATTCTTCTCTAGCTAAAGGATTAAATATAATCAACGGAAAAGTAGTTTATAAACAGGTGGCTGAGGCATTCGATTTGGATTTCACCGAAGTTGAATCGCTAATTTAAGAATATGGAATTTACTCCGTTAGGTATCAACCTGTACACTTTTTTTAATTTACCTTCTGCATGGTGGTGTGGTGTAAGAGTAAAAGAAATTTCAAGTAAATATTGCAGTACAAAAGTAAATTTGAATTGGATTAATAAAAACCCTTTTAAATCAATTTTTTGGGCTATTCAAGGAATGGCCGCAGAGCTTTCTACTGGGGTTTTGATAATGCACGCTTCAAAAAGTTTTAAATGTGACATTTCAATGCTTGTTATTAATAACAAAGCAACTTTCACAAAAAAGGCGAAAGGACAAATTGTTTTTTCATGTGATAATGGAGAAGCTGTTGATAAAACATTCACTAAATTGTTAAAAACAAATAAATCTCAAACCTTGTGGCTTAAAGCAAAAGGTATTGATAAAGAAGGTGATATTGTATCAACCTTCGATTTTGAATGGACCCTTTTACTAAAATAAATTCTATGAGACCATCATTTTTTAAAGATCTATCTATACCTGCTGTTGCTGCACCTATGTTTTTAATTTCTTGTCCAAAACTTGTAATCGAATGTTGTAAAAATGGTGTTGTAGGAACACTTCCTGCACTAAACCAAAAAACTACTAGGGGTTTTGAAGAATGGATTATTAAAATTAAAGAAGCCTTGAGTAAATATGAAAAAGAAACAGGGAAAAATACTGCACCCTTCGGAGTAAACCTTATCGTTCATCCAACAAATCCAAGAGTTATGCCTGACTTGCAAGTTTGTATTAAACACAAAGTTCCTATAGTTATCACTTCTCTTGGGGCCGTATCTGATCTTGTAGATGCTGTTCACAATTATGGAGGTCTTGTATTTCATGATATTATTAAAAGAAGACACGCTGAAAAAGCTACTGAAGCTGGAGTTGATGGGTTGATATTAGTTGCAGCTGGTGCTGGTGGCCATGGTGGGACAATTAACCCTATGGCATTAATTAATGAGGTTAAAACCTTTTTTAATAAAACAATTCTACTTTCAGGTTGCATAAGTAATGGTAATGACATTGCATCTGCACTACAAATGGGAGCCGATTTGGCTTATATGGGTACACGATTTATAAATGTAAATGAAAGCATGGCTGATAATTCATATCAAAAAATGATAATGGATAGCAAGGCTGAGGATATAATTTATACAGCTGCTGTTTCAGGAGTTAATGCTAGTTTTTTGAGACCAAGTTTAGAAGCTATGGGTATCACTGAGGATTTATGGAAAAAAACAAAAAAAATTGATTTTGGAAGTGAATTAGATCATGCTAAGGAAGAAGCAAAGGCATGGAAGACAATTTGGTCTGCAGGTCAAGGTGTTACTTCAATAAGTGATGTAAAACCGACGGCAGAGCTGATTAGTCAATTAAAGGAGGAATTTGAAAAAGCTTTATTAAAACAAAAAGAAAATTATAAATACTTTTTTTAATTTCATTTACAACCCATTCAGATTTTCAAAAATTTTTAGTAAGCGATTTAATAATTTTATTTTTTGGGAAGAATTCTTGACCTATTACTTTTAAAGAAGTGTAAAGTGGTATTGCGAAGATCATTCCTACAGGACCTGTGAGTGTTCCAGCTGCAAGTATGAGGATAAAAATTTCCAAAGGATGTGACTTCACACTATTTGAGAAGATAAAAGGTTGGCTAAAAAAATTATCAATTATTTGACCAATTAAAAAACCAACTAAAACAAATAACGTTTTGGGCATAATAATAGTACTAAAATCTGAGCCTAAAAAACTACTCATAGTTAAAATAGAAATAAGGAATGCACCTATTATAGGTCCTAGATATGGAATTAAATTAAGAAGTGCACACAGAAAAGCGATTACAAATGCATTTTGAACATCTAAAATACTAAGCACTATACTGTAAATGATTAGTAAAATACTAATTTGCATCAAAAGACCTAAAAAATAACGAGATAGTAAGTTTTTAATCTTATTGATAGATTTTTCTACTTTGTCCGATATTTTATCCTCTACCATGGCTAAAATTATTCTCTTTTGAATAAAACTATCTTTTAAAAAAAAGAATAATATGAATACTATTGAGAATAAACCCACGGTAAAACCACCAAATAGTTCCAATGTTTGATTGATTAATTCAGGAAGAAGTCCAAAATTTACATTTTTAAATAAATTATCTACTGAAAGTTGCTGCTTCCAAAAGCTGTTATCAAGCTGAAAATAAATACTAATTTCATTTACTAAAGTCTCGATATTTATCTTTAATTTATCGATATTTAATAAGGCTAGATTTTCTACTTGTTTGATAAATAATGGGACAAATAGAGAAAAAATACTAGTTAAAATACCTAATAAAAATATTATACTTATTGTTGATGCTAAAATTGAATTTAGTTTCACTTTTTCTGAAAGGAATTGACTTATGGGACGTCCAATTAAACTTACAACTCCCGCAATTAACATGTAAATTATTAGTGATTTAAGTTGAAACAGCAACCAAGCAACGATACATAGACCTAAAAGTTTAATTATGGCCCAAAAAACTCCTGCAGTGATTTCTCTGGAATTCATATGTAAAGATAGGAAAGTTTCAAATTTTATTTTGTTGTTGTTGAACATGCAGTAAATGACATCCCAAAACTCCTGCAGTTTCGGTTCTGTATCTTTGATCTCCAAGACTTACAGCCGTGTGCCCTAAAGTAATAACTTTTTCGATTTCCTCATTGCTAAAATCACCCTCAGGTCCAATTAAAAGACATATTTTTTTCAAATTGAACTTATAGTTAACCAATAGCTTACTTGGTCTTGGAGAGCAATGGGCAATTAAAATTGGATTTTGATTATTTTCTAAAAATTCATCAAATTTTATTATTTCGTCAATTTTTGGTAGGAAAAAATTATTTGATTGCTTTAGTGCTGTTATTGCAATTTTTATTAAACGCTCAGTCTTTAAAACCTTCCTTTCAGATCTCTCACATAATACAGGGGTTATTCTATCAACCCCAATTTCAGTAAGTTTTTCAACCAACCATTCCATTCTATGGTTGCTTTTGGTTGGTGCAATTGCAATTTGGATTTTACCAAGCTCTTTTTTGTGTTCTAAGGCAATTTGCTTAGTTGCAATTAGCTTATTCTTTTTATTATAACTTAGTTTTCCATTCCACTCGAGACCATTTCCGTTTGTGAAAGTTATCTCGTCTCCCGCCTTTTTTCTTAAAACCTTCGATATATGTTTACTTTCTGATGGATCTAACTCGAAATTTTTAGTATTAATTGTAATATGAGAATCAAAAAATAATGTCATATCTAAATTTGCAAACGTGATTTAGATTCATCAAAAAGGTTACCATATTTTCTTTCATTTAATTTGAAGTATCCTCCAATTCCAATCATAGCTGCGTTATCAGTTGTGTATTCAATTGGAGGAATAAATAATTCCCATCCGTTTTTTATTTTTTGCTTTTTCAACTCATTACAAATTTCTGAATTAGCTGCAACTCCACCTCCAATAACTATTCTTTTTAATTCAAAATCATTAGATACTATTTTTATTTTATTTATGATTGTCTGAATTAATGTGTTTTGAAGGCTTGCACATAAATCATTAAGATTTTTTTCTATGAATTTTGGATTTTTAGTTTCTTCAATTTTAATGAAATTCATAAAAGCAGTTTTAATTCCACTGTAGCTTACATTATATCCTTTTGGACTTGCTATTGGAAAAGGAAATTTCTGTTTATCGCCTTTTTTCGCAAGGTTGTCTACTTCTTGTCCAGCTGGGTATGAAAGACCCATAATCTTTCCGCATTTGTCAAATGCCTCACCTATTGCATCATCAAGTGTTGTTCCAATTAATTCAAAATTAAAGTAGCTTTTGACTAAAATTAGTTGTGTGTGTCCCCCAGATAATGTTATCCCTAAAAAAGGAAATTCTGGACTAAGATTACCCTCTATAAAATGAACAAGAAGATGAGCATGCATATGATTTACTGGAATTAAAGGTAAATCTAAAGCTAATGCCATTGACTTTGCAAATGATCCTCCTACAAGTAAAGAACCTAAAAGTCCAGGACCTTGTGTGTAAGCAATTGCAGTTAATTGTTTTTTATCGATATTTGCTTCAACTAAGGCCTGTGAAATTACTGGAACTATTTTTGACTGGTGTGCCCTTGAAGCTAGTTCTGGTACTATTCCCCCATATGCCTTGTGAATTAAATTTTGATTTGCTATGCAATTTGAAAGAACTTTTCGACCGTCCAAAACAGCTGCAGCGGTGTCATCGCATGAAGTTTCAATAGCTAATAGCATATTGCTCTAGTAAATGAAATAAGTAGTAATAATTAAACAAAAATAATAGATACAATTAATAAAAAGTATAAAATAGCGTCAATACTTTTAGGGATATTATTATTCCTTGGCTTTAGCTTTTATTTTATATTATCCTCTTCTATTGTACAAACAAAAATTGTAAAAAGTCTTACGGAAAACTTCACAAAAAAAACCAATCAAAAAATCCTTTTTGAAAACCTTAAGTTGCAGTGGAATGGTAAAATGATTTTCACAGATTTCTTTATTGAGGATCATCACAAAGACACATTGATCTATGCAAAATCTTTAGAAAGTTCCTTGATTAATTTTAAAGGTTTATATGCTAGAAATATTGAGCTAAACTATTTGAATGGAGATGACGTTTATTTGAAATTAAAATATTATGAAGGTGAAAAAACTCACTCACTAAATATTCTTTTAGACAAACTTAAAAAAAATAAAAAACGAAATCGTAAGACAAAATTTGAGGTCAAAGAAATTGTTCTTAACAAGATCTCTTTTCTTTTTGGAAATGAAAATAATAACCGTTCAAAACCTATCAAACTAAATTCTGGAAAAATTAAAGCAAGTGAGCTTGTTTTTGTTAATACTCAACTAAAGGTTAATATTGAAAATTTTGAAGGTACTTTAAATAATAGTTTTGTGAAATCTATAAATACAAGTGTATTAATATCTTACAAACCTGGTTTTCTTAGCATGAACAAATTACGATTATCATCTGGTCCAAATTACCTAAATGGTAAGGTTGAATTATGGGGCAATAATGGTAGTTTAAATAATTTCAATTCAAATGGAAATATTAACATGATAGTAGACAATTGTAAAGTTGAGTTGCTTTCTATATTTACAAAAAATGAATATTTTAAAAATATACCCCCATTTAAAACCTCATTTTTTGCAAAAGGATCCCTGTCAGAATTAGAAATAGAAAATCTTAAACTTTCAAACCCATTTTTGAAATTCTTTGGAAATATAAATGTTAAAAACCCACTAAATCAAGAGGGTTTAAAAATAAAAATGTTTACTGATTCACTCAATATAAATATTGATGAGTTAAGAAAAATTAATTCTTTACCTCGCCAAGTAAAAGAAAACTTTCAAAGAATTTCAAATCTTAATTTGAAAGGTACTAGCACATTCAGTCTGAATGATTTTGATTTTGACCTATTTTCAAAAAATAAATGGGGTAAATTTTCTACAAAAGGCAGGCTAGGTCTTGGTGTTTTAAGTAAGAATAATCCTAATAAAAGTTTTGAATTTGAGGGGAATATTAAAAATCTTGACTTATCACGCTTAATAAATGAAAATCAAAAAATTAAGTTCTCAGCAGAATACAATTTTAGTGGAAATTTTAAAAATTTAAATAACCCAAATCTTTATTGGACATTAAATAATATGACTTTAGAAAATAAGAACATAATTGTTGATAAAATAAATCTAAATGGAAGAATTGAGAAACTAGAATTAAGGAATAATTTAAATATTGATTCAAATTTACTTATTCTTAAAAGTGATTTTTTAGCAGATTTTAATCAAAAAAATACCAAAATAACTTTACTTGCTAATATTGATAAAATTGATTTTAACAGTTTTGGGCTAAAATCTGGATCAAAAAAACTCGAATTTGATGGTGTCATTCTCTTAAACACAATTGGAAATAATTTAGATGATTTAAAAGGAAATTTAAAAATTTCATCTGCATCAATAAAAAATGAATTTGAAACAATAAATTTTAATCCGATTGTTCTTAAAAAAGGATTTACAGACAAGAAAACTTTTATAGAAATTCAAAATACAGATTTCATAGAGGGTGAATTAAGAGGTGAATTTCTGTTATCTAAAATTGCGAGTCTATGTCAAAATACTTTTCATAAAGTCTATCCCTTCATCCCATACAAGAAAATTAATGGTAATCAAGAAGTAAGTCTAAGATTAAATATCAAGAAAAAGATTTTGAACGCTTTGTACCCAAATTCCTTAATTCCACAAAATATAAGTATAGAAGGATTGATTGATTCAAAAAATAACTTTGGAAAATTAATTATAGATGCGCCTTTATTTGAATACAATGAGGTTAAATTTAATCAAATTCATTATGAAGCAAATACTACAAACCCAGATTATAACAGCCTTTTATCAGTTAAAAACATATCAAATAAATATTTTAAATTATTTGATTTCAAATTGACATCGAAGAAAATATCTGATTCTCTCTACTTTAAGTCTGAATTTGAGGCCAATGATGATAGTGGTTTGTACCAAATAAATATTTATCATACCCAAGATAAATTCAAAAACTCTCATTTTGCAATAAAAAAGTCAACAATTCCGTTGGGGCAGAATGATTGGGTGGTTAATCCCGAAAACTTGAATAATCAAAACTTAAGCTATTACCCTAAAAAAAATAAAATAAAACTAAGTAAGTTAACAGCATATTCTGGCAATCAGTTTATTTCTCTTTTAGGTAGTTTTAATGATTTTAATAATTATAATTTGGAATTAAATCTCCAGAACACATTACTACGAAATATTATTCCACCTTTGAAATCTTTTGAAATTGATGGTTTGACAAAAATCAATGCCAGCATTATCAGAAATGCAAATCAGAATGAATTAGAAATTGATGGAAATGTTACTGATCTTGTAATTAATAATCAACCCCTAGGCAATTTGTATTTTAAGACGGAAAGAGGGAGTCAAAAAAATATTTTTTTAACTGACATTAAATTATTTGACAGAGACAAAAAAACTTTAGACATAAATGGTTTCTTGGGAGGATTGTCGAGTTCATATTTTAATTTAGGTATTGATATAAATAATTTTAACATTAATTTTCTTTCACCTTTAGGTAAAAAAGCAATCAATAATTTTAAAGGTATTGTTGATGGCCAAGTTAATTTATATGGGAATTATAAAAAGTATGCTCATGATGGATTTTTAGTGTTAAAAGGTGGAGAATTTTCCATTCCTTTTCTAAATTTAGTGTATTCTGTTGAAGACACTAAAGTAGATTTAGATGAACAAAATTTTGTTTTCAAAAAAACTGTAATTAGTGACCTATCAAAGGGAACCTCCGCAAATTTTAGTGGTAATCTATCACACAATAACTTCTCCAATTGGACAACTGACCTAACAGTAATTTCAGAAAGGATGTTACTTCTAAATACCGACAATAAACCTGAATCACTATTTTTCGGAGAAGGCTATTTGAATGGGAAAGTAAACTTAAATGGACCAACTAAAAACTTAAAAATTTCTTTAGATGGAACTACTGAAAAAGGCACCTCAATTAAAATTCCTTTGTCTGAGGATTTAGGGGTTTCTAATTTCTCTTTTGTAGACTTTATTGATAAAAATGAAAAAAAGAATTTAGATACTAAAAACAGAACAAAAAGGATAGAGGAGGTTAAAGGATTAGAATTAGATTTTGAACTAGATATTAATAATTTAGCTAATATTGAAATTGTTATTGATCAAGTGACTGGAAGCTCACTAAGCGGAAATGGTTCAGGAAATCTTCTCATGGAAATTAATACTAATGGTAAGTTCAACATGTGGGGTGATTTCATTATAGACACTGGAGTTTATAACTTTAGAAATTTAGGATTAATTGACAAAAAATTTAATTTAAAACCTGGGGGAAATATTATCTGGGAAGGAGATCCTTTGGAAGCCAGAATGAATATTCAAGCTGTTTACGAAGTGCCAGGAGGAGCAAATCCAGCCTTTTTACTCGATAATCCAAATTTTAATAAAAATATACCCACTGATGTGATTATTAAATTAGAAGGTAATTTGCTTAAGCCTGATAATCCTATTTTTGAAATTGAATTTCCCAACACAAGTGGTACTTTGGCTTCTGAAATTAATTACAGACTAGCAGATCCTCAAAGGAGTCAACTTCAGGCAATATCACTTCTATCGCAGGGTATTTTTATAAACGAGGTTAGTGTTTCTATGCAAGGAATTACTAATAATTTATATCAAAAAGCCTCAGATATAGTTGCAAATTTAATAGGTGAGAAGGATAATGATAAACTTAAAGTTGGGATTGACTATTTACAAGGAGACAAAAGTGCTTTGATAGATATTGCAACCGAAGACAGATTAGGCTTTACATTATCAACAAAAATTAGTGAAAAGATTTTATTAAATGGAAAAATTGGAGTACCAGTGGGTGGTCTAGAGCAGACGTTAATTGTTGGTAATGTTCAAATTGATTTTATTTTAAATGAGGAAGGTTCACTTAAAGCTAAAATATTTAATAAAGAGAACGAGTTTCGTTACATAGGAGATGAATTGGGATATACACAGGGTCTTGGATTATCGTATGATGTAGATTTTAATACATTTAAACAGTTGATTAACAAAATAAGAAGTCAATCAAATTTTTCAAAAAACGAAAATGAAATAGAACAAGATAATCCTAGTGAATTTATCAACTTTATAAAATAGAATTAGTTTATTAGAATTTATTGAGATTGTTATAAATTATTATTGCTTGTTATTGTACTCTTAATTTAATAATTAAATTTGTGAAGAACCCAAAATATTATGACATCAGTAAAACGTATTGGAGTTTTAACATCTGGGGGAGATGCACCTGGAATGAACGCAGCCGTTAGAGCCGTGGTTCGAACCTCAGCTTTTTTAAAATTGGATTCTGTTGCGATTTATCAAGGCTACCAAGGTCTAATTGACGATAAAACTCAGATTATGAATCCTAGAAGTGTTAACAACATTATTAATAAAGGTGGGACAATATTAAAATCTGCAAGGTGTTCTGAATTTCACAGTACTGAGGGAAGAAAAAGGGCATTTGAAACAATCAAAAAACATAAGATAGATTCTTTAATAATAATAGGTGGTGATGGTTCATTTACTGGAGCGATGATCTTTCAATCTGAATTTAAAATCCCTGTTATAGGTATTCCTGGAACTATTGACAATGATATTTTTGGCACTTCACATACAATTGGATATGACACTGCGCTTAATACAGTTATTGACGCAATAGATAAAATAAGAGATACAGCCATATCTCATAATCGCTTATTTTTTGTTGAAGTTATGGGTAGAGACGCTGGTCACATCGCTTTGAATACCGGGATTGGAGCTGGTGCTGAAGAAATATTGATTCCAGAAGAAAACATGGGACTAGAACGTTTATTAGAATCTCTCAGCAGGAGTGAAAAATCAGGAAAATCCTCGAGTATAGTTGTGATTGCTGAAGGTGATAAAACCGGTAAAAATGTTTTTGATATTGCAGAATATATAGAAAAAAATATGCCTAATTATGATGTTCGCGTATCAGTTTTAGGACACATGCAACGTGGAGGTAGACCAACATGTTTTGACAGAGTATTAGCTTCAAGGATGGGTGTAAAGGCAGTTGAATCTCTATATGAAGGAAAATCAAATGCTATGGTTGGATTAAAAGAAGATGAAATTATATTGACACCACTTGAAAAAGCAATAAAAGGGAAATCAGAAATTAATAAAGATTTAGTAAGAGTATCAGATATACTTTCTTTGTAGAATTAAATAAATAAATTAAAATGGCAATTAGAATTGGAATAAATGGTTTTGGAAGAATAGGCAGATTAGTTTTTCGAGCCGCAATCAAACAAGATGACGTTAATATAGTAGGAATAAATGATTTGTTAGATGTAAACCATCTAGCATATTTATTGAAGTATGATTCGGTACATGGTAATTTCGAAGGATCAATAAAAGTAGAGCAAAACGATTTGGTTGTAGATGGTAAAAAAATTAAGATTTCAGCTGAACGTGATCCTTTGGCAATTGGCTGGGGTTCATTGAATACAGATGTAGTTGCTGAGTGTACTGGGATTTTTACAACACTTGAAAAAGCAAAACTTCATATTAATGGAGGTGCAAAAAAAGTTGTAGTTTCTGCCCCCTCAGCTGATGCCCCAATGTTTGTAATGGGAGTTAACCATAATGAAGTTAAAGATGATCAATTGATTGTATCTAATGCCTCATGTACGACCAATTGTCTTGCCCCAATATCAAAGGTCTTAAATGATAATTTTGGAATAAAAGAGGGCTTAATGACAACAGTTCACGCAACAACAGCAACACAGTTTACTGTGGACGGTCCGTCAAAAAAAGACTATAGGGGAGGTAGAAGTTCTTTATTAAATATAATTCCTGCTTCAACAGGAGCAGCAAAGGCAGTAACCAAAGTTATTCCTTCTCTTGAAGGAAAGCTCACAGGGATGGCGTTTCGTGTCCCTACTGCTAACGTTTCAGTTGTAGATTTGACTGTTTCTTTGATAAATAATACCTCATATGATGAAATAAAAGCGGTCATGAAAAAACACTCGGAAACTGATTTGAAGAACATACTTGGATATACTGATGAACCTGTTGTTTCCCAAGATTTTATAGGTGATACGAGAACATCAATTTTTGATGCAAATGCAGGAATGGAACTTAATTCAGGTTTTTTTAAGATTATATCGTGGTATGACAATGAATGTGGATACTCTAATAAATTAATTGATTTAGCTAAACACATTAATCAGCTATAACTAAAAATTAAAAGCATGATTTTAGTTGTAGATAGTGGATCAACAAAAACTGACTGGATTTCGGTAAATCAAAATGGTGATGAGTTATTTTCAACTCAAACTCTTGGGCTCAACCCGCAGGTTCTTTCAAGTGCTATTTTAAAAGAAAGGATAATTAATAACTTTG
Source organism: Bacteroidetes bacterium SCGC AAA795-G10 (assembly GCA_003130815.1). GTDB lineage: Bacteria > Bacteroidota > Bacteroidia > Flavobacteriales > Flavobacteriaceae > MS024-2A. The sequence goes on along the minus strand of QFDA01000002.1, from coordinate 45,937 downwards.
ACCTTTATCAAAATAGAAACAAGGTAACTCACTTATATTTTTATGGAGCAGGATGTGGGGTGGAATCACCGCAGCTAAGAATTCGAAAAGTCTTCAAAGAAATTTTTACAAAAAGTAAAATAACAATAAAAGAGGACACATATGCTGCAGTATACGCTGCATCTAAACCTGGAGAAAAATGTATAGTATGTATATTAGGAACAGGCTCAAATTGTACTTATTTTGATGGTAAAGAAATAGAACAACGAGTTGATTCTCTTGGCTATGTTCTAATGGATGAAGCAAGTGGGAATTATTACGGAAAACAATTAATAAGAAGTTATTATTTTAATTCAATGCCAAAAGAGTTAGCAATAAAATTTGCAAGTGAATATAATTTAAGAGCTGATGAAATAAAAGAAAATATTTATAGAAGAGAAAATCCTAATGCATATTTGGCTTCTTTTTCAAGATTTTTAATTGAACATAAATCAAATTTAGAATTTCAAAAAATAATTAAAATAGGATTAAAGCGTTTTATAAATCATCAGATACTTCAATTCAAAAACGCAGATCAAGTTCCCATTCATTTTATCGGTTCGATTTCTTTTTATTTAAAAGATGAAATAAAAAAAGCTTTAAGTAAGAAAAAGCTTACAATGGGTAGGATTGTTCAAAGACCAATAGACGAATTAGTCAAGTATCATAAAAGACTTATCGGAAATAAATTATAGTCCTATACTACTGCTACCATAGAAATTTCAATCCGAACTGATTTTGGTAGTGTTTTAACTGCAACAGTTTCTCTTGCGGGTGCGCTTTCATCTTTAAAGTACTTTCCATAAACTTCATTAACATGTTGAAAATTGTTCATATCATCTATAAAAATCGTTGTTTTTACAACATTTTCAAAAGTCATTCTAGCTTCTTTTAAAATTGACTTTAGACTTTCCATAACTAACTCAGTTTCTTCTTGTATTGTACCTTTTAAAAGCTCCATAGTTGAAGGGATCAAAGGTATTTGCCCAGATATGTAGAGTGTGTTACCTGCTTTAATTGCCTGATTATACGGTCCTATTGGAGCAGGTGCATTTTTAGTTTTTATTATTTCTTTCATTTTTTGGGTATTAATTTAATTTAAAGTTAATAAGATCTGTTAGGGAGACTCTGTTTTTCATATTTAATGTCACTTAGCAAGCCAGACTTTATGCCAATAAAAAAATTCCAGGAGGCCCTTTCACTGAAAGGAACCCAGCTAAAATTTAATCTCCAACTGTTTAGGTCACGATCAAACCGAAGTTGGGTGTATGTAAACCCTTTTCCTTTGAAATCGTAACCAGAGGAGACACCAACTTTCCATTTTGGAGTAAGCTCTAGATTTCCCGAAAACATTAGAGAATTATTGCTTAAATCCCTTTGACCTCTATTATTATTATAGGTTAATGAATAAGCAATTTTTAAGTCCCAAGGTATTTTACTTCTATAACTAGGGTATTTTGCTGTTTCTCCTTGATCTTCTTGATTCATTCTCCTGTCAGAAAAATCCTCAGCCATTCCAAACAAGTCATCATCTCTTCCACCACTAGAGGTAGACTCAATTTTATTTAGGTCGTCCTTATCGTTTTTACTTTCTAATTGTTTACTAGAAAAAGAGTAATTTAAATTTAAATTAGCACTTGTCATTCTAAATAGTCCACCGCCATTTGTTAAGTGATATTTATTTATTCTAATATTATTATCATTTAAAGTGTAGGGATCTAAAGTAGTACCGACATTAATTCTCATTTTATTTTTTAGAAGAGAAAACATAGTCCCCATCCTAACAGGGCTCCATCTAAGTGAATCGGCAGCAAAATTATGAGATGTAGATATGTTTAGATTATTTAATAAAACTATCTTTTTTGGTTCAGTTGATGTGGTGTCAGTATCATCTCTCACTTTAGCTTCAAAATTATTTCCAAGACTAATTGACATTGCGTTTGATATACCCCTTGACGGAACTCCAAAAAGGCTATTTTGAAAACGTGTGTATTCCGCCGTATTACCTTCAGCATCTATTATATATGTATCATAGTATTGTTCAAAACTTGGTCTATTTGAGTAAGTTATGTTCGGTCTTACTGTATGTCTAATTGATTGAATTTTACTGCCTTCTTTAAAATTTACTGTTCCATATATTGTGGTTCCTACTGATGCATTAAAACTGTATTGCCTAAATGCTCCGACTTTTCTAATTGTATCTATTGCAATGGAATTTGTTTCAATATTGAAATCATTATATCTAAGGGTATTCTGAGTCCACACTTCTTCGAAGTTCATTCCAGTACTCACACTAAAAAATTTAAATACTTTAAAATTTGTATTTAGCGGGATATTATGGTTCATTCCTGTTTTAGCATTATCAAACATTTTTGGCCCAAAGAGGTCATCTTCAGTTGTAATAATTCTATTTTCTGCCCGCCCAGCGTACTGAAAATTTATGTTTTGAAAAAACCCTTTTTTGGCACCATTTTTTGGTGCAAACGGAAAAATTCTTTCCATTGTTGCCTGAAATGTTGGTAATGTTAAATTGACCGATCTGGTTTGCGAATTTTGGGACATTGCAGTAGTTAATGATACGTTGACACGCGGATATTCAGGAAATGATTTTGAGTAACTGATAGATGAACTCAAATTATTATTTAAAAAATTGGGTGTATTTAATTGATTAACCGACTGTCTGTAATAATCGCTGCTTCCAAAATTCACTGATGCTGAAAATGACGAATTGGGACTTGATTTAGGATCTTTCGAGTGATTCCACCTTACATTAAATACTGTAGATTTAGAATACTCGGGTAGACCCCTAGCACCATCAATTAAATTTTCATATCTAAAACTGAATTTACCATTGTATTTATATCGCTTTCTATACTGAGAATCCCCACGGAATCCATAACTACCATTTGTATAATAGTCACCAATTAATGCAAGATCAAAATAATCCGAAAGGGCCAAATAATATCCCCCATTTTGAACAGCATAGCCTCTAAGATTACTTTGATTTACCGAAGGAATAATAAAACCAGATTCTTTCTCTTGACCTGTAGGGAAAAATGCAAAAGGCAGACCAACGGGAGTTGGAACATCTGCTATAAACATGTTTGTGAATCCAGTTACTATTTTCCCACCAGGTATGATTTTTCCCTTACGTACTTTAAAATAATAATCTATACCTTCACCTTCGTCTCCCCCAATAAGTTCTCCTGCTGTAGAAACTCTTGCATCTTTTATGAAATACACAGAATCATTCTGTTTTTTCGTCAGAGCAGCAAAAACATCCATTCCATTTTGACCTGATTTTGAATTCCAAATCAATGCTTTTTGTGTATCAAAGTTAAATCTAATTGAATCAGGATTTACTTCATTATTTGCTTGTTTAAAAAAAGGATATTGAACTAGAACAGAATCTATTTCTATCCTTCCTGCGTTGACTTCACTTGTTCTGTAATCCAAAACAATAATACCAGCTCTTAATTCAATATCCTGATAATAAAGCTCAGCCTCATTATACAGTATAAGTTTATTTTCTTTTCTGTTAATCCTTACACAATCCTTAGCTGTGTATTTTACTTCTGATAGTAGTAATGGTTTTTTCGCAGGTTTATTAAGGCTGTCAAAATTTTTTTGCTGATAAATTTCATTTTCTGATTCTTGTCCAACGGATACTAGACAACCAATGAAAAAAAATATATAAGCAATATTGTAAAACTTTGTTTGCAAATCGATAAACCCTAAATTTGTCTATATGGTTTAATCTTCCAAAATTAATGATATTTTTAAGGATGCATCAAGTATTTATATCATATATTAAGTCTCACACTTTTATAAATAGAAAAACTCTCCTTTTTTTTTTAACATTTAACTTTCTCTTCTTTGGACTTGATTTCATTCTTGCTCAAGAGAATTCTTTTACAGTTGTATTAGATGCTGGTCATGGAGGTCATGATTCTGGAAATAGAGGGAATGGGTATTATGAAAAAAAAATCGCTCTCAATATCGCTCTAAAAATTGGTAAAAAATTAGAAAAAATCAAAGGATTTAATGTTATATACACCCGCAAATCAGATGTTTTTGTAGAACTGATTCAAAGAGCTAACATCGCAAATAAAGCAAATGCAGACCTTTTTATATCTATTCATTGTGATGCATTTACTTCGCCAAAAGTTTTTGGAGCAGGAACCTTTGTTCTTGGGCTACACGAAAATGAAAGAAATTTTAAAGTTGCCCAAAAAGAAAATTCAGTAATTTTTTTAGAGGAAAATTATGAGAAAAATTATGATGGTTTTAACCCGAATGATCCTGAGTCTGTAATCAGTTTACTTTTAATGCAACAAACTTATTTAGACCAAAGCATAATTGCAGCAAATTCTATTCAAAAAAGTTTTGTTAGTAACTTAAAGAGAAAAGATAGAACTGTCAAGCAGGCAGGTTTTGTTGTTTTAAAATATACTTATATGCCAAGTGTTTTGGTTGAGACAGGATTTCTTACAAATTCATCAGAAGGTGCATATCTCAATTCATCAAAAGGTCAAACAAACATGGCTGATGCCCTAGCTAAAGCAATTATTAACTATCGAGATAATCGAAATGCAAGTTTTCAAAACACCTCATTTGCGGAAGAATCAAATAAAGTTGAAAAATCAAATAAATTAAATGAACAATTAGTTTTTAAAGTTCAAATTGCTGCGAGTAAAAAAAAGCTTGATTTAAAACCATACAACTTTAAGGGTTTAAAGTCTATTTCTAGAGTTAAAAATGAAAGATTATTTAGATATTATTATGGTTCAACAACAAGTTATGAAAAGGCTAAAAAATTAGCTCAATTTGCAAAAAAACAAGGTTATAAGAATGCATTTATTGTACCTTTTTTGGGAAATAGTAAAATTACAATTAGCGAAGCACTAAGGCTTTCTAAATAGTACTTTTATGGAAATTATTTCTAAATTTGTTTATTACTCAAAAAGATCATATTTTGAAGCTAACTCGCGAAGTAAAAACAGCATTTTTAATTTTAGGTTGTATACTTATTTTCATAGTCGGGTTTAACTATCTCAAGGGTTCTTCTTTTTTTGATAATGACAAAATTGTTCACACTCTTTATGATGATGTTGAAGGTCTAGTCATTGGGGCTAACGTAACTATCAACGGGTTAAATGTTGGGAAAGTTAAAATTATTGATTTTAATGAAAATTACGATAAGATTAAAGTAACTTTTAGTATAAGACAAGATTTAACATTTTCAAAAAATAGTATAGCCCAACTATATGAGGCGGGATTAATTGGTGGTAAAGCTATTGCAATATTACCTGTTTATGATTCCAAAAATATAGTTAAAGACGGTGACATTCTAAATTCTGAAATTAAACCAGGTCTCACAGAACTAGTTAATCAGCAAATAGCTCCTTTACAAGATAAAATAGAAGGTTTATTAACTTCTGCAGATTCATTATTTGCTGGCGTGAGCAATGTTATGAATTATGAGACACAAAGTAATCTTAAAGCAATACTTGAGGGATTAGATGCTTCAATTACTAATATTAATAAATTATCATCAAGCGTGATCCGAATTCTTGAAACTAATGAAAAAGGTTTTAAAAGTACAATTAGTAATCTGGGACAAATGACTAATAATTTGACAAAGCTCACAGATTCACTAAATCAAATGCCTCTTAATTCTACGGTAAAAAACTTTGAATCAACTTCAACAGAATTAAAAGAAATTATTAAGCGAATTAATTCAGGAAAAGGGTCAGCAGGTTTACTTTTAAATAACGAAGAATTATATAACAACTTAGTAAATTCTTCAAAAGCACTTGATGCATTATTGTCAGATCTCAAAGAACATCCCAAGCGATATGTTCATTTTTCAATTTTTGGTAGAAAAGAAAAATCTTCGGATGAAAATAAAAAATGACGCTTTGTCATTTTTTTTTAATTTTATTTTAAAAATACGCTGATGGCTTATTTGCCAAACTTTCTTTTTTTATTTCTCTTCATAGTAAGTTTATATATTTTTTTTAGAAATCTAAAAAAAGTAAAGAGGAATATAAGTTTAGGGAAGGATGTTAATAGAAACAATAATTCTAATGCAAGACTAAAAAATATGCTTAGAGTTGCATTTGGGCAATCAAAAATGGGTTCTCGTCCTGTTGCAGCCATTCTTCATTTAATTGTGTACGTGGGATTTATTTTAATTAATATCGAGTTGTTTGAAATTATTCTTGATGGAATATTCGGAAAGCATAGAATTTTTGCTGCTTTTTTGGGTGTATTTTATGATTACCTAATAAGCACTTTTGAAATACTTGCTTTTTTAGTACTTATTGCTGTATTTTTATTTTGGACACGACGTAATATTGTCAGATTGAAAAGATTCTTTAGTCCTGAAACAGATGGATGGCCAACCCTTGATGCTAATAATATACTTTATTTTGAAGTAGTATTGATGTTTTTATTTTTATTTATGAATGCCACGGATATGTTATTACAAGAGGCTAATGTAGATTTATATATTAAAACAGGTATTTTTCCTGTATCACAATTTTTTAAACCATTATTTCTTGATCTATCTATAGATAATTTAATTTTTTTTGAAAGGGCTTTTTGGTGGCTTCATATTATTGGAATTTTAATATTCTTAAATTATTTATATTACTCTAAACATTTACACATTTTGTTAGCATTTCCCAATACATACTATGCTAACCTAGAATCTAATGGTAAATTTGATGTAGACTCTTCTATTAAAAACGAGGTTCAATTAATTTTAAATCCTGATAAGGAAATCAGCAGTGAAATAAATACCCCTGATAAATTTGGAGCTACGGATATTTTTGATTTGAATTGGATACAACTCATGAACGCATACAGCTGTACAGAATGTGGAAGATGTAGCAATGTATGTCCTGCAAATTTGACAGGAAAAAAATTATCTCCTCGAGCCATAATGATGAAAACAAGAGACAGGTTAGAAGAGGTCAGTAAAAATCTTGATAAAAATAATGGAAGCTTTATAAATGATAATAAACAACTTTTAAATGATTATATTAGCCCTGAAGAGTTATGGGCTTGCACTTCTTGTAACGCGTGCGTAGAGGAGTGTCCTATAGAAATCGACCCATTGTCAATAATAATGGATATGCGAAAATACTTGACTCTTGAAAAATCGGCTGCTCCGGCTGAATTAAATTCAATGATGAATAATATTGAAAATAACGGGGCACCTTGGCCATTTAATAAACAAGATCGTCTTGAATGGGTAAAGGAATAAAAATTTTAAAATATACAATGGAACAAACAAAAGAAAACTATCTACATGAAAAATCAGAGGATGGAAAATTGATAAGTCCAGTACTTCCTGAAGGAATTAAAAATTATCTAGTAGATATCGATGGAACTATTTGTGATGACATACCAAATGAGGAACCTGACCGTATGGCTACTGCTAAATATTATCCAGATGCATTAGAAACATTAAATAGATGGTACGACGAAGGTCACAGGATTTGTTATTTTACAGCTAGGGTTGAGGCACATAGAACTGTTACCGAAAAATGGTTAAAGGATAATGGTTTTAAATATCATAGTCTTTTAATGGGAAAACCTAGAGGAGGAAATTATCACTGGATTGACAATCATCTAGTAAAAGCAACAAGATACAACGGTAAGTTTACAGACTTAATTGAAAAAGAAGTCACCATCGAAGTTTTTGATGACGGTCAGTCAGATAATTAATTATGAAATTAAATGTACCTACTTTATCTGATTTAAGAGCTAAAGGTAAAAAAGCAGATGTTGTTTTTTGGGTAGGTTGTGCTGGAAGTTTTGATGATCGCGCCAAGAAAATTACCAAAGCTTTTGTCAAGATTTTAAATCAAATTAAGATCAACTTTGCTATACTAGGAACTGAAGAAACGTGCACTGGTGATCCTGCAAAAAGGGCAGGGAATGAGTTCCTTTTTCAAATGCAGGCTCAACAAAATATAAGTAATTTAGATGATTATGGTGTAAAAAAAATTGTTACGACATGTCCACACTGTTTTAATACATTAAAGAATGAATATCCTGAGCTTGGAGGAAACTATGAAGTACTTCATCATACTCAATACTTGAAAGATCTAATTGATCAAGGTTTATTAACACTAAGTGGTAAAAAATATAAAGGAAAAAAGATAACCTTCCATGACCCTTGTTACTTGGGACGTGCCAACAAAGTTTATGAAGCACCAAGGGAACTTATAAAAAAGCTTAGCGCAGATTTAGTTGAAATGAAATCATGCAAATCAAAGGCTTTGTGCTGTGGTGCTGGTGGTGCGCAAATGTTTAAAGATGCAGAGAAAGGAAACAAAGAAATTAATATAGAAAGGACTGAACAGGCACTTGAAGTTAAACCCGAAATTATTGCAGCCGCCTGTCCTTTTTGTAACACTATGATGTCAGACGGAATTAAAAACAAAGAAGTTGATCAAAAAATTAAGCTATATGATGTTGCTGAGTTAATTGCAAATTCGAAAGACCTATAATCAAATGTTTATTCCGTTCAATAAACTTCCTGACCATGCAAGAGTTTGGATTTATCAATCAAATCGTACCTTTGATGAAAATCAAATATCTTTTCTGACAAAGGATTTAGAAAACTTTCTTTCTCATTGGACAGCTCACAATCAAGAACTTGAAGCGTCATTTGAACTGCCCTATTATCGTTTTATAGTACTAGCAGTAAATGAAAAAAAATTAAATGCGAGCGGATGTTCAATTGATGCATCTGTTCGCTACATAAAAAAAATTGAAAATAAAATGGATGTTATTCTTTTAGATAAAATGAATGTAATTTTAAAAAATAATAATTCACTAGTTTATAAATCTTTAGAATCATTTAAAAAAATGTTTAAAGAAAAACAAATTAATAATGAGACTATCGTTTTTAATAACTTGGTTAAGACAGTTGGTGAGTATAAAAATATTTGGGAAATTGAGTTAAAAAATAGTTGGCATAATAAGTTTGTTAAAAATAATTTGTAATGCAAATTTCAATTAAGACTTTGTGCTTTTATTTGTTTTTCTATTTGTCAAATAATTTACTTGGGCAGACTCCAAACCCTTTAATAGACAAAAAAAATATTTTTGACCAAGAGAGGTGGGTCGATAGTATTTATAGTAAACTAAGCCTAGAAGAAAAAGTAGGACAATTGTTTATGCCAATGGTCTTTACAGAAAGAGATAGCTCACATTTTCACTTCACACTTGATCTTATCAAAAAATATAAAGTTGGTGGTTTAGTTTTTTCTCTTGGAGGACCTGTTGAACAGACTAAATGGTTAAATGCTTTTCAAAGAGAATCAAAAGTACCTTTGATGACAGCTATGGATGCAGAGTGGGGAGTAGCAATGCGTTTGGATTCCGTTATGCCCTTTCCTTGGCCGATGACTCTTGGAGCTATTAAAGACTCAACTCTTTTAAGAAAAATTGGTAAAAGAATGGGAATGCAAGAAAAAAGACTTGGAATTCATTATAGTTTTAGTCCTACTTTAGATATTAATACCAACCCAAAAAATCCTATTATTGGTAACAGATCTTACGGCTCCTCTCCTGATAGGGTCACAAGGCAGGCCCTAGCAATTATGAAGGGTCACCAAGAGGCAGGTATTTTAACTTCTGGTAAACACTTTCCTGGTCATGGCGATACATCAAAAGATTCTCATAAAACTCTTCCAACTGTTAGTTTTTCTTCTAAGAGACTCAAAGAAGTTGAATTTGAACCGTATCGAAGACTTATAAATAGTGGTCTCACCTCAGTAATGGTGGCCCATTTAAATGTTCCAAGTATTTCTGAAAAAGGATTACCCACATCCTTATCGAAAGATGTCATCCAAAATATTTTAAAAAATGATTTAGATTTTAAAGGTTTAGTAGTCACCGATGCTTTAAACATGAAAGGAGTTTCAGAATACTCAAAAGATCAAAATATTGATTTGATGGCTTTTCTTGCAGGGCATGACGTACTTATAATATCTAATGACATTCCAAAAGGTATTTCATCAATATTGAGTGCATATAAAAAAGGACTCTTTTCAGAAGAAAGGTTGTCACATTCAGTAAAGAAAGTTCTGATGGCTAAATATAAAGTGGGTTTAAATAATTACAGACCAGTAAAAATAGATGGACTTATTGAAGATTTGAATAAAGTTGAGGATGTAGCTCTAAATTACGAAGCATTTGGTAGGGCTTTAACATTATTAAAAAATAAAAATCAAGTTTTACCTCTCAAATCTAATACTAATTTAGGACACATTGCATTAGGAGACGATTCAAGTAATATTTTTGAAACGCAGCTTAAGATTTATGGTGAAATCAGACCAATCAAAGAAAACAGTATTACTGATATTCTCAATGCTACTAATGATTTAGATACAATTATAGTCAGCTTCCATAGATCAAATAGTACACCCTACAAGGCTTACAATTTTTCTGAAAAAGAAATAAGCATGATTTCTAAATTAAGTGAAAAAAAGACTGTAATACTTGATATTTTTGTTAAACCGTATGCACTTTTAGATATCGACCACTTGAAAGATATTGATGCAATACTTGTAAGTTACCAAAACTCAGATCTATCACAACAACTTAGTGCCGATGCAATCTTTGGAGCTCAATCTGTAACAGGTAATCTACCTGTTTACATTTCAAAAACTTATCCTGAAGGTTCTGGAATTGAATTGAGTAAACCAAATAGAATTGGTTATGCTTTACCAGAGCATTTGGGTTTTGATCCAGTTTTAAAAAAAAAAATTCAACTGATTTCTAAATCAGCTATTGATTCAATGATGACACCCGGGATTAGGACTTTGGTCACAAGAAAGGGTAAGATAATCTTGGATCAAGCCTTTGGTTATCATACTTACAAAAAAAAACAGCCTGTTTCTAGAAAAGATATTTATGATTTAGCTTCTCTAACTAAAATTTTGGCAACACTGCCTCTTGTTATGCAGGATGTTGATCAAGGTAAAATTAATTTAGACACTACTATTTCCGATTTAATTCCTGAGTGGAAAAACTCTAATAAGTCTAAGATAACGTTAAAAGAGATGTTATCACACCAAGCATACCTAACACCATGGATACCTTTTTATAAAAAAACATTAAATTCAAAAGGAATTCCAAAAAGATCATTTTATAAGAAAAAATCTTCTAAAAATTTTTCAATCTCTGTTTCACCAAATCTTTATTTAAAATCTAATTATGAAAAAGCAATTATGGATTTTATAAAAGAGAGTAAATTATTAAGTGATTCAGAATCTAAATACTCTGATTTGCCCTATTATATCTTAAAAGAATATTTTGAAAAATATTCTGGAAAAAAATATGATAAAATAGTTAAAGAACGTGTCTTCAATCCACTTGGTCTAGACCGTATTGGTTATTTACCCTTAAAAACCTTTTCAAAAGGTGAGATAGTACCAACTGAAATTGATAGTTATTTTAGGTTTAATGAGTTACATGGTTATGTTCATGATATGGGGGCAGCAATGCAAAATGGCGTAGGGGGACATGCTGGTCTTTTTGGAGATGCTTATTCAGTTGCTGCATTGATGCAAATGTATCTTCAGGGTGGATACTACAATAGAATTAGTCTTTTAAAAAAACCTATTATAGATTCATTTAACAAATCATATTACAAAAAACATGGTAATAGGCGCGGAGTAGGTTTTGATAAACCACAACTTAAGGGTAAACACCTATCAACTTTTGGAAATGTGTCAATGGATAGCTTCGGACATTTTGGTTATACAGGTACATATACTTGGGCCGATCCTGATAAAGAAATAATTATAGTTATTTTAGCTAACAGAACATATCCTAATGACAGCTTCTCATTCAGTGAAAATAATGTTCGAACTCGTATCCAGGAAATTGTATATGAATCGATTATTAACTAAAAGATAAAAAATTGAATATAGCCATAGTTTGTTATCCTACTTTTGGAGGAAGTGGAGTAGTAGCTACTGAACTTGGATTAGCACTTGGTAAAAGAGGTCACAACATTCATTTTATAACTTATAATCTTCCTGTTCGACTTGAGACATTAAATGATTCTAAAATCCATTTTCATGAAGTTAATGTTCCTGACTACCCTTTATTTAAATACCAACCTTATGAGCTTGCCCTGTCGAGTAGACTTGTTGATGTTATTAAATCCAATAAAATCGATTTACTTCACGTACACTATGCAATTCCACATGCTTATGCGGCATACATGGCAAAAAAAATGCTTTTTGACATCGGTATTGAGATTCCAATTGTAACAACTCTTCATGGAACTGATATAACTTTAGTTGGAAGTCATCCATTTTATCGACCAGCTGTAACTTTTAGTATTAATCATTCGGATAGGGTGACTGCAGTTTCAAAAAGCCTGAAGGAGGATACACTTAATTTATTCGACATAAAAAAGAAAATTGATGTAATTCCAAATTTTATTGATACCGAAGCGATAGCTTCTAAGGATAAGCCTTGTAAACGATCACTGCTAGCTGAAAAAGAAGAGAAGATTGTTACCCATATTAGTAATTTTAGACCACTTAAAAGAATTATAGATGTTATAGATATTTTTAAAGGTATCAATTCAAAAATTAATTCAAAACTTATGATGGTGGGTGAGGGTCCTGAAAAAAGAAAAGCCTTAAGGTATGTTAATGATAATAAATTAAAAGATAAAGTTTTATTTCTTGGGAATAGCAGTGAAATAGACAAAATTTTATGTTATTCAGACCTTTTTCTTTTACCTTCTGAAAAGGAAAGTTTTGGACTTTCTGCACTAGAGGCTATGGCTCACGGTGTTCCAATAATTTCATCAAATGCTGGAGGCATACCCGAGGTCAATTTAAATGGCAAAACTGGTTTTATTTCAAATATTGGAGATACCGATTCTATGATTAATAATGCAATGTCTCTTTTAAGTAATCCTCAAAAGCACAAATTATTTAAAAAACAGGCTCAATTACAAGCAAAAAAATTTGATCTAGAATCTGTTGTTGATTCATACGAAAGAATCTATAATGATGCAGTAGCCAGTATTAATTATTAATCTTTTATTTGGGATGATAAATCTTTTTGGCGTTAGAATAGATTTTTTCTTTATTAAGGTTCATTTTTTTTGTTTTAAAATTTGAATAAAGTTCCATTTGGTCGCTATAATGTTCTGAATCAGGGTGGTCTGAACTACCATATGAAATAATTGATTCTATTTCTGGACCTTGTTTTGTAAATCGTATTAATTGTATATAAGATTCACCACTCACAACTTTAACTTTTCCGCCTTTATATGGTCTTGAAGACATAGCCGTAATCACATCAGGAAGTCCGAAAATAGGAAGTACTTTATTTCCTCTTACCAATTTTTGATAGTCACCTAAAGCGACATCAGTCGTATTGAAATTTCTTAGCATATACTTTTTGGTATTTCTTAAAGCATTGATTATAAAAGAAGGAGGAAAAATTTTTTCTCCATTTAATTTTTTATAAAAAGGTCTTAACTCATTATAAAATACGGCGAATGTTCCCGCTCCTAAAGAATTTGCATCTGCTTTTCTATCCCATTTTTGTAAACGTATTATTAAGTCTGATATATCTGGGTATTTTTTAGGATCTAAGAGCTCCAAATGATTTATATTCATCCAACTAAAGTTATAAGGTTTGGGATATTGTCTGTCATATTTAATTTTTTTAAAATCAGCATAATTTATTTTTTCATATTCATCTATAAGTTCTTTGATTCTAGTAGATCTATTATTGTCGAATTTTTCAAAACCCATATTTTCATCAAATTGGTTTGGGTCAGGATTATCTTCTAGTCCAGAGGAACGAAATGGAGTGTGATTGGCGTTGTAAAAATAACCTGATTTTGGTTGTAAAACTTGAGGAAGTTCTTCAATATTATAATTCTGAGTCCATAATGTTTTTTGAGTATTACCTGGAACAACTTGCTTCCAATTATACCCTTTTTCTCTTTTAGGTATTAGCCCATTAGACATGTAAAAAATTGTATCATTTTTATCTGCGTATCCTATATTATACCCAGGTAACGCTTTCATTTTAAGTATTTCATAAAATTCACTAAAGTTTTTAGCCTTATTCATCAGCCACCATTGATTTAAAGCTCTTATATCGAAAAGTATAGGGGTTCTAACAGCGTAAAACCCACTTTTATTTTTTAATGTTGGTCCATAAATACTATTGTAGTATTTCTTTTTTATTCTAATAGGTATACCAAGAAGACTGTATCTAAGAATAGCTTTTCTTTTTATTAGAGATAAATAATTTTCATCAACTCTATATTTCAGTTTCTCCTTAGGATGCATTTCCAAGGCAAAAACATCAGTTTTATCGGGTTCATTCACAGTATGTGTCCACGCTAAATTTTCATTTGTACCAGTTAGAATATTAGGACTACCTGCAAATAAAGCTCCTAAAATATTTGTTCCTTCTTCACTACAAAGATGAGCTTCATACCATGAGACTGGACCATCCAATGGTTGATGAGTATTGATAGCAAAATAGGTATCTCCATCAGTAGTTTTTTGGCTATTAAAAGCAAACATATTTGATCCTATGTAATTTTCAGTTTTTTCAACTTTTGTTGAGATATTATTACTTATAATTTTTGAAACCCACATATCTCCTTTGGATGAAACAAAGAGTTGAAGTTGAGCATACCGGAGCATTTTTTTCTCGGTAATTGGAAACAGTTCTGGTACCAAAACTTCATCTGGATTTATTTCAGCATATCTGTTTAAAGCCTCTGCATATGATTTTACAATAATTTTATATTCAGGTGTAATATCAGATACATATTTTTTATCAAACAATTCCTCAGATCCAATAAATTGTGTAATGAAATCTGCTCCTAAACCTTTATTTCCGTAATATCTTGACAAAAGATTATTACCAGCTAAATATCCAATCTGAATAGTTTTAAAATCATCTTCAGCATGTGCCCAAGCTAAACCATAGGCTACTTCTCTATCTGTTTTTGCATAAATATGTGGCACTCCGAATTTGTCGCGTACAATATCAATATCCTGGGGATTGATTTGCGAAATCAATATATTTGATAATAAAAACAGGTTCCCAAATAAAAAAAATATTTTCCCCATAAATCTTGTTTTAATATGTTATTTTGTAGGATGTTATCTAAATAATAAAAATATTTAACCCAATGAAAAAATTACTTTTAAATATAACCCTTATACTAACAACATTTTCTTTAACAGCACAGGAATCTTTATTCAATGGCAAAAATCTAGATGGATGGAATATTCACGGAACTGAATTATGGTATGTTGAGAATGGTATATTAATATGTGAAAGTGGGCCAGATAAGGGATATGGGTATTTATCAACACAAAAATTTTACGATGATTTTGATTTAACTGTTGAATTTAAACAAGAGGCCAATGGGAATAGTGGAGTTTTTATAAGATCGACATTTGAAGGTACCAAAGTAAGTGGATGGCAAGTTGAAGTTGCACCTCCTGGAAGTGATACAGGAGGGGTTTATGAATCATATGGACGTGGTTGGTTAATTAAGCCTGATAAAGAAAAAGATAAAGTTTTGAAAATGGGTAAATGGAATAAAATGCGCATTAGGGTTGTGGGTAATCAAATTCAAAGCTGGCTTAATGGTACCTCGATGATTTCATTAGAAGATGAAATGATTGGTAAAGGAAAGGGTTCAATTGCACTTCAAATTCATGACGGGGGTGGAATAAAAGTACGTTGGCGAAATTTATTAGTAAATGAACTATAGTTTTAGATCATCAATTGTTTTTGCAAGCTTGAAATCTTTATCCGATATCCCATTTATATCATGGGTTTTCAATTCAATTTTAAGATAATTATAGCTATTTGTTAAAACTGGATGATGTTCTTGTTCTTCAGCAATCTCAGCTATTTTGTTAATAAATTCAATGGCCTTTACAAAATTTTCAAACTCAAATTCCTTACAAAGCGATCCATTAATAATTTTCCACTTATCAATGTTGGTTATTTTAATATTAATCTCTTTGTTGGTTAATGCTTTCATGGAGTAAAGATATCTTTAAGATTTTGTATTAAAATTATAAAAACTCATCTTAATTGCATGATCCCTTTTCAAAAATAAGCACACCATTATTTTCTGCAATACAGTCATTTGGATAGGTTACTTGGTTACAACCGCAAACCGGGTCATAGATCTCATAACAAATAGCTGATGAATCAATTAAATTCTCATCTATGCAACCAGCATCATTTGGAGACTCATTAATAGGTTCACAATAAAAAAATACTGGCATAATTATGCTAAGAATTACAATTGTTATATAATTGGAAAGGACTTTCAAATAATCAAGTGTCTGCCAAAGTTTGCATTGCTACAATAAAACTATCTAGCTCTTGGGTATTGTTAAATACATTAGGTGTAATCCTACAACCTTTAACATTTGCATAATCTATGGCCACGGTAAATATCTTGAATTCTTCATAAAGACGTTTTGCTAGTAACTCAGGCTTCATATTCCTAATTCCAACATTTCCGATACCACAGCTCCTTTTTTTATCGTATGGGGTATTTATAATTATTTTTGGGTTATCTTTTAAAGCATCTAACCAATAAGACTTTAAATAATTTAATCTCTTCTCTTTTCTCTTTATACCAATCCAATTCAAATATTCGATAGAATCTATTATACTTAAATCTGTACTACAAGGGTGAGTTCCTGTGTGACTAAGCCTTTGAATTTTTGTTGGATTTTTTTCATGATCAGCTATTAATGGCCAAATATTTGGTATATGTTTTGAATCAACATATAAAAGACCTGCACCTAATGGTGTCGCTAACCATTTGTGTAGACTTGATCCATAATAATCACAACCTAAGTCATCAATTTTAAAATCAAAATGTCCTACACAATGCGCACCATCAACTAAAACTTTTACCCCATAATTTTTTGCCATAAGGCATATTTTTTTTATAGGTAAAATTTGGCCAGTAATGTTTATCATGTGACTGACCATAATAAGTTTAGTTTTTGCAGTTATTTGACTTTTATAAATTGAAACTATTTCTTCATCATTTAAAGGGTGATTAGGTATAGAAACCTTTTTTAAAACAACATTGTGTCTTTTGCTAATCTGTTCAAACATGTCTTGCATAGAACCATAATCCTGCAATGCATAAATTGCTTCATCGCCTTTTTCCCATGGAAATCCACTAATAACAAGATCTAGAGATTCGGTTGCATTTCTTGTAATAACAAGGTTGTCAGAAGGACAATTTACAAGTTTTGAAAGTTGATCGGTTACCATAGCCTTATCCTTAAAACGATTATTTCTCATGTAGAAGGATCCCTCAAGATTAATTCTTTTAATGTGTTCAATTTGTTTTGCGAGAGTTGGTTTGGGAATAATATTATAATAACCACTTTCTAGATTAATAAAATCAGGATGTAAATTATACTGACTTCGTACTAATTTCCAAAAATCCGATTCATTGTAATCAGCTGTATCAATTAATTTTGAATCTGCCTCTTCATAATGTAATTGATTAGTTAAGGGAAATAATCCTAGAGCTCCAATATTTTTTAAAAATGTTCTTTTGTCCATCTTGAATACAATTTAAAAAAAATATTTTGTTTATAAGTTGGACCAAGTAAACTCAAGAATTTAAGAATATTCGTGTTACCACTAATTAAGTTGGTGAAAATTTGATTGTCTGATAAGTTTTACTGATTGTTATATAATCTTAAAATATCTTATTGTATTGTATTTAGAAGAAAGTTTTATGAATTTTCAATTACCAACATGCAGTCAGTGGGGTAAAGAAATATTGTCATTCAATTGTAGTTGGTCACGCAATGTTATCTTAGCCCCACTTTTTTATCTTCGAGGTTTTAAACTAAGTACTCAAAAAACCCCAAAGTTTAAGATATTAAACTAAAATTAAACTTTTATACTATAAAATTTAAAGTTCAAATTAAAGTTCACATAAAAAACTAATCTAAATAGGTTAACATATTATTAAAATATTCTTAATTTGCGCGACATTTAAAAAAAATTATAATGAATAGAACAATCAATAGACTTTTATTTTTTGTGACAAGCCTTTTCCTTTTATCAGGATCAATGGTCTATTCGCAACAAATAAGCGGAAATATTCAAGATGAGGATTCAAAACCTATTCCTGGAGTAACAGTTGTAGTTGATGGCACCACTATCGGAACTACATCTGATTTTGATGGTAATTTTACCGTTGACGCTTCAGAAGGGGATAATTTGATTTTCTCATTTATTGGATTTGAAACACAATCTGTTCCGGCTAGTGGAGATTTTATGACAATCATAATGAATACTGAAGATACAATTTTAGATGAGGTTGTAATCACAGGTTTAGGTACGAGTGTTAAAAGAAGAAATTTAGCCAATGCAGTAGCAACTGTTTCTAGTGAAGAGTTAGTCGGAAAAACGAATCAAGGTACAGTTGATGGTGCTCTTTATGGAAAAATCCCTGGTGTGAATATTACATCATCATCAGGTGCACCTGGAGGTGGATTTGCATTAAGATTAAGAGGAATATCTTCTATCAATGGTAATAATCAGCCTCTTTTTATATTAGATGGAGTTTATTTAAACAATAACGAAATTCCTTCTGGACTTAGATTTGCATCTGGGGCCAACAGAGGAAGTGAAGAGAATGCTCCAAATAGAATTGCTGATTTAGATCCTAATGATATCGAAAATATTGAAGTTCTTAAAGGAGCTTCAGCTGCAGCAATATATGGAACAAGAGCAAATGCTGGGGTTATAATTATAACTACGAAAAAAGGTAGAGCTGGAAAGACAAAAGTTAGTTTAACACAAAACATTGGTTTTGCAGAAATTTCTAATAGACTCGGTATGAGAGATTGGACTGCAGCATCTGTCGAAGCTGCCTTTGGTGCTAGTGAAGTAGTTAAATATAATAATGCTATTAATTCATTTGGTCTAATTGACTATGAAGATGAGATTTACGGAAATAGAGGTATAATATCAGATACCAAACTAAGTGTTTCAGGAGGTAACGACAAGACTCAATTTTATGTTGGAACATCCTATAGAGATGAAGAAGGTATAATTAAGTACACCGGATTTGATAGATTCTCCGTTAGAGCTAACATTGATCATAAAATTTCAAATACATTTGAACTATCGTCTTCCTCAAATTTTATTCAAGGACAGTCAAGAAGGAGTTTTACTGGAAATGAAAACGAAGGTGGTTTGAGTTATGGTTATACACTAGCTTTTACTAGACCATGGATAAACTTGTATCCTGATACTTCAGGAAATTATCCAAACAATCCAAATTATGCTGGTAACCCACTATTTGTTAGAGACAAAGCAAGAAATGATGATGACAACAACAGATTAATTCAGAGTTTGAAACTAACCACAAAAATTATAGATAGTGAAAAAGACAGACTTAGGATGATTTGGAGTGGAGGTCTTGACTTTTTAGCTAATGAAACTTATGTTTATGTACCAGAAATTCATCAAGCTCAAAATGGTGGAGATAATGGATTTATTGGTGTAGGGAAAAATAATTTTAAAAACTACAATCTCTTAGGTTTAGGTGTTTGGAATAGAGATGCACTCGATGGCGCATTAGCTTTAACAACTCAAGGAGGTATATCCTACCTGAAAAGAGACGCTGATGTTGTTTTTAATCAAGCAACACAACTAATTCCTGGACAAACAACTCTTGGACAAGGTTCTGCTCAAGCAATAAGCCAAACACAATCAGAGATTGAAGAATTTGGATATTTTGGACAAATTGAAGGAAACTATAAGGACCAATTTATAGCCACTGTTGGTTATAGAGCTGATAAATCCTCCTTAAATGGTGATCCAAACAAATTTTACGGATTTCCAAAAGCTTCATTAGCAGTAAATATTCAAAACTTCGGAAACTGGAATAACAGTACAATTGACCAGTTAAAACTTAGAGCGGCATATGGTGAAACTGGTTCATCAGCTTCATTCGGTTCAATTTTTACAAGTTTGAATTCGGTAGCTATAGGTGGTGTTGGTGGATCAACTATTGCATCACTTAGAGGAGATGCAAATATAGAACCTGAAACATCTCAGGAGTTAGAAGTAGGAGTTGATTTAAGATTTATTGAAAAAATTGGACTTGAGCTTACATATTATAACAGAAATGTTCAAGATCTTATTTTAAGTAGGTCTTTACCAACTTCCAGTGGTTTTTCAAGAGAAACAACTAACCTAGCTGATCTCGAGAATCGAGGATTAGAAGTCGGTATTAACATCAATGCTTTTGATAATGACAGATTCAGCTGGAATAGTGGAATTCAGTTCTGGTTAAATAGGTCAGAAATTACAAGGTTAGATGTACCTGCATTTCCTCAACCTGGAGCAGGTTTTGGTTTAGGTCTTGGAACTTTTTACATACAAGAAGGACAGCCTGTAACTCAATTAGCTGGTAACATTGGGGGAGTGCCTACTCAGATTGGTGATGTTGAACCTGACTTTCAAGTTTCATTCAACAACAATTTTACAATTTCAAGAAATTTAGAAGTTGGATTCTTAATTCATTGGAAAGAGGGAGGCGAAAATATAAACTTATCTAAATTACTTACTGATTTAGGTGGTGTAACTGCCGACCTAGATACCCCTGAAGGACAGGAAAGAGCATCATTAGGTTTTGTACCACAGCGCTTTATCGAGCCTGCTGCATACATGAGATTAAGAGAAGCTGCAATATATTATACTCTGCCAGAAAATACATTTTCCTGGCTTTCTGGAGATATTTCAAATGTTAGGCTAGGGTTGACGGGTAGAAATTTACTTACAATAACTGATTATTCAAGTTATGACCCTGAAACCTCTGTGAATGGTGGAGCAGGATTATCAAGCGGAATTGAGGTAACTCCATATCCAAACTCACGCCAGTTTTTATTTAGCCTAAACGTAAACTTTTAATATTTAGATATGAAAAATTTTAAATTCTCAATAGAAAAATTAGTCGTCGTTAGCTTAATGATGACAACGTTAATTTCTTTATCATGTACATTTGATGAAGAATTTGACCCTAATAGACCTAGTTTAGAAGGAGTCTTAACTGACGCATCTGTTAACCAACTTAATAACCTAATAGTGGGTATTGAATCTGGAATGCGTGGCGGAGTAGCAGGTCAAACAACCCATACAGGGACAATGGCTCGCGAGTTGTATAAGTTTGATGCTGATCCTAGGAATACGGGTGACTTATTGGGTGCTAATGGAGCTACCCTAGATAACAACTCTTTTTATTCCACAAGCGTTTGGGCGTCAAAATACAGAACTATAAAAAATGCTAATATTCTATTAGAAGCATTAGACAACACAACTTCTGTTAGTGTTCAAGAAGCTGCTGGTTATAGAGGTTTTGCACGAACTGTAATAGCACACCAGCTTATTATGTTGGTTAAATCCTACGGTTCGGCAAGAGTAGATGTTAGTGATCCTACTAATCCAGGACCAATATTAGCTGAAGCTGATGTTTTATCACAGGTATCTACCATTCTAGATGGTGCATTATCTGATTTAAGTGCTGCAGGGGATAGTTTTTCTTTTCCATTAGCTGGTTTTGATGGTTTTGATACTCCATCAACCTTTTCAAAGTTTAATAGAGCTGTGAAGGCAGTTGCCCTTGTTTATTCTGGAAACAAAACGGATGCATTGGCAGCTCTTAGTTCATCATTTTTTGACTTAAATGGAGACTTAAAGATAGGACCTAAACACGTATTTAGTTTATCTGCTGGAGACATTGTTAATGGTTTATATAAAATTGTTGACAATAATGGTGATCAAATTATTGTTCATAACAGTTTTATTGCTGACGCAGAGCCCGGTGACAAAAGAGTTGAAAATAAGACTATAATTAGATCTGACCCAACTACCCAAGATGGATTAAATGGAACTCACCAGACTAGATTGTATGCATCAAATATATCTCCTATTGATATTATTAGAAATGAAGAACTTGTTCTTTTATATGCTGAAGCAAATATTCCTTCTAATCCGACTGAAGCAATCAAAGCTATTGATGTAATTAGAGCTTCCGCTGGTTTGGCAGCATACAGTGGAGCATCAACAGAATCTGCTCTAATCGATGAGTTATTGAATCAAAGAAGATATTCTTTCTGGTGTGAAAACCATAGGATGTATGATTTGAGAAGATTTGGTAAGTCACTTACCCTTCCAATTGACAGACCTGGTGACCAGATATTTAATATAATTCCCATTCCTTTAACAGAAAATGAGTAAATAGAATAAAAGCCAAGTTAAAACTTGGCTTTTTTTTTAAAAAATTTACAATAAATGAAAAAATTTCTTTTTTTAATTTCAATATCATTATTAAGCTGTCAAAGTCCAAATAAATCAAACAGCTACCTTGATTATACTGGAAGGAGTGATAAACTTTCTGGAGGTGTAAAAATTATTCCTATTAACACGCCCTTAGGTAAATTTAATATATGGACAAAAAGAATTGGAAATAACCCATCAAAAAAAGTTCTTCTTCTTCATGGTGGTCCCGGTTTTGATCACCAATATTTTCAAGCTTTTGAGTCATACTTTCCGAAAGAATCTATTGAATTTTATTATTATGATCAATTAGGTTCAGAGTTTAGTGATAAACCAAAAGATGAATCACTTTGGACTATTGACAGATTTGTTGATGAGGTTGAACAAGTAAGACAGGCACTCAATTTAAATAGTGAAAACTTTATAATTCTTGGTCATTCTTGGGGAGGCATTTTGGGTATTGAATACGCACTTAAATATCAAAATAATCTTAAAGCACTTATCATATCAAATATGGTACCCTCAATTCCTGATTATATTGATTATGCAAATAATGTTCTTGCACCTAAACTAGATCCTGAAGTTTTAAAAAAAATCAGAAAATTCGAGTCGGCTGAAGATTATACTAACCAAGAATATTTGTCATTAATTGAAAAACATTATTACACAAAACATTCTTTAAGAATGCCATTGGATCAGTGGCCGGATCCAGTTACAAGAAGTTTAAATAAATCAAACTTTGATATCTATTTACGGATGCAGGGCCCAAGTGAATTTGGAGTTGTAGGTGATGCTCTTCTTAAGGATTGGGATAGAAAAAATGACTTAAAAAAATTAAAAATACCAGTACTTACCATTGGAGGTGAGCATGACACGATGGATCCAAAACAAATGGAGTGGATGAGTAAAGAAGTTCAAAATGGTTCTTACCTGCACTGTCCAAATGGAAGCCATTGGAGCATGTATGATGATCAAGAAAATTATTTTAGTGGTGTTACAGGTTTTATTAATGCTTTGCCTTAAAACAAAAATTAGTTTTTTAAATCCCATAAAATAATCTCTCCTGGATTTTCATTAAGCATTAGTTGACCAATTCGCAAAAACCCGCACTTTTTGTGTATTGCACTAGATCTTTTGTTTTCCAAATCAACAGCAGTTAAACAATACCTATAATTTTTGTAGGTTTCTTTAAATTGTGAATAGATTTTTTCAACATAACCCATTCCGCGGATGCTTTTATCCAGACAAAGTTGACCAACCACAATATAATTTTCGTTCACTAGATTAATGTCTTTATATTTTTGTTTATCAAATTCGTTTATCAGATGATTTAATAATTCGTTTTGCTTTCCAATTTTTTTTGAAACTGCGAGTGCATAACCAACCACTTTATCTTTTTTTACAATTATAGCAGGGGAATCTTGATTAATTTTTTTTAAAAAAGATAATGTATATTCAGCTGTAAGAAACCCCTCACTTTTTTTTTCACTCTCTGATAGATTTCCCTTTAAGTTTATTCTCTGTAGATTTTTAATCTCAAACAATTCAGACTCAGTAGAAGCAAGTTTTATTTTTATGGGATTCATTAATTGAAGGAGATTTAAATCTCTTTTTTCCAAAATGCTATACCACCGGCTTGCTTTCCAACCTCAACCTTATCAATCAGTAAAAGTTTATTAAGATCAATAACATCAACAATTCCAGGCTCACCACCTTTTCCTTCAACTGAAACAAAGGCGTATTTACTATCACTTGAAATGGCAACACCGTGGGGTACTGAGGTTGAATTTTTTATCAATTTAATTAAATTACCTGTGCTAAGATCCCAAATAGCAGTTTTACCGTTTCCCTTTAGAGTTGCTACCATAAAGTTACCATTTGGTGAAATCTCTACGTTGTATGGATTTTTTTCAATCTTAATTCTTTTGGTTATTTCCCATTTATTTAAATTTATTTCAATAATCTCATTAGAACCATTTCCAGCGACGTAAGCTAGAGGTTTATTTGGATGTGGTATCACCCATGTTGGCTTTACTGATGAATGTTTCATTTTATTATTACTCATATCCATTTTACTGTGATCCATTAACGAATGGTTTTCTAGATCGAGCTTCCTTGAAACGTTTAGGCTTAATGCGTCTATTTCAAATAGTTCTCCTGACATCATAGCTACAGAGTACTGTTTTAGACCATCTTTTGAAATTCTTGACCCGTGCGGCATACTACCTGTTTTAATTTTCGTTATCTCTGTCATTGTCTCCGTATCAATAACTGAGACAGATGAAGGTTTCATGTCTCCATGAAGATTGAAGTTTACACAGTAAATAAAACCTGTTATTTTAGATATCTGCATAGAAGCTGGGAAAAGGCCTAGAGTAGTTTGATCAATAGCTGTATTATCTTTAGTTGAGTATTTAATTATTTTACCATAGGGATTTCCATGAGCCAAAGTCAAATACCAAAACTTACCATTTGGACCAACAGTAATACCATGTGGTCCTTCAATTTCAGTTGGATAAAAGCCTACATCGATTCTTTTTTCTTCATTAATCTTGTTTCCGTCAAATTTCAAAAGTGATACAGTGTCATCTGATTCAGATGCAACATATAAATAGTAGTTTTGCGCAACAAGACCATTTATGGTAAGTAATAAAAAAAAGGAAAATATTATTTTACACTTAATTGGTAAACAATATTGTATCGTTGATAAAAAAAAATAAAACTTTTTCATATATGATTACTCAATATATGTATTTGCTTTACTGTTGTCTGGCTTATTACTTGAAACTTTAGCTGCCCCAAGGCCAGAATTAAAATCTGAATAAAAAACATGTCCCTTGTAAAGCTGTGCACCCCAAACCATGGTATCATTTGGAATATATCCATTTGGATTGCCTGTTAAAAGGTATCCTATTTCTCGACCTTGTTTATATAGGTCTCCTAATAGATCACCACTTAAGTCAACGATTCTCAAACCTCCAGTATACATGGCAACGTAGAGAATGTCATCTTCTATCCAATAGTTGTGCGAACCGTGAGTTGGAAGTTCATATTTTGCTACCTCAACCGGATTTTTTAGATCTGTGAAGTCTACAAAGTGAAGAAATCCTGCAGTTTCATTTGTTCCATTTGGATTCACACCTTTTGGGAAAATTTCATCTCCAAGTACAGTATAAAATTTACCTGTTGACTTACTTTTATATGGAAAGGTTGCGTGATGGGCTCCACTATCGTAAGAGTAATTTCCAAATGAGACTGGATTAGAAGGGGAACCGCCTGCAATCCCATTTCCAACATCAACTAAGTAAACGCCATCTCTCCAGTTAGAGGAATATGCTATACCGTCCTCAATCCACACATCGTGAATTGATTGCCCTTCCTTTCCAACTTCAAACATTCCAACTTGTTTTGGATTAGCAGGGTCCTCTATATTTATTATATAATATTTTTCACCATTACTTAGTGCATAAACATGATTATTATCTATAAAAACATTATGAACCCCACCAGTTAAATTCTTTGTATACTCTGCAATTATCTTCACATTTCGTGGATTTGAAACATCGATTATAATCATACCATTTTTTCTGTTTGATGCACCCTCTCTACTGATAACACATATTTTTCCATCTTTGGAAACTTTTACATCATTAACTGTTCTTGCATCAACTTGAACACTATCTATTTTTCTTAGATTTGAGGGGTTACTTACATCCCAAAAATATGCAGTCCCGTCTGCACCCCATGTACCAGTGACAGCATAATCCCCTCCGTCAGTACCTTCAAAAACCCAAAAATCTGAAGTATGTTTATCGTTTACAATACCTTTTCCAACATTATTTACCTCTCGCTCTACATTTCTTGGGAAAACATTTATTATTTTGGATGATGTTATGTTTCCAATACTTGCGGATACAATATATTTACCAGGTACATCCCCAACAAACCTACCATCCTCTAAAATTAAACCTGAGGCAGAATTACTTTTATCAAAAGATTTCCCAGTAAAAGAATATTCAATTGGAATACCCTTAAGCGTACTTCCTTTTTTATCGAAGGCATTAGTTTTGAATTGAATAACATCACCTGTTTTGACATTAGAAATATTTGAAATTAGGTCAAGCCTGTTCACTGGGTTTTTTTTAATTTTTAATTCAATTTTATCTGAAACTCCGTCAAATGTGGCAGTTATAGTAGAATTACCTTCTTGAATTGCTAGAATATTATTAGAAGAGTCAATTCTCACTTTTTCATTGTTAGATCTTATTGAAACATCAACTTTTGAAAAGTATTTGTAAGCTTTATCATAATTCCAATAATCAATAGTCCTTTTTTTATTAAGCTCATCAGTTATTTCATAAACTAGAGGTACGTAATTACCAACATATAACTCATTTTGTGCAACTGATAATTTAACCTCTTTTATTTTAGGGTAATTAACGCTGATATTAAATGTTCTCGTGAGTCTTTTCCCATTCGAATCAATACATACTGCAACTACATCGTGATTTCCAGGATCATTTGCTTTTAATGTCCCATTAGTTCTATCAAAAGTTATTGATTTAGCAGAACTAAATACACCCTTTTTATTGTAATAAATTATTCTTAAGCAGTCTACGTTACTTCCGTCCGAGTTAACAACTTTGGATGTTGGCATAAATACTTCTCCAACGTCTAAAGTAAGATTTTCAAGGTCTGAAATTATTGTTTTATCCTGCGATAATGCTATTCCAAAGAAGAAAAATATAAATGTTGTTAAGAGTGTTTTTTTCATGATAAAATTTTATGAAATATATAAAAACTAAATTTTTAAAAGTATAGAAATTAGTTTTTTTTAGTTTGTTTTAGCCTTGAATTAAAATAATCTGCAAATAATCACGTTAAATTTACATGGAAACATTTTCAAATCGATATAAAGGTGTTTATCAGCTGTTAGAATACTCCATAAAAGGATATGTTCTTCTAATTTCCATATTGTGGAATAAGCTCTTAAGTTAAATAGATTAACTTAAGGTTTACGTTTAGTATTTTACCAGTTTGTGTCAATAATTTCATCTGAACCGAAAAGTTGAGGAATAAATTTTGAAAAAATTGCTTTTCCTGAAGTTTTAAATCCTGTTTCCTTATCAAATAATTGAAAAGAAACATACTTAATGATTTTTTTGTTATGAAACCTTAATAACAATTTATCTCCCTCATTATTTCCTCCCTCCAGAACCTCAGATACATCAGCATATTTAATCTTTTTAATTATCGGGTGCGCTTTAAATTCCCTGTAACCATAAATCATTAATTCTTGTAATCGATTAAATTTGTCCTCATTTTTAAGGTGAAAGCTTGAAATTTTAGCTGTTGGATTTTCAACTCCAAACTGAGTAAGCTCAGTATCAAATCCAATTGTAAACATACTCACAAAAAAAATCGTGTATGTACCGTCTTCATTTAATTCACTTTGAGTTAAATATACATCACTCATACCACCTGACAATTTAGACATAGCTTTTCCAAGTTGACAGCATTTCCCAATTGTTTCAGATGTTTTTCTTAAAGGAACTAATTCTTCACTTGTATCGTATAATTCAATTCCTGAATCAAAATTTTCTTTTTGTCCGAAAGAATAATTTATTTGAGTAAAAAATAAAATTTGAAAATAGAATGTAAGTAGTTTTTTCATAATTTGTTTGACTATTGTAAAATTTTATATTGTTAAATATCTGTAATATAGATATTTATTGAAAGATATAAAAAACACCTATCTTAAAATATACAACTTAAATTATGGTATTTCAAAAAAAAATAATTCTCCCTAGTTTTTCAAAAGGGTTTCATTTGATTACAGATTGTATCACACAAGAATTACCAAAAATTACTGGTGTAGCGCATATTTTTATTCAGCATACCTCGGCTAGTTTAACTATCAATGAGAATGCAGATCCTTCTGTAAGATCAGATTTCGAAACATTTTTTAACAGAATTGTCCCTGAGGACATTAACATGTATACTCACGTTGAAGAGGGCTTAGACGATATGACATCTCATATTAAGTCAAGTTTGTTAGGAAGCAGTGTAAGTTTTCCTATAAAAAATGGAAAACCTCAATGGGGTATTTGGCAAGGAATTTTTTTATGCGAACACAGGTATAAACCCAGAAAGCGTGAATTAATTATAACAGCTTATGGCGAGTAGAAAAATTTATACTCTCATTACTCTTTTCTGGAAATAAATTTTATCAATTTTTCATTATGGGAACTGACTTTAAATTCCATCTTTTGTATAATTTAAGTTTGTTTTGAATTTGATTTTTGTATTTTACTTCATCTCCATAAAATATTGACATTGAAGGTATTGTGTAATCAGGATCTGCATTTTTTATCGTAACGGAATTATTTGACCAACCAATCTCGTGGACACCTGCGCTGCCACTTTCAGAGGGATAAGCTAAATAATAGAATTGACGAGTATATCTAAGTAAGTAATTTTCTAGTCCCAGTGGTCCACCTGAAGTATGAAAAAGATCAAAAAGACCATAAACTAAATCATATCCATCCTCACCCATTATTAGTTTATCTGGATAACGTTTTCTTATTTCTTTGGTATATTGAACCAGTCCCTCATAAGGAGAATAATCAGGACTATTTTCCCACCTCAAAGTACCGTCTAAAAATACACCATCTACATCATAAGTATCAAAAAGTTCTGCTGTTTTTGAAATCATATACTCTCTATACTTTGGATGGCCAAAATTAATTATTAATCCCATCGTCTCAATATTTAAATCTGTATTCCAGTCTAGCCAATTTTGAAGTCTACTATGACCGTTAGGAGTCTTTAATCCCGCATCAGACATATTGTTTTCATCCAAAAACTTAAAATTTGAAAGATTTGGACCACCAAACATAAGAACAACTTTCACATCTAGATTGTGTGCTTTTTTTATAAGATTTTTCAGACCAACTTTTCCACCCATTCTTTCATCTGGCTCATGTTCAGGATAATTCACATAATATCTACCATCCCAGGCAGGTAAAAATGCTAAAA
Organism: Bacteroidetes bacterium SCGC AAA795-G10; assembly: GCA_003130815.1. Lineage (GTDB taxonomy): Bacteria > Bacteroidota > Bacteroidia > Flavobacteriales > Flavobacteriaceae > MS024-2A. The sequence continues at coordinate 16,501 of QFDA01000002.1, read as the reverse complement.
TTTGTTTACCATCAATTGTCTTTGTCATCCATTCTAATTGCTCACCTATTTGATCATAAGTATTAAAAATGTGGCCAGTCCAATGCACCCCATGAAAAAAGGTTACCAATTTTAAATTATTAGCCCAATCCGTATATTTTTTTGGTTTTTTAGGGAATGGATCAAGATCAAAATTTTGTTCTATATCATTACATCTTTCTTTTACAATTTCTAATCTTGATTTATTTTTTCCTAGCACCCACCTTGGGGCACTAATTTCTTTTGAAATACTGCGCATATCATTGTCATGACTTAAAACAACAACGGGTTCATTAGTTAAATGGTCATAAAAACAAGCAAAACCTTTTTTTCTTAATTTTTTGTCTTTAGACAATACATACCATTCCTCATTTTCATTTTTTAAAAACACAAGTGGCATTGTAGCAGACCTTGAAGGATAACTTACACGAATCTCTTTTTTATCTTTAAATTCTTTAACACCTTTTGCCTGCGGTTGCTCCGAAATCATTGATTTAACATCAATACCCTTTATAAGAATTAAAATACTTTTATTTAATTCAGAAACGTGACTGGCTTTAGCTGTAATTGAGATTCTTTCATTTTCTGAACTTGAAATCTTTAATTCAACCATTCCATCAGAAATCAGTTGACCTCCAGCAGCCGAAAGTGACTTACTGGTAAGAATAATCTCGTTATCTGAAACTTTATTTATGGAAATATTTTCTGGATTCGGGCAATATATATTGTTTTCTGTTGATAGGCGTACAGCAAATTTTAAATCTTTAAACTTTACGTAAGGATCCTTAAAGTCATATCCAATTGTACCAAATTGCGAGCTTCCTATGAAAGAAATAAAAAAAAGGGTAAAAGCTAGGTGTATTTTTTTTCTCATTTTATAATTAATAATTCGATAAACACTTTTAATTTAAGAACAATTAATAAATTTGAGTAACTATAGACTATGAAATACCTATTAATTTTTCTGTTACCCTTTACAATGTTTTCGCAAAACTTTAATAGCGAGATGAGTAAATACGGCAAACTTGGTGATAACAAATTAAATAGAAGAAATGTTTTAAAAAATGTTGTTGGTTCTAGATATTATCATAAAGACTATGTTTATACAGTTATCGACGGCAAAAAAACCTTGATTAAGTTTGATGCTTACAGTGACATGATGGAACCTAAATTTGGTCCTGGATACTTACCTTATTCTAATAAATTAAAACTGCTTTTAGATCAAAACGAAACATGGATAGCATTTAACAATAAATGGTTCAGACTTATATTCGAAGATAAAGAATCAACCTATTTACTTAAGCCAACTGTTGAATATGTCAAGGCAAAAAAAGCAGAAGAAGGCTATGGTGGAAATGAGCCAGCAAAATTCGTAATGAAAGAAAGATATTATGTTTTAGAAAATGGTATTTTGACAAAGTTAAAAAAGAAAGAAGCAAAAAAACTAGGTCTTTTAAAAATTTTGAGCAAATAATTTATAAATCATATTTTGAATTTCACTTCTTACCTGATTCTATTTTGTTTACTTATAAGTTGTACTAAACAAACTGAATGTATCATAATTCAAAATAAATACGGTGGAAATGGTAATTTTTATTTCGAGTGGGATAGATCAAATGGTCTGAATAGCAGCAATCTTCAATTAGGTACAGGTTCTGTAAGTGAAGAAATTTACAATCAGTATGATATTGGTGATACATACTGTATTGAGGAGTTAATGCTTTAATTTTTTATAAAATTTTAATTTGGTGGGGTATTAGAACTTAAAGTTCTCACTTTTTTCACTTTCCATTTTCCAACATTTTTACTAGAATCAACTCTGTCTGCCTCTGCATTAAATGCATCGTGTGAATGCATTGGTATGGCAGAAAATAGTTCCATACAGAAAGGTCCTAAATTCTCCCCATAGTAAAAATCAAATGTTGCTTTCTGATCCTTAGCTAAAAAGTTGTTTACATATATAAGCTTGTCCCCAATTGTTATTAGTCCATTAACCAAATTAAATTCATCAACTACAGTAAAAAAATTAGTTTGTCCTTCTAGTGAAACAGCAAATACAACTTCTACTTGGTCTGACAATCCCTTTGATGAATTTGATAAAAATGAAATTGTATCTACTTTGCATTCATATTGAGTGCTTTCAACTAACCCTTCATTTTCGTTTGAACAATTTTTAAAAGAGAAAAATATAGTTAATATTATTAGTACTTTGAATAATCTTTTAGCTTTCATTGGTTTGAGTATTATTGAAATATACAACAAACTTTTGATGCCTGAAAGTTCGCAGTATTATTGCAGTAGTTTAAAAATTAGATTTTTGTAATACGTTTTACTTAACTCGATTTTAAAAAATTAGGCATATGCAATATTGTGAGGCTATAATTTTAATATCTTCAAAAAATGAAAAATATTGGTTGGGTAAATTGGGTAATGATAATCTGTATGATTATAGTTGGAATGTGCCTTGTATATATTAATTATAATAAATAATAAATGAGAAAAATAATTACACTATTAACGGTTCTTTTAGTTTCATCTTTAGTAATGGGACAAAATCAAGAAAGATTAAGTGTACATTTTTTTGATGTACCACAAAATTTAGAATCAGAATTTTTAAAATTTAATTCGGAAGTAAACAAAACACTAGAAAATGCCGGCTATGGGAAAAATTTTTACAAACTATATCGGGTAAAAAATAGTGATCAAGAAAAAACATTAAGATATTTTCAAATTAGCTCTTATACAAGTGATAAACATTACGAAATGACTCATGATGTTGGAAAAGAGTATGAAGATTTGTGGAATGAAATGTGGGATTCTGAAATTGGAAAGAAAGTCTGGACATTTGATAACAAAACCCACATATATAGGAAAGTTTTTAGAGTAGAGAACTAATTTTCATTTTTTGTGAAATTTTGACAAATATTTTTTAATTGTTATCTTTTAAATGATGCAAAAAAATGAAAAACTTTTTCCAGGAATTAAAGAAAAATTTAGCAGAAATACCAAGTAGAGTGGAAGGCACCAATACTGCAGAATTTTTAATTTTATTAGGTGTAATTTTTTTTTTACCAGCAGGATCAATTCTATGTATTGTAGCTGTTTATTTTAAATTTAGGAACTACAAACTTTAACCCATAAAGTATTAACTACTCCAACTCCTAATATCCAGGACCATAATCAGGTCCTTGATTTTGGGTCTCTTCTTTTTCACAAGATGTGGAAGCCAAAAATATTGCTAAAAAAACTAGAATAGTAAAGCTTTTTATGTATTTAAAATTTTTCATTTCTGTTATAAATCAATTTTAATACAATATATCAAGTATTTGTAATCCAATAAGTATAAATAAATTTAGTTTATTTATTATAAAAACATGTTTACACATTTCTACGGCATATTTGTATATTGCTTAGTGTTAATTATAAATCTAATAAAATGAAAAAAATATTTTTATTATTCGTTGTTCTAGGAATTCTGAGTTGTGGTCAAAGTGATAGTGGTGATTTAGGAGGAGTTTTAGATCAAAATAGTAAGGAAGTTAAAATGACAAGGGAATTAATGAAAAAGTATACTGAAGGAAAGTTCAGAGAAATTGCTGACATGATTTCAGATGATTCAGAGGAGTTTTACTTCAATAATGTCAAAGTAACTAAAGAAGGGTGGATTTCAGGAGTTGAAAATCATCACAATTTATTTGAAAATATACAAAATGATACTGAGGGCTTAAATTTAACTTCAGCTAGATATAATAATGGCTCAGTTTGGTCTATGGCATGGTTTCAGTGGACAGGAAAAGGAAAATATACTGGGAATGATGCAAAAATTATTGTTCATCATGGTTTTAGATTTGAAGGCGATAAAATAGTTGCTGCTTATCACTTTTTTGATCCAACTTTACTTGATGTAGAAATTAAAGCTGCTGAGGCAACAAATAAGACCTCCCAAAGAGTACTTGGTTTAGCCGAATTAATTGTAAATAGAGGATTTACCTCATCAGATGTTGAGAAATTTTTAGTTAGATTTAGCAATTTCGTTCGTGAAACTGAACCTGGGACATATGATTTTGGATATTTTATTTCTAAAAACGGTAAAAAAGTAAATCTTGTAGAAAAATATTATACATCTGACGACTTTGTTCATCATTTAAACAACTTTGAAAAAAGTGAGTACTCGAAAGAGTTTTTGAAATTATTCACAATTAATAAAGTAATTATAGCAGGCAATGCTTCTGATGAATTAAAGACCAAAGGGAAAGGATATGGTGCTGAATTTAGACCACAAATTGGAGGCTGGATAAACTAGCTGCTCCAACTTATTTTAATTAGAATTTAACCCTCCATAAAGTGGAGGGTTTTTCGTTTAAATCTATTTCTTTCTATATTAGGGCATTGTTTATTATAAATCCATCAAAATGAAAAAAAAATTATTAATACTTACATTAATTATTAGTTTTGTTTCTTGCCAAACAAAATCCAGTAAAGAAAAAGATCAAGAATTAATTATTGGATATGAATTTAATGCAAAAGGGGACAAATTAAATATAATATCAGGTGACCTTGGACTTACAGATATATGGATAGATTATATTCAGGCTCACAATCAAAGAAACTTAGATAAAATAGCTGAAATTGACTCTGATGATATAGAAGTTTATCGTGCAGATGGTACAGTAGGTAAAGGTGTTAAAGCCCATGTTGATGTTTTAAAAAATTGGTTTGAAACGAGTAATCCTAGTTGGAAAGTTATCTGGATGGTAACTAATTCTGTTCAAAAAAAAGATGGATCAATAGAACACTGGTTAACCACAGGAAATGAATTTACTGATACTGTTGATGGTAATGAAATTTTTATGAATGTTGTTGCAGATGTCAATTTCGAAAAGGGTAAAATAAAAAGAATAAATATTCACAACAGAGCTAAAGAAAAAAAATAATTCTTCCAGTTTAACTAAATATTTTTTATGAATAATACAAGGAGAAAATTTTTAGCATCAATTAGTATGCTTGCAGCATCATTTTCATTTCCAATAAATGCCTTTTCATTTCATAAAAAAAAGAAATTGAAAATAGTTTTAGTTGGAACAGGAATTAGAGGCACTAGTTTTTGGGGCAGAAGATTAGTTGAACAATATTCTGAAGTTCTTGAATTTGTAGGCCTTTGTGACACTAACAAAGGAAGACTTAAATATGCTCAAAATTTTATAGGTACTAATTGTAAAACCTATATAAATTTTGACAAAATGCTTAACGAACAAAAACCTGATTTAGTAATTGTTTGCACTGTAGATAATACTCACCACGAATTTATAATTAAAGGACTTAAATCAGGAATCGATGTCCTCACAGAAAAACCACTGACAACTGATGAATTTAAAGCACAGTCCATCTTAAATGCAGAAAAAGAATCTGGGAAAAAGTTAATTGTAGGATTTAATTACAGATGGAGTCCATACACAACGGAGATAAAAAAACTATTAATGAAAAATATAATAGGTGATATTACTTCAGTAGACTTTCATTGGTATTTAAATACTTATCATGGTGCATCATATTTTAGAAGATGGCATGGATATAAAGAAAAAGGAGGCTCACTTTGGTTACATAAAGCAACACATCATTTTGATTTACTTAATTGGTGGTTAAGTTCCGATCCAGATGAGGTTTTTGCATATGGGAGCCTCGAACATTATGGTTCGAATGGTAAATTTAGAGGTAAAAGTTGTAGAGATTGTAAATTCACTAAAAAATGCGATTATTATTTCGATATAACAAAAGACAAAAGACTTATGGATTTATATGTGAAAAATGAAAAGCATGACGGATATATTAGAGACAATTGTCTTTTTAGAGAGGATATAGATATTTACGATAAAATGTCTGCACAAATAAAATATAAAAATGATATTATAGTAAACTATTCGTTAACAACTTACTCTCCATTTGAAGGTTGGAGAATTGCATTTAATGGTTCTGAGGGGAGAATTGAGGCCTCTCTTGATATACCATATGAAAAAAATTCAAAAATTTCTCAAGAGGAAATGCATGAAAAGGAAATGAACCAGGAGCTAATCGAAGAAGCAACTAAGGAAAACATAATAGTTCATAAGTTATGGAGTAATTTTAATAAATATGAAATTTCAACTAAAAAAGGAGGTCATGGTGGTGGTGACGAACTTCTTCATGAAAGTATTTTTAATGATTCAATTAAGTCAGATCAATTTGAAAGATCTGCCGGGTTACGAGACGGCTTAATGTCTATATTAATTGGTATAGCAGCTAGAAAAAGTATTGACTCTTATAGTCCAGTGAGAATAGATGACCTTATAAAATTTTAAGCCCTCCCAACTGGAGGGTTTTGTTTTAAAAACATTCTTTTTATTTTAGAATCATGAAAAAATTATTCCTCTTGCCATTATTTATTTTGAGCGTATTTGTATTAGTATATAGTTGTTCTGAGGAAGAAGAAGAAATGTCTTCACCACCATCAGTCGTTCAGTCACAAGAAACGATACCAGACACCACACAATACACTCTAACAGTTTCTGCTGGAGAAGGGGGAGTTGTATCTACAGAAGGAGGGACTTATGATGAAGGAACTGAAATAACCATTACTGCAACTCCAGATGATGGTTATGAATTTTTGGGTTGGGAGGGTAGTGATAGTGATTCTAATACCTTGACACTAGCTTTAAATTCAGATACAAATATTCAAGCTTTATTTCAAAGGAATAAAAGTTCTTTACTAATTAGAAAGAATACATTTAATTTACCAATGAACGAAATTGGTTTATCAGCTGAGGAACTTGACCAGACATTACAAATTGTTTCAGGACCATTTCATTACGCTAGTTCTAACAAAAATTATATGTTATTCCCTGGTCAAGCTTGGTGGATAGCCGGTAATTCTGACATCGGTGTTCAAGAAAGAACAGATGAAAATAGGGTGCCCAGCTTCACGTTAATTAAAGAAAATGGTCTGTGGAAATACAATAATTCATATCAGATGCCTGGCTTTTGGGGACCAAGAAACTTCGAAAAAAGGAATGATGTCTTCTTCATTTGTGACGGAAATGAAATTGGAGACCTCTCCGAGGGAGACAGATGGGAAGGAGATTTATTTATGGGTCAAGTCATTTCAGATGGAAACATTATCTGGACTAGGGTAAACAATGATAGCGAAATGGGATATTATCATGGATTAGGTGTAGGTGATTTAAATGCAGATGGCTTATTAGACGTGGGTGTTGCCCCCGGAAAAGACAACTTTATTCAACTTTTTTATCAAAACGGAAATGGATCATTTAAAATGGATAATACTAAGATTAGAGTTAACAGTAGAAATGAAGGACAAACATTTGACATAACACCATTTACGATGCAAATCAGTGACTTAAATGGAGACGATTATGCAGAGATAATTACAGCTAGCTATGGAGGAGGTGACCCAAATAATGATAAAAATCTCAATGATATCAGGATCTATCAGCTTAATCAAGAAAAATCGACTTATAAATTAGAGTTTGTATCAAGAATACCTTCATCAATCTACAACATAGGGTTAGGAGCTACTTCAATAAAAGTCTTAGACATAAATAATGACAACAAGAAAGATTTAATTGTAGCAAGAGAAGGATTTTCATCAGGAACAGTTAATTCATTTGAAGCATGGATAGCAAAATCTAACTTTGAATATGAGCTTTCTTATACAAGCCCAATTTACAGTCAACAGGATTTATTATTCAGAGAGTTTTTAATGTTTGATGTAAATAATGATAATTATGATGATATAGTATTGAGACCTCACGCCTTTGGATCTCTATACAGAATAGTGCCAAATAACTTTAACATCCTGGAATCAGGAGGAGTTAAATTAAATCACTTAATATGGCTAAATAATCAGGATGGAACTTTTTCAAATTATACCAATAAAGAATTGATTGCTGAGGACTTGATTACATATAATCTATTTCCCTATATGGAAAATAATAAGCTTCATTTCATGGGAATTTACAGTAATAATGCAGAAATAGGAGAGGTTAATGCAACGGATATTGAAGTAAATTTAGATTAGCCAATTTGGAAAGTGGTAGTTTAACATTTATTTTCCGATACAGAATTGGCTGAAAATAGACCCCAAAACATCTCTATCATGATCAATTTCCCCCGTAATTGAACCAATGTGATGAATTGCCTCTTTCAACTCCACGCTTAATAAATCTCCACTTAATTTATTATTAAGGTCTTTTTGAATTTTTTCAACTGATACAAGAGATTCCTTTAGAGCATTGTAGTGCCTTGTATTTTGAATAATATAGTTAGAGTTAGTTTTTAGGCCCTCAACAAGTTTGACAAGCATCTTTTTGAGGGGAGTTAGACTTTTAGGATTGAAGGTTGAAATTCCTAATTGCCCATAAATTTTGACTGAATTTAATTTACTCTCAATTTTTGAAGCTAAAGATGAGTTAAACTTGTTATTATTTTTATCAATTTTATTTTCAATAGTAATAAGAGTAGGGGAGTTAACTAATAATCCTATTATTTCATTAGTTATATCAGTTAAATTAGAATCACTATCGTACATGTAAATTAAAATTGAGGATTTTTTGACCTTTTCTTTTGCTTTTTTTACCCCAATAGCTTCAATTACATCCTCAGTATCTCGAAGCCCAGCTGTGTCAATAAATCGGAACAAAATACCATCTATAGTCAGTGTATCTTCAATTGTATCTCTTGTTGTACCAGGGATTTTTGAAACGATTGCTTTATCTTCATTAAAGAGAGCATTTAACAATGACGATTTTCCTGTATTTGGTTTACCTGCTATAGCTACCGGTACTCCGTTTTTTATTGCATTTCCATAACTAAATGAGAGTTTTAGATCATTAATTTCTTTATGGAGATTTTCAAGTAATAATTTTAGTTGATTTAAATTCGCAAATTCAACATCCTCTTCGCCAAAGTCAAGCTCTAATTCAATTAAAGACTTAAATTTTATAAGCTCCTGTCTCAATTTTTTCATTCTATTAGAATAGCCACCACGCAATTGTTTTATTGCAATTTCGTGTGCTGCTGAACTTTCAGAGGATATAATATCACAAACAGCTTCTGCCTGACTTAAGTCCATTTTTTTATTTAAATAAGCACGAAGTGTAAATTCCCCTTCCTTGGCAGGCATTAAGCCTTCTTCTACAAAACTAGTAACAATCTTTTGTAGAATATAATTAGAACCGTGACATGAAATTTCTACTAAATCCTCACCAGTATAAGAATTTGGTGATACAAATTTTGTTACAAGAACTTCATCAAGAATAGTATTGTTGACAACAAAGTCTCCTAAGATTACTTTATTAAAAGGTAGACTTCCAAAGGATTTATTTGATTTGGGTCTAAAAAAAAGATTTGTTTTTGCAATAGATTCTGGTCCTGATAAACGAATCAACCCGATTGCTCCTCTACCTACTGGGGTGGCGATTGCAATAATTGTTCCCTCATTAATCACGTTATATACTTTTGTTGAATGTAGCTCTTCTTTTATGAAGCCTATGCTCATAATTTTTCCATAGCTTTTGAATAGCAGTATTTTCCTCTAATTCTGGATTAGTTTCCACACTTATAATTTGTTTTTTATTAAATAGTTTTTGCATCTCATTGAAAATTATAGCAGTAATTCCTTTATTCTGGTAATCTGGATGGACTCCAATTAGATAAAACGAGGCACGATTATTCTTTCTCATAGCCTTAAGTAGGTAGTAGGTATTGAGAATAGTAATTTTACCATTGATTTTTTTTAGAGCTTCGGTGAAAGAGGGCATTGTTATTGAAAAACATATAAGTTTTCCTTTTTTATCAATAATACATTTGATATAGTCAGGATTTACAAACTTTAAAAATCTTTTTTTATAATTTTCTATTTGATAATCCTGGATAGGAACATATGTTTGAAGCTGATTGTAGGTTTTATCTAACAATTCAAACATTTGGTCTACGTAGGGTATAATATCTTTTCTTTTTTTAAAGTTTAATAATGTTAATTCATATTTGTCCATTATTAATTTTGAAAATCTTTTAACTCTTTCCGGCGATGATTCAAAATCATCAATTTTTATTTCATATTCTACCCATTTAGCTGCTACATTAAAACCTAGCTTTTCTAAATGTTTAGAATAGTAAGGAAAATTGTAAAGAGTTATTATAGTATTCGGCTCATTAAAACCTTCAATTAGTAGACCTGCCTTATCTAAATTTGAAAAACCCACAGGCCCTTCAACAGTTTCCATTTTGTGTTTTTTTCCAAATGAAATAACAGCCTCAATCAAAGTTTTGGAGACATTTGTATCATCTATAAAGTCAAACCATCCAAAACGGACTTTGTTTTTTTTTATTTCTTTAACCTCTATCCAGTTAATAATTGCTGCAACTCTACCAACCACCTCACCATTTTTATATGCTAGAAATAAAGATGCAGTTGCATTCTGATAAACAGGATTAAGCTGTGGATCTAGTGTTTCAATTTCATCTTTAATTAGCGGGGGTACCCAAAAAGGATTATCTCTATATAAGGTAAATGGAAATTCCACAAAGGTTTGATAATCCCTTTGTGAACTGACTTTTTTGATATCGATTTTCTGATTCATTATCCTCAGTTTCTTTTAGCCTTACGATTTCTTTTTTTCTCAGTTTTCGTATTTTTCTTAAAAGTCTTTTTAAGATTTTTCTCTTGTTTCTTTAGCTCTTTTTCTTCTTTTTCTTCTCCTGAAATAAAATTCTTGTGAAAATCTAAGCGATAAGATACTCCAATATTTGCTAAAATACTACTTGGTGTTGTTTTTGTTGATGCACCAATAGTAGCTTCAATTTGTAGATCATCAGAATAGAGATAAGCTACACCTGATCGGAAAAGAAAATTTCTGTACAAGTCACTTTTTATGCCCTGGTTTTCAATGTAAACAGACCAATAATTATTAATTGTATGAGTCAGGGTCAAAATGTAATTTAATTCAGGGTAGTCTGACAGGAAACGATCATATATAAAATTGGTCACAAATACCCATGATCCTAAAAAGTGTGATTGTGTAGCTAAAATTCCTTTAAGATGAAAAAATGGTTCTTTGTCAGGTGGTATTCCTAAGTTTTGAAAAAATAAAGGACGATAAATATTTCCAAAAAAATTGTTGTAGGGGAAAGGATTATTATTTTCAAAATTAACATTGCTCCCAAAAGTGAATGAAATTGCAGGAATCAGATCTCTTAGTTTGAAACCGTTATTTGCTTTCCAACTATAAACATTAATCTCCCTCTCTTTTTTAAAAGGATCATAAAATAAATATTTAAAGCCAACGAAATTTTCTAAAAAACCTTGCTTTTTTGATTTTTGGTTTAGAGAAAACAGCTTAGAATTTAAAACTCCGATAGCATACTTGCTATTAATAGTTAACTCTAAATTTTCACTTAAAAATCCCCATCTAAGAGATAGAATTCCAACTGCTGCATCAAATGTTGAATTATTGTAACCGCTATGAGCATAGTTTCTATATGAGAATCCCAATTCTGATTGATAAACGTTTTTACCTACTGAAAAAGCTCCGATTGATGCACCTGGTCTATTTGAATTTATTTGATCCGTATACTGAGCAATTAAAATACTCGATGAGAATAAAAACAAAAAAAGAGTATTCCTGAAAACCATTAAACAAATATAAAAGAACATTCCAGCATTTAATGGATATAGAACTTCTTATTAGACTTTGAAATTTCGCAAATTAATTATGAAATACTTAATTTTAACTCAAATTAAAATCATTGGCTATAATTTTAAAACTCTTATTATTTTTTCTTTGTGGAATCTATATTCTAAGGTTACTTTCTCCTTTTTTATTGAAAATTCTATTATCTAGTTTATTAAAAAAAGCTAAAGAGCCTAAACCTAATGAATATAAAAAAAGAACGAAAAAAAGAACATCACAATCCTTTGGTGAATATATTGACTATGAGGAAGTCGAATAAAAGTATTTTGCACTTTGCATTTATTCCTCATTTAGTAATTATTATAAGTTTTGCGATAATATCCCTTTTATTTTACTACCCATTGTTATCTGGTAAAGTACTTTTTCAGTCCGATATACGACAATATGAAGGGATGTCAAGACAATTAAAAAATCACAGAGCTCAAACAGGGAAAGAGACCTATTGGATTGATAATGCTTTTGGCGGTATGCCAACTTATCAGCTAGGCGCCAAGTACCCAGCAGATTTTTTAAATCCAATATATTCCTTTTTCCGAATTCTTCCACGTCCTGCGCATATACTATTTATTTATTTGCTTGGATTTTATCTATTGATGACGGTACTAAAATTTCCCTGGCAAATTAGGCTTTTCGGATCAATTGCATTTGGCTTTTCAACATACTTGCTTATAATTTTGCAGGTTGGACATAATACTAAGGCATTGGCAATTAGTTTTATCCCTTTTGTGATCGCAGGTATGCTCTTACTATTTAGAAAGCAATGGTTTTGGGGATTTGTTCTGACATCCCTGTCTTTAGCAATGCAAATTAGATCGAATCATTATCAAATGACTTACTATCTATTATTTCTAATGGGTATTTTTTTAATTGTTTATGGTTATTACTTTTTGAAGAATAGAGAACTTAAGTTTTTTGCAACATCAGTATTAATTTTATTATCGAGTGTTACAATTTCTTTAGGCTTAAATTCAACTCCTTTATTTGCAACAGCAGAATACGCTAAATTTAGTACTCGTGGTGAGAGTGAATTAACTATTAACCCAGATGGAACTCCAAAAGAAAAGTCAACTGGTTTAGACTTTAATTATATTACCGAGTATAGTTATGGAATTTTTGAAACGCTTAACCTGATTGCTCCAAGAGTACAGGGCGGAGCTTCACGTGAAAATTTGGGAAAGGAACACGGTGTATATGATTTTCTAATAAAAAACGGAGTAAGCTCTAATCAAGCACTTCAATTTTCAAAAAATGTTCCAACATATTGGGGTGAACAGCCTATTTTAGAAGCCCCAGCTTATGTTGGTATATCTGTTTTTTTCTTTGCTTTATTTTCACTTTTTTTTATAAATGGACCATTAAAAAATGCTTTAGCGATAGGTGTTATTTTTGCATTAATTCTTTCTTGGGGGAAAAACTTGAGTTTTGTGACCGAGTTTTTTATAAAATATGTTCCTTTTTACAACAAATTTAGAGCAGTATCTTCAATACAAGTAATTTTAGAATTTTGTATTCCAGTTCTTTTTGCCATTGGAATTCATAATCTTTATTTTAAAAAAGAAAAAATTGAAATTAATAAAGTTTTGAAAGTAGCTGCTTTTTCAATTTTATTTTTGGTGTTTGTTTTTATTTCGCAAGGCTTACTATCCTTTACTGGAATTAATGACTCATACTACAGAGATTTATACGGGAATGATCTTTTATTAAAAATTAAGGAAGCAAGAGTATCAATTTTTAAGGCTGATATATTTAGAGCTATTATCTTTTGCATTCTTTTGACAGGCACATATTTTCTTTTCCATTATGATAAAATCAAAAAAAATGTGGCATTAGGTCTCACATTTATTTTGATGCTAATAGATTTATTTGGTGTAGCTAACAGATATATAGATCGCAACGCTTTTGTCAATTCAAAAGTTCTTACTAATCCATTCCAAATTACCAAAGCCGACCAAACCATTCAAAATGATAAAACGCGTTTTAGAGTCTTTGAACCGAGACTGGGCTTAACTGGTGCTAGAACCTCGTATTTCCATAACTCATTGGGTGGTTACCATGGAGCTAAACCACGAAGATTTCAAGAATTAATAGACACTTATAAAGTAAAACAAAATACTAGAATTTTGGATTTCTTAAACGTTAAATATATAATCTATCCAGATGAAGAAAGTGGAGAGTTAAAAACCTTTTTTAATTCTAGAGCACTTGGTTCAGCCTGGTTCATTAATGAAATAGACGAATTCAATACACCCGATGAACTTCTTAAAGCAATGGATAGTAATAATTTTAAAAAAACTGCTTTAATACTTGAAAAAGACATGCCTGAGGATCTCCCAAAGAACTATACAAATGATTCTTTAAGCGAAATTAACCTTGTAAAAGCCAAACCAAACTATTTGTTATATAAGATCAAAACTGCTAAAGATGCTTTTGCAGTTTTTTCTGAAATGTATTACCCAAAAGGATGGAAGGTCTTTATAGATGATAAGGAAAAAAGTATTTTGAATGTAAATTATGTTCTTCGTGGGCTAAATATTCCTGCAAACTCATCAAAGCTAGAATTTATATTTGAACCTGACATTGTAAAGAAAGGAACTTATTTAAGATGGATTAGTTTGTTCTTTTTTATTTCAGCAAGTACTGCTTTGGCATACTTTCAGTATTTTAGAAAAACTAGTTAATACCGATGGGAATAATTACAAAGCAATCTATTTATAATGTAACAAGTATTGGTTTTGCCTTTATGATTGGAGCTGTAAATATGCTTTTCCTTTATCCATCTTTTCCTGGTAAGGAATTTCAAGGACTTATAATTGCATTATTGGCAAATTCAAATCTTATACAACCCTTCATTTCTTTTGGTGTTCAGCACACCTTAATAAAATTTTTTAGTGATGCTGGTAGTAAAGAACAACAAGATCGTTTATTATGGTTTTCATTATTTTTTCCACTTTTGATATTAGTTCTTCTGGTTCCATTTTATATTTATTTTAATGAGGAGATACTTAGTTTTATATCTAACGAAAATTTGTTGGTTAATAAGTTCCCTTTTTTAATAATTTCAATTGCTATTTCCACAGCTTATTTTGAAATTTTTTTTAGTTGGCTGCGTGTTCAATTAAAATCTGTGTTTGGAAATTTTTTGAAGGAAGTATATCCAAGACTTTTAACATTTTTCCTCCTTATTTTGTATGCCTTTAAACTTATTGATTTAGACATCTTTATCATTTCCTTGATTTGTGGATATTATCTCCGTTTGATTATCATAATGATATATAGTTTTAGTATTTATTTACCGAGTTTTAATGGGTTTATTCCATCATCATGGAAAACTATGTTAAGATATAGTAGTTTGATATTTCTCTCTGGTGCTGCTGCAAGTTTTATTTTAGATATAGATAAGTCAATGATTTTTTCTTTAACCTCTGATGCTAATGTAGCTTATTATGCAGTGGCAATATATGTAGCAGCAATAATTGAGGCGCCAGGCAGAGCAATGTTTCAAATAACAAGCCCCCTAGTTGCTAAAGCATTAAATAAAAATGATAAAACTAGTCTTGAAAACCTTCTAAAAAAAAGTAGTCTTAATTTATTGATTGTATCAGGGTTTGTTTTTTTGGTTATTAATCTCAACTTAACTGATTTTTATCAAATTATTAACCAAGAAGGTTATGCTTCCGCTATTGGGGTCGTCATTATCGTTTCATTAGGAAAGCTTTTTAGTATGTCTATGGGGTGTTTAAACAATATAATAATTAATTCAAAAAAGTATCATTATGTTTTTTGGTTTTCAATTACATCAGCAATACTTGCTGTGTTACTAAATTACTTCATGATTCAAAATTTTGGAATTACAGGTGCTGCCCTTGCAACACTTGTTGTTATTTTTTTGATTAATTTTTGTAAAATTGTATTAGTTCATATTTTGTTTAAAATTCACCCCTATTCGACTAAAACTATAAATATTATCATAAACCTTTTACTTATTTATTTTATTGTATATTCAATACCAAGTCTATTAAATCCTTGGCTCTCAATTTTTCTAAGATGTCTATTGATTTCGGGATTATTTACAATTCCCTTAATTATTTTTAAATGGTCAAATGAAATTGAGTCTCTTATCAAAGGAATACAGAAGAGACTATATTAACTTTTTGGTTAAATAACTTGCAGTATTTGATTTTGAAATTTTTGAAATAAGTTCAGGTGGTCCTTGTCCAACCAAATATCCACCATTTTTTCCTGCTTCTGGACCTAATTCAATAATATAGTCAGCGCATTTAATTAACTCTAAATTATGCTCTACAACAACAATTGTATGTCCTCGGTCAATTAATAAATTAAATGAGGACAATAATTTATTTACATCATGGAAATGCAATCCTGTTGTTGGTTCATCGAAAATAAATAATATTTTTTCTTTTGTAGCTCCTTGGCTTATGAAATAAGCCAGCTTAATCCTTTGTGCCTCGCCTCCAGACAATGAAGTTGAAGATTGCCCCAATTTAACATAACCTAAGCCAACATCTTTCAAAGGTTTAAGCTTCCGAATAATTTTATTTTCGTTATTTTCTTCAAAAAAAATAATGGCATCGTCAATTGTCATATTTAAAACGTCATCAATATTATTTCCATTAAATTTAACCTCTAATATTTCTTTTTTAAATCTTTTCCCCTTACAATCATCACATTCCAAAACCACATCTGCCATAAATTGCATTTCAATATTTATAATCCCTTCA
>QFDA01000019.1 GCA_003130815.1 Bacteroidetes bacterium SCGC AAA795-G10 | reverse complement strand
CTAATGTATTCGATACTGATATGGTAAATGCCTTAGCATAATCGTTTACT
Organism: Bacteroidetes bacterium SCGC AAA795-G10; assembly: GCA_003130815.1. Classification (GTDB taxonomy): domain Bacteria; phylum Bacteroidota; class Bacteroidia; order Flavobacteriales; family Flavobacteriaceae; genus MS024-2A. Next base: position 3,660 of record QFDA01000019.1, on the reverse strand, counting down.
CCATCATTTACATTCACATAAATATTCATTGACGACTTGGTCTCGAAGTCAATCGTACCACTAGTGACTAAGCTGGTTCCACTTATTGCAAAGCTTCCATTATCATCATCTCTTGCATCGTTGCTGCTAACCAAGCTGTAGGTAAAGGTATCACCAGAATCTGGATCTGTAGTAGAGAGGACTCCTACCTGAGTACCAACCGGTATATTTTCGACCACCGATGTGCTTGTTAGAGATATATCTGTAGGAGCACTATTAAGGCTATAATTATTTAATGCTGCATAATTTTGTGAGGCTTCGTTTTCTGAAAGAGTTCTATTATAAACCCTCACAAACCTAATTTGTCCATCAAAATACTCACTATTGTTTGACAGCTTATATCCTATGGATAATCCTGCGTTTCCAATATTTAAAGCCCCTCCATTCGCAAAAGACCCATTGTAAACAAGATTCCCATTTCTAAACATTTTTAGATTATTTGGGGCATTTACCGCAATAACCCAATGTTCCCAGGCATTTGTAGCGTAAGGGATGTGGTCATGTCTGTCGTTACTTTGACCATTAAATCCACCATCTCCATCGCTAATAAGTATCATACAACCGCGTTTGTGAGTTTGTGAATTAGACGAATTTTGCTCTACAATAACTTGAGTTTTTCTTGTATCAGCATTAAAATATGCCTCTAAAGTATAGGTGTCGTCTCCTGCAGCTAAAAGGGCTGAGAAATTAATGCGGTCATTTGATCCGTCAAAATTAAACCAGCCAGAATTGTTGAAAGTTGCTCCACTAATAGTACCATTGTTTCCCTGTCCACTTAAATCATTCCATGTATTTCCTGATCCAGAGTAAGAACTTGAGTTTCTAGCATCAACGTAAAGAACCAATCCATCGGTAACTACTTGGGCAAAAATTTTGTTTGAAAACAAAACAATTACCAAAAAAAATCTGATAAACCTCAAAACAAATTTGTTATGCTTATAATTACGAAATATCAAACTAATTGCAATATAAAACCATTAAAAAAAAAGGTAAAGTAAATGAATATCAATAAAATACACTTATTGTTGTGAACAACAACTAAATCCATCAATATATTTGAGAATAATTCAAGAGGTTAAATAATTTTAATAGTATATTAGAGATACAAATTATGCATATAACCATGAATCAAAATTTAACTTTCACTTTACTAATAATGCTATTTGCGTTAAATCTATTTGCTCAAAAAGAATCAGTTTTTCTCAATTACAATTCAGACATTCCTTTTCAAACATCTATAGACAATGAATACTATCATCTAGAAGCAACCCTAATGATTAGAAATATTATAAACGATATTGAGGGAGTATTAGAGAAAAAACAAAATCTTAATAAACAGGTCGAATTCACAGTTGTTATTCAAAATGATAAAGGAGCAGTTCTCCCAATAAATTATCTAGTAAAGCCAAATCCCTATGATTCTAAGGCTTCTAAAGAAGTATTTCTTCGAAGATCCTATAATTGGTTTAATAGGTCATTCAGATCGAACATTCCTTATACTAATTAAAAAAATCCTTTTACAACATTTTTTCATTACTATATAATATTAGTTATATTTAGCTGATGAGTAAAAAGGCACAATCATATTGGAAAGTAAACCTAAAATACTTAGCAATTTTACTTTCAATTTGGTTTTTAGTCTCATTTCTTTTTGGAATTGCTTTTGCTGAATCTCTAAATCAATTTAATATAGCAGGCTTTCCACTTGGTTTTTGGTTTGCTCACCAAGGATCTATTTACACTTTTGTTATTTTAATTTTTGTTTATGTTTATTTAATGAACAAACTCGATAAAAAATTTGATGTTTATGAAAATTAAGGCTTTGCAAATTATATGAGTGCTCAAATTTGGACCTATCTTCTTGTAGGCTTTACTTTTTTTATTTACATATTAATTGCGATTGTGGCTAGAGCTGGATCAACTAAAGAATTTTATGTAGCAGGTGGTGGTGTCAATCCGATTGCTAATGGAATGGCTACAGCCGCAGATTGGATGTCTGCAGCATCTTTTTTGTCTATGGCGGGACTTATTGCTTTTATGGGTTTTTCCGGGGGGCAATATTTGATGGGATGGACAGGCGGATATGTGCTTTTAGCACTCTTATTAGCCCCTTATTTAAGAAAATTTGGAAAATTTACGGTACCTGATTTTATTGGTGAACGCTACTATTCAAAAAATGCAAGACTTGTAGCTTTAATATGCGCTTTATTTGTTTCATTCACTTACGTAGTTGGGCAGATGAAAGGAGTAGGAGTAGCATTTGCTCGATTTTTAAATGTCCCATTTGATACAGGAGTTTTAATTGGAATCGGAATTGTTTTTTTTTATGCAGTATTGGGAGGAATGAAAGGAATTACTTATACCCAAGTAGCACAGTTTTGTGTTCTTATTTTCGCCTTTACCGTACCAGCCATATTTATCTCATTGCAAATGACTGGAAATCCTGTTCCCCAAATCGGTTTTGGATCAAAGGGTAATGATGGTGTTTTTCTTTTAGAAAAACTAAATCAGTTATCGGTGGATTTAGGATTTGATGCCTATACCTCTGTAAATAAAGACAACCTTGTTAATATGTTTTTTATAACTGGAGCTTTGATGTTTGGAACAGCTGGCTTACCTCACGTGATAGTCCGTTTTTTCACTGTACCTCGAGTAAAAGATGCTCGTATTTCAGCAGGTTGGGCACTTCTATTTATAGCTATACTATACACAACTGCCCCAGCAGTAGCAGTATTTGCAAGGACTAATCTAATTAATACTCTATCTAATGCAAAATATGAAGACGCTCCGAGCTGGTTTAAAAATTGGGAGAAAACAGGTTTGTTAACTTTTGAGGATAAAAATAATGACGGTAAAATCCAATATGTTGCAGATGCAAATCTAAATGAGCTTAAAGTAGACCAAGATATTATTGTACTTGCAAATCCTGAAATTGCTAATTTATCTCCCTGGGTTATTGGGTTGGTTGTAGCAGGTGGATTAGCAGCTGCACTATCAACAGCAGCAGGCTTACTCCTTGTTATATCAACTTCTATCTCACATGATTTATTGAAAAATTATTTACGTCCTGACATAAGTGAAAAAGGGGAACTTTACGCAGCGAGAATTGCTATTGCAGTAGCAGTAGTTGCAGCTGGACTTGCGGGATTAAATCCACCCGGATTTGTAGCACAAGTAGTTGCATTGGCATTTGGTTTAGCAGCCTCTTCTTTTTTTCCAGCAATAATTCTAGGGATTTTTGATAAAAGAATGAATAGAGAAGGGGCAATATCAGGAATGATAATAGGAATTTTGTTCACAGCCTCTTATATAATTCACTTTAAACCTCAGCTTGGAGGCACTGGTATTCCAGATGATTTTTGGTGGGGCATTTCACCAGAAGGAATAGGTACTTTAGGTATGTTAATCAATTTTGTTGTTGCAATTTCAGTTTCTCGATTAACAACTAAGCCACCTAAAGATGTTCAAGAATTAACAGAAAGCATTAGAACTCCAAGAGGATCAATAACCCCAAAAAATTCATTACATTAATTCATTAATTTAAGATTTTAGTAAAATGATGGAAAAAATTAATTCTCTTTCAGCTTATTTTAAAGAATATGAAAACAGCATAGAAGATCC
>QFDA01000018.1 GCA_003130815.1 Bacteroidetes bacterium SCGC AAA795-G10 | reverse complement strand
AAAGCTGTGTACCCGAGATAGTAAAAGAGGAGTTATGCTGATCATTAGATCCATTGCCACTGACAAGACTGAAGGTAAAGCTTGTGGTATCAGAATCCGTTGCTGTAAGATTAGCTACTAAAGTACCTACTGCAACTTCCTCGTCTACAGATGTTGTTGAAGAGGAGCTGCCATCAGTAACTGTAGTTGAGCCAGTAAAATTACTAGCAACTTCAGCATCTGTAAGTGCTCGGTTATAGACTTTAACAGAATATAGTCTAGCACTAACAGCATGATTTGAAGTGTTATTATTATACATAAAACCACCTAGTGTCACAGGAATATTTGTGAAATTATTTGTGGAGGTGTTATTAACTCCTGAATTTAAAATTGAAGTTCCGTTTAAAATGACTTCCCGCTTGGGGTTTGTACTTGGCCTAGACCTAAAAATTATATGTATCTTTTGACCAACTATATTACTTGGTCCGCTGATTCTGTCTGTAGCATCACAGCATCCTCCAACATCATAATAAATATTGTTATTTGACCACGGAACATGGACATTTATAGCATAATCATGCGAGTCACCTCTAAAATTAATAATTGATCCTTTGGCTGCAGTAGGTGTCATGACTAATTCAATAGTATGATTTGTTTGTGATAAACCAAATGAATTTGAAGGAGGTCCGATCATTCCAGTTCCACCAACCAAGGTGCTATTAAACAAAAAATATCCTTCATTATTGTGGGTCGCAACATTGTTGATATCAAAATGATTACTATTACCACTGATATCATTCCATGTATTTCCAGAACCTGAGTAAGAATTTGAATCTCCAGCATCAAGATGTAAAATAAGGCCATCAGTTACTATACTTGAAACTTCAAATCCTAGATCAGTTACGGGTTCTAATGTATTCGATACTGATATAGTAAATGCCTTAGCATAATCATTTACTCCATCGTTTACATTTACGTAAATATTCATTGATGACTTGGTCTCGAAGTCAATTGCACGATTAGTAACTAAGCTGGTTCCACTTATTGTAAAGCTTCCGTTATCATCATCTCTTGCATCGTTGCTGCTAACCAAGCTGTAGGTAAAGGTGTTGCTAGAATCTGGATCCGTAGTAGATAGGACTCCTACCTGAGTGCCAATCGCTATATTTTCAACCACCGATGTGCTTGTTAAAGATATATCGGTTGGTGTTTCATTTACATCAGAAACCGTAAGGCTAAGTGCTTTAGCATACGAGGCTACCCCATCACTAACTTGAAGGTATACTTTTAGTGAGGATTTGGTCTCATAGTTAAATGTTCCACTTGTAACCAGTGAGGATCCGCTTATAGCAAAACTACTGTTATCAGCATCATTAGTTCCGTCACCCGATATTAAACTATAGGTAAAAGAATTTACAGCTGAGGTATCTGCATCGGTTGTTGTAATGCTTGCCACACCGGTACCAGAGGTAGCACTTTCTAAAAAGGTGCTGGAAGATATGGCTAGATCTGTTGGTGCACTATCGTTTACGTCTTCTACATTTACTGTGAAAGCCTCTTGATAATTAGAGGTACCATCACTGACTTGTACGTTTAGGTTTAATGTTGAGTTCGTTTCGTAATCAATGGATGTAGCTGTTAAAATTTTAGTCCCAGACACGGTAAAAGAACTATTGTGTTGACTTGAGGACTGGCCATTACTAACAAGACTGTAGGTCAAGTTCTCGCCTGCATCCTTACCCGTAGCAGACAATGTGCCTACCAATGAACCAACCGATGAACCCTCATCAATGGTGATGGTGGAAACAGATGAACTAAATTGTATGGTACCGCCATCTATATACCTTTTTTTGTAGGAATTATATAAATCTATCCTTTCACTTTGACTGAGTATATTGTTGTAAATAATTACAACAGGTATACTCCCTTGGAAGTGATCACTCGTTGATGCATTATCAAATTCTTGCCCTATAGAAACCTTGCCAACATCATCAAAAGGTGTTCCATCTGTATTAGAATTATTGGTAGAAACGAGATTGTTATCCAAATAAAACTGTGCTTGAGCTCCTGTATCTTTTGAAATAAAAATATTATGCCACTGATTGTCATGCAGATTGGTCCCAGACGAAGCTCGTCCTTCTGGAGCACCTACTCCAAAATTATAATAAACTCCTTTACTAGCATCTGGAGCAGCACCAATTCTAAAAATATTTCCTCCTGAGGAGTTATGCATTGAAAAAATTGAATTATTGTATACTTGACCCGAAGCGTTGGTTTCTGTTGACTTAAACCATATACTTACGGTATAGGACGAATTATTAGATAACACCCCTGCGAAGGAATTTAACTGTATCCACTGGGTTGAACCATTAAGATTAATCATACCTCCATTGTCATTAGTAAACGATGGAGAGTTTATTAATGTTCCATTGTAACTATTCCCACTTAAATCATTCCAAGTATTACCACTGCCCGAAAAGGAATCAGGACTTCCAGAGTCTAAATGGAGTAGGAGACCATCTTTAAATATATTTTTTCCAAATTTAATATCATCTGGTGCTTCATTAACGTCATTAACAGATAATGTAAAGGCTTTAGCATAGTTATCCGTTCCGTCATTAGTATTTATGTAGACATTATACGAGGATTTGGTTTCAAAATCAAAGGTACCACTTGTAACAAGTGATGCCCCTTGAATTGCAAAATAATTATTGTCAGCATCGTTAGTTCCATTACCATTTGCTAAGGTGAAAGTATGGCTGTCACCATTGTCCGAATCTGTTGCAGTGAGTGATGCAATATTTGTACCGCTAGATATATTTTCGTTGAAGGCAGTTGCCGATAAAGTTATATCTGTAGGGGCACTATTTGGATTAGCATAATGATTATAATTGGTGGTTATCTCTTGTGAAGAGAGGGCTCTATTATAAATCTTAACATAGACTATATCACCCATAAAATACCTCCCGGAATTACCCCAATTCCCTATCCAAATATTTGTTGTTCCTGTAAATCTTGATTTATTACCTGATGCAACTTGAGATGCATTTCTATAAATTCTCATTGTAGACCCACTATAAGTCCAAGTTACATGATACCAAGTGTTTGTTGATACAATATCACCACTCGCTATATCTTGGCTGTAATGACCAAAATAAAATTTTGAATTTCGAGTACCGTTATGCAGTCCCCTTCCGGGGCTGGTTTGATTTGTTCCAAAAACCATGTTATCTCCCCTGCTTGTATTTGGCACTCTAAATACCGCTTCCATTGTATAATTTGTATTATAAATCCCAAACTGGCTAGCTGTTTTATTTGTATTTATATAATCGTTACTACCATCAAAATAAAAGTATTTACCACTACTGTTAAATGTAGCTCCGCTAATAGTAGCATTATAATTATTTTCACTTAAATCGTTCCAAGTGTTTCCTGAACCTGAATAGGAATTGGTGTCTCTAGCATCAAGATGTAACACGAGACCGTTTGTTACTTGGGATTTAAGAGCAAATGAAAATAAAGTTAATGTTATGAATAAAAGCTTTCTCATCTAATTAAAAATATAAAGCCACCCGTCTAATGTCTCATTAGATGTTCCACCCAGTTCTATTCTGTAGTAGTATGGTCCTGTGGGTAGCGCACTTCCTGTTCTTATGTTAGTTCCTCTCCACTCGTTTTGATAATTGTCTGATTGGAAAACAGTACTTCCATCTGGAGCATAAACTCTCACGCTAGTAAAGGGATAGTCTTCAATATTTATCACTTTCCAAGTAGCCTCCACACCGGGCTGATTAGGAGTCAGGGCGCTGGATACGATAATCTGATCATCTGGGAACCCGTCATTATTCTTATCTGTATCCTGACTATCAGGTATGCCGTCTCCATCATTATCTGCACTGGCATTAGGATCCTGTGGGAATTGATCTCTGTGATCAGGGATCCCATCATTGTCAGAG
>QFDA01000017.1 GCA_003130815.1 Bacteroidetes bacterium SCGC AAA795-G10 | reverse complement strand
TTGGTCTTATAATGTATGCGATTGGGGGCTTTAATTTGATGTATCCAGGTTTTGAAGAAGGATCAGCGGGTATTTTTAAATTTGCTGGATTTGGAATTGCTCCGCCTGATGGAGGAATGACCCCAGAATACGCCTCTGCTGGATACACATGGTGGACCGATTTTCTTTTTCAAGGAATGTTCGCAGCTACAGCAGCAACAATTGTTTCAGGAGCAGTTGCAGAGAGAATCAAATTAAACAGTTTTATGATTTTCACACTAATATACGTAGGATTAGTTTATCCATTAATTGGTTCATGGAAATGGGGTGGGGGATTTTTACATAATATGGGTTTTTATGATTTTGCTGGATCTACACTAGTTCATTCTGTAGGAGGTTGGGCTGCACTAGTTGGAGTTTATCTTTTAGGTGCTAGAATAGGTAAATTCGATTCTAATGGTAAATCAAATGCAATCCCAGGTCACAATCTACCTTTAGCGGCTGCTGGAGTTTTAATCCTTTGGCTAGGATGGTTTGGATTTAATGGAGGCTCGGTTTTATCTGCGGATCCAGAATTAACCTCGTTAACACTTGTCACAACATGTCTTGCTGCAGCTGCAGGTGGAATTTCATCATGTTTTGTTTCTAATTTAATGTATAAAAATTACGATCTTACCATGTTCATGAACGGAGTTTTAGGGGGTCTTGTTGGAATAACTGCCGGAGCAGATCAAATGAGTCCAATTGATTCTATTTTTATTGGAATTATTGCGGGTATAATTATTGTTTTTGGAATCGCATTAATCGATAAACTAAAATTGGATGATCCTGTCGGTGCGATTGCTGTACATCTTATTTGTGGTATTTGGGGTACTCTAGCTGTTGGTATATTTGGATTAAAGGCTGGTTTTGAACAACTAGTAATTCAGTTGATTGGTGTTTTAGTAGTAGGTGGTTTTTCTGTAATCTCTTCTTATATAATTTTCTTCATCATAAAAAAAACAATTGGGCTTAGAGTAGAAAAAGAAGAGGAAATAAAAGGTCTCGATCTTGCGGAACACGGTATGTCTTCATATGCTGATTTCCGATTAAACCAGAATTAATGACAACTTTAAAAACCAAAATAATTTAAATTAAATTATAAAATTCATGCCTTATCTATTTCTAATTCTTTTGTTTTCATTTTGGAGTGCCTTAGCACAAAATAAAAATTATTTAGCAGAGGGACCCTACACTCAATTAATTATTCGTGGAGCAACATTGATTAATGGAAATGGGGCACCTCCCATTGGTCCAGTTGATATAGTTATTGAAAATGATAAAATTACTGATATAGAGATTGTTGGATCTCCAGACGTTGAAATAAATGAATTAAAAAGACCAAAGTTAAATCTAGGAGGGAAAGAGATTAATGCTTCAGGAATGTATGTACTTCCAGGTTTTATTGATATGCATGGTCACATTGGTGGCGAAGATCAAGGAGCAGACTGGGACTACGTTTTTAAATTATGGCTCGCCCACGGGATAACAACCATCAGAGAACCAAGTGGTCGTGGAGTAAAATATGCTACTAATTTAAAAAAACGTAGTGCTAAAAACGAGATTATAGCTCCAAGAATCTTTGCATACACAAAATTTGGTCAAGGATCAAAAAAAACTATAACTAGTCCTGAGCAGGCTCGCGAATGGGTTAGGCAAAACGCAAAAAACGGAGCAGATGGTATTAAATTTTTTGGAGCTGAACCAGAGATTATGAAAGCTGCTTTAGATGAAAATAGAAAATTAGGGTTGAGGTCTGCCTGTCACCATGCACAACTTAGGGTAGCTAGATGGAATGCTCTTAACTCAGCTAGAGCAGGTCTTACTTCAATGGAACATTGGTACGGTCTTCCAGAAGCATTGTTTGTTGACCGAACTATTCAAGATTATTCACCAGATTTCAACTACCAAAATGAGCAAGATCGTTTCGGTGAAGCTGGTAAATTATGGAAGCAGGCTGCCAAACCTTATTCAGATCATTGGAATAATGTAATGAATGAGTTAATAAGTCTTGATTTTACAATAGTTCCTACATTTAATATTTATGAAGCTAGCAGAGACCTTCATAGAGCAAGAAGAGCAGAATGGCATGAGGATTATACACTTCCTTCCTTATGGCGTTTCTATCAACCAAGTAAAATTTCACATGGATCATATTGGCATTTTTGGGGTACTGAAGAAGAAGTTGCATGGAAAGAAAATTATAAGTTGTGGATGACTTTTATAAATGAATATAAAAATAGAGGTGGAAGAGTATGTACTGGATCTGATTCTGGTTTTATTTTTCAACTTTACGGTTTTGCATATATAAGAGAAATGGAACTACTAAGAGAAGCTGGTTTTCATCCACTTGAAGTAATAAAATCTGCTACACTAAATGGAGCAGAAGCACTTGGTATAGATCATTTAACAGGTTCAGTAGAAATTGGTAAAAGTGCTGATCTTATAATAGTTGAAGAAAATCCTTTAAGAAATTTCAAAGTTCTTTACGGTACTGGTGCTATAAAATTAACTAAAGACAATAATGTTATACGTGTTGGAGGAGTTAAACACACCATAAGGCAAGGTGTTGTATATGATTCGAAAAAACTTTTATTTGAAGTAAAAAAAATGGTAGATCAAGCAAAGAAAAAAGAGGGCTTTATTTTAACTCAACCAGGTTATTAATCTTTTAAAAAAAAATTTAATAATTCATTATTAAATTTATCTGGTTGATCTACATTGACAACATGTCCTGAATTTTGTAGAGTAACAAGCCTTGATGATTTATGATATTTTACAATTTTTTTTACAAATCTTAAAAACATGTAATCTTGCCTACCCATTATATATAATATCGGAGTTTTTACATTATATGCTCTAATTTTTGCTAGCAGAGGAAGAATTTTATTTGTAAGCTTATACCACCTTTTAAATTCCTTATGAGAAATTTTTTTAGCTTCCTTAATAAATAAGGATCTAGATTTTCTGTGGTTTTTATAGGGCATAACTACATAGGCAAAAAAAGTATAAATCCATATAAAAGGTAAAATACTTTGTGTCAACTTACCCAAAAACATTAAAATTTTAGATTGAACATTTAAATTTAGGATTGCACCGCCTAAACCAATTTTTTCAACTCGTTTTTCGTGAGAAAAAAGCATTTTTTGTATTAATATACTACCAAGTGAAATACCAACAAAATGTGATTTTTTAATTTTGTTATAGTCTAGTACTTCTACCAAATCATTAATTACATTATCAAATGTATACTCAGTGCCTTCTGGTGAGGCTTTTGACTTTCCATGACCTCTCAAATCAACCAATAAAACATTAAAATATTTTTTAAAAAAACGAACCTGATTATACCATATTGAAGAGCTCCCCCCTGCTCCATGGATAAAAGTTATCCATTTTCCTGAATTATTTAAAGAATGGTATTTAGCGTAATGTAACATCATATAATTTTAAATAATTTTAAATATTCTGACATTTCTTTTTGTAATTCAAATGCTTTTTCAGCTGCTTTTTCAATAAAATCATTTCCTTGTGAAGCATATATAATACCCCTAGAAGAATTAACTATTAAACCACAATTAGAATTTATTCCGTTTAGAACTACCTCTTTTAAATTACCCCCCTGAGCCCCAACACCCGGTATCAATAAAAAGGAATCTGGAACAATATTTCTTATTGATTTCAAATTTTCAGACTTTGTTGCTCCAACAACATACATTAATTTGTGTGCGTTTTCAAATTTTGTACTTAATCTTAATACTTTCTCATAAACCGGAACTCCTTTCTGCTCAATATATTGAAAATCTCTAGAGCCTTCATTTGAGGTTAAAGTCAATAAAACGGCATATTTATCTTTAAATGATAAAAAGGGTTCTATCGAGTCCCTTCCCATATAAGGTGAAATTGTAACGGCATCAACTCCATAGTTTTCAAAAAAAGCTTTTGCATATCTTCCTGAAGTATTCCCTATGTCTCCACGCTTTGCATCTGCAATAATAAAATGATTTGGGTAATTTTTATTTATGTAATCAATAGTTTTTTCAAAGGCTTTCC
>QFDA01000016.1 GCA_003130815.1 Bacteroidetes bacterium SCGC AAA795-G10 | reverse complement strand
AGTAGAAGTCATTGCTTCATTAAATAATGCAGTAATAGTTACAGTATCGGATGCGGCTAATAAATTATCATCATCGGTATCTGAGAGGGTTACAGTTGGTGCTGTATTGTCTAATGTAATCTTTATACTATCTGATCCCGCATAGGTATTTCCGGCGAGATCAGTTCCTGTAACAGTTACCGTATAACTTCCAGCAGAAACACTTCCTGTACTCCAAGAGTAAGTAAATGTGGTACTATTTGTCGCCGTAAGAGCTACATTATTTACTGCAGAACCTATGGTTATTCTTGGACCTGAAGCCATCGGTTCATTAAAGGTTACGGTTACTGTTATATTATCTCCTGGTTTAATGGTATTATCAGGATCATTAGTAGTAATAGTTACTGTTGGAGCAGAAGAGTCTACCGTAAAGGTGATACTCTGTGTTCCTGCTACATAAGCATTTCCGATAAGGTCTGTACCACTTACCGTAGCAGCATAATTTCCTGTAGTAAGAGTTCCAGAGGAAGTGTCCCATCTATAAGTATAGGATGTAGTTCCTGCTATAGGTGTCATAATTACATTGGTAACAATTCCTGTGATGGATATTGTAGGAGTAGCAGTCATAACTTCAGAGAAACCAGCGGTAATAGTTACTACTTCTGAGGTAGAAACCAAATTATCACTATCGGTATCCGTTAAAGTAACCGTAGGTGCTGTAGTATCTAAAGTGAAGGTGATACTTTCTGTTCCTGCATAAGGATTACCTGCTAGGTCACTTCCTGCAACGGTAGCGTAATAATTACCATCAGAAGGAATAGATGGGGTGTCAATATCCCAAGAATATTCATAACGGTCAACGCCAATAACTTTAACTCTTCCCGCTTGTCCATTTTGATAAGGAGCACCAATAATCCCAATGCCATTTCTTCCTAAATGGACATGGGTCCCCAAGAAGTCAGTTGCACTTTCTCCACTAACTTTTGATCCTATTTGTGTTGCTATATTACCATCCCAGCTAAATAACTTATAATATCCTCTAGCATTAGCACCACCAGTTGCATCAATAGCTCCAATGAGAATTTTACTTCCATTTCCACTAATTGCACTAGAATAACCGAAACCATCATTTGCAGCATCCCCAGCTATGGTTGCCTTATGAGTCCAAGTTGAAACACCAGAAATTATCTCATTCTCAAAAAGAAGAACATGACCTGTACTGTTTCCTAAAGTAGCTCCAACTAAGATAGTTTTTCCATCTTCTGTGATAGAAACGGATCTACCAATTGTGCTACCTGAACTATCTACTGGATCAAAAATATCTGCAGATTTGACCCATGCATTTGAGCCATTCCAGTCATAAATCTTTACAACACCATTGTTGCTGATATAAGTAGGAGCACCTGCAACTAAGCGCAAACCGTCTTTAGATAAATCAACTGCAGAACTTCCTTCTCCTAATCTTCCATTTGTTCCTTCTCCATCTATGTCACTTCCCATTTGATTTAGATTATTTCCATCCCATCTAAATACCCTTATATGACCTCTGTTGGATGAAGCGCTTCCCCCCTTATTTTTACCCGCACCAAAAGCTACTATGGAGCCATCATGATTAAGAGCTATTGAAGATCCAATCGCCTGGAGATCATTTGCCGCTTCACCATAGATAAAACCATTTCTTATGGTCCAAGTATTTCCAACTAATGTGTAAACTCCATATTTTCCTCTATTGCTATTTGATGCACCACCACTTCCACCCACAGCTACTACATTACCATCACCACTAATGGCTACCGTTCTACCATATCCATCTCCTGCAGAACCATTTATATCATTCCCTAATTGCACCCATTGTTTCCCATTCCACTCGAATATTCTTGCATATCCAGCTCCACTATTCCCTCTCATTCCACCTACAATAATTCGGTTACCACTATCACTTGTCTGTGAATAAAACCCTAGCCAATCACCTGCCCCATCCCCATCAAGCGACTGGCCAATTTGATTTACTGGTGTTCTTGAAAATTTACTCATCGCCGTATTAGTAATTAATCCGGAAATGGATAGTGTAGGTGTAGGAGAAACTGTTTCTGAAAAATACGCTGAAATAGAAACAACATTACTAATTCCAAGTGTAGGGCTTGTAATATCTGAGACCAATAAAACTTCAGGAGATGATGTGTCATAGGTAAAGCTACAGGATACTGTAGAGGCAATACTGTTTCCTGCTAGGTCCTGAACAGGGGGGCTTCCTGGTGCATGGGTAAGTTTAACAAGCCCCTCTGCTTGTGGGGTTATTCTTACTGTGTAGGTTCTCCCATCACTTGAAGCGCTGAGTAGTTGTAGACTCGCTATATTAATTGCTTCTGAGAACTGTGCAGTATTTGTTGTTAATCCTGTTACAGCCTCATCATATGTTAAGGTGACTACAAGTGAGGAATTAGAAACCTTAGGCCCTGAAGGTGTGGTTATAGTAAGTGTAGGAGAGGTAGTATCTACTCTAAAGGTGATACTTTGAGTGCCTGCTACATAAGGATTACCGATAAGGTCTGTTCCACTGACAGTGGCTGCATAATTTCCAGTGGTAAGAGTTCCTGAGGAAGTATCCCATCTATAAGTATAGGATGTTGTTCCTGCTATAGGTGTCATAATTACATTGGTGACAATTCCAGTGATGGAAATTGTTGGAGTAGCGGCCATAGTTTCTGAAAAGATGGCGGTAATGGTTACTACCTGAGAAACATTAACCACATTATCACTATCGGTATCGGTAAGAGTAACTGTAGGCGCAGTAGTATCTAAAGTAAAGGTGAGGCTTTGTGTTCCTGAGTAAGCACCTCCTGTGGCAACGGTAGTCCCTGAAACTGTTGCATAGTAGATCCCAGAAGGAGGAGTGCTACCACTATCTATATCCCAAGTGTACTTATAGACTTCTCCAGGAAGTGAGTAAACTCTTACATGACCAGCATCAGAAGCAGCACCATTATTACTAGGTGCTCCAACAGCTATTCTGGTGCCATCAGAAGATATCGAGACCGAAAATCCGCTCGCATCTCCTGCGCCTTCTCCATCAATATCTGCTCCAACCTGCACCCATGCAGATCCATTGTAATCATAAATACGAACATGGCCTCTATTATCACTTGAGGCATTACCTGCATCATTTCCAGTTGCACCAATCACTAATCTTGAACCGTCAGAGGATAAAGAAACTGACGAACCACTCTGATCACCTGCTGCTTCTCCATCAATATCTCCTCCAACTTGGACCCATGCAGATCCATTATAATCATAAACACGAACATGACCTGAATCGGATCCATTTCCATCATTTCCTTTTGCTCCAATAGCTACTCTTGTTCCATCAGCAGAAAGTGAGACTGACCAACCACTGAGATCATTTGCTGCTTCACCATCAATATCTGCTCCAACTTGCGCCCATGCAGATCCATTATAATCATAAACACGAACATGACCTGAATCGGATCCATTCGCACCATTATTATCTTCTGATCCAATAGCTACTCTTGTTCCATCTGAGGAAAGGGAAACCGCTCCACCACTTTTGTCACCTGCTGCTTCTCCATCAATATCTGCTCCAACTTGTACCCATGCAGATCCATTATAATCATAAATACGAACATGCCCTGAATTGGATCCATTTCCATCATTATCCATTGCTCCAATAGCTACTCTTGAACCGTCAGAGGATAAAGAGAGTGACTTGCCACTACCGTCGGAATCTGCTTCTCCATCAATATCTGCTCCAACCTGCACCCATGCAGATCCATTATAATCATAAATACGAACATGACCTGAATTAGCTCCATTTCCATCATTACCATATGCTCCAATTGCCACTCTTGTACCGTTAGAAGATAAAGACAGTGAATAACCGCTATAATTATCTCTTGCTTCACCCCTGATATTAGACCCTAATTGAGTCCAAGCAGATCCGTTCCATCTATAAATAGCTACCTTACCCTCAGAAAATCGATTAGGAATAGTTCCAGTATTTTCCCATTCGGGTGATCCTATAGCTACTGTTAAGCCGTCAGAAGACAAAGAAACTGAACGACCATTATCATCATTTGTTCTTTGTCCATCAATATCTGCTCCTAACTGAGTTACAACTGAACTATTTCCTCCTATTGAAATTTTAGTCATTACAACATTAGTCACTAGTCCTGAAATACTAATCCTTGGAGTAGCTGTCATTGCCTCAGTAAAGAAAGCTGTTATAGTTACTGTATCTGATGCTGCTAATAGATTATCAGTATCGGTATCAGATAAAATTACCGACACATTGGAATTACATACGCCCCACTGGGGCTGTTTGGAAGCATCATTTCTCCAAGTAGCGTTAGCACTGGTTTTAAAATCAGTTGGTTCACTACTAAATCGTGAGACGCACCATCCAGAGAGGTCTTGGTTGAAATTTTGTGCGTAATTAAACATTCCATTCATGGTAATTACACTTGATGTATTCCAATTACCAATATTTTGATTGAAATTAGAAGCATAAAACATTTTGCGCATAAAAATTACACTAGAAGTATCCCAATTATTTATTGAACTACTTCCACCGTTATTAAACACGGTGTAGTTGCCTGGACCTGTACCTTCAAACATGCCTTCCATGTCAGTAACAGAGGATGTATTCCAAGCTCCTATATTCTGATTGAATACACTTGCTTTATTAAACATATATGACATGTTTGTTACATTTGATGTATTCCAGCCTCCAATATTTTGATTGAAGGCATCTGTAATACTAAACATATATTCCATATCTGTTACTTTTGACGTATCCCAGGATCCAATATTTTGATTGAAGGCATCAGTATGATAAAACATAGCATACATATCTGTTACTTCTGATGTATCCCAGCCTCCAATATTTTGATTGAAAGCATCTGCAGCAGCAAACATGTATTTCATAGTGGTAACATTTGATGTATCCCAGGATCCAATAATTTGATTGAAGGCACTTGCTATATGAAATATATAGCTCATATCTGTAACACTTGATGTATCCCAATTATTTATGGTATTACTACCACCATTGTTAAATGCAAAGGCCGAGGCAAACATTGATCTCATAGTTGTTACACTTGATGTATCCCAGGCTCCAATATTTTGATTGAATGAAGACGCACTACTAAACATACCAATCATAGTTGTTACATTAGAAGTGTCCCAAAAACCAATATCGGTGTTAAAAGAATTGTTGTTGGCAAAACGCTCATTCATATTAGTAACAAGCGTAGTAGCTAAATTGTAGTTCCCAGCAGCTATGAGTGATGAAATATTAGAATTAGCAGCAGCGGTATATATAGTGCCACTTACCATACCCGTATCCCCTGCGCTACATCCAGAGCATTTAATTGTTACCCCATTAGAGGCCAAGTAAAAAGTAGGGCTTATAGTAAGGGTAAGGGAGGCATTTCCGGAGTAGGATCTGCTATTAGTATCGGTTGCAGTAGCGGTAACATTGAGTGTTGTACCGGAAGAAATATTTGAAGGTACTTGCCAGTAGTAAGTCCATACTGCTGCAGTAGTGCTTTGTGTCATTGAAACATTGGTAACTACTCCCGATATCGAAATCTTCGGTGAGGCAGCCATGTTCTGTGAGAAGGTAGCGGTGAGGGTTACTTGACCGGTAGTAATTATATTATCTGAATCATCAGAGGTAATTACAAGTGTCGCATTTGATGGGCAGTTGCCCCATTGGGGCTGCTTGGAAGCATCGTTTCTCCAGGTTGCATTGGCATTAGTTTTAAAACTACTAGGCTCAGATCCAATATTAGGCACACACCACCCAGAGACATCTTGGTTAAATTGAGCAGCAGTATTAAACATGTCACTCATATTAGTTACATTAGAAGTATTCCAATTACCAATATCTTGGTTAAAGGCAGTTGCACTCTGGAACATGTTACTCATGACAGTAACATTAGAAG
>QFDA01000015.1 GCA_003130815.1 Bacteroidetes bacterium SCGC AAA795-G10 | reverse complement strand
CTGAAAATTTTTGGTCTGAAATTGCAAAAACTTTCCAATGGCAAAAGACATGGGACAACACATTTTCATGGAATTTCAATGGACCTGACGTGAAATGGTTTGAAAATGCTAAACTAAATATAACTGAAAATATTTTTGAAAGAAATTTTCCCACTCATTCTGAAAAAACAGCAATAATATGGGAGCCTAATGATCCCAATGAAAAATCTATTCACATTTCATACAAAGAGCTTTTTGAAAAAACTTGTCAATTTTCTAATGCGCTAGAAGCTAATGGGATTAAAAAAGGCGATCGGATAATAATTTATATGCCAATGATACCGGAGGCTGCTATTGCGATGCTAGCTTGTGCGAGGATTGGCGCTGTACATTCAGTAGTTTTTGCTGGTTTTTCATCTTCGGCTCTAGCTGACAGAATCAATGATTGTCAAGCAAAAATGGTACTTACCTCAGATGGAAATTATAGAGGAGCAAAAAATATTGAAGTAAAAGCAGTTGTTGATGAAGCTTTAGATAAAACAAATACTGTTGAAAAGGTAATTGTATGCAAAAGAACTAACTCTAAGGTACTGATGAAAATAGGTAGAGATTTATGGTGGCATGATGTAATAAAAAACCACAGCTTACAGCATAAAGCTGCTTCACTAGATTCAGAAGACTTGTTATTTATACTTTATACATCTGGATCAACAGGTAAACCTAAAGGTGTTGTTCACACCACAGCTGGTTATATGGTTTATGCACAATATTCTTTTTTAAATGTATTTCAATATGAACAGGATGATATTTATTGGTGTACAGCTGATATTGGATGGATAACAGGACATTCTTACATAATTTATGGGCCTTTATTGACTGGTGCAACTACAATTATGTTTGAGGGAGTACCCACCTATCCCCATCCAGGGCGTTTTTGGGAAATAGTTGACAAGTATAAAGTCAATCAATTTTATACTGCTCCAACAGCTATAAGAGCACTGCAGGCTAAAGGTTTAGAACCTATTTTACCATACAAGCTAGATTCGTTAAAAGTTATAGGATCTGTTGGAGAGCCGATTAATGAAGAAGCATGGCATTGGTATCATGATAATGTAGGGAAAGGGAATTGCCCACTAGTTGATACTTGGTGGCAAACTGAGACTGGAGGCATAATGATATCACCATTAGCTGGAATTACCCCAAATAAACCCGCTCACGCATCATTACCCTTACCTGGAGTACAACCAGTAATTTTGGATGCTGAGGGTAACGAATTAAAAGGGAATAATGTAGAAGGAAACTTATGCATCAAATTTCCTTGGCCTTCAATGATAAGAACAACTTATGGAGATCATAAAAGATGTAAAGACACCTATTTTTCGACTTACCAAGGGATGTACTTTACAGGCGATGGCGTTAAAAGGGATCACGATGGATATTTAAGAATATTAGGACGTGTTGATGATGTAATGAATGTCTCTGGACATCGATTAGGAACTGCTGAGGTTGAAAATGCAATTAATGAGCATTCAAGCGTAATTGAGTCGGCAGTAGTTGGGTATCCCCACGAGATAAAGGGCCAAGGGATTTATGCTTATGTGATTTGTAACATAAATGGTCAGACTGAATCAGATTTGATTAAAGAAATTATCGCTACTGTCAGTAAAATTATTGGACCAATAGCAAAACCGGATAAAGTTCAAATAGTATCTGGACTTCCTAAAACAAGGTCAGGAAAAATAATGAGGCGTATTTTAAGAAAGGTTGCAAGTAAAGATTTTTCGAATTTAGGTGATACCTCAACACTTCTAAATCCAGATGTGGTTGAAGAAATTATAAAAGGAGCCAATATCTAGAATCATAGTAAATTTTAAAGTGACTTAAAAAAGGGTATTAGTTTTTCCAATTTCATTGAACGAGATCCTTTGATTAGAGCGGATTCAAAATGGATCTTAAATTTTTCAAATGAAACTTTGAACTGTTCAATATTATCAAATTTTTTGATTCTTTTGTTATTTATTTTTGTACTCATAAAGTTAGAACCAATTGTATAAATGTTTGTAATATCTAACTCTAAGCACTTTTTTAAAATATTTTCATGTTCAGTGAAAGTTTGTTTTCCTAATTCAAACATATCTCCAAGAATAACTAAATTATTTCTAGAATAATTATCACAAAATGAGTCAAGAGCAACACCCATACTTGTTGGGTTTGCATTATAGGCATCTAAAATGAAAGGAGTTTTGTTAATTATGATTTTTTCTGAACGATTATTTTTTGAATCGTAGGAAGCTATTGCTTTTTGAATCTTGTCTATATCAATTTCAAATAAAATACCAAATGATAATGCTGCTGCAATATTTTCAAAATTGTAATTTCCATGAATAGGACTTTCAAATTCGTATTTTTTAAAACCTATCGAGAGGCCATTTTTTGATTCAAAGTAATCTACTATAATATCGCAATCTCTTTTACTACCAAATAGATATCTCGTATATTTTCTTGTTTTCTCAACTTGAATTAAGTCATCTTTATTAACTAGAATTTTTCCATTGTTTTTTCCAAGATATTCGTACAATTCGGATTTACCATTTATTACTCCCTGTTCAGACCCGAAACCCTCAAGATGCGCTTTACCAAAATTTGTTATGTAGCCCCAATTTGGGAGAGCTATTGAGCATAATTTTTTAATTTCTTTTAAATGATTAGCCCCCATCTCAATAATTGCAACTTCGTGATTTTTTGAAATTTGAAGTATAGTGATTGGAACACCAATGTGATTATTCATGTTACCTTTGGTTGAATGGACTAAAAATTTTTGAGATAAAACTTCGCGAATCAATTCTTTAGTTGTTGTCTTTCCATTACTACCTGTAATTGCTATAATCGGAATTTTTAGTTGCTTTCTGTGGTGTAGAGCTAATTTTTGAAGTGCATTTAGAGAATCCTCAACCAAAAAAATATTATCATTGATTTCAACAGAATTTGGATCATCAACTACAACATATGAAGCTCCTTTTTTTAAAGCATCATTTGCAAATTGATTACCATCAAAATTAGGTCCTTTTAGTGCAAAAAAAAGTGACCCTTTTTTTATCGAGCGAGAATCAATACTTACACCAGAAGAATTTAGGTAAGCGTTATAAATTTGGTTTGAATTTTCCATTGTAAAAAAAAAGCATCTAAATAAAAGATGCTTGTTTTTTAATTTTATCCTTTCCTTTTATGGCGAGCTCTTTTCTTGCTTTGGCTTTTTGAACCTAATCTAGACATAGCACATCTAAAGCCTATGTAGTCAGTGGCAATATATTGTGGTAGATACCTTCTTTGCGCAGGATCAAGCCAATATGCTCTATCTTTCCACGAACCTCCCTTATAAACTCTTACTTCATCTGTAATTAATGTAGTTCTATTAGGGCTTTTATCGTATTCTCGAACTAATTCTCCATCAGCATTTAAAGTAACTTTTGGAGGTGTTGGAGCGTCATACATTTGCGTAGTCTCAGGTTTTTGATCAACTCCTTCCTCAGGTTTACCGGATGCAAAGTTTCTTGTAGATTCAGTATCACCATCTCTAAAGTTACGATTATCACTTTCAGAAAAGTTTTCTCTTAAAAAGGTTTCATTTTCGTCGATGGCAACTTGCTGAAGCTCTCCAGGTAGACGCTTAAGTAAAACTTTACCGTTTGGTAATGTGTCAAATATCAATTGATCTGCTGCAACAATTTCTGCTTTGCCGTCTTCACCTATTACAGATTTTGTGTATACATTACCACGATAGTAGTTAAAATCATTTGCTTCATCGTCAACTATTGGTCTGTAAACATCGGAGACCCATTCAGCTACATTACCCGCCATATCGTATACTCCAAAGTCATTAGGTGGATATTGTTTTACTTGAATAGTAATGTCAGCCCCGTCATCAGACCATCCAGCTATTCCTCCATAATCTCCCTTTCCAAGTTTAAAATTTGCTAGTTGATCACCTTCCGTTCTCCGATCACTAGATCTAGTATATTCTCCAGACCAAGGATATTTCTTTTTTCCTCTGTAATTGTTATATTCACGGTCTCCCACAAGTGCCAAAGCAGCATATTCCCATTCTGCTTCAGTTGGTAATCTGTATGATGGAAGAAGAACTCCCTTCTCTACACCTGCATAAACTTTAACTATGGAGTCACCTTTTTTCTCTTCA
Source organism: Bacteroidetes bacterium SCGC AAA795-G10 (assembly GCA_003130815.1). Lineage (GTDB taxonomy): Bacteria > Bacteroidota > Bacteroidia > Flavobacteriales > Flavobacteriaceae > MS024-2A. The sequence continues at coordinate 1,772 of QFDA01000015.1, read as the reverse complement.
CCTCTTTTTCCAACTAAACTATCCATTTTACCAGCATAAGCAGTTTCAGGTCTTTTCATATATGCTTCAGTGTTGAATGTGCTATTGGTTTCTACTTCGTTGTATCTAACGTCTTTTTGAACAAATGCTTCTCTCTCGAGTATAAATTCATTAACTCTATCAGTCCTCCATTCTGCAAACTGCACAGCTTGAAGCCAATTTACCCCAACAACTGGATATTCTGCATATGCAGGGTGACGAAGATAATTTGTTGTTAACTCTTCAACATAGCCTAATTGATTTCTCCATACCAGCGTATCGGGAAGGGCACCCTCATATATTTGTCTATATCGTGGCTCTTCAGTTGGGAATACATACTCAAGCCAATCTAGATATTCCATGTACATAATATTTGTTACTTCAGTTTCATCAATGTAGAAGGACATAACATGTTGTTTTGTAGGGGAATTGTTCCAATCATGCATAACGTCGTCTTGTACCTGACCCTTTGTATAAGTACCCCCTTCGATAAAAACTAAACCTGGTCCAGTTTCTTGATCATTAAATTCAGTATTATATTGAAATCCACCTTTCTTAGAATTAATATCCCAACCGGTTCCACGAGATGTATTTCCACCACCACAGCCAATTATAATTAGAAAACCTGTTAAGATTACGATAAATTGTTTTAAACTTCTAAAGTCCATATTAGTTTATAGAATTAATTTAAAAACACACTGCAATATACAAATAATCAATTTTTGTTCTATTTACAGATGAAATAATCTATTTTATAAGAGTAAACGACTAATATTAGGAAATATTGCTTTCAATTTAATATTGATTTAATTTTTTCATTTATGGACAAGAATTTCCAATACAAAACGTTTTTAATGTGAAAAACTAATAAATGAGGTTACTTTTATTTTTAGTCTTTGTAATTTACATGGGATTACAAAAGAACTTTTCACAAAATTCTAATCGTGTAGTCACAACGGGAGTCCCTTTCCTTATGATTACAGCTGATGCACGTGCAGCAGGAATGGGAGAATTAGGAGTAGCGACATCAGCGGACATTTATTCTCAATATTGGAATCCTGCAAAATATGCTTTCGCATCAAATGATAAAGGTATTGGGCTAAGCTACACCCCTTATTTGAGCAAATTAGTTGATGATATTTTTCTCGGCAACGTACTTTTTTTTAAAAAAATTGATGACAGAAGTTCGTGGGCAACAGGATTAAGATATTTTAGCCTTGGGGAGATTCAGTTTAATGAATTTATTGCTGGTTCAATTGTAGATCAAGGAATTCAAAGACCATCTGAATTGACATTAGATTTATCATATGCACTAAAATTAAGCAGCGAATTCTCTATGTCTGTAGCGGGAAGATTTATTTATTCAGATTTAAAAGTCGCTGTAGATGCTGACACATCATCAGCAAGTTCTTTAGGGATTGACATATCAGCCTTTTATCAAAGTGAAATCTTTAAATTGAAATCAAATTCTGCACTTGTCAGATCTGGAATTAATATTTCTAATATTGGACCAAGATTGAATTATGAATCAGGTGCTCAAAAAAGTTTTATTCCAACCAACTTGAGATTAGGTGCAGGTCTAGATATCTTTTTTGATGATGATAATAAATTAGGATTTTACACTGAGTTTAGTAAACTTTTAGTACCAACCCCAACCGCAGTTTTCGATTCGGAGCAAAATCTGATAGGATATAAGCAACCAGATATAGATTTTATAAATGGCATTTTCAAATCTTTTACTGACGCACCGGGAG
>QFDA01000001.1:1058657-1063060 GCA_003130815.1 Bacteroidetes bacterium SCGC AAA795-G10 | reverse complement strand
GGGTGGAACATCTAATGAGACATTAGACGGGTGGCTCTATATTTTTAATTAGATGAGAACAAGCGAGTTAAAACTGCCTTTTTTTGAAATAATAGGATGTTAATCCTATTTTCGCCGAATGAAAGAAGTTAAGTCCTTACTGTTTTGCCTTTTTTTTATGTAGTTTTATGTTGCAATTAGTTCAATATTTAGTAATTATAACCATAACAAATTCGTTTTGAGGTTTGTCAAATTTTTTTTGGTAATTATTTTATTTTCGAACAAAATTTTTGCCCAAGTAGTTACCAATGGGTTGGTTTTTTATGTTGATGCTAGAAACCCAAGTTCTTACTCAGGATCTGGAAATACATGGAATGATTTAAGTGGACTTGGAAATAATGGAAGTATTCTAAATGGAACTTTTTTTGATTCCCAAGACAAAAGTTTTTTATTTGATGGGACTAATGATAAAATTATTACACCATCTATTTCAAATATTTATTCATACACTATTGAAGTCGTTACTAAGGGTGGTAATGGGACTTTAATTTATAGAAATTCAAATATGAATTATAGTGATAATAATGATAACTTAAACTTAAAAATTTCTAATTCTAATAATAATGTTGAATTTCGTATTGAATATAACGCCACTGATAACGATAAAAATTTAGCAGTAAACAATAATTTTTCACAAGACAAATTTTATCATATTGTTGTATCCTATGATTGGAATTCAAAAACTCAAAAAGTTTACATAGATGGTGTTTTAAAAGGGACATCACAGCATAGTTCTGAACCCTCAAATATTTATCGCGCTGATAGTTTTTATTCAATTGGAACAGTCGGTTATTCAAATCATGGAGGTGGGAGTTCTGATAGAGATATGTTTAATGGTAAAATTTCAAAAGTACTTATTTATAATAGTGCCTTAAGCGATCAGCAGGTACTGCAAAACTATAATGCATTAGTTGATTTTCCTCCAACAGATATAAATTTAACTTCCAATACAATATCAGAAACTGCATCCATCGGCACTACGGTAGGTACTCTTTCTGCCACTGACTCCGATACGTCAATTAGCTCTCTTACCTTTTCTTTTACCTCAAGTGGAGATGCTCAAGACGATGATAATGGAAGTTTTACCATAAGTGGAACTTCACTTCTTACAAGTACAACACTTGACTATGAAACTAAAACTAGTTACAATATTTATGTTAACGTAAACGATGGAACGTCAAATTATGCTAAAGCGTTTACGGTGAGTGTAACAAATATTAATGAGCCACCGATTGATCTTTCGTTTGAAGCCGCAGCTTCATTTTTTGAATACCTTGTTGTTGGCGGTGGTGGAGCTGGAGGATATGGCAACTCTAACGAAGGGGGCGGAGGCGGCGGTGCTGGAGGATACCTAACTGGAACTCTAAGTTTAACTTCAGGAACAACTTACACTATTACTGTTGGAGCTGGAGGCACTGGAGTAAATAGTACGAGTAGTCCAGGAGGTAATGGAGGAAGTAGCTCTATTGTAGGGCAAGGAATAACTACAGTCACTGCACTTGGTGGTGGCGGCGGTGGAGGTTGTAGTACATCAGGTGCAACAGGCGCTTCTGGTGGTGGGGGTTCTGGGTGTGGTACCGATAGAGCCGGGGCTTCTGGAACAGCCGGTCAGGGTAACAGTGGAGGAAAAGGTAGATGGATTAATAATTCACCAGGTCAAGGTAATGGTGGTGGTGGTGGTGGATCATCTTCAGCTGGAGCTCGTGGTCAAGATAGAAACCGAGGAACTCTAGGTGGAGGTGGAGCAGGAACCTCAAATGACATATCGGGCAGCTCAGTTACTTATGCTGCTGGGGGGGACGGCGGACCAGGTGGTCCAAACCGAACTTTTGCTGCCTCGAATGAAACAGGTAATACAGGTAATGGAGGAGACGGTGGAACTAATCGTATTGGAGGTAATGGTGCAAAAGGGATAGTGGTTCTAAGATATTTAGGAAACCCAATAGCCACAGGAGGAACCATAACACAAAATGGAGGATATACAATACACTCTTTTACTCAGACAGGCAACTCAAACTTTACGACTTCATCTGGAGGTACCTCAACTTCTACTGCTTCTTTTGACGAGGGCTCGGCAATTGGAACTGTGGTTGCAACTCTCACAGCTACTGATACAGATACCACTAATCTAACTTATAGTCTAGCAACAGGTAATGGGACTAATGATCAGCATAACTCATTATTTACTGTGTCAGGTACTCAACTGCTTGTTGCAAGTTCAACCATATCTTATGATAACTTAACATCTTTAAATGTAAATCTCCAAGTTTCTGATGGAGAACATGTGACTAGAAAAGCATTCCAAATTAGCGTTAATGACTTAAATCGGGCACCAACGGATATTGGTCTCACATCTAATACAATTTCGGAGAATGTTTCTGCAACATCAGTAGTTGGAATTTTATCTGCTGTAGATTCTGATACTAGTGATACTCATAGTTATACCCTTGCCAATAGTGGAGATGCCCAGGACGACGATAATGATAGCTTTACAATAAGTGGGACGAGTTTAATAATAAACTCATCACCAGATTATGAGACAAAAGCCAGTTACAATATTTACATTAATGTAAATGATGGGGCCAATAATTTTGCTAAAGCTTTTACAGTGTCAGTCACAAATGTTTTAGAACCAATCACTGATCTAGGATTTTCTTCAGAATTAAACCTAGAGTATCTAATTGTTGCTGGAGGAGGTGGAGGTGGATATCGTCATGGATCTGGTGGAGGTGCTGGTGGTTTATTAAGTGGCTCTTTCAAAGGGCTTCAAAATAGTACATATAATGTTTCCGTGGGAGCTGGAGGAGCAGGGGGAACAAATAGCACATACAATGGAAGTAATGGCTCAAACTCTCAACTTTCTGGTGGTGGGTTAGAAACTAAAACCGCAATTGGAGGTGGTGGTGGTGTCTCTTACGATGCTAGTGGAGGTTTGGGTCTTGGTCAAGGAACTGGATCTAATGGAGGATCTGGTGGTGGAGCATCTTACAGAAACGGAGTTAACGGAAATGGTGGAACAGCTACCGCTGGTCAAGGTAATAACGGTGGTAATATAATTAGTAGTAGTGGTCAATATAACCATGCTGGTGGTGGTGGAGCTGGTTCTGCCGGAGGTAATGCATCTTCTAACAGAAGGGGAGACGGTGGAGATGGAATACAGTCATCAATCACAGGAACAGCTACATATTATGCTGGTGGTGGTGGTGGCGGATCACATAACCCTGTACCTTCAGCTGGAGGTGGTGCAGGAGGTCAAGGTGGTGGTGGAGCTGGTGGAACAGCTGGACAAAATAGCCCTGGTGTCTCTGGTACTGCAAATACTGGTGGCGGTGGTGGTGGAGCATCCACTCCAGGAGGTGGAAATCAAAATGGAGGTTCAGGAGGCTCTGGAATTGTAATAGTAAGATATTTAGGAACTCCTATAGCTACTGGAGGAACAATAACTCAAAATGGCGGGTATACAATCCACTCCTTTACTCAGGTTGGAAACTCTAACTTAACTTTTCAAAGCGCTTCTGGAACCGGGACTTCATCAACCTCTGTAGATGAGGAAGTAGCAGTAGGTACTTTAGTAGCTAATCTTACAGCAACGGATTCTGATACCACAAGTTTTACTTTTAGTCTTGTCAGTGGTAATGGATCTAATGATCAGCATAACTCCTCTTTTACTATCTCGGGTACACAGCTTTTAGTAGGTGGTAATATAGACTATGAAACAACCCCATCACTTAACATTTATGTTCAAGCTAGTGATGGAACTAATACTTTTTCAAAAGCACTCACTGTTAATGTCAATGATATTAATGAGCCTCCTACTATAAGCTCTAGCTCTATAGCCTCTGATAATACTTCTGTTTCGGTTATCTTCTCCGAGGCAGTCTTTGGAGGTACTGCCCAATCAACAGCTACTCTAGCTGCAAATGACTTTAGTCTAGCCCTTACAGGAGGCACCGCTACCCTATCCTCCACTACTCCATCTAGTATTAGTGTAAATGGAACTACTGTTCAGCTTGGTCTGCCTCTATCAGGTACACCTAACGGTAGTGAGGTCATAACTATAAGTCCTGTATCTAATGCTATTTTTGATGTCCAAGGTCTGACGGCTTCTTCCACTCAATCAAACAATACAGTAAATGCTAATGCTGACTCTGATAGTGATGGAGTTACTGATCCTCTTGATCTGTGCTCTGGTACTCCCCAAGGGGCAACAGTTGACTCTGAAGGTTGTGCCGAGAGTCAAAAAGATCCAGATAATGATGGTGTTTTTGCTGCAAATGACAACTGCCCTACTGTAGCAAACCCTGATCAAGCTGATAATGATCAAGATGGGGTGGGTAATGTTTGTGATAATTGTGTTGATGTAA
>QFDA01000001.1:918630-1058558 GCA_003130815.1 Bacteroidetes bacterium SCGC AAA795-G10 | reverse complement strand
TGCCCTACTGTAGCAAACCCTGATCAAGCTGATAATGATCAAGATGGGGTGGGTAATGTTTGTGATAATTGTGTTGATGTAAACAACCCTTTACAACTTGATTTAGATGGCGACGGGTATGGCGATTCCTGTGATGCATTTACCTTAGATGCCTCAGAGCATGCCGATTCTGACGGAGACGGTATTGGAAACAACGCGGATACCGATGATGACAATGATAACTGGTCAGATACGATTGAACTGGCCTGTGGAACTAATCCTAGAGATAGCGCCGATAAACCCATAGATAGTGATAATGACGGAGATCCAGATTGTCTTGATCCTGATGATGATAATGATGGGTATCTAGACACCGAAGACCTCTTCCCTTTCGATAATCAAGAATGGGCAGATAATGATCTCGATGGTATTGGAGATAATGCCGATACCGATGATGATAATGATCAGTACCTAGATCAAGACGAGATTGATTGTCTAACGGATCCTTTTGATAGTGCCAGTACACCAGATGACTTTGATAAAGATTTAATCCCTGACTGTATCGATCCTAATGACGATAATGACAGCTGCCCGGATACAGAAGATGAGTTCCCACTAGATCCTGAGTTTTGTCAAGACACTGATGGGGACGGTATTGACGATCGCTTTGATTTTGACTCTGACAATGATGGGATCCCTGATCACAGAGATCAATTCCCACAGGATCCTAATGCCAATGCAGATGGTGACGGTGATGGCATACCTGATAGTCAGGATACAGATAAGAATAATGACGGGTTCCCAGATGATCAGATTATCGTATCTAGTGCACTTACTCCTAATCAGCCCGGTGTGGAGGCTACCTGGAAAGTGATAAACATTGAAGACTATCCTTTTACTAGCGTGAGAGTTTATGCTGCAGATGGAAGTACTGTTTTCCAGTCAGAGAATTATCAAAACGAGTGGAGAGGAACTAACATAAGAACAGGAAGGCCTCTACCCACAGGACCTTACTACTACAGAATAGAACTGGGGGGAACGTCTGGTGAAATTATAGACGGGTGGCTCTATATTTTTAATTAGATGACAATAAGAGAGTTAAAACTGCCTTTTTTTGAAATAATAGGATGTTAATCCTATTTTTGCCGAATGAAAGAAGTTAAGTCCTTACTGTTTTGCCTTTTATCAATACCCTCTTTTATATTTGGACAAATTGTAACTGATGGGTTAATTTTAAATCTAGATACTAGGGATTCTAATTCTTATTCTGGATCAGGAAATACGTGGAATGACATTAGTGGAAATAATTATAATGCAACTATAGTTGGTGGGACAAGCTTTTCAAACAATCAATTTACTTTGGATGGATCAAACAACTACATAAGTACTCCTGCAATTCCATCTGTAGGTATTTCAACTCAGGATTACTCACTAGAAGTAATAGTTACTCCCACCTCCACAAGTGGTAATGTAATCAATATGTCCAATCAAAGTGATAATTTAGGATGGAACATGCCCCCCCTTGCCTCTGCAAATTCAACATTTTATGCTCAGCTTCATTCTAGTGCCAATGGAGTAACCAATGGGATTTCATCAAGTTTTAATGTGAATCAAAAATATCATTTGGTACTAACTTGGGATTATGATGCAAATGCCAACAACCGAGTATTTAAACTCTATGTCAATAATGTTCTTGTTGGTCAAAGAAGTAATATAACATATAGTTCAAGTGGATCAAATAATTATTTTTTCCTAGGAAAGGATAACCCTGGCTGTTGTGATGAATTTAATGGTGTTGAATCCAGAGACTTTGCAGGAAAATATGAAGCATTTAGGGTTTACAGTAAAGCCCTTTCGGCTCAAGAAGTAGCTCAAAATTACACTTCATCTTCAAATCAGACAACAACTACACTATCAATTTCTAATGAAACTAGAACTTTCGACGAATTAAACTTTAACCTCTCTCCCACATCTAATAGTTCGCAAGCTTTTAATTACTTAATTTCAGATACAAATGTCGCTACTGTGAATGGAAATACAGTAACTATAGTAGGTGTAGGAACAACCTCTGTTACTGTTTCTCAAGCAGCGGGAGGTGGTTACACTGCTGCCACTGCGACTATGACACTAACTATCAATAAAGGTACACCCACAATCTCCTTTTCTAACCTAACAAAAACTTATGGTGATGCTAATTTTGATCTCTCAGCAACCTCTAGCAGTACTGGTGGTCTTACCTACTCTATTGCAGATGCTAATATTGCAAGTCTTAGTGTTAGTAATGTCACAATTGTTGGTGCTGGAACAACATCAATTACTGTTACCCAAGCAGCTGATGCCAATTATAATTCAGCCACTTCAACCATTACTTTGACAGTTAGTAAACTCAACACCACAATAACACTTTCTAATATTACTAAATCAGCGCTTGATGCTGATTTTAATCTTGATGCTATATCAAGCAGACCAGGCACACAAGTGGTTACCTCTGGTTTGGTACTTCACCTGGATGCAAGTGATACTGATTCATATGATTCAGCTTCTGGGGGAAATACTTGGTATGATATAAGTGGTAATTCAAATGATTTTACACTCTATGGTAACCCAACTTTTAGATCGGATTTAAATAGTGGAACTTTCGAATTTGACGAAAATAACGATTACGCGCAATCTAATTCCACAACAGTTCTCAACTCTACTCAATACACAAAAATTGCTGTCTATTATCCGAAATCAAAAACAAAAAATATCGTAAGTGGTGGGAATGAAGCTGCACATGCATTTTGGATGGCAAATAGTACAAACACTATTAGAGCTGGACATAATACAAGTTGGAGTCAAGTCAGCTACAGTCCAGGAAATATGTTAAATAGTTGGCATTATTCCGCGGTGAGTTTTAGTAATTCTGATGGATTCAAGCTCTATTATAATGGTAACTTGGTTGACTCAGATAATTTTACTAATACGCCCAATGGTAATTCTCCCGGTTTGGTTAGAATAGCTTCTTACAATGGTGGTAATTTATTTGACGGCTACATTCCTGTTGTTCTAATTTATAATAGAGTACTAACCTCAAGTGAAATCCAAAATAACTATAACAACCTAGCCCAAAGATATGGTCTAATGAATATTGGAAATTATTCAAATGTTGATTTAACTTATTCTATAGCGGATACTAGTATAGCGACTTTAAATGGTAATAAAGTGAGTATAGTAGGAGCAGGTACTACTACAATTACTGTTTCTCAGGCTGCTGATTCAAATTTTAATTCGGGTAGTAAAACAATTACATTAACTGTAAATACAGTTACCCCTACAATCACTTTTTCTAATGAAAGTAGAACGTTTGGGGATTCTAACTTTGATTTTTCTACTACCTCTAATAGTTCAGGTACGTTTAGTTATATAATCTCAGATACAAATATCGCCACAGTAAGCGGAAATAATGTTACAATTAGGGGAGCAGGAACTACTTCCGTAACAGTTATTCAAGCTGCTAATGGAATATACTCTTCAGGGGTTGCTACAATGACTCTAACAATTAACAAAGCTGATCCAACATTCTCGTTTTCCGATTTAACAAAAACATTTGGTGATCCGAATTTTGATCTTTCAACTTCCTCAAATAGTAATGGTATAATCACCTTTACTATTTCGAATACTTCTGTTGCTAGATTAAATCCAATTACTGGCGGACTTTTACTTCATGTTGACTCAAGAGATCCGACCTCTTATCCAGGTTCTGGAAATACAGTTTATGATTTAAGTGGAAACAATCATGATTTTACAATTAGCGGTAATATGAATTATGACAACACAAATGGATTTACATTTGAAAGAGGGCAGACCGCTAAATATTTAAAACAAACGAATTTCCCACATCCCACAACTACCATTACAAACGAAATACTTGTAAAAACATCCAGTAATGATAATGCTGGCCTATTGAGTTACAATAAAACTGATAATGATAATGCAAATTTAATTTATATAACTAGTGGGCAGGTTAGAACTCATCATACCCCTGGATTTAATAGAAATACAAATGTCAATTTAAGTGATAATCAGTGGCATCATTTTGTACAGACTATTGATAAGTCTTCAGGTGTAGATAAAATATATCTTGATGGTGTTCTTGTTTTGACCTATAATACAAATAATACATTAATTCCTACCAATGGATGTCTTGCAATCGGTCAAGACTTCGATACAACTTGTGGAGGATTCAATGCTAATGACGCTTTTGGAGGATACTTACCTTTAGTTAGAATGTATGACAGAATTCTGACTGCAGAGGAAGTGGCACAAAACTATAATTCGTTATCAGGTGCAACTGGAACCGGGAGTAATACAAGAATAGTTGGGGCTGGTCAAACTGTAATAACTTTTACACAAGCGGCCACAAATAACTATAATGCGGTAACAGCTTCAATGACACTTACAGTCAATAAAGCCACCCCTACAATTTCTATCTCAGATGAAAACAGAACATTTGGAGACCCTGCCTTTAACCTCTCTGCAACCTCCAGTAGCACAGGTGCCTTTACATATACTATCGCAGATGCAAATGTCGCAACTGTAATTGGTAACACAGTAACTATTGAAGGTGGGGGAACAACATCTGTGACTGTAACTCAAGCAGCCGATAGTAATTACAGTTCTGCAACTTCAACAATCACACTAACAGTTAACAAATTTGATCCAACAATTATCTTTACAGGAGTTGTAACTAGAACTTATAATGATTCTGATTTCAATCTTTCTGCCTTATCAAGTAGTACCGCAAGTTTTACTTATTCTATTGCAGATGCAAGTGTAGCTACAGTGAGTGGTAACACAGTAACAATAGTTGGTGCTGGAACAACAACAATTACGGTTTCACAGCTGGCCAATGCAAATTTCAATTCAGCAACTGCTTCGGCAAGCCTTATAATTAGTAAAGACAACCCAACACTTACAAACTTTAACCCAATAGTAAGGACATTCGGAGATGCTAGCTTTGAAATAGTTGAACCCACAAAAAATGGTGATAATACAGGAAGTTTTTCATACACCTTGTTGAATCAAAATATTGCCAACATTTCTGGGAATACAGTTAGTATAACTAATTCAGGACAGACAAGTATTACAGCCACACTTTCTGCAGATAACAATTACAAATCCGGGACTATTTCAACCAGTTTTGTAGTTAATAAAAAGAATCAAACAATAACTGTTGGTGCTTTACCGACAACAAAACCGTTAAAGGATTTTACCTCCATACCTATTACTGCAAGTTCTTCATCAGGTTCGCCAATAGTAATTAGTTTATCCGCAGGTTCTGCCGCCTCAGTATCAGGCACTGTAGGTAATTATGAATTAGTAAGTATTCAACAAACAGGTCTTGTAACTATAACATTTACAACTGACGACTCTGGTAATCCTAATTACAATTCAGCGACAACAACAGTTGTTATTGATGTTGTTAAAACAAATCAAAACATAAGTTTTAATACAACTCCTACAACCCAGTTAACTTACACCGAAAATTTAGATTTAACCCTTGATGCAGTTGCTAGCTCCGGCTTGGCTTTAAGTTATAGTATTGTAGCAGGAAATAACGCCACTTTAAATAACGCCACACTCTCATTTAATGATTCAGGGCAGCTCACAGTTGAAATTACACAACAAGGAAATAACTTATATAATCAGGCAGTACCAGTAAGAGTTGTGTTTGTAGTAGGTCAAGGAAACACCTCTTTATCTAACTTTACAATTCCTACTAAAACAAATTTAGATAACGATTTTAATTTAACTCCACCCACCTCAAATAGATCAGGAAATATTACTTATTCAAGCTCTAATCTAAATGTGGCCACTTTATCTGGAACTCTGATATCAATTAATGGTATTGGAAATACAACAATAACAGCTACCCAGCTTGCCAATTCAAGATATAAATCAGCAAGTATTTCTGCAGTGTTCAGAGTACTTGTTGGCGATAGTGACGGTGACGGTTTAATTGACAGTCAAGACAATTGCCCTACTGTAGCAAACCCTGATCAAGCTGATAATGATCAAGATGGGGTGGGTAATGTTTGTGATAATTGTGTTGATGTAAACAACCCTTTACAACTTGATTTAGATGGCGACGGGTATGGCGATTCCTGTGATGCATTTACCTTAGATGCCTCAGAGCATGCCGATTCTGACGGTGACGGTATTGGGGATAACGCGGATACTGATGATGATAATGATAACTGGTCAGATACAATTGAAATTGCCTGTGGAACTAATCCTAGAGATAGCGCCGATAAACCCATAGATAGTGATAATGACGGAGATCCAGATTGTCTTGATCCTGATGATGATAATGATGGGTATCTAGACACCGAAGACCTCTTCCCTTTCGATAATCAAGAATGGGCAGATAATGATCTCGATGGTATTGGGGATAATGCCGATACCGATGATGATAATGATCAGTACCTAGATCAAGACGAGATTGATTGTCTAACGGATCCTTTTGATAGTGCCAGTACACCAGATGACTTTGATAAAGATTTAATCCCTGACTGTATCGATCCTAATGACGATAATGACAGCTGCCCGGATACAGAAGATGAGTTCCCACTAGATCCTGAGTTTTGTCAAGACACTGATGGGGACGGTATTGACGATCGCTTTGATTTTGACTCTGACAATGACGGGATCCCTGATCACAGAGATCAATTCCCACAGGATCCTAATGCCAGTGCAGATGGTGATGGTGATGGGATACCTGATAGTCAGGATACAGATAAGAATAATGACGGGTTCCCAGATGATCAGATTATAGTATCCAGTGTAGTAACACCAAACCAACCTGGGATCGAAGAAACTTGGAAAGTGATAAACATTGAAGACTACCCCTACACTAGCGTGAGAGTTTATGCTCCTGATGGAAGTAGAGTATTCCAATCAATAAATTATAAAAATGATTGGAGAGGAACTAATATTAGAACAGGAAGGCCTCTACCAACGGGACCCTACTACTATAGAATAGAACTGGGGGGAACGTCTGGTGAAATTATAGACGGGTGGCTTTATATTTTTAATTAAATTTAAATCATGAAAAGGAATATTCTTTACATCTTTTTAATTTCTTGTATAACAGGTTTTTCTCAAGTAAATGAGAATCTTTTAATGGAGCGTTTTAATATGAATGCCTTCAACCCCGCATTTGTTGGGAGCGAAGGTAGACAGGTCTCTTTTACCTCACGCTCATACTGGCAAGGAATTGCTCAAGCTCCATCTATAAGCTATTTTTTCTACAGCGGAAATCCAAAAAAAAACTTATCCCTTGGAGCCTCTGTTATAACAAACAAAGTATTTATTGACAGAAGAACCTTATATGCAGTAGACGCTAGCTATCAATTAAATATGGGTGGAGAATCAAAACTTTTTTTAGGGATAAAAGCTGGAGCAACATCTAAAATTACTGATATAGAAAGTCTAGAAAGAATTACAAACACAGCTAACCCGGCTATAACGAATGATGGGAATGCAGTTTTCCCAGTTTTGGGCTTTGGAGCCCTATTTAAAACTGAAAAATTCTTTGTTTCAGCATCGATTCCAAATTTTTTGAACCCTGTCAATTTTGTAAGTGACAATGCTTTAGTTGGTTCAGAAAAACCAAATACTTATCTACTTGCCGGAACCTCTTTCGATGTAGGTGTATTTGGCTCAAAATTAAAACCTTTTATAAGTACAAAACTAATTCCTGATGGTGAAAACCAAACACATATTGGGGGTACTTTAGATTTTAAAAATTTTCTTGAAATTGGAGCAGGCTATAAAAATATTGGCTTTACAAATTTTCTTCTTATGGTAAAAACAAAATTTGGGCTCTCAGTTGCTTACGCTTATGAGTTTGGAATTCCTAGTGGCCAAGCTGCAGTAACAAGAAGTGGTAATGAACTTTTTATAAAGTTCAATTTTTAAGTTATTTCACAGCAAATAAATTTCATCACTAAAAATTTGAAAAATACTCTTTTATATATAATAGTTTTTTTAGTTGTAAGTAGTTGTAAACCTACAAATGAAACAAAATCAAATGATTCTATTTCATTTCCAAATTGGGAATTGATTGCTAACAAGCTAATTGAAAGAAGCAATTTAAAAAAAGGTGAAAAAGTATTATTGATATCAAAGCCAGGTAGTTTTGATCCAATTATCTCACTTTTGGAAGAAAAAATAAATCTTTCAGGAGCTCAATATCTAGGTACATTTTCAGTTGACTCAATTATTAAACCGGATTATTGGCAAACCGATTTTATAAAAAAAGGCACAGGGAAAAATAAAAATGAATTAATAGAATATTTAATGAATGTTGATTTGGGAATCATGCTCCCAGGTGCGAACCCAACCCACATGGAATATTCTGCAATGCAAGAGGTCTTAAAAAGGAATCAAGGAAGGACAATACATTTTCACTGGGCAGGTGCTTATGACTTATCAGGTAATCTTCTAGATGTGAGTGACGAAATAAGTAATTATTATCAGGATGTTTTACTTAAGACTGATTATAACGAACTTGCAAAAAGACAAAGAATTTTTGAAAATGCCCTTAGAGAAAATTTAATAAAAGTCACTACACCTTTAGGTACAGATATTAAATTTAGAATTGGAAATCGCCCAGTGACAAAACAAGATGGAGATGCCTCGTATAAAAAGGAGACTTATAAAAATTTAATTGACAGAGAAATCGAATTGCCCCCTGGAGCTATTCGGGTAGCTCCGATTGAAGAGACAGTAGAAGGAACTGTTGCTTTTCCAAATTCTGTATGGCAAGACAAAATTGTTGAAGGATTAGTAATTACTTTTAAAAAAGGAAAGATTGAAAATCTGTCTGCTGATAAAGGGGAAAAAGCTGTTTTAGAAGAATTGAAGTTAGCTGGAGAAGCAGGTCAATATTTTAGAGAATTCGCTTTAGGCTTTAATCCTCTTCTTTCAATTCCAGAAAAAGATCCATGGATTCCTTATTATGGATATGGAGCTGGGGTAATAAGATTATCACTAGGCGATAACACCGAACTTGGAGGTAAAGTAACAGGAGGATATGTAAGGTGGAATTTCTTTACTGACGCCACAGTAATTGTAGGTGAAGATTTGTGGGTGAAAAACGGAAAACTAGTAAAATAATTTTTTCAGAAACTGTAATTGAAGTATTAATGCAGTAACACTTTTCTTAATTTTTTTTTTTTTGAAATGTATATTTGGTGTCTATTTTAAAAATTAAATGAAATTTCAAAACATTTTAAAGGCATTGGCCGTCTCAATGATTTTTGGTGGCATTGGCATTATTTGGTTCGGATTAAACATGATGAAAGGTTAGATAAAAATTATTATTTTAACTAGATAAATAATCATCTAGACATGACCAAAGTAAAAGAGTTTCTATCTACTATATCAATTATTTTAATAACCTTCGGTTGTTCAACAGATTCTGACAGCTCACCATCAGATACGAACAATTCTGTCTCTGAAACATTTGGAAGTTGGTCACCTGACTTTACAGATCAAAAAACCAATTTCGACCAGACTAGAACAGGATCTAATGGTACTCAACAAAATAGAACTATATCTGTAAGTTCTGAGTCTAATACTGAAGTAACAACTGAAAAAATTTTAAGCCAAGACATAAATCAAGATGATGATTTATTCGATGAAATTGAAAAAGTAATTACTACTTATACTGCTTCTGAAAACTTAGGTTCCTTTCAGGAGATTAACTATAATTTAGCTGAGGATAACAATAACGGGATAACTATCGGAAATGATTTTTATTCTATCCATAATGGAGTAATTGTGGTACCCGACTACGTTGAAAAAGAAGATTGGTGGTTAGATAATGGCAATAACGATGAACTTAATTGCAATGGAGTCACATTAAAAGAAGTAAGTTTAGCTCTGTATTCAAATGAACTTTCTTACAGTGTTGGTGAATCATATGGTTTTCGATTAGGTTCTGAAAGCCGTGGTGGAACGGTTGTTTATATGGATTTAATGTCTATCTATGAGAATGACATTAATTTAAATAATGGTATTGAAGCAAAATATTTTGATTTTATAGATATATTTAATCAGACTTTCGGTACTTCATATAACACTCAGAATTATACTGACGATGAATATTCATGTGTTGGTTATAATGAGGAAGTTGAAGATCAAATAGATGCAGGTCTTACATTTTTTGACGATGACGATCCATGCGCAATGATTAATTTTATTTATCAAACAGCATCTAATATGTATTACGATATTTCATATAATTCTGATGCTGAATATCATGGTGCAGATTATTGTGAGGGAGTTGCATTTGATACAATTGGAAGTTCAATTAGTATAACAAAAAATCAAGACGATACTTATATTATTAAGTTTGTAGGTAAAGATCAATTTTCTCTTCCAATGAAATTATATTATAATGGATTTTTAGCAATTGATATTAATTAGATCTCTTTTTATAATTCAAAATTATTGTAGTTAGTTCTATTATATATTTTTGGGGAGCTAAACTTTGATGCCGTATTAAAAAAAGCCTTCAAAATTAAAATTTTGAAGGCTTTTAAAATTCAGGTATTCTATTTTAAAAATCACCGAATGCAGCTAAAACTTGAATAGTAAAGTTTGATTTAATTTCTACTCCACCATTTGTTTGTCCCCATTCCATCATTTCTTTTGCTAGTTTATCTTCAAACTGTTGTTTTTGATCGATTAGGTCACTAAACCCATTTGAACCTAACACCACCCAATGAGTAGCACCGTTGGGTGAGCCGATATCATATGTTCCAAAACCTACTGGTCTGTCGCCTAGAATTTTTGAAGCCTTACTCACAAATTTGTCATGCGCTTTTTGAAATGCGATCGGATCATTTGGCTTGATGTCATAAATTTGGATAAAAGGAAAGTCTTTCGGAACCCCTCCAAAAAAGCTTTTAAATCTTCCTGCATAGGCAGGTCCCCACTCTTCAACAAAATTATTTATTTTCTCTAGAAATAAACCTTGTTGAAATTCCTTAAGATCTGATCTTCCAATTTTACCAACTTCACCAAATGCGACAACTCGATGGGTCCACATATTATCTCCATAGGAAATTCTTTCAACCTGAACTCCTCCTGATTTAAATACCGCATCTTTATTATGTTCAGCTAAAAGATTACCAATTGCTTCCTCTGTTCCATCTTTGGCGTTAAAATGCCATAGCCTAAATGTATTCTGAGAATAAGATATACTTACCATTAAAATACATGCTAAATAAAAAAGTTTTTTCATTTTAATTGATTTTATAATTAGTGATTTTCAATTTACAAAAAACAAACTTGATTAAAATTTTATAAACTATATTTAGCCACTGTACATTAACGAATTTAATTAATCCTCACTTGGAATTCAAATGAACGATAAACTACATGCTTTAATTTTAGGTGCAACAGGTGCGACAGGAAAAGAGCTTGTAAGGGAATTATTAAACAATCCCAATTTTTATAAAATTTCGGTTTTTGGAAGAAGAGTTCCAGATATTGACAATAAAAAATTATTTAAATATAAAATTGATTTTTCAGAATTAAATAAAATTAAAAAGCTTCTATCAGGTGACGTTTTATTTTCAGCATTGGGCACAACACTTAAACAAGCGGGAGGTAAAAAAGAGCAATTTTTAGTTGACTATACCTATCAATACGAATTTGCCAAAATAGCTGTTGAAAATGGAACAAAAAATTACTCACTAGTATCCTCAACAGGAGCAAATAAAAATTCTTTTTTTTTCTACCCAAAAATAAAAGGCGAATTAGAGGAATCAATTAAAAAACTTCCTTTCAACAAAATCCAAATTTTTCAACCTCCAACATTAATAAGGCAGTCCCACCTTGCTCGAAGAGGAGAGAAAATTGGTATTAAAGTTTTTAATTGGTTAAATAAAATCGGTCTTTTTAAATCACAAAAGCCATTACCAGTAAAAACCCTAGCAAAAATTATGATAGATGCTGCATTATCAAAAAATTCTGATAGATTAGAAGTTTTTAGTACCCAGGATATAGCAGAATTAAACAACAAATAGACCAAACAAAGTGTTTGGTCTATTTATAAAAAAAGTCTTAATAAATTTTAATTATTAGGTAATCCAGGAGTAGGGTTTTCAAAAAATATAAATTCATTAACATTGTTTGGATCTCTACCCATAGATACGTCGGTTGTTTGTTCTGTGAAAGATAAAGAATCAATTATTGTTTGATTGTCTTGAGAAATTAAAACTATAGATTCTCCTCCTTTACTTAATTTATTACTAACATGTAAAGGTCCTTGTTCTTGATCGTCGTCACACCAGATTAAAATATATCCTTTAGGCTGAACAGTTGTTAAAGAAGGATCCGTATCTGGAATCTGATAAGGATCGTCATCACCTATGGTATCGGTAAAATACATTCCACCTAAATCTATAGCTTCATTAGAATCATTATACAGCTCTACCCAGTCATCATAATCTCCCGAAGGATCTGCACAACAGGTATCATTACTAGCTAAAAATTCATTTATAATTAGTCCCATTCCTGGGTCCTCTTCAACGGTAGTTTCTTCATTCATGTCCTCATCATTTGTGCTTTCGGAGGAACAAGAAAATAGAAGTATACAAGTAAAAAATGAAATATATTTTTTCATGTGAATTGTTTTTATGGTTACTTAGATAAAATGCGAATTAAAACTAATTTAAAAAATGTTTACAAAAGGTTTAAACTTATTTAAAAAAATTTTAAGACAATTTAGTGTTCCGTGTTGGATTCGAACCAACGACCCCTGCCCTGTCAAGGCAGTGCTCTGAACCAACTGAGCTAACGGAACGAGTTTCAAAGATAATATTTGGTTGAATTTTATATTATAATTAGGCAAAAAATATTGACAAATTTAAAAACTGGATTAAGAATTATTTATAATAAATATTTTTAAGAAGTATGCATATAAATCAGTTATTTCTTCATTTTAACTAACCTATAACATATTTAATAATTATTTTTCATAAATTTACATAACCAATCCTTCTATACAAAATTGGTTATTTCATCATAAATTAGTTTTTTATTTTAAGTGGGAGTTTTTAAGGAACTCCCTCCCCCAAAAAGTTTGGTTCCCTAAGATTTAATAACCATTTTTTACATTCGTACAAATTTAATTTCTTGAACAAAACTTTGTAAATCAGTATAAATTCAGTATATTATTGGGCTTTTACTTAAAATAATAACCATGAATGTTGAAGATTTGATCGGAAATACTGCGCCATGTTCTTGTGATACATGTGTCTGTGGCTATTATTACAAAGTTGACCTTCCCAAATTAAAACTTGATAATAAATCACTGAAAACTATAGGTTATAATAAAAAATTCCCTTGGTTCATAAATAAATAATATATCCCTTTTAGTAAAGTCCTTTAAGTTAAATACTTATATAAGCCATTAATATAAAATCGTTAAAAATGGATTTACTATATATTTAATATTTTTGTACTGAAGGATTACTTATGTATCTAAATTACAGACACATATTATCGGTTTTTGTTCTGCTATTGACTCCAATCGCAGTTTTTTCTCAAGCTAGTAGATACCACTATATTCCCCCTATAGCAGCTTCTGAAACAATAGCTGGTCGAGGAAATAGTGGCGCAGATGATATGTCAGCTCAATATTTTTATATTACAACTGCTAGTACTGAATCTGTCACCTACACCATATATCCTCTTCCAATTAGTCCTGCAACCAGTTTTACTGGTGTTATTAGTAAATTATCGCCTACAGAATTAAGGGTCAATAATATTAACCGCTATTTAGCTGATAATGCAGGTTATGGCCAACTGTTTATTGAAGCAGAAGAGAGTGGAACTCCAATGTCTAATAAAGGGTATTATATAGAAGCAGATGCTCCTATTTATGTAAATCTTAGGTATAGAGCGAGTGCTCAAGGTAGTGGTCTGGTAAGTAAAGGTGAGGCTGCATTAGGAAAATCTTTTAGAAATGGAGGCTTTACCAATGGAAATCCATCAACTGATTATTATTTAAACTTTGCATCAGTTATGGCAGTGGAAGCAGGAACTACTACAGTAACTTTTAGCGATATATTCAGTATGATACCAGAAGCAAGCGGTTATCCAGATATTGAAGAATATGATGAAACCTATGATCCTGCGGGAAATATTAATGATATTGTTGTAGAACTCGATCAATTTGAAACTTTTGTTGTAGCTATGAAAGCAGCTAAATCGGGAGATGAAGAAGATCCTGGGACCGGTAATCCAGGTCTCCCATACCCAATAGCAAATAGAGATGCGCTTGTTGGTATGTCAATTGAATCTAGTAAAAATATAGCTGTTATATCTGGTGGTGCTAATGGAAGCATGTCAGAGACAAAAACCGGTCGCGATCACGGAATAGACCAAATTGTAGGTTATGATAAAGCAGGTACTGAATTTATTTTTATAAAAGGAGATCCTAACGACGGGAACGATTATGACAATGCGATTATTGTTGCCCATGAAGATAATACAGAAGTTTTTTTAAACGGTGAAACCGTAGCTACTGCAACACTTGCAGCAGGAGAGTATCATTCTATAGAAGGAGATGAATATTCTGGTAATGGAAATATTTATGTTAGAACCTCAAGAAAAGCCTATGCTTATCAAGCTATTTCAAATGGAAGTTCTGCTAATACAGATTTGTGGTTTGCACCACCGCTTAGCTGTACAAGTATTGAAACAATTGAAACCATTCCAAATATAAGAGATAATGCAGGGCAACCTGCGAATACTTTTTTAACAATTGTAGCTCCAGCAACAGCCTCAGTTACTATTAGTGATGCTAACACTCCAACTCCAACTTGGACTGGTAATTTTACTCACGCTGGCGTAACAATAAATAATATTGCCGGAGCAGCAACCGGAACCGAAAAAAGCTTTGGAAGAACAGTTATAGGAAATCCAAACTATACAACATATAAAATTCAAGGATTACAAAGTAACGTTTCTATATTCTCAAATTACCCTGACGGAAGTAAAGCTGAATTATATGCAGCCTATTATAATTCTTCTGGTGTTGCAACAGCAGGCGCTTTTTACTCTGGATTTCCATCTCCACCAGATAGTAGTTTTAATGAAGCAGGTGCAACAGGTTTAAATGACTGTATTCCATTTGTAAGTTTAAGCCTTACAAATTTTTCTGATTTTGATTCTATAGAATGGGAATATTGGAATGGTGAAGGAGCAGTTAACTACAATACTGTTGCAGGATGGGACACTCAGACTGTTACTCCTACACAAGTAGGCTTTTATAAAGCAATAGGTGTAATAACCTGTTCTGGAAGTGATCCTTATCGATTAGAATCAAATCCCAAAAAAGTGAGTAATTGTCCTGTAGATACTGACTCTGATGGTATTTACGATAATATAGATGTTGACATTGATAATGATGGTATATATAATACAGTTGAATCAAGACTGGTAAGTTCACTTAATCTTTCTGATATAAATGACCCTACTTTGGTTTTTCCAGATTTATCAACTAACAATTCCATTCCTTCATCAACATTTACAAGAAGTAACCCTGGAACGGTAAATATGACAGGGCAAACCTCAGGTGCTTTTCAACTGACTGTTCCACCAGGGGAATCAGGGGCGTACAAACTTTCGTTTACAGAACCTGTAAATATTAAATTATTTGAGGATATTAATTTTGCCCACACCTTTATTACAGGAGACACTTATAAGGTGAGCGTATTTCCAACCTCATTAACTCTAACAATGCTTGACCCGGGTGATGAGTTAGCAGTTGACACAAATCAAAATAACGTGTATGATTCTGGAGTCGTTACATATACCTCAAGTGAAATACTTTTCACTTTTGACGGAGCTGCCGATAATTCTAATAGATTCTCATTCCAAGCCGATGGAGTAAGAGAAATTACCTTAACACAAGTGGGCGCACCAACAGCTACAGGTAATGTGGTATTTAACGGTGTTTTTTCTATAGAATATCTAAATACAGATACAGATTCAGATACTATTTCGAATGCTTATGATCACGACAGTGATGAAGATGCTTGTTTTGATACAAGAGAAGCGGGTTTTACTGATGGAGATTCTAATGGGTATTTAGGCACAGATCCAGTGACTGTAGAAAATGAACTGAGCGCAGAACCCGGTAGAGTAAACAATCAAGGTGAAGGCTATACAACTCCTAGAGACGGAAATTCAAATGCTGTAAGAGATTTTTTAGAATTCTCTGAGGCGCCTTCTTTTTCACTAGAACCACTCGATGTTTTAGTTTGTAATGGAGACAACACTTCGTTCACTGTTTCAAGTACTCAAACAAATTTAAATTACCAGTGGCAAAAATTAAATACTACAAGTGGTAACTGGGAGAATTTATCAAATAATGCATTGTACTCTGGTGTTACATCAAATATTTTAAATCTAACCTCCCCTCCTTTTGCGATGGATAATTCTTTATTTAGAGCTGTTATAACAAAGGATGAATATGTATGTGCTACATTTTCCACATCAGTTACACTTGATTTGTCTGACCCTGGTATTACACCTAGCGGGATGCCATTGGTCTTAAATGAAGGTGTTTCAAATGATACCTTCACAATCGTTTTATCAGATACTCCAAGTGACACAGTTCAAATTAATTTTACTGTCAGCCCAACAGGACATTACGTTGTAAGCCAAGATTTTGTCGTTTTTAATAATTCTAACTGGAATACTCCGCAATCAATAAATCTTGATGCTATAGACGAACCTCTGGTTGATGGGACAGTGACTGCTACTTTAGTTCTAGATTTTGACCCTTCTAGCGATGATTGTTTTATTCCTCTTGGAACTTCTACTTATAGTGTGACAATTTTTAACAATGATATTCCTGGATGGGATGTTTCACAGGTTATTAGAACAGTTGAAGATGAAGTAACAACTGGAGAGGGTGGCGTTGAACTACCTACTGATTCAGAGTCTACAACAATTTCAACTGGAAAAAGGGGTATAGTAGATCCCGCCTTTGTGACTGAAAATGATCCTGCTACAGCAGAATTCTCAATCGTTTTAACAGCTCAGCCTGTAAATGATGTTTTTGTAGATATAATAAATAATGATTCAACAGAAAAAACTTTAAGCGATACTAGTTTAACATTTACAAATTCCAATTGGAATGTTTCACAAACAATAATTATTAATAGTGCAGATGATTTTTTAATTGATGGCGATCAAAACACATCAATTACGGCCAGAATAAATGCCGCTTCTGATCCTGCATTTTTATCACTACCTCCAGAAGACAGACAAGTTTTAACAATTGATGACGATATAGGTGACTTCACCATAAGTGATGTTAGTGGAAATCTAAAAGAAGAAGTACTTGGTGACCTTGTTACGTTTACAGTTTCGTTAACTGCTATTCCTTCCACTGATGTTATTATTGACTTTTCTGGGAATGATTCTACAGAAGCAACAATTGTTAATCCTACTGTCACTTTTAATTCTACTAATTGGAATATTCCACAAACTATAAATCTACAAGTTGTAGATGACTTTATTTTCGATGAAAATCAAACCTCTACTATCACTGGTTCGGTAAGCTCAAGTTCTGATGCTTCTTTTACAGGAGCCGCAGACAAATCTGTAGATGTGATTACTGAAGATAATGAGGTAGTAGATATAATAGTAAATGTTTTAGATAATTTGACTAGTGAATCTGGAGACACAGGTTCATTTGAAATTAATTTAACTACTGAACCCTTAAGTGATGTATTTATAGAATTAACTTCGACTAATGAATTGGAGGGAGTTTTATCTACTTCTGTTATTTCCTTCAATGCAACAAACTGGAATATTCCACAAGTAGTAACTGTCACTGGTGTGGATGACGATCCTCCCGTGAGTGATGGTGCTGCTGATTATATTATTGTTACAGGTAATGTATCATCAACTGATGACAATTACGGTCTACTGGATGGGTCAACGGTAGATGATGTTAACATGTCAAATCAGGATAACGATTCTCCTGGAATAATTTTAACAGTTTTAAATGATGATTTCTCAACTAGTGAATCTGGAGATTATGTTGTTGTTCAATTTAGTCTTCTATCAAAACCTGATGGTGGAGAAAGTGTAACAATACCTCTGAGTCTTGATGGCCCAGCAAATGAGATGGACTTATCTGCAGATAGTATTACTATACTAGCTGATAATTGGGATAATCCTAGTTCAAATGTGGTTACAATTACTGGAATAGATGAACTTTTTGCAGATGGAAACCAAGAGTTAGTTCTTATTACAGGAGATCCTACATCTGTGAGTCCTTTTTACGATGCTATAGGAGCAGATGATGTTTCAAATCCAACTCTAACAAATGAGGATGATGACGTTGCCCAAGTTGTTTTTAACTTGTCTGATAATGTTTCTGAAAATGGAACAACTTCAATACTAAGTGTAAGTTTAACTTCAGCAATAAATACAGATGTATTTTTAAACTTTACTGTTGCAGATAATACAGAACTGATAATCAATTTTTCAGAATTAGTCTTTACAAAAGATAATTGGAATATTAGTCAAGAGATAATTGTGACTGGCAAAGACGATCCAATAATTGACGGAGATATTGGCTCGGAAATTATAATTTCTATAGATGATGTTCGCTCAGATATTACATATAGAACTGTTTTACCTACATCAGTTGTTGTAATTAATGAAGATAACGATGATTTTGATGGAGATGGCATAAGAAATGATCTTGATAACTGCTATCTTACTAGCAATTATGATCAATCTGATTTAGATAAGGATGGTATAGGAGATGTGTGCGATAATGATATAGACGGAGACGGTGTTATAAATTCGAAAGAGAGTGAGGATTCCACAGACCCTGAGAATAATTGTAGTTTCAAATCCGAAAGCGTTACAGAGCCTGTTACAAGTTCTCCTGATTGTGACTCAGATGGTGTTGAAAATAGTATAGATCAAGATGACGATAACGACGGTATAAAAGATGAAATAGAAACTGATGAAGATACTGATGGAGACGGTATACCGAACAGTATTGACCCAGATAGCGATAATGATGGATGTTTTGATGTCGTTGAAGCTGGTTTTATTGATCAAAATAATGATGGGATTATTGGTGATTCTATATTATTTGTAGATAGTAATGGACTCGTGTTGAATCAAGATTCATATAACGAAATACCTCAAGATTTAAATAATAATGGTATTTATGACTTTTTAGAGGTCTTAGATTTACCTGAAATTTTATCACCAGATCAAAGTTTTATTGAAATAGAGCCAGGTAAGTCTGCAAGGCTAAGCTATCCTTATTCTGCTTCTTCCTACTATTTTAGGTGGCAGATAAAAAGAGATTTTGAAGATTGGACTGATTTAAGTGAGGATATAGATTTCAGAGGAGTTTATACTCCAAAATTAGAACTTACAAATCCAAACAAAAATTATGTTGGATATAAATTTAGACTGAAAGTTGAGCAATTGTTGAGCTCATGTCCAGTTCCAGTATTAACAGAATCAATAGAACTTGTTTTTCAGGAACTCTTTATTCCAAATTCATTTAGTCCAAATGGCGACGGAATAAACGATCTATTTGTTATTTCAGGTATAGATGCTTTTCCAGACCACCGATTAATTGTTTATAATAGATGGGAACAAAAAGTATATGAAACAAAAAATTATCAAAATGATTGGGATGGTTCACCTAACATGAGCTATGGAGATAATTCGAAATTACTTCCAGAAGGTGTTTACTTTTATTTCTTTGAGGAAAGTGAAGGAGGAAAATTACATAAAGGGTTTATTTATATTAAAAGATGATAAAGAGAAAAAATGTATTAAAATTTTTTAGCTCAATTTTTTTGATGCTCCCTCTTGTTATTTTTAGTCAGCAAGAATCAAGTTTTAATATGTATATGTTTAATCACCAGAGCTTTAATTCAGGTTACGCTGGCTCAAAAAACTATTCTTCATTTACATTTTTATCGAGATCCCAATGGGTTGGTTTTGAGGGAGCCCCTGTAACCCACAGTTTTGCTTATAATGGCTCTAGAAATAATAAAAACCTTGGCTTTTCCATAACCGGTCTTGTCGATCGGATTGGACCATTAGAGAGCTCACAGTTTGCAGCAGATTTAGCTTATCAACTAAAATTGAATGAAAAAAAACATTATTTAGGTCTTGGTTTAAAGTTATCAGCATCACTTTTCGATTTTAATAGTGATATACTCTCCCCGCAGCAACAGCAAGATTATACTCTATATACAAATGATATCCCCGAATCATTAGAACCAAATATTGGTTTTGGGTTTTACTATCACACACCAAGGTTTTATTTTGGATATTCTATACCTAGAATGATTCAAGACGAAAAATATTTTTTAATCCGACACAACTACTTTATTACCGGTGGTTTAATATCATTGTCTAATTCAATTGAATTAAAGCCAAGTCTTTTGCTAAAATTTACAAGTAGAAGCCCTATTTCTTATGATTTCAGTACTTTACTCTACTTTAACAAATCTATTTGGTTTGGTCCTCAGTTAAAAAACCTTGTGAGCATATCAAATGATGTCATTCAATCAGGAGCTGGAATTGGTCTAATCGCAGGAATTCACATTAGCAATAGTTTTAGTGTTGGTTATGTGTTTTCAAATTCAATAGGGATAAGGAATTTTACAGATACTTATTCCCACGAGTTTCTACTCCGTTATGAATTTAATCCAAGAGCATTTGGTGTGCTTAGATCCCCTAGAATTTTCTAATTATGAAAAAAGCAGCTTTTATAATCTCAATTTTAATAAGTTTTTATAGTCTGGGTCAAAAAAAATCAGATAAAATTGACAATGATTTAAATTATAATATCCGATGGGCAGAATATTTTTTTGAAAATAAAGATTTCGAAAAAGTTGTTGAGAGGTTATCTAACATTGAGGACTCACTTTTTCCAAATATTATAAGAATTTACTCTAAGTCATTAAAAAATATAAAAAGGATTAAAGAGGCAGCGGAGGTTTTAGACCCATTGGTTCAATCAGATTACGCAAATGTCACTGATTATTATGACTACATTTCTTTAATTCCAGAAAATAAACAGTTGGTTAAAGAATATATTGAAAAGGCCAAAAGAATACCCCTTACTAATAATACTGAACTAAAAACGAATATAAATTCAAAAAATTATCAAGTTTTAAATTTAAACCTAAATACTCAAAAATCTGAGTTCGGTGCATTTATGGTTGACCCAGCAAAGGGATCAATTTTCTATTTAGGTAATCAAAAATACATACGGAAAAAAATTAAATCAATAAATCAGATTTACAATTTATATAAAACCGAAATTGATACCTCAACATTCGAAACTAAGTCAGCTAAAGAACTTAAAATAAGATTTAATTCTATCTATCAAGACGGTCCTATTTCATTAAACCCTGAAACTAAAATGTTATATCTGACAAGGACTACAAGTAAGGTTAGAAAAACTAAAAATATTCAACTAGCAATTTTTCAAATTCCCCTTGATAAATTTGGAAAAGAAATGCCAAAACTTATGGAATTAAATTTTGATGGCTACTCTTCAATTCATCCAACAATTTCAGCCGATGGTAAGGTATTGTATTTCTCAAGTGATCGTCCTGGAGGATATGGTGGTATGGATCTTTACTACGTCAACATAAAAGATGATAAGATTGCAGGTGAAATAATGAATATGGGACCAGATATCAATACTAAAAACGATGAAGTTTTTCCCTTCATTTTTTCAGATAAGTATCTTTTTTATTCCTCCAACAAAGGTTCTGATCAAAAGTTTAATATTTATTTAGCAACAAATAAAATTTATAATCGCTGGGAGAATATTATTTTGAGTGAGCCCTTTAATTCAGAATATGACGATACATCTTTCTCAATAGATATAAAAACAAAAACTGGTTTCATAAGTTCTAATAGAAAAGGCGGCAAAGGTGATGATGATATTTATGCCTTTAAGTTTATGCCTAAAATTGAAGGGGAAGAAGATTTATACAATTTTTTCGGAACCGATACTCTTGTAGTAGGATCTAATATCATTTTGAAAAATGATAGGGTAAAAATGAAAAAAAATGATCCTTTAACTCTACTTATCCCTTTAAAAATCGGAATGGTTAGTGATGTTAATCATGGAAAATTAAATTTAAATCCAAATGGTACTTTTTGGTATAGAGCAAATTCTAATGAATTTAAAAAAGATTCATTTTCTTACAGGATTATTAGTGATTTTGGGAAGTCTAAGGAAATAAAAGTTACTTTAGAAAATAAGAATTTTCAAAAATTAATAAACTACGAGAATCTATTAAAACCTATATATTTCGATTTTGATAAATACGAATTGAAAGAGAAATTTTTCCCCAGACTAGATTCAATTGCTGAAATTTTAAATAATAATCCAAATTTAAAAATTGAAATTTCTTCATTCACTGACTGTCAAGGTAAAAGAACATATAATCAAAAGTTGAGTGAGCGAAGAACAAAAACTGTAAGTGATTACATAAAAACAAGATTAAATATTAAAACAGTAATTGAAGAAAAAGCTTTCGGTGAAAGTATGGTGGAGGGAAGTTCTATAAATCAATTTACTATAGCAGTTGGACTTTTCAGCAATAAAATTAGTGCTGAAAATTTTGTGACAAAAAAATCATTAGATCCTAAATCAGTCGAAATAATAAAAGTTAATATATATTACCAAGTTAACCTTGGAATTTTCGATACTTATAATGAGGCAGCTGAAAAATTAAATGAAGTAAAAAAATCAATTTTAAATGCTAAAATTAAAGAGATTAAATGTTCAAAAAGACCAGAGCATTTTCATAGTCTAAACAGAAAAACTACTTTTAAAATAATTGACAAAAAATAGTGAATAAAAAATATTTTTTTTATTCAATCTAACTTTATTAAAATTCTTCTAAAGCCAACATATTTGAACTTTTAAATGAAAAATAAACAAGTAAATATTATTCCAATCTTCAATAAAATTATACTTCTGTTTTTGTTTTTGATTATTTCAACTCCTTACAGAACTTGTTATGCGAATTCAGATCCATATCCAAAGAATCAGAAAATAGATGTTTTGAATTACATCTTTAACATCACCTTATCTGATGAAAAAGATGAAATTTACTGTGAAGAAATTATTGATCTCAGGTTTAAAGAAGATGGTATAAAGAAAATAAGATTGGATTTAGTTAATTCATCAAATGAAAGTAATGGAAAAGGTATGAAGGTTATTGATTTATTTTCTAATAATAAAAAACTAAAGTTTATTCATGAGAATAATAATTTGTATATCTTTCTAAGTACCGCGTCAAAAATAAACGACAGAGTTCAGTTTAAAATCAATTATAAAGGAATACCACAAGAGGGACTCTATATAGGAAATAATAAATATGGTGATAGAACTTTTTTTAGTGATAATTGGCCAAACAGAGCAAGACATTGGCTTGCATTAATTGATCATCCGTCTGATAAAGCTAAATGTGAATTCGTTGTAACCGCTCCAGACCATTATCAAGTAATTTCAAATGGTTTAAAAATCGAAGAGACACATTTAGATGATAATAAATTACTAACTCATTGGAAACAATCAGTTCCTATTGCCCCGTGGCTCTATGTCTTGGGTGTTGCAGAATTTGCTATTCAATATTTTGACGAATTTAAAGGTAAATCACTTCAAACCTGGGTTTTTAAACAAGATAGAGATGCTGGTTTTTACGATTATTCGTACCCAACTAAAAATGCCCTTGAGTTTTATGAAACCAATATAGGTCCATTCTCTTATGAAAAACTAGCAAATATTCAGTCCAATAGTGTAAGTGGAGGAATGGAAGCAGCATCAGCTATTTTGTATAGTGATAAATCGGTTGTAGGAGACAGAAATGAAAGATGGAGAAATGTAATTATTCATGAAATAGCACATCAGTGGTTTGGTAATTCTGTTACAGAATTTAGTTGGGACGATATTTGGCTTAGTGAAGGTTTTGCTACTTATTTTACATTATTATTTATTGAACATGAATATGGTCGAGATGAATTTATTAAAGGGTTAAAATCTAGTAAAAAAACAGTAGATAATTTTCACCAAAAAAATCCTAATTATACTGTTATACACAATGATTTAAAGGACATGAAAGATGTTACTAGTGTTCAAACATACCAAAAAGGGAGTTGGATATTACATATGTTAAGAGGACACCTAGGGACAAAAATATTTTGGAAAGGCATCAGAGCATATTACTTAAAATATAAAGATTTAAATGCATCAACAAAAGATTTCAAAACTATTATGGAGGACGTCTCAGGAAAAGATTTGACTAAGTTTTTTGATCAGTGGCTCTATAAACCGGGCAACTTAGTTTTAGAAGGGGTATGGAAATATGAAAAAAATCTACAAGAAATTGCTCTAGAACTTAAACAGGTTCAAAAAGGCAATGTTATAATTGAAATGCCTATCGAAATTGGTATTGATTATGGTGAAAATGAATATAAAATTGAAAAAATTAACCTAAAAGAGTTAAGTAAATTATACAAGATTAAAACTGATAAAGAGCCATTGAATGTTATTATTGATCCTAACATGTGGGTATTGAAAAACCATACACTTAAAAAAATTAAATCTAGCTAGAAAACCATTTATGTTTTCCAAACTGATTTTGTTTTACTGAAATTCCTTCTTCTAAATAAAATTTAATCCCTTTGGTAACACTATTTAAATACTTTTTTAGCAAAGGGAGAACATAAAATATTAATAAAAAATTATATGTAATTAAATGATATTTTTCAGAGATATAAGGGGTGACTCTTATTGATAGATGTGTTTTTTCATTTAAAGGGTTTAATCTCCAAACTACTCTAGACTTCTTCCCGTCTTTTTTCCCAATCATTAATTTAAACCCCTTATTTTTTTCAAAATTGTAGAAATTACGCTCATATGTTAATCCATTTATGTAAGTAAGTTGATCTATTTTACTTTTATCATCCCAAACTAATTTTTTGTGTGATTTACAAAATGGATGAACTAATTCTAAATGCGAAGTTTTTGTTAAAAGAGTCCACACTTTGTCTACCTCTGAGTTAATTAATATTTCAGAGCATGTAGAAAATTTACTTAATTGTGAAATCACCTAAAAATTAAAATATTAATAAATATACGATGTAAATAAAAAACCCTTCATGTGAAGGGTTTTTAAATACTATTTCTGATCAGGATATTTAAACCAAATCCCACCAATAAACATGAAGCCGATTGTTGCCCAAATAACAATTGAGGGTATGTCTGGAGCCAAACTGACAGGACCCATATCGGCAGTATGCCCATAACGTTCTATAGTAGCTATTGCACTTGAAGACAATTCTACACCGGAATTTTGTAACTCAGATAATTGTAATGACATCCCCTTCTGAGCTAAAACTAGGTAAGACGATACTTGTAAGCCAAAAAAGATTACACAAACGCAAAACAAGGTCATTACACCTTTCGCATAAGTAGGTAAATTTAATTCTCTGGTTCTTCTAATAAGATAAAATGCTAAAGCTGTCATTATAATAACACATAAAAGATAAATAGCATTATTTATAAAGTTTAAATTTGCATTTTGAAAAATTTCAAATTCATTCATAATATTTGGTTTTTGATTAACAATTAACAATATACAAATAAGAATAACAAAACTTTTTACTAATCATATATATAACTCTTAAATAGAACTAATCAAGTTTGCGTTTCCAAATCTGTGTTCTACCTAAAAGAGAAAATCCTAAAAAGCCTCTTACTTTAAGTGTATTGTCATCTTCAAGTGAAATATAACAGTCGTAAATTTTTCCAGATTTTGGGTCTAAAATTGTACCACTATCCCATGTATCGTCCTCCAAAATTAAGTCTTTTAAAATCACAAGTCCTTCTATAGGTTTATTTTTATTTTCACCTTTACACTTAAGGCAAAGTTTACCTTTATCTTCGGGTAATATGAGATTAATTATTTTACCATAGACTTTATTTCCCTCTTTATAAATTAAAACCTCAGATTTTTTCTTTCCTGTTTCATCATCTTCTGTAATCCACAAGCCCTGAACATCTTGGTTTTGGTAGAAAAATATTGCCCACATGTATACAAAAATGTTAATTGTAATCATCAAGTTTATCTTTTGATATTTTTACTAAATTTATGAAAACTCTAGTATTTAGCATCTAAAAAATAAACAATGAAATACTTTTCAAAACCATTAATAATTATTTTAATTCTTATTCCAGTTGGTTTATTTATTTCTTTCTTAGATAAAAAGATTATTTCTGGTTTCCTTTCTACAAATCAAATTTCAGACCATTATTTATATATAGGTTCCTTAGTGATTGCTATCAGTATAATAATATTTATTGTTTTAAAATTCGATAAAAAAATAAATTCATAATCTGACATTAAAGTTCAATCAAATTTATTTCTGATTAATGCATCATTTCAATTCAAGTGACTTTAAAAATTTTTCCAAAGTTTATCGTCTTAATCTAATAAATAGTGTGACTGGATATAAATCTGCAAATCTTATTGGTTCTCAATCATTAGATGGTAAAGAAAATTTAGCAATCTTCAGTTCAGTTATACATCTTGGAAGCAACCCAGCTCTAATAGGTTTTATCTTAAGACCAACCACAGTTCCAAGACACACTTATAGTAACATTAAGTCAACAGGCATATTCACATTAAATGCAGTAACAAAAAAAGTGATTTCTGACGCTCATCATACTTCTGCCAAATACCCAGATTTTATATCAGAATTTGATAAGACAAATTTTGAGGTAGAAAAAAAAGAAAACTGGCAGGCTCCTTTTGTTAAAGAATCTCCTTTGCAAATGGGTTGCAGCTTTAAAAACGAATACCACATTAAGGAAAATGATACCATTTTAATTATTGCTAGTATTGAACATATTTTTGTTTCTCAAACTTTGCTTTTAGATGATGGTTGGGTTCAACTTGACAAAGCAGGTATAGTTACAATTAATGGTTTGGATGGCTATTCCGAAACTAAACTTCTTAGTAGATTCAAATATGCAAGACCTAAAAGATCAGAATGATTATATAGACCTTTTTTTCAATGAGCGATGGACAAATTATGCACTAGATAATAGTGACGAAATTCCTAATCTATTGTTAGATCTAGAAAAAGAAACCCATCAAAAAATTTTACAACCTAGAATGATGAGTAGCCCTTTGCAAGGAAGACTTCTAAGTTTTATTTCAAATATTTTAAGACCTAATAAAATACTAGAAATAGGAACTTACACGGGATATTCTTCACTATGTTTGGCTGAGGGACTTTGTGAAAATGGAGAACTTCATACAATAGATCATAATGAGGAACTGGTTTTGATTCAACAAAAATATTTTAAAAAAAGTATATTTAAGAATAAAATTCATTCTCATCTTGGGAATGCTTTAGAAATAATACCAAAAATTGATGGCCCATTCGATTTAGTTTTTATTGATGCTGATAAAATAAATTACATCAATTATTTCGAGCAAGTTATTAATAAAACTCAACCTGGAAGTTTAATCATTTCTGATAATGTAATGTGGGATGGAAAAGTAATTAATAAAGCTGACCCCAATGATGAGAGTACAATATCACTTCAGAAATATAATGATAAACTAAAAAAAGACTCTAGAATTAAAACCTTATTGCTTCCCTTTAGAGATGGATTATCATTAAGCTTGGTAATTTAAAGTTCTCTTTTGATAGAATCCCCAAGATCATCGAAATCCTTTTTTACTTTGTCTACTTCTTCTTTAAAATCTTGGGTAAGTTTTTTTGTTGGGCTTTCTACATCTACGCTATTTTGTATTTCATTCTTTATGTCATTAGTAGCTCTTCTTACTTGAGTCATCCCTTTTGCTAGGGTTTTAGCAATTGACGGAATCTTATCAGCACCAAAAACTAGTAACACTATAAAAAAGACAAAAACAATTTCTGCCCCACTGATAAACAAAATGTGATTGATTTCAAACAAATATAACATCTAAAAAAATTTCTAAAAGCTCATAGATTACCAAAAGTTACTATCCCTTTATTCTCTCTTTAAATTTTTCAAAATCTGACGGTGTCTCCCGCTTTGGCCAATTATTATTATCTAAATTTACATCTGCTGTTTCAAGGTCTGGATCAACGGTTACTCCAACCAACTCTTTATCTGACGCAATAACTTTTTTTACGCTTGAATCATTTTTTCTCCAAATCTGAACAGGATATGAAACTCGTTCAGACGTTCCATCAGCATAATTATACTCAACAATTAAAGGCATAACTAATCCACCTGGTTTTTCAAATTCAATTTCATAAAAATATTTTGGTGATTTGGTTTTAGGATCAATGCCCTCTTCCGTTAAATAATCCCTAAGTATTTGTGAACCTGTTATTGCACTCTCATTAGCTAAATCTGAATCAAACATATCACTTTCTTGATCTATTTTAAAAACCATATCTGGTAGATTATTTAAATCATAACCAAATTCTTTAAGCCTATTAGAAGCTTTTTCATCTGGAGTATCTGAGAAATAAAATCTTTTGACATTTTTTACTCCTATATCAACTACATCTGTTGAATAAAACCAGCCTCTCCAAAACCAATCTAAATCAGTGGCTGATGCATCTTCCATGGTTCTAAAAAAATCTTCTGGTGTAGGATGCTTAAACATCCATCTCTGAGCATAGGTTTTAAATGCATGATCAAAAACTTCATTGCCCATAACAGTTTCTCTCAAAATATTTAGAGCAGTGGCTGGTTTAGCATATGCATTGGGACCTAATTGATAAACATTTTCAGGATTAGACATAATTGGAGCGATAAAATTTTGATTCCCGGCCATGTAGGGAACAATCTTTTTTGGATCACCTCTTCTAGAAGGATATCTTTCTAAATCACCAATAGCATCTGGATAAGAAACACCAAAATCTTGTTCAGTCAAGTACTGAACAAAAGTATCAAGCCCTTCATCCATCCAGCCCCATTGGCGTTCGTCAGAATTAACAATCATCGGGAAATAATTGTGTCCTACTTCATGTATAATAACACTTATCATTCCAAATTTAGTTCTATCCGAATATGTACCGTCTTCGTCTGGTCTCCCAAAATTAAAGCATATCATAGGGTATTCCATTCCTATGTTTCTTGCATGTACTGAAACTGCTTTTGGATATGGATAATCAAAAGTAAACTTTGAATATGTTTTTAATGTTTGTATAACGGCTTTGGTCGAGTATTCTTCCCATAGTGGATTACCCTCTTTTGGATAAATTGAAACTGCCATCACTTTTTGATTCCCTACTTTTAAAGCTTGTCTTTCCCAAATAAATTTTCTAGATGTAGCAAATCCAAAATCCCTCACGTTTTTTGCATTAAATCGCCAAGTACTTTTCTTTTTTGAGAAAGCTGACTCTTTTAGTTTTACTTCATCTTGATTGACAATTATAATGGGTTTTTCAAAACTTGATTTGGAAGCAACAAATCTTTTGTATTCCTCTTTGGTAAGGACTTCTTTAGGATTTTGTAACGTTCCTGTAGCCTCCATAATATGATCTGACGGAACTGTTATATTAACCTGATAATCTCCAAACTCCAATGCAAATTCTCCGTTACCCCAAAATTGATAATTTTGCCAACCCTCAACGTCATTATAGACACAAAGTCTTGGAAAAAACTGTGCTATAGTGAAAACTTTATTTCCATCACCTTCAAAATACTCGTAACCTGAACGACCACCATATTCCAATCGATTATTTATATTATACCACCATTTAATTTTAAATTTAAAAATTCCGTTTGGGGTTAGAGATTCTGGTAAATCAACTCGCATCATGGTCTGATTGATAGTATATTTTAAAGGATTACCTTGAGTATCCAAAACCCATTCGATATTAAAACCACCATCAAAGGATTCATTTATATAATTTTTCAAAAACGAGGAGGGCCTCTGAGTAACAGAGTTTCCCGAACTGTTTTTATATAAGGATGGTGCATCCTTTTTTCTAATATTTTGATCAAGCTGTAGCCACAAATAAGTTAAATTGTCAGGAGAATTATTAGTGTATGTTATTATCTCTTCCCCATACAATTTGGAGTTTTTATCATCTAATTCAATATCCATAACGTAGTCTACCTTTTGTTGAAAGTACTCTACCCCGGGTGCACCAGAAGCATTATGATATTTGTTTGGTTCAGCAAACTCATCATATAGCTGTCTGAATTTATTTTCATTGGTATGTCCCTGTTGAGCTTGTGCAAAAAGGCTTTTAAGTAAGATCAGATTAAAAGCAATAAGGTAAATTAGATGAATATTAAGTTTTTTCATACCATTTTTTTAAGTTGGTCAAATATACAAAGTAATTTCAGAGTTAAAATAATGAAAAAGTAGTACTATCATTTTCACTATAAAGCAAAAAACTTTTTCTAATAGATTTATTTTTGTAGTGAATTATATTCTGTTGATCTTCAAACAAATCAAAAAAAGTTCTGTTTTCAATTGATAAATTTTGTGAAGATGCTGGTGCATTTGCTTCAAAATAACATTGCAAAATGTCATTTTTATACTCTCTCCCTATATAAATTAAATCAGTGGTTTCCCCATCAATTGAAATAAGTATACTTTTTTTTAAGCTTTTTTTTAAAAGCTTATCTATACCCTGCTTGTTTGAGTCAGGGGCTAATTTAATGCCCTCTTGATATCTATTTAGTGACTTTTCAACGTCATCTATAAATAGTTGACATGTGATTTGAATTATGTTTTTCTCTTCTCTAAATTCAATTGTTGTTGTACTAACATAAAATTTGTGTTCTATTTTTTTTGGAATGAAAATACTGCACACAAAAAATAAAAAAATTGATAATAGATTCATAAATACTAATTCTCCATGTCGTTTTTAAATTCCTTACTTTCATTTATTAGGAAATCAATCAATTGAAATTCTTTATCTTTTTTTAGAAGTTCTCCAGTCTTCATTCTATTGTCTATGAACTCTAAAAAAGAAATTATGTCACTTTTATCTAATCCCAAATCAACTTCAAAAAAACTATCTTCAAAAACAAGCGGTAAAACCTCACTCGGTTTCATTCGCATTTGCTCATCAGATGATTTATTCCCAAATGCTCTTGCTAAAAGCTTTGCTATATTTACAAAATCAATGCCATCGGAAAGTTGTCGATCGTTAAATGCCCTATTAACAAGTTGTGTTGATTTATCTTTTTCGTAATCAAACCCCTTGAACTCCTCCTCTTTTAAATCTAAAAACTTTTCAACATCATCAGTTGTTACTACTACTTCCT
This sequence comes from Bacteroidetes bacterium SCGC AAA795-G10, assembly GCA_003130815.1. GTDB lineage: Bacteria > Bacteroidota > Bacteroidia > Flavobacteriales > Flavobacteriaceae > MS024-2A. Next base: position 1,027,183 of record QFDA01000001.1, on the reverse strand, counting down.
TCAATTCATTAATATTTTCATTTACTGAGACTACAAGTCTGTTTTTAGACAAAATCTCTTCAGTTATTTTTACAGAACGTATTCTATATTGAACAGATGAAAAAATGATTTCATCACCTAACAAAACATCAATTTCAAAAGCACCATCACTGTCTGTGATGGTGTTAGTTTGAGCAGTATTATTTACCACATTCGCAGCTACAACTTTTGTGTTTTTGTAAAGTAGTTGTCCTTTAATAGGTCTTCGCTCTTGACAAACAGCCACAAAAGATGATTTAATAAAAAAAACTAAAATAAAAAGTTGTTTCATTATAAATTACTTAATATAGTATTGACGTTATATGCACAAAATTAAATTAATGTTTTCGCTTTATTTGACCAGATCTTAATTTTAGTAATTCTTACATTAAAGATAATTTATATTTGATAACTAACACTTGAGTGATAATTATATATAATGAAAGTTGAGATCTTGAATATAGAAGTTTCAAAGTGTTATCCTCTAAGACATAAAATGCTTAGGGAAGGTAAACCATTGGAAACTTGTCATTTTGGTGGGGATAATTTTAAAGGAACATTTCATCTAGGAGCACTTCTTGATAAAGAGATAATTGGTATAATAAGTATCTATGAAAAGGACTTATCTCAATTTAAAAATTCAAAAGGTGCTCAATTTAGAGGTATTGCTGTGGCTTCAAAATATCAACGTAAGGGAGTTGCATCAAAACTTATTAATTATGCTCAAAAAGAAACAATAAAAAGGATAAATCCAAAATACATATGGCTTAATGGTCGTATTTCTGCTAATATGCTTTACTTGGGTATAGGTTTCAAACCAATTGGTAATCCGTTTGAGATTAATACCATTGGCATTCACCAACGCTTTATAAAAATGATATCTTGATGATAACTAGATTTACTTATTTATTTATAGCTCTAACCTCACTAACTTTTTTGAATCAGACAAGGTTTAAAAAAGAAGATTTATTAGGCCAGAGCAAACTAAATTTTTATGACGAATCTATAAGACTTCTCCCTGAGGCTGGAAAAGCATTCGTAGCAATGAGAGAGGCTGCACTTAAGGAAGGTATTAAAATTGAGATTGTTTCAGCATATCGATCATATGAAAGGCAAAAATTTATTTGGAACAGAAAGTTTTACTCAAATGCTGAAAAAGGAATTAATCCTAAGGAGAACATAAATAAAATAATCGAATACTCAACACTCCCAGGTACTTCAAGACATCACTGGGGGACTGATATTGATATAATTGATGGGAAAAAACCAAAGGAAGGTGATCTGCTTCTTGAGGAAAAATTTCATGGAAATGGACCTTACGTAAAACTCAGAGAATGGATGGAAAAAAATGCAATCCGATTTGGTTTTTACCTTCCTTATACGGACAGTCGAAAAAGAGAAGGATTTAATTATGAGCCTTGGCACTATAGTTTTGCTCCGCTATCAATACCAATGCTTGAAGAGTATTTGAAATTGGATTTAATTAATCTTCTTACTCCAAATGATCTAAGTGGCAAAAGTTGTATAGACAAAAAATTTATTGAATCTTATATCAATGAAAATGTGTTAGGTATAAATCCAAAACTAAAAGATTTTAAAAACTCAGCTGAATTTTAAGTTATTATAAAAATGACTTTAGATCGAAAACTTTTTTGGAGTCACCGAATAAAAACAGGATTGAATTTATTTGTCGTCTCTTCATTGCTGAGTCTATACCCAGAAATTTCAAATGAGTTAATATCATCTAAAGATTTTGCATTTTTTTCGATAAGATATCGCGCCATCATACCTCTTGCTTTTTTAGCATAAAATGAAATTATCTTAAGTTTTCCATTCTTAAAGTCTTTAAATTCTGGACTAACAATTGGAGACTTGATAACCTTAGCGTCAACAACACTGAAGTATTCTTTGCTGGCAAGATTTACCAATAATTCATTTCTTTCTAGTTCATTTACCAATTTATCGGTAACCTTTTTTTTCCAAAATTGATATAGGTCTGTTGAGTTACCAACCGAAAGCTTGGTTCCCATCTCAAGTCGATATGGCTGAATAAGGTCAAGAGGTTTCAAAATGCCATAAAGTCCAGACAAAATGCGAAGTTTTTTTTGCATAATATCTATTTTATTATCTTCTAGTGTGTGTGCGTCTAAACCCTCATAGACATCTCCATTAAAAGTATAAATTGCTGCTCTGTTATTATTCTTATTGTTAGAGTTAAGAAAAGCTTGATTCCTATTCCAATTAAGATTAGCCAATTTTTCAGAAATATTCATTAATTTTTGTAGTGATTCTGGTGACTTTTTTTTGAGTAAATTGTTAATTTTTTCTGCATCATTAACAAATACAGGTATCGTGTATTCATGAGTAGGTAATGGCTTTTGAAAGTCAAGAGATTTTGCAGGAGATATTACTATTTTCATTTAACAGCTAATTTTGAATAAATTTACAAGGTTTTAATTGTCTAAACAAGAAGTGTATAATTATTGCTATTTAAAATTTTAAATACCCTTACTAGCAATATAACTTCGCCATTTTTTAAGTACACCCAAAAAATCTTCAGGTAGCTGTGAATCAAAGGTTAAATGCTCACCCGAAACTGGATGTTTGAAGCCAAGTGTTTTAGCATGTAATGCTTGACGTGGTAAAATTTTAAAACAATTTTCTATGAAATGTCGATATTTTGAAAAGCTTGTTCCTTTCAAAATTGAGTCTCCTCCATAACGAGAATCATTAAAAAGGGTGTGACCAAAATGTTTCATGTGAGCCCTAATCTGATGTGTACGGCCAGTTTCCAGTTGACATTCTACAAGTGTAACATATCTAAAACGTTCTAATACTTTGAAATGAGTAATCGCTTCTTTTCCCTTTGAATTATCCTCGTAAACAGTCATTTGTAAACGATTTTTTGGGTGTCTGCCAATTGCTCCTTCAAAAGTACCCTTATCTTCTTTGATATCCCCCCAAATAATTGCGTTGTAAATTCTTTCAGTAGTTTTATCAAAGAATTGCTTTGCAAGATTAGTCATTGCAAATTCAGTTTTTGCTATTACTAAAAGTCCACTAGTATCCTTATCAATGCGATGAACTATACCTGGACGGTCATTTTGATTTTTTGGCAATTGATTAAAATGGTAAAGTAATCCGTTTAATAAAGTACCTGAATAATTTCCGTGTCCCGGATGAACAACAATTCCAGGAGGTTTGTTAAGAACTATTAAAGCATCATCTTCATAAATAATTTCGAGACCTATAGGTTCTGGTTTTAGTAAATTTTGGTAGGGAGGGTGGTCAAAAAGAACTTTAATTTTATCTCCTTTTTTTACTTTGTAGTTAGATTTGACAGGTTCTTCACCAACAAATATATATCCCGCTTTAGCAGCTTGTTGAATTTTATTACGAGTAGCGTTTTCGATTCTTGCCATCAAGAATTTATCAATTCTCAATGGAGATTGCCCCTTGTCAACAACAAATGAAAAATGTTCAAATATTGCATCTGAAATATTTTCAATTTCATTTATAACCGTTTTATCGTTTTCCATTTCCTAATACCAAATCAATTTTAGTAGTTTTTGGTAAAAGTACTCCCGGCTCAATTTTCTCACCATCATGCATAACTTCTAATACCATATCTTTTCCTATGTTATCTCTGTAAGTGTATTCACCAACTTCAAAACCAACTGATTTTAATAATGAAACAGCATTTCTTTTCGTTATCTGTATTATGTTAGGAAGTGTAATTTTCCTATAACCTGATGGGTTCACAGTTAAGTATATTTTACGATTTTTTTTAACCTCTCTTCCAGCAAAAGGTATGTGAGATATTACTGTCAAAGGCTTCATTAAAGGCATGTATCTTGAAGAATCAATTATTTCAAAGCGTAATCCTTCTTTTTCTAGAATATCAGACAATTTTATAAGAGATATACCTCGTAATTCAGGTACCTTTTGATAATTATTATGTTTTGTGATAATCTTCAGTCCAAAGTAAATAACCAAAAAAAGAAATACTGAACATAATGCTGCAAAAAACAATTGTTTAAAAAAAGATTTACTAAATAAAAATCTTAATAAATTCATAGAGTGATTTGAAACACTAAGATAATAAAACCGATACTTTTGGGTTGACTTGAAATCACATACATTTGCATTATATTCTATTTAAATGATTAGGAAAAAAGTAGGAGTAGTTTGTGGGGGTTATTCATCCGAACATAAAATATCACTTCAAAGTGCAAAGACGGTTTTTTCAAATCTAGATAGAAACAAATGGGAAGCTTTTTTAATTATTATTGAAAAAAGTAAATGGACAGGAAAGGACGATAGAGGGAATATTTACAAGGTCTCAAAGGGTGACCTTAAACTTACATCTAATGGAAAGACTGTAAAAATTGATTTAATATTAAATCTAATACATGGGTCGTTAGGTGAAAATGGTCAGTTAGCTGCACTTTGTGAAATTCTTGATATTCCATTATCTAGTTGTGATAGCTATAGTGCTGCTTTAACATTCAATAAGAGAGATTGTCTTTCGATTCTCAGAGAATTGAAAATTCCAACAGCAAAATATTTTGCAATCGATAAAGATGATGATATTGATGTAGACTTAATTATAAAAAAATTAGGACTTCCATGTTTTGTTAAAGCAAACAGATCTGGAAGTAGTTTTGGTATTTTTAAAGTATATGATAAAATAAATTTACTCCCTTCAATTAAAAAAGCATTAAAATATGACACTCAACTCATAATAGAAAGTAACTTGAATGGTCTGGAGGTGTCAGTTGGCACCGCAAGATATGAAAACGAAATTCAAGTATTTCCAATTACTGAAATAATATCTAATAACGATTTTTTTGATTATTCTGCAAAATATGAGGGGCAATCTGAGGAAATAACACCTGCTCGAATCGAAAAAAGTTTAGAAAAAAAGTTAGTTGATTTATCAAAAAAAATTTACTTAAAGTTAGGGCTTAAAGGGTTCGTACGAACAGAATTTATAATTGTTGACAAAATCCCGCATTTACTTGAGGTTAATTCAGTACCTGGAATGACTGAAAAAAGTATAATTCCTCAACAAATTAAAGCTATGAAAATGGATTTATCTGATTTCTTATCTAAAATTTTAATCCAAGCACTAGAATAAAAATAATAAATGAAACGATTTGTATTTCCTGGATCCTTTGATCCTATGACATTGGGACATAAAGATATAATTGAAAGGGCCTTACCAATGTGCGATGAATTAATAATTGGAGTAGGTCAAAATTCAGAAAAAAATTATTTATTCAGTCTAGATGAAAGGATGAACTTTATTTCAGAAACCCATAATAAAGAACCAAAGATTAAAGTTTTGTCATTTCAAGGTTTAACAATAAATTTTTGTAAAGATGTAGATGCGACTGCAATTGTAAGAGGCCTCAGAAATCCTGCTGACTTTGAGTTTGAGAAAAGTGTAGCGCAAACTAATCGTAGACTCTCTGGTATTGAGACTCTTTTTCTTTTAACTGCTGCTGACTTTTCGTATATAAGTAGTAGCATTGTACGAGAAATCATTTTTCATAAAGGAGATTATTCGTCACTTGTCCCTGAGGCTGTAAAAAATAGTAGATGAATTAAACAAGTTTATTGATTAAAAGTTTGATATTCTCATATGCATTTTTCATTAGTTTCGGAATTTCTTCTGGGAACTTCCAAATAGCTAGTTCTATGTTTTCTTCAATCTGTGGAACTAAATTACCAGTATAAGAAGTTTCCATAAGAAACCAGTAAGTTTTTTTTAGCTTAAACTTTTTATTTGCTTTGTACACATGATATGTTGTAGGTAAAGTTTTTTTAATTCTCAGATTTTTAACTCCAGTTTCTTCAATAACCTCTCGAATTGCAGCTTTATTAATAATTTCGTTTTTTAAAACCTTCCCTTTGGGTAAATCCCATCTCTTATTTCTAAAAATAAATAAATAAGAACCATTTGAATTTTTAACTAGTCCTCCTGCAGCCTCAACAATTTTGAAAATTTTAAAAAAATGTTTCTCTATTTTTTTTTCATTTTGATGATATAAGTAGACTTGCTCCACAGCACTGTCTTTTAGTGCATTTATAATTGACCTTGAATCAGTGTATTTTAGAAAAAAAAGTGGGGTGACAGATGAGTTTTTACTTAAATCTGAAGTAAAATAAATGGGTTTCTGATTATAAAAAACTTTATACATTTGTGTATGATTTTCAATAAAAACTTAGCTCTACAAACAGCTAAACATCTTCTGCAAATTAATGCAATAAAATTGAATCTTGAAAATCCTTTCACATGGGCTAGTGGTTGGAAATCTCCTATATATTGCGATAATCGAATTATACTCTCGTACCCTAAAATTAGATCTCATTTAAGTGATATTATATCAAAAAAAATTGCTCAGGATCATAGTGATCCACTAATTATTGCTGGGGTAGCTACAGGTGCAATTGGTATCTCAATGCTTGTAGCAGATAAATTAAAATTACCTTTCATCTACATTCGACCTGAGCCAAAAAAACACGGACAAAAAAACCAAATAGAAGGCCATTTAAACTTAAAGCTACCTGTATTGGTAATTGAAGATTTAATTAGTACTGGTAAAAGTAGTCTTAATGCAGTTAATTCAATCAAAAATGCTGGAGCAAATGTTATTGGGATGATTGCCCTTTTTACTTATGGATTCGAAATGGCTGAAAGAGCTTTTATAAAGGCAAATGTAAATGTAAAAACCTTGTGCGATTATGAACATTTATTGAGTGTAGCTGAAAGTGAAGGTGAAATTTCAGCATTTCAAAAAGAAAGATTAAAAACTTGGAGAAAAGATCCTTCGGCGTGGAATAATTGATTTGACTAGTCACCATATTGAATTGATATTTGTGAATTGTTAAACTTTCTAATCATTTTTTCTTGATCTTGCAAAATTATCATTCCTGATTCATCAACACCTTTCAATTTTCCTTTATACAATTTTCCGTCCATATCAAATAAGATAGTTTTGTTTCTTTTCCATAGTATTTTCTGATATTGATCTAAAATTGATGAATCTTTAAAATCAAACATGAAAAGGTATTCATCGAGTAAAGGGACTAGAGCATCTAAAATAATTTTAGAAGACCATTTTTTTCCTGTAATTATTTTCAAAGAGGTTGCTTTGGGTAATTTTTCAAATTTTTCTTGATTTAAATTTAATCCAATACCAATTACGGAGGCATTTATTCTGCTTCTATTAAAAAAGTTTTCGATTAATATACCTCCAATTTTTTTGTTTTCTGACAAAATGTCGTTAGGCCATTTTATTGACAATCCTGGTATGCCTAGTTTTTTTAAAGCATAAATAATTCCCAAACAAACAACAGCGTTAAATTTGAAAGGTTTAATTAAAAGACCGTTGAATTGCCTATAAACACTAAAAGTAAGACTTTTAAAAGGTTCTGAAATCCATTTTTTATTTAGCTGGCCTCTTCCTGAGGTTTGGTTTTCAGTCCACACTAAATCACCGTCAAGAACTTTACCAGATTTATATCTTTTTTTTAAATAATCATTAGTCGATGTTGTGGCATTAAGTTTGATTATTTTAAAATTGCTCATATATGATAGTTGATCGACACAAAATGTAATAAATTTGTAGATAAGAGCATATATTAATGGTAAATAAAAATGAAAACACAATGGCCCTTTTAAATCAAATTATTAAGGGTATTGAAGAAATGAAAGGAGAAGATATAAATAAAATTGATCTAAGAGAAATAGATAATAGTCCTTGTGAGTTTTTTGTAATATGTAGCGGCAATTCAAACACTCAAGTTTCTTCAATTGTAAACTCAATAAGTAAATCTGTAAGTAAAATCCTAAAGGAAAAACCTACACATATTGAAGGTTTGAGGATTGCTGAATGGGTACTAATTGATTATGTAAATATTGTTGTTCACATATTCCAAAAAAAAACAAGAAAATTTTATAACATCGAAGAACTTTGGGGTGATGCAATAAACACCCCTATTGCTTCGAATTATTAAAAACTATGAAAGAAAAGAAAACAACCCCTCCTAAATTTAATATCTACTGGATATATGGCGCCGTCATTTTTGTATTATTAGGGCTTAGCCTTTTTGGTGGAAATGATTGGCAAACAATGAGTAAAACCAACATTTCTAACTTTGAAAAATATCTCAATTCTGGAGAGGTAAGTGAAGTAATTGTAATTCGAAACAAAAGTAGTGTTAGGGTAACACTCACTCCTGATGCATTAAGAAGCAGTGAACACCAAGCTGTTGTTGGTAAAAATATTTTAGGTCAGGAAAATATCAAAGGTCCTCATTATCAGTTCGAAGTAGGAAGTTTAGAATTGTTTGAAGAAAAATTGGAGAAAGCGAGAAGCAACGGTATTAATTTTCGGTTAGAGTTTATAACAATTGAAAATAGATGGCTTGATACCATTATTGGTTTTTTACCCATTATTATTATAATTGGGGTTTGGATTTTTTTAATGAGAAGAATGTCTGGTGGTGGAGCAGGAGGACCTGGAGGCCAAATTTTCAGTATTGGCAAATCTAAAGCTAAACTATTTGATAAAAACACAGATGTTAAAGTAACTTTTAAAGATGTAGCAGGCCTCGAAGGTGCTAAAGAAGAAATTCAAGAAATAGTTGATTTTCTTAAAAATCCAAAAAAATATACAATACTTGGTGGTAAAATACCAAAAGGAGCATTACTTGTTGGATCGCCAGGAACTGGAAAAACACTCTTAGCAAAAGCAGTTGCTGGAGAAGCAAAAGTTCCATTTTTTTCTCTTTCAGGATCAGATTTTGTTGAAATGTTTGTTGGTGTGGGTGCTTCGCGAGTTAGAGATTTATTTAAGCAAGCAAAAGATAAGTCTCCCTCTATAATTTTTATTGACGAAATTGATGCTATAGGTAGAGCAAGAGGTAAAAGTAATATTACTGGATCTAATGATGAGCGTGAAAATACACTCAATCAATTACTTACGGAAATGGATGGATTTGGTACAAATACAAATGTGATTGTAATTGCAGCTACAAATCGAGCTGATGTTCTTGACAAGGCTTTAATGAGAGCTGGGCGTTTTGACAGACAAATCTATGTTGATTTACCAGATTTAAGGGAAAGGAAGGAGATTTTCAAAGTACATCTAAAGCCTCTTAAAGTAGTTAAAAGTTTGGATATTGATTTTTTGGCAAAACAAACCCCAGGATTCTCAGGAGCTGACATCGCAAATGTTTGTAACGAGTCAGCTTTAATTGCTGCGAGAAAAAATAGAAAATCGGTTGGTAGGCAAGACTTTCTTGATGCCGTAGACCGAATAGTCGGCGGATTAGAAAAGAAGAATAAAATTATTACACCTGAGGAAAAAGAAACAATTGCTTATCATGAGGCTGGTCATGCAATTGTAAGTTGGCTTTTAGAATATGCCGCTCCACTTGTAAAAGTGACAATTGTTCCAAGAGGTCAATCCCTAGGAGCAGCATGGTATTTACCTGAAGAACGACAAATAGTTAGAACAGAACAAATGCTTGACGAAATGTGTGCTGCGCTAGGTGGACGAGCAGCAGAAAAAATAATTTTTAATAAGATTTCTACTGGTGCTTTAAGTGATCTTGAAAAAGTAACTAGACAGGCAAAGGCGATGGTCTCAATCTATGGATTGAATGACACATTAGGTAACATAACGTATTATGATTCTTCAGGACAAACTGATTTTAATTTTTCAAAGCCTTATTCAGAGCAAACTGCTCAAGTTATTGATAAAGAGATTTCGAAAATTATTGAAAAACAGTATAATAGAGCAATCACGCTTTTAAAAAACTCGAAAGATAAATTGAAAAAACTGGCAGATCGCCTCTTGGAAAAAGAGGTGATTTTCAAAGATGATTTAGAAACAATCTTGGGTAAAAGACCCTATAAGACAAATGACGAGAAAATAGAAGAATTTAAGGCTTCAAAAGAAAAGAAATAAATTCAAGTATGGTACTTTGGGATTTTTTTTTCGGAAAAAAACATTCAGATAAACCCAAAAAAAGTCCATACCTTCCTGAAACAGAAGATCCATTAGACATTAAATTTGTAAAGAATTTCACATCAAATGGTGGGTTTTTCTTATACAACGATTCTAAAGAACTTGTTTTTTCTAATCTTGATAAAATTTGTCTTGAAAATAGTTGGACGTTGGAGCAAATAGTCTGTCTTGATAAAGAAATTTCAGAAATATTAGGTGTAAGCTATTTAAATGAAACTTTTGCAAAACTAAATAAATTCAAAGCCCTATTAATTAAGTGTGAATACCTGATATCAAATTCCGGTAAAATTTTACTGAGTGACCAACAAATAAAACATCTGAAGTTGATTGACCTTCCAGAAACAATTTTAATTTCTGCCAAAATCAGTCAATTTGCAAAAGACGTCAGTGAGGCTATGTCTAATCTTAAAAATAAATACAAAAAAAATATTCCAATAAATATTACCACTTTAAAAGCAATTTCAAAAAATGAAAAGAATGAAAAAATAACTAGTCAAACGACCGATTCAAAAAACATATATTTGTTACTTGAAGATTTTTAAAACAGTGCCATTTATACCTTTATGATTTTTACTTTTAGTCTATCAATTAAAATATAAATTATTGAAAAACTTTGTCATACGTTCTATTTCTGGCATCATATATTCTGCTTTGATTATTAGCACTGCTTTATATTCTGATTTGAGCTACATCATTTTGATTTTTATTTTCTCTTCTTTCACATTGTATGAATTTCAAAAACTTATTGAATATAAAAGTCCCGTACCATTTATTTTATTCAGTGTTATAATCTATCAATTTTATAACCAAAAACTAAACCCTTACCTACATTTATCTTTATTAGCTTTTAGCACCTCAATATCCATTTTGCTAATTTTCTTTTTGTTTTCAAATAAAAATATTAAAATTAATCCCTTACAAAAAACTGCTCTTACATTATTTTATCCAGTTTCTTCGTGTTATTTTATAATTGCAACATCTTCTTTAAAATCAAATATTGAGAATGGAATTTCGATAAGTTTATTTATGATGGTATGGGTAAACAATACTTTTGCCTATATAGTTGGTAAGCTAATTGGTAAAAAAAATCTCTTCCCTTCAATTTCACCAAAAAAAACGTGGGAAGGAATGTTGGGAGGTGGTGTTCTATGTTTTTTAAGTAGTTTTTTATTAGTAAAGTTTCATCCAGGATATCCTGAATGGACATTCCCATTATTATCTCTAATTATCGTTGGAACTTCTACAACTGGTGATTTAATTCAATCAAAATTCAAACGCCTAGCTTTAAAAAAAGATAGTGGAATACTTATTCCTGGACATGGTGGTTTTTATGACAGGATGGATAGCGTTTTATTTTCAGCACCATTTGTTTTTTTATTTTTAATGCTTTTAAATTATGTTTCATAAGGAGGGACACAACATAATAATCATTTCATTTTTTTTAGCAACTATAACTTGTCTTTTAGCAGAATTTGGATTAAGTAATACTTTTGTTTTCAAAATTATAATTCAACTACTAGCTCTATTTCAATTGATCATTATCCTGCAATTTTTTAGAAATCCAAAAAGAAAAACAATAAGAAATAAAAATCATATAATTGCTCCTGTAGATGGAAAAATTGTTATTATAAAAGAGGTTTATGAAAAAGAATATTTTAAAGACAAGAGGCTTCAAGTATCCATTTTTATGTCACCCATTAATGTTCATGTGACTCGATATTGTGTGAGTGGTAAAATAAAGTTTAGTAAGTACCATCCAGGTAAATATTTGGTAGCCTGGCATCCAAAGTCATCCGAGCTTAATGAGAGAACAACCATTGTTATTAGTAATAATGTTTTCGGTGAAATTCTTTACAGGCAGGTAGCTGGAGCCGTAGCACGTAGAATAATTAATTATGCACAAGAGGGTAGTAATGTTATTCAAGGAGAGGACGCAGGATTTATAAAATTTGGCTCTAGATTAGATATGTTTTTGCCCTTGAACACTCCACTTGATATTAAACTTAATGACTCGGTCAAAGGTGGGATTCAAATCATAGGTCATAAAAACTAGAGAGCTGCAAGACTTCGTTCAAGTATCTTAATTTTTTCTTTTGCATCTGATACTTTTTTCTTTTCATTTAATACAATTTGCTTTGGAGCATTTTCAACAAAGTTTTTGTTAGATAGCTTTTTTTCCACGGAAGCTAGAAACCCTTTTATATATATTAATTCGTCCGTTAGTCTATTTTTTTCTGAATTGATATCATTAATATTTTTAGAGGGAATTAAAAACTCAAAGTTGTCAATACGGAAGGTGCCCCCAGATATATCATTAGGTGTGTCATAAATAATTGAATCAACTCCGCCTAACTTTTTAATAGTTTCTTCAAAGGGTAAGGAATTTTTGTTTTTTGTAACGTAAATATCTATAGTTTGTTTAAAAGGTATATTGTATTGTTTTCTAAAATTTCTTATACCTGCAACTACATTTTTTGCTAAAGAAAATAATTCAATCTGCCTTTGATCAAATTTTTTATTTTTTGGCCATGATGTTATTGTTAAGGCTTGTTCTTTATTTCTAGGAGCAATAAAGTGCCATATTTCTTCACTTAAGAATGGCATAAAGGGATGTAAAATTTTTAAGTTATTCTCAAACATGGTTTTTATTTTATCATAAGTGTGTTTATCAATACTTTCTTTATAAGAAGGTTTGACCAACTCTAAAAACCAAGAACAAAAATCGTCCCAAATTAATTTATAGATTGACATCAAAACATCCGAAATCCTATATTTTTCAAAATTTTCATTTACAAAGTTTAGTGTTTTTTGAAACTGATTGTCATACCATAATATTGCCTCATTTGATACTTTTGAGGTTGGTTTAAGGTCATCTATTTCCCAACCCTCAATTAAGCGATAAGAATTCCAAATCTTATTTGCAAAGTTTTTCCCCTGCTGACAAAGACTTTCATCAAAAAGTAAATCATTCCCAGCAGAGGAGCTTAACATCAAGCCAACCCTTACTGCATCTGCTCCATAATTATCAATTAATTTTAAAGCATCTGGAGAATTACCAAGTTGTTTCGACATTTTTCTCCCTTTTTTATCTCTTACTAGACCTGTTAAATATACCCTTGAAAAAGGTGGTGACTTTCGATATTCATAACCTGACATTATCATTCTTGCTACCCAAAAAAATAAAATATCAGGTCCTGTAATCAAATCTTGAGTTGGATAGTAGTATTTGATATCCTCATTATTGGGTTTACGTATTCCGTCAAAAACAGAGATTGGCCAAAGCCATGAAGAAAACCAAGTATCTAAAACATCTTCATCTTGAGAAATATCTGATATATTTAGATTACTATTTTTAGTTAATTTTCTTATTTTTTCAATCGCTTGTTGGGGATTAATTGCTACAACAAAATCTTTCTTATCATCGCCATAATAATATGCTGGAATGCGGTGGCCCCACCATAGTTGCCTTGAAATGTTCCAATCCTGTATGTTTTCCATCCAATGTCGATATATATTTTTGAATTTATTAGGAATTATTTCAATTTCTTTAGAATTTAATACACCGTGAATAGCGGGATTAGCAATTTTTTTTGTTAATAAAAACCATTGATCAGAAAGTCTCGGTTCAATAACTGCATTAGTTCGCTCAGATGTTCCAACTTTATGCTGGTAAGGTTCTGTTTTTATGAGAAAACCCTGTTTCTCTAAATCTTGAACAATTTTTTTTCTAGCAGTAAAACGATCTAAATTTTCATATTTTAAACCATTTTTATTCAAAGTCCCATTAGAATTAAAAATATCTATAAAATCTAAATCATGTTTTTCTGCAAGTATTTTATCATTAATATCGTGTGCAGGGGTTACTTTCAAACAGCCTGTTCCGAAATCCATACTCACATACTCATCTTGAATTATCGGAATTTTTCTTTTGGTAAAAGGAACACAAACTTTTTTCCCTTTTAAATGCGAGTATCGTTTGTCATTAGGATTAATACAAATCGCAGTATCGCCTAGGAGTGTTTCGGGGCGTGTAGTAGCAATGATAACTTTTTCATCTGATTGATCAATTTTATAAGCTATATGGTAGAGCATTCCATTTACTTCTTTATAAATAACTTCCTCATCTGAAAGTGTCGTTTCAGCCTCAGGATCCCAGTTTACCATTCTATAACCACGATAAATAAGACCCTTTTCATATAGATCAACAAAAACTCTTATAACCGATTCAGATAAATCTTTATCCATGGTAAATTTTGTTCTGTGCCAGTCACAACTGCAACCTAATTTTTTAAGTTGTTCTAAAATTACACCTCCATATTCATGAGTCCATTCCCATGCATGCTTCAAAAATTCTTCTCTACTTATATTATTTTTTTCAATTCCCTTTTTTTTGAGCATTGCTACAACTTTAGCTTCTGTTGCTATAGACGCATGATCTGTGCCTGGAACCCAACATGCATTGAAACCTTTCATACGTGCCCTTCGTATAATTATATCCTGTAGTGAATTATTTAGCATATGTCCCATATGCAAAACACCTGTAACATTTGGCGGTGGAATTACTATGGTATAAGGTTTCCTTTTGTCAGGTTTAGATCTGAAATAACCGTTTTTTTGCCAGTATTTGTACCATTTACTCTCAATACTTTGAGATTTGAATTTGGAAGGAATATTCATAAAAACCTTTTGGTTTATTTTATCCTATAAAAGTAGGGACACTTACTCTATAATAAAAATTGAGTTTCAAATTTGAAAAAAAGATTAACATAAATGCTCAAATATAAATTTAAAGTTTCGTCACAAGCAATACAATGATTGCGTTTAATAGTATTTTTTAGCATTTTTACATTTTAATTCAAAAATGCCCAAATTATCAAAAAAAGGAATTAATATTCCAGTTTCACCAATTAGAAAATTAGTCGCTTTTTCTGAACAAGCAAAAGCAAGAGGTGTTAAAGTTTTACATCTTAACATTGGACAGCCAGATATTAAAGCTCCAAAGGTAGCTATAGATGCAGTCAAAAACTCTAATCTTAAATTATTGCCATATGGCCCATCTCAAGGTAATTTCTCATATCGTAAAAAACTATCTAAATATTACTCTAAACATAATATTAATATAAACGCTGAGGACATTTTAATAACCACAGGAGCTAGTGAAGCACTGACCTTTGTTTTAAACTCAATTTGTGATGCTGAAGATGAAATAATTATTCCTGAACCTTTCTACGCAAATTATAATGGTTTTGCAAGTGCGTCTAGCGTCAAAGTAGTTCCGATTGCCTCTGAATTTAACAATCAATTCCAATTACCTTCTTTGGAAAATATAGACAGTAAAATTACTCCCAAAACCAAAGCCATATTACTATGTAATCCTAGTAATCCAACAGGCTATGTTTACAGTAAACTTGAAATCAACACTCTTTGTGAATTATCAATCAGAAAAAATATATTCCTTATAGTCGATGAAGTTTATAGAGAATTTATTCATGGAGATATAGAACATTATTCAGTTTTACGAAACCAAGAAGGTCATAAACATACCATTATGATAGATTCAGTATCAAAACGTTATAGCTTGTGTGGTGCTAGGGTTGGATGTATCGTTTCTAAAAATAAATTGTTAATTCAAAATTTATTAAAATTTGCTCAACTTCGTCTTTCTCCTCCCACGTATGCTCTAATAGCAAGTGAAGCTGCAATAGATGCACCAGACAGTTATCTTAAAAAGGTGATAAGTGAATATAGCAAAAGAAGAAACATATTAATTAAAGCATTAGAGGAAATTCCTGACGTTAAAGTTTCTCATCCAATGGGGGCATTTTATTGCATGGTTAAACTTCCCATTGATGATGCTGAGAATTTTTCTAAATTTTTGTTAACCTCATTTGAAGATGAAGGCCAGACTGTAATGTTGGCTCCCGCTACAGGTTTTTATTCCACTCCAGGTTATGGTAAAAATGAAGTTCGTGTTGCATTTGTTTTAAATGAAAAAAAACTTCTAAGGGCAACAAAAATTATTAAAAAAGGAATTAAAGAATACAACAAAATATACGCATCACCAGCTGTATGATTAAAGAAAATGTTTCTCTAAAAAACCACAATACATTTGGTATTGACGTTAAAACAAAATTCCTCGTGGAGATTTTCTCCGAAGATGAACTTCTAAAAAAATTAAAGTCAAGAATAAAAGGGCCTTTCAGAGTTTTAGGATCAGGAAGTAATATTTTATTAACTAAAAATTATGATGGGCATACCATAATAATGAAAAACAAAGGTATAGAGGTTCAAGAGCAAACAAAAAAAGAGGTATTGATTAAAGTTGGTGCCGGTGAGGTTTGGCATGACCTAGTTTTATGGGCTTTAAAAAATGACTACTCTGGAATTGAAAACTTAGCGTTGATACCCGGCAGCGTAGGGGCCGCACCTATTCAAAATATTGGTGCATATGGAGTAGAGTTAAGTTCAGTATTTAAAAGCTGTCGAGCTCTTGAAATAAGTTCATTAAAATTTAAAAATTATGAAAAGGAATCTTGTAAATTTAAGTATCGGTCTTCAATTTTCAAAGAAGAGCTAAAAGGAAAAGTTATAATAACTAGTGTTTGTTTTTTGTTGAGAAAAAAACCTCATAAAATAAATGTTAGCTATGGTGAACTTCAAAAATTAATGATTGGAAAAGAAAACACTATACAAAATGTGGCAGCTGAAGTTATATCGATTAGAAAATCAAAACTACCTGATCCAGAAAAAATTGGAAACGGTGGAAGTTTTTTTAAAAACCCTATTGTGACCCAAAAAAAACTTTTAGCACTTAAAAAAGAATTTCCTGAAATACCCTATTATAAAGAAAGCAAAAATCATTTTAAGTTGCCTGCAGGCTGGCTTATAGAAAAAATTGGATACAAAGGAAAAAGGAAAGGTGATGCGGGAATTCACAAAAAACAGGCTTTAGTATTAGTGAATTACGGAGGTGCAAAAGGTTTAGAGATTTTGGCTCTAGCAGAAGAAGTCAAAGAAAAGATATTTAACTTTTATGGGCTTAGATTAGACTTTGAAGTAAATTTATTATGATTATAATTTAATCCCGATTTTTTGTATCAATACAAATCGTTACTGGGCCATCATTAACAATTTCTACTTCCATATTTGATCCAAATTTGCCTGATATAACTTGCTTTGAAAGGCCATTTTGAGTAACGGCTTTAAATAGATTATATAATGGAATCGCATGTTCGTGTTTAGCAGCATTCACATATGAAGGGCGGTTTCCTTTTTTTGTTTGAGCCATAAGAGTGAACTGGCTAATTACCATAATCTCGCCTTTTATTTCTTTAATAGACTGGTTCATGATACCTTTTACGTCATTAAATATCCGCAAATTCAAAATTTTATTTGCTAACCATTTTACATCGTCTTGATTATCAGAATGTCCTATTCCTAACAATATCATCAAACCAGGGCCAGATGTTCTTTTTTCTTTTCTGTCAATAATAACATGAGCATATTTAACTCTTTGTATTACAGCTCTCATATTAATTCCTATAATTACTGTCTTCAGATAGTATTTGAGTATAACTATTGAATCTACTCTGTGCTATTGAACCATCCTTAACAGCGCTTTTAATAGCGCAATTAGGTTCATTATGATGAAGACAATTGTTGAACTTACACTTATCTTTTCTTTGAAAAAATTCAGGGAAATAATTCCCAATTTCTTGAGGTCCCATTTCTACTATCCCAAATCCCTTAATCCCAGGTGTATCGATAATTCTAATACCTCCTTTCAATTTATGCATTTCTGCAAAAGTAGTTGTATGTTTTCCTTGCATATGTTGATCTGAAATAGCAGAAGTTTTTATATCAACATCTGGGTCTATTGCATTAATAAATGTTGATTTTCCAACACCACTATGCCCTGATATCATTATTATTTTATTTTGCATTAGTTTTTTTACATTTTCTAAATTTTGGCTCGTTTTAGCTGATATTTCGTAAGCTGTATAACCAATATCCTCATATATTTTTTTAAGTGAGCTAATGGTATTTAGATCTTTCTTTATGTAGGTGTCAATTTTATTAAATAATAAAATTACTGGAATTTTATAAGCCTCCGCTGTAACTAAAAATCGGTCAATAAAGACTGTAAAAGTTGGGGGATTATTAATCGTAATCATTAAAAAAGCCAGATCAATATTCGATGCAATAATATGAGTTTGTCTTGATAGATTAACTGACTTCCTAATAATATAATTTTTTCTCTCTTCTATCTCAATTATCCTTCCCTCTTGTTTAATTGAGTTGTTTTCAACCTCAAAAATTACACGATCACCAACGGCAACAGGATTAGTACTTTTTATTCCTTTAAGTCTCAAATTTCCCTTAATTCGGCATGAATAAAAAACCCCACCGGACTCGACTATGTGCCAGCTTCCAGTTGAGCGATAAATAAGTCCTTTTTTCAAAAATTTTATTTACAAAGAAACAGTTTTTTTTTAAGCCTTTATGTTTATCAGTAGAGCAGAGTTATTCATATCTTTATATAAATAAAACAATGGCTCAAAAAACACTCCTAATTATTCTAGACGGCTGGGGTAAGTCAGAAAATCGAAAGGTATCTGCTGTTGATCAAGCAAATACTCCATATATTGACTTCTTATATGACGAGTACGAACATAGTACTCTTAGAACTGACGGAAAACATGTTGGATTACCTGAAGGTCAAATGGGTAACAGCGAAGTAGGACATATGAATTTGGGTGCGGGTCGAATTGTTTATCAAGATTTAGCAAAAATAAATCAAGCTTTAGAAAAAAATACGCTGAGAAAAAAAACTGTCTTGAGAAATTGTCTCGAATATGCTAAAAGAACGAATAAAAAGATACATCTTTTAGGATTACTTTCAGATGGTGGAGTTCATTCACACATAAAACATATTGAGGGATTTATTGATATTATAGAAGAATATAAATTAAAAGAATTTTACCTTCATGCTTTTACTGATGGAAGAGATGTTGATCCTCAATCTGGAATCCATTTCGTAGAAAGTATTGAAAAAAAAATGTTAAATACAAATGGAAAGCTTGCAAGTTTAATTGGTCGTTACTATGCTATGGATCGGGATCGAAGATGGGAAAGAATTAAAGAAGCTTATGATCTTCTGATTCATGGGATAGGTGAGGCTAGCGATAACTTTGTATCATCTCTTAAATCAAGTTACGATGAAGGAGTGACAGATGAATTTATCAAACCACTTTACAAAAAGGACAATTTAGGAAAAGCGATAACAAAAATTGAAGATGAAGATATTGTATTTTTTTTAAACTTTCGCACAGATAGAGGTAGAGAACTAACTCAGGTTCTTTCTCAGAGTTCGTTCCCTGAATATAATATGTATCCAAAAAAATTAAAATACTTAACCTTAACAAATTATGACGATTCCTTTAAAAATATCGAAGTTATATTTGATAAAGATAATTTAGATAAAACTCTTGGAGAAGTAATATCTAATGCAGGAAAAACACAGGTTCGAGTTGCAGAGACAGAAAAGTACCCTCATGTGACATTCTTCTTTAATGGAGGAAGAGAGAATCCTTTTCAAGGAGAAGAAAGAATCCTGTGCCCATCTCCAAAAGTAGCTACTTATGATCTCAAACCTGAAATGAGCGCATATGAAATTCGTGATTCAACTATAGCAAAAATTGAATCAGATACCCCTGATTTTTTATGTTTAAATTTTGCGAACCCAGATATGGTTGGGCATACTGGAAACTTTAAAGCTGCAATACGTGCTTGTGAAGTAGTCGACGAGTGTACCGCTGCAGTCGTAAAAAAAGCTTTAGAAAAAAATTACGTTACACTTATTATTGCAGATCATGGAAATTGTGAAACTATGATCAATCCTGACGGAAGCCCAAATACAGCTCATACCAAAAACCCTGTGCCTATTATTTTAGTTGATGCAAAAAAAAGAAAAATCAAGTCAGGTATTTTAAGTGATATTGCACCAACTATATTGGATTTGCTTGAAATTGAAGTACCAGAAAAAATGACTCAAAATTCCCTAATCTTAATCTAGAATTATTAAAATTAAACTTTTCTATGTCAATTTTCATTTTAGTATTTTTTTTTACATCATTTTAAAATAGTCAATATAAATCAACGTTAATAAATTTTTAGATGGCAGAGATAATTTTAAAAACTGAGGAAGAAATTGAGTTGATACGCGAAAGTGCATTAATAGTTTCAAAAACATTAGGCATCTTGGCGTCAGAAATAAAACCCGGTATTTCTACCCTTAGATTAGATGAAATTGCAGAAACCCATATTCGTGATTTAGGAGCCGAACCCGGTTTTCTTGGCCTTTATGAATTCCCAAACACACTTTGTATGAGTCCTAATGCTCAAGTTGTACACGGAATTCCTAATAATGAACCTCTAAAAGAAGGTGATATTATTTCTATAGATTGTGGTGCTATTAAAAATGGGTTTTATGGTGACCATGCATATACATTTGCAGTTGGTGAAATTGATCCTAAAATTGAAAAATTGCTTAAAGTATCAAAGGCTTCTCTTTTCGAGGGAATTAAAAATTTTAAGAAAGGAAATAGGGTTGGTGATATAGGGTATGCAATTCAAAATTATTGTGAAAAAGAAGGTTTTGGTGTTGTGCGAGAACTTGTAGGACATGGATTGGGCAAGACTATGCACGAGGGTCCTGAAATTCCAAATTATGGACGTAGAGGAAGAGGTAAAAAATTATTAGATGGTATGGTATTAGCAATTGAACCAATGATAAACCTGGGAACTCACAAAATTAACCAACTTGATGACGGATGGACAATTCTCACTGCAGATGGAAAAGTAAGTGCGCATTTTGAGCATAATGTCGCTCTTATAAATGGCAAGCCTGAATTATTATCTACTTTTGATTATATCTACAAAGCTCTTGGTTTAAGTAGTTCTGAGGAGAGGCCTTTTAGAAAAGAGTATTTAGCTTTATGAAATGGCTTTTAAATAATTTTCCAAGAGTATGGTTAATAAAGATCAGCATATGGTTTAGGCCAATATTAAAACAAATATATAAAGGAAATATTTTGACAGACCCAATTGACGGTAGTTCATACCGAAAATTTCTTCCGTACGGTTACCATAAAATAAGAGAAAATGCACTTTGTCCTGGAACCCTATCTCTAGAAAGACACCGTCTACTTTGGCTTTTTCTTGAAAGAGAAACCAAATTCTTTGAAAAGGCATCAAAAGTTTTACATATAGCTCCTGAACAACCACTTTATAAAAAATTTAAACAATTTAAACATTGGGAATATAAAACTTGTGATCTTAACTCTCCTTTGGCGGAAATTAAAGCAGATATATGTGATTTACCATTTGAAAATAACTCGTATGATCTTGTCCTTTGTAATCACGTACTAGAGCATGTTTTAAATCATAAATTAGCTATTAGGGAATTATTTAGAGTTCTCAAAAAAGGTGGGGTATTAATCGCACAAGTCCCCTTGGATCTTAATCGTAAGATGACATTTGAGGACCCTTCTATAATTGATAAAGCAGAACGTAAAAAAGTTTTTGGTCAATACGATCATGTCCGTATTTATGGAAAAGATTATTTCAACTTATTAGATAGCGCCGGTTTTGAGTCACATTGTATCAGTTTCACAGAGAAGCTTTCAAAACATGAGATTAAAAAATTTAGTCTTCAAACTGATCACATCCCTTTAGCTTACAAAAACTAATTTTCTGACAAATTTTTATAGAACCCTTTAGAAAAGTGTTGTTCAACTGCACCTTTTTTATTTTCAATAATCCAAAGGGCTTCTAGTGTCAGTTCTTTCTCAATTAGGAGTTTACTTTTTTCAAAAGGCATAACCATAAGTGCTGTGGCAAAAGCATCTGCAACCATACAACTTGGTGCAATAACTGAGGCACTTAAAACTTCACTAGGAAAAGAATTACCAGTTTTGGGGTTTATAGAATGTACATGACGTTTTCCTGTTTTTTTATCTAATTTGTATTTTCTGTAATTTCCTGATGTTGCTAATGCTTGATTATTCAAAAAAATTGTTTGAATAAACTTTTTTTCTTCATCTTGTTTTGGATTATCAATAGCAATTTTCCAAGGTAAATTTGATTTTGGACTAACTCCTTGAGCTACTATCTCACCTCCTATTTCTACTAAAAAAGAAGAAACTTGATTTAACCTTAAATATTCAGATATTAAATCAACTGCGTAGCCTTTAGCTATTGCATTGAAATCAAAAAAAAGGTTTGGATGTTTTTTTTGAATAGTGTTCTTTGATGTCAATTTTGCTTTATCCCATCCTGTATATTTTAAAATCTGTTCTAGTTGATATGGAGAAACAGTTTTATGAGTTCTATTTGGACCAAATCCATATGCATTTACAAGAGCTCCAACTGTGGGATCAAAATAACCTTTAGTTTTTTTCCAAACTTCAGTTGCTTTATTATAGACTTTTATAAAATGAGTATCAACTTCAAGTAAACTGTCACCTTTATTAATTTTTGAAATATCTGAATCTTTGTCATAAGTAGACATTGAAACATTTATGACATTAATAATTGAATCAATTTTCTGTGACAATAAATTCTTAGTTAGTTTGGAGCTTGAATAAGATATTGAGTATGTTGTACCTAATGCATAACCTCTTAATTGATTGAAATCATCTTTTTGATTGTTTTTACAATTGACAAGTAGTAAAAAAATAAAAACACTATAAAATTTTCTCAAGACCATTAAAATTGACAACATAAGGATTATTTTTTTTTAAAGGCATATCATAATCTTTTGCATTTGCAAATCCTACACCACCGTAATAAAGTTTAGCATTATTTTTCTTCGCATGTATTTTTACTTTTTCCATTGATTCAATATCATAATGTTTTGGAGATTGTGGGTATAAAGATCCCTTTACTACTATAAAGAACAGCAATTTATCTTTAACACATACAAATTGTGGTGATCGATTTCTTTTAGAATTAACTGCTAAAAATTCATATCCATTTTCTTCTAAAAAGTTTCCTACTTCTTGCATCGCAAGCTGATGAATTTCTTGTTTATTAAGTGGTTGCATAATTAAAACAAAATTAAATGAAAAGCTTAATTTGTTGCCATATCACTTTTAAAATAATTAATTTGCGAACTTAAAAAAAACTTATGCATTATAGAAAATTTTTCTTTGTTGTTACTTTTATATTATTATCAATAGGTTGTTCAACAAAACCATTTCAAACTCTAACCAATTCTTCAGGAAAATATAGCTATGAATATGTTACTGCTGACCCAACAAAAACAAGAATATATACCTTAGATAACGGGTTGAAGGTTTATTTAAGCAAATTTGAAAATGCCCCAAGAATACATGTTTTTACTGCGGTAAAAGCGGGAGGAAAAGATGACCCAGAAAATAATACAGGTTTGGCTCACTATCTCGAACATATAATGTTTAAGGGCAATAAATTTTTCGGCACAAAAGACTACGAAAAAGAAAAGCCACTTCTAGATTCTATAGAAAATTTATTTAACAGATATGCTGAAATTTCAAACAATGAGGAACGTAAAAGATTTTATAAAAAAATTGATGCTATATCAAATAAAGCAGCGTCGTACGCCATTCCAAATGAATATGACAAAATGATATCATTAATTGGAGGTAAGTCGTTAAATGCATATACAACAGAGGACAGAACTGTTTATACAGTTGATATACCCTCAAATGAGTTAGAACGCTTTTTAACAATTGAGGGTTTACGATTTAAGCAAATTGTTAATCGTCTATTTCATACAGAACTTGAAGCAGTTTATGAGGAAAAAAATAGGGCTTTAGATAATGACTTAAGAAAACAGTATAGGGCACTATTTGAAAGTCTTTTCCCCTCTCATCCATATGGTAAACAATCAGTTTTAGGCACTGTTGACCATTTAAAAAATCCTTCTATAACTGAAATTCGTAAATATTTCAATGAGTATTATAAGCCTAACAACGTTGCGATATGTATGAGTGGTGAATTAGATTTTGATAAAACCATATCGTTAATTGATAAGCATTTTGGGGATTGGAAACCAAACTTAGAACTTAAAAAAACAAAATATGATCCCTTGAAAGAAATTGAAAGTCCGATTAGAAGAGAAGTTATGGGTCCAGAAAAAGAATCTGTTCTTTTGGGTTTCAGATTTAATGGTAAAGATAAAGAGGGATTAATGCATGTTGAATTAATCGACATGTTACTCTCAAATAGTGCTGCAGGACTAATTGATTTAAATTTAGTTCAGAAACAAAAAGTTTTAGGGGCATTTGCCACTATTGAAGAAATGAATGATTATTCAATTCATATTTTAAGTGGAACACCAAAGGAAGGGCAAAGTCTAAAAGAAGTTGAAAATTTACTTTTAGCAGAAATAGATAATATTAAAAAAGGATTATTTGACGATGAACTTTTGATAGCTGTATTAAATGACTTGAAAAAAACAGTCATGCAAAAAGATGATTCAGACGCTGCAAATTATTATAGAGCTGATGCGATGGTTCAGGCTTTTACAAGAGACGAGGACTGGAGTGAAAAAGTTTCATACTTAGAAAGACTTTCAGAAATAAATAAAAAGGATATCATAAAATTTACAAACAAATATTACAAAAGTAATTATGCTGTAGTTTATAAAAATACTGGAAAAGATAATTCTGTTAAAAAAATTGAAAAACCATCGATCACTAAAGTCCCATTAAATAGAGAGGTTCGATCAAAAACCCATGAAGCTATCGCAAATACTGCTATTAAAAAATTAAATCCAAAATTTCTTGACTTTAAAACCGACTTAGATTTTTATAATATTGGTCCTATGGAAGTTATTGCTAAAGAAAATAAAGAAAACGATTTATTTAAATTGACTTATCAATTTGATTTTGGTAAAAATCTAAATCCTAAAATTGGATTGGCTGCGGGATTAATGAATTATGTGGGAGTTGACAGCTTAAGTCCAGATAATTTAAAAAAAGCATTTTATAACCTCGGTGCAGAATATAGTTTTCAAACATCCTCCGATGGTGAAGAGACCTCAGTTACTTTAAGTGGACTCAGTGAAAATATGGAAGCTTCCATTAAACTTTTTGAAAATTTATTAATTAATCCTATTACAACACAAGATGTTGTTGATAAATTGGTAGAACGTTTGATTAAATCTCGATTAGATGCAAAAAAGGACAAAAATATAATTCATAGGAGACAATTGTTGTCTTATAGTATTTATGGTGAAAAAAATCCAGCTTCTGATGTATTAACACCTTCTGAGTTAAAAAAAATCAAACAAGAAGAATTAACTGAGTTGATCAAATCATTACCCAACTATCCCCATCGTATTTTATACTACGGTAATAAGGATAGAAAATCATTGACATCTCTTCTTAAAAAGTATCACAAAATACCACTCAAATTTTTGGAGGTAAAAAATAAAATTAAAAAATACCAGGAAAAAGATTACAAAAAAAATTATGTTTTCTGGACAAATTTTGACATGGTACAAACTGAAATTATACTTCTCTCTAGGCTTGAGCCTTTAGATAATGAAAAAACAGCAGCAGTTAATTTATTTAATCAATACTTTGGTGGTGGAATGAATTCTATAGTTTTTCAGGAAATTAGAGAAGCTCAAGGCTTAGCTTATGCTGTTTTTTCTAATTACAGCCAGGCAAGTAAAACTGACAGATCAGATTATCTATTATCATACGTGGGTGTTCAAAATGATAAGCAAAGTGAAGCTTTATCCTCTATGTTTGGGTTGATTAATGAACTACCTATATCGGAGCAAGCGTTTGAAATAGCAAAAAAAGCTATTTGCAATAAAATAGAAAGTGAGCGCATTACTAAATCATCCGTTT
This sequence comes from Bacteroidetes bacterium SCGC AAA795-G10, assembly GCA_003130815.1. Classification (GTDB taxonomy): domain Bacteria; phylum Bacteroidota; class Bacteroidia; order Flavobacteriales; family Flavobacteriaceae; genus MS024-2A. The sequence continues at coordinate 1,001,217 of QFDA01000001.1, read as the reverse complement.
TATCATACTATTTAAGTGCAGAAAAAAAAGGTGTTGATTATGATATAAGAGAAAAGATTTATGATGAGGTCAAAATTATGACACTTGAAAAACTAAAAAGATTTCATGAAAAATATATTAAGGAAAAGCCTCACAACATATTGTTGATAGGAAATCGTGATAATATAAATTTTAAAAATTTAAAAAAATATGGTACAATAAGAGAGGTTTCTCTTGAAACACTCTTTGGATTTTGACTAAAGTAAAAAAACAAGAATATAATTAACCACCAAAATCGTCGAATCTTACATTTTCAGGTGGAACACCAAAATCTTCAGCCATTTTTTCTACAGCTTGATTCATCAGTGGTGGTCCACAAAAGTAAACTTCAATATCCTCAGGCGAATCATGATTAGAAAGATATTGATCAATAACTACTTGATGAACAAACCCCGTAAACCCATCACCTTTAGAATCTAAAGAAGATTTTTCTGTCCAATTGTCCTCCTCTAGGGGTTCAGAAAGGGCTATGTAAAACTTAAAATTCGAGAAATCTTTCTCCAAAGCTTTAAAATGATCAATATAAAATAACTCTCTTTTAGATCGCCCTCCATACCAAAAAGTGACTTTTCTTCCAGTTTTTAATGTCCTAAAAAGTTCATAAAGGTGTGACCGCATTGGTGCCATTCCAGCTCCTCCACCAACATAGAGCATTTCTGAGTCTGATTCATTTATGAAGAACTCACCATAAGGACCTGATATTGTAACTTTATCCCCAGGTTTTTTTGAAAATATATATGAAGAAGCTACTCCAGGATTAAGGTCACTCCAGGTGTTTTTAGCCCTATCAAAAGGTGGTGTTGCAATACGTACGTTTAACATTATCTCTTTGCCTTCAGCTGGGTATGAAGCCATTGAATAAGCACGTTCGACTATATCTGGGTTCTTCATCACTAATGGCCATAAATCAAATTTATCCCATTCTAACTTGAATTTGTCTGGGTCTCCGGGGTGCTCATCAGGGTGAGCAGAAATATCAATGTCCTCATATTTAACTTCACACTGTGGTATTTCTATTTGAATATAGCCTCCAGCCTTATAGTCCATCTCTTCAGGGATTTCAACGACAAATTCTTTTATAAATGAGGCAACATTCCAATTTCTCACAACAGTTGCTTCATACTTTTTAATTCCAAAAATTTCTTCTGGTACTTTGATTACCATGTCTTGTTTGACTTTAACTTGACAGCCCAAACGCCAACCATCCGCAACCTCTTTTCTTGAAAAATGTGGTGTTTCAGTCGGAAGGATTTCTCCTCCTCCATCTAAAACTTGGCATTTGCATTGAATACATGTCCCACCACCTCCACAAGCTGAGGGTAAAAATATTTTGTTGTTCCCTAAAGTACTCAGCAGTGTACTCCCAGATGAGACCTCTACTTTATTTTCACCGTTAATCAAAAGTGATACAGGACCGGATGGTAGCAGTTTTGCTTTAACTCCTAAAAGCATTCCAACCAGAACAAAGGTAACTACTAAAAAAACTATAATACTCGCAAAAACAACTGTAAATTCCATTTTTAAATTATATTTTAATTCCCATAAAACTCATAAATCCCAAGGCCATAAGTCCCGTAATAATAAAAGTAATACCCAGGCCTCTTAAGGGTGCAGGTACATTTGAATAGGTAATTTTTTCTCGAATAGCAGCTATAGCTAGAATTGCAAGTAACCACCCTACACCAGAACCTAATCCATAAATTGCCGATTCTGTTATTCCTGAAAAATCTTTTTGCTGCATAAATAATGACCCTCCAAGTATGGCGCAGTTAACTGCAATTAGTGGTAAAAAAATTCCTAAAGCTCCATATAGGGCAGGAGCAAATTTTTCAACAACCATCTCGACTAACTGAACCATAGAGGCAATAACAGCTATAAACATAATAAAGCTTAGAAAACTTAAATCCAGATCAGCATAGCTCTTATCAAACCAAGAAAGAGCACCTGGCCTTAGAAGGTATGTATCCAGTAAAAAATTTATGGGTACTGTTATTGCTAAAACAAATATTACTGCAAAGCCTAAACCTACTGCTGTCTTAACGGTTTTAGAAACAGCTAAATAGGAACACATTCCCAAGAAATAGGCAAAGATCATGTTTTCAACAAAAATACTTTTTACAAATAGATTTAAATATGATTCCATTTTCTCTAGTTTTTTTCAATAAGTATCCTGTTACGATATCTTTGAATCCAAATAATTAGACCTACAGTAATTAGTGCCATAGGAGAAAGTAACATTAAACCATTATTTACATAGCCCATTTCATAAAATGAATCAGGGATAACTTGATAGCCAAATAGTTTTCCTGAACCGAACAGCTCTCTGAAAAAGGCAACAAGTATTAAAATGAAACCATATCCAGCTGCATTCCCGATACCATCAAGAAATGATTTCCAAACACCGTTACCTAAAGCAAATGCTTCAAGTCTTCCCATTACAATACAATTTGTTATTATTAAACCAATAAAGATGGATAGCTCTTTACTTACATCGTAAGCAAAAGCTCTCAAAATTTGATCTACTAGAATAACCATAGAAGCAACTACAACTAACTGAACAATTATTCTAATTCTGTTTGGTATAAGATTCCTTAGCAAGGATATGATTACATTGCTCGCAGCCATAACTGCCATAACCGATATACTCATTACTAATGCTGGTTTTAACTGAACTGTTATAGCAAGTGCTGAACAGATACCTAATACTTGAACAGTTATTGGATTGTTGTCATCCATTGGGTCTGTTAGCAGCTTCCGATTTTTTTTTGATAAAAGAGGCTCTTTCTCTTTACTAACAAAAAAAATACTTGTCGTTTCTGTTTTTAATCTTTTTTTATTTTTCATTAACTCAATTATATAATGCAACAATGCTTTTTTCTTGTTTCAAATAGGGCAGATAATGTGTCAACCTCTCCTTGATCATATCTGTTACACCGTCACCTGTAATTGTTGCACCAGATATTGCATCTACTTCGTGATCATCTTTGTCTAAGTCCTTGGGGTCATTATTTGTTTTAGATACATTTATTCCAACCAAATTGCCTTGAGGGTCAAAAACCTTTTCACCCAAAAAACGGTTTTGAAACCATTGCTGAGTAATTTCAGCTCCAAGACCAGCAGTTTCACCTTTATGATCAAACACTGCACCTTTAATTGTATTTTTATCTTCCTCTAAAGCGATATATCCCCATATTGCATCCCAAAGTCCCTTTCCACGCAAAGGGATAACATAGTATTTTTCTTCTTCAACCGAAGCTACATAAATAGGAAATCGTTGGTCCGAATAACTCTTTCTCAATTCATTATTTAATTTGATGTCAAAAGCATTTATCTCTGGATCAATACTCCCATCTTCTTTCAGGGTAAGTTCTTCAGTTATGTACTTATTATATAGTGCCTCGGCCTCCTCTCTTTCAGTTTCAATTCCAATTGTAGCCAGGATATTTTGCATTTTTTCTTTACGCACGTTTGATATTTGACGCTCTTTAAGTGAACTTGCTGTAAAAGCTAATGAAGAGGCTACAATAAGAACCATTAATGTTGCAAATAAAAAGGTATAAACGTTACTGTCTCTATTCATCTATATTGTTTTAAGTTGGTTTACAGAAGTTTCCCAACGTTTCCTTCGCTTTTTAATATTTCTATTTATTACATAATGATCAATAGTTGGTGCAAATACATTCATTAACAAAATTGCAAGCATAACTCCCTCTGGATAAGCAGGATTAAAAACGCGAATCATTATACAAAAAATTCCTACCAAAACACCGTATATCCATTTTCCTTGATTTGTTTGGGCAGCTGACACTGGATCTGTAGCCATAAATACAATACCAAAAGCAAAACCTCCAACTATAAGATGATTAATCCAAGAAAAGCTCATTAATTCATTTGCTGCCCAAAGATTAAATAAAAAGCCCATGAATGACGCACCTAAAATACCCCCAACGATTATTCGCCAACTTCCTATACCTGTTAGAATTAAGATTAATGCACCAACAGCTACCCATAAGGTCGAAGTTTCTGCTATCGAACCTGGTATTGAACCTTGAAACATTTCCATAGCAGAATAATTTACTTTTCCTCCAGCAGCTAGAGTTCCTAGTATGGTTTCACCTGAAATTGCATCTATATTTGTAGCTTCAGAAACCCATACTTTATTACCCGACATGTACGTTGGATAAGCAAAAAATGCAAATGCTCTAGCTGTGAGAGCCGGGTTAAGTATATTCATACCTGTTCCTCCGAAAGCCTCCTTAGCCACCAATACAGCAAAAGCAGTTGATAAACCAACCATCCAAAGGGGTATGTCAACAGGCATTATCATTGGTATTAATAGTCCTGTAACCAAATAGCCTTCATTTACTTCATGGCCCCTATAAACTGCAAAGCCGAACTCTATTGATAATCCTACAACATAAGAAACAACTATCATTGGTACGATTTTCCAGCTTCCATGGATAAAAGCTTCTAGAAATGTAAAAGGACTCCCAGTTTGAATTAAATATTGGTATCCTGTATTATATATACCATATAATAGCGCAGGTAAAAGTGCTATTATAACAGTAACCATAGTTCTTTTGAGATCAACGGCATCACGTATATGGGCCCCTTTTTTTGTTGTATGGTTAGGAACAAATAAAAATGTGTCAAAAGCATTTATTGCAGGCGCAAACTTTTCTAGCTTTTGTCCTTTTCCAAATGGTTTTTTTATTTTATCTAAACTTTTTCTTATTAAATTCATATGTATTTTTTTAATCTACCTCATTAATCATTAACTCTATTCCTTCCCTAATAATTTCTTGAGCTTCGATCTTTGAAGTATTTGAATAATCTATCAATCCAAAGTCCTCAGGTACAACTTCATAAATTCCTAGAGCTTCCATTTTTTCAATATCACCCACCATACATGCTTTTAAAAGTTGCATTGGATAAATTTCTAATGGAAATAATTTTTCCATTTCACCTGTAACAACTAAAGCCCTTTCCTCTCCATTTGAATTTGTATTAACATCAAATCCTTTTCTATTAAAAACTCTTGAAAATGATGTGTTAGACAAACTTAAAATATTGTTATCTACAAATGGAAGCCATCCAAACATTCTGTATTCATCACCCTCAGGTATTACAGTAACTAGATTATTAAAATATCCCAGAAAACAGTTAAAAGTCGAATCGTCTCCTGTAAGTACGTCACCGTTAATAACTCTTATTTTTTTATCTATTGTTCCAACTTTTCTTAAAAATGGTTGTAGCTCAGCACCTATTGTTGTTTGGAAATATTTGGGATTTTCAACTGCATTACCAGATATTGCTATAGTTCGCCTAGGACAAAAAATTCCTGAATTTAGAAATCTACCTAAATTAGCAACATCTTCCGCGTTTACAGTCCAAATACGTTCTCCAATATTTAGTGGAGTTAATTCTTGAATATGTAAACTTAAGTTGCCAGCAGGGTGTGGGCCCCTAACTGTATAATGCTGAACACCTTCTATTGATTCGAAATAATCTGAAAATTCTTTATCTACGCCTAAAAAAACTGGTTCGTCCACCAATTTGTTTAATAAGTTGATACCTAACTGAAAATCATTTTTTTGATCTTTCAAAATAAACTGTAAATCACCATGTAACGGGTCTGTTTTAACAGTCGATACAAAAATAGCCTTCGGTGTATCTGTCGGATTGGCAATAGTGCCATAAGGTCTTTGATGAATGAATGGCCAATTTCCGCTACCAGTAAGTAAAGACTTTAAGTCATCACGATTTTTTTTATCCCACCCTGAAACGGAATGTTTGATAGAATCCTGTTTAGTAGAAGCCTTTATAATGATATTCTCTATTTTTCTTTTGGGACCTCGTACAACATTCGTTATAGTTCCAGCTACAGGTGAAACAAACTTTATGTTTGGATTTTTTTTGCTGAAGAAAATTGGAGATCCTAATTTTACAGGAGCGCCTTCCTTTAAAATAAGTTTTGGTGCTATTCCAAAAAAATCGTCAGGCCTTATGGCAAAATTCAAAGGTGAAATAGTTTTATCTAAAATTTTTTCTGCACCACCTTTTAAGTTGAGATTCGCACCTTTACGTGTTCGAATATCCTTTATCACTTCCATTAAATCTAATTCATAAAATCATATCAAATTTAATAACTAAACACTTCTACAAAAAACAAATAACCAGGGAAATAGCTTATTTATATTAATTCTAAATAAGTGTTCAATCTTTTTTTAAATAACATGCAATTTGGTGGTCAGAGGATGAACATATAATTTTACTTGTAATGAGAAAAACACTTTTTTTTTTTAGTTCATTTATATTCAGTCAATGTATTTCCCAAATTATTTATGAGCTACCCGAACCAGACAACATAAAGACTGTAAAATTTTTCGGAGCAAAAATTACTGACAACTTTCCAGTAGCTAAATTAGGAGAAAAAATAACCCTAGTATTTGATGATCTGAACGGCAACGAAAACGATTATTACTATAAAATAGAACATTTCAATCACGACTGGACGACCTCAAACCTTTTAAAAAGTGAGTATTTAAATGGATACGACAATGTAAGAATAGACAACCATATTAATTCTTTCAATACTTTACAAAGCTACACTCATTACCGTTTAGAAATCCCAAATAAAAATGTTAGTCTGATTATTAGTGGAAATTATCTTATTAAAGTTTTTAACTCATACGACGAGCTTGTGTTTTCAAGAAGATTTTGTATTTATGAAGAATTGGCAAGTGTAAGTTCATCTGTAAATCGTCCACAAAACATGGACCGATTCAATACTCACCAGTCAATTCATTTTTCAATAACCCCGTTAAAGGGCACTTTTAGAAATCCAGAAAAAAACTTGTTTGTGCATTTAATTCAAAACAGGCAATGGTATAATCAAATTCAAGGATTAAAACCTCAATATTTGTCAGGTAGAACTCTTCAATATTTTTACGAAAGTCCCTCTCAATTTGAAGGAGGTAATGAATTTTATTTTTTTGACTCCAAAGATTTAAGGATATCTACACCAAATATTAGCTATACAAATAAGTCAGAACTTTATGAAATATATCTCAATATTGACATCCCTCGGATTTATAAGAATTATTCGTACAGTCAAGATATAAATGGAGGTTTTGAAATAAGAAACACTATGAGGCCAAGCAATCCAGATAATGAGGCAGATTATAGCTATGTTTATTTTAGTTTAGCAAGTGACAGAAAGATTAGTGATGGTGAAATATATGTTTATGGGGGATTTAATAACTATAAAATTAGTGACTTAAATCGTATGTACTTTAATCCTTCTTTAGGAATATATGAGGGTATAATTTTACTAAAACAAGGTTTTTATAATTACAAATACATAATACGAGAAAAAGAAAGAATTTTACTAAATGGCATAAGTGGTTCATATGCTTTGACTGAAAATGAGTATTTGGTACTTGCCTATTACAGGAATATTGGGGCACAATATGACTCTTTAATTGGTGTTAGCGAGTGCAATTCTTTTAACCTTCAAAATTGATATTTTTTAATAGAGTTTTTGTTACCTTTAATATTATTCTTATGGTAAATATTAGTGATACAACAAATTACAGCTGGTATTAAGGTTTCAGTTCAGACTAAATTTGAGGGCAGTTTTCTAAAAGAAAACATCCTAAATTATGCATTTAAATATTACATCACTATTGAGAATCAAAGTAAGCATGTCGTTCAACTCCTGACAAGACATTGGAAAATAAATGAAGCTATAATTAGACCCTCTTACATTAATGGGGTAGGCATTGTTGGTAAAAAACCCATACTTAAGCCGGGAGATATTCACAAATACCAATCAGGAAGTTTACTCACATCACCAATGGCTGTTATGTCTGGTATTTTTACGATGATTAATTTTAGTACTGCACAAAGGTTTAACGTCCACATTCCATACTTTAAATTAAATGCTCCGCACATATTAAACTAATAAAATTTTTTCAAATTTATTTTTAAAATAAGCTTTTTAACAAAATTGTATGTCAAATATTATTTCAAAAGTTCCGATAGCTAAAAACGAACCTATTTTAACCTACAGACCGGGAAGTAAAGAAAAAAAAGAAGTTTTAGAACAATATAAAACTCTTTTAGAAAATCCAGTAGAAATTAAAATGAGAATTGGAGATAAAGATGTGAAAACAGGTGATACTTCCTTCATGTGCCCCCCACACAATCATCAACACAAACTGGGCGTTTATCATAAAGCGAATAAAAAAAATATTGAAACTGCAATTGATTGTGCTTTAGAGGCAAAGAAAAAGTGGAGTAAAATGCCATGGGAATCAAGGGCTGCTATTTTTCTAAAAGCCGCAAATTTAGTTGCAGGACCTTATCGCTATAAAATAAATGCCGCTACTATGATCGCACAATCAAAAACTATTTATCAGGCTGAGATTGACGCTGCTTGCGAATTTATTGACTTTTTAAGATTTAATGTTCAGTTTATGCGTGATATCTATGATAAACAACCAGAAAATACCTCTGGGGTTTGGAATCGATTAGAGTACCGTCCTTTAGAAGGTTTTGTCTATGCGATAAGTCCATTTAATTTTACAGCTATTGCCGGTAATTTGCCTGCGAGTGCAGCATTGATGGGTAATGTAGTTGTATGGAAACCTAGCGATTATCAAATTTTTTCTGCAAAAATTATAATGGATATTTTTAGAGAGTCAGGTTTGCCAGATGGAGTAATTAATATGGTTTTTGGAGATCCTGAGATGATAACTGATACTATAATTGAAAATAAAGATTTTTCTGGCCTTCACTTTACAGGATCAACAAATGTCTTTAGAGGTATCTGGAAAAAAATAGGTGAAAATATTGGTAAATATAAATCGTATCCGAGAATCGTTGGTGAGACAGGTGGAAAGGATTTTATTGTAGCACACCCTTCGGCTGACCCGAAAGAAGTTGCCACCAGTATAGTTAGAGGTGCTTTTGAATTTCAAGGTCAAAAATGTTCAGCTGCGTCACGAATCTATATTCCAAAATCAATCGCTGATGAAATAATCAGACTTATTAAATCTGATTTAAAAACTATTTCAATGGGCCCACCTGAAAACTTTAAAAACTTTATTACAGCAGTAATTCATAAAGAAGCATTTGACAGGATAGTTGCAACTATACAAAAGATAGAAAATGACAAAGAAGCTAAAATTATAGTTGGGGGTAATTATGATGACACTAAAGGTTTTTTTATTGAGCCTACTGTTGTATTAACTGAAGATCATCAATATGAAACAATGACCAAGGAATTGTTTGGACCTCTTGTTACAATTTACTGTTTTGACGATGAAAATTGGATTCAAACTCTTAAAATTATTGATCAAACTTCAGAATATGCGTTAACTGGAGCTATATATTCAAAAGATAGATATGCGTTAAACGAAGCCTTATCTATTTTAGAAAACAGTGCCGGTAATATCTATATTAATGACAAACCAACAGGAGCTGTTGTTGGACAACAACCTTTTGGGGGTGCTCGTGGATCAGGAACAAACGATAAAGCAGGTTCAATTTTTAATCTTATCAAATGGGTTTCACCAAGACTTATAAAAGAAACATTTGTTCCTGCATCAGATTATAGATATCCGTTTCTGGATTAATCGATAAATATCGTTTTTTCAGAGGGGTAAGTACACAAGCTTTTTTGTTTCAAAAAATGAATTATCAAAATAAGTATTTAAATTATATACAATTGATCTTGGAAATAGTGCTAATTCATCCTTTAAGTCGCCTCCCTTCAAATAGAGTATGCCATTATTAATCTTATTTTTACTTTTTGAGTTTATTTTATTTTTAACCCATGGCACAAAAATATCCATTCTTGAAACTGCACGACATATAATAAAATCAGTTTTTTTTGAAAATTGCTCTCCGCGTATGGTTTGTATATGAACATTTTGTAATCCTATTTCGTCTGATATTTTTTGAACTACACTTATTTTTTTTCCAACACTATCAACTAAATAAAATATCACATCAGGAAACAAAATTGCTAAAGGAATTCCAGGAAATCCACCTCCAGTGCCAAAGTCCAAAATTTTGGTCTGTGGTATAAAGGAAATAATTTTTGAAATTCCTAATGAGTGAAGAACATGACGTATGTAAAAATGATCCATATCTTTTCTTGATATCAGGTTTATTCTAGAATTCCATTTTGAATATAATGGTAAAAGAGCTCTAAATTGAAAAAGCTGTTTCTCAGATAAATTTGGAAAGTAATTAATAATGTTTTCCACAACTTTTTTTATTTATGCTTATTAGAAATTAAATTTTAATTTAATTTGTATGAAACTAAAAAATATATGAACTCTAAGCAAAGTCTACGTTTTTCTCGCGAAGATCCCAAAAAATTTTTTAAAACTTTAAATAATAGGGTTAATGATTATTTTAAAAAAAAGAAAATACAAAAAACAGGGAATTGGAAACTACATTTAAAAACACTAATTATGTTTTCAATACTTTTTACACCATATATTTTATTTCATCTAATCGATTTTAGCTTATGGATCAAATTTTTCATGTGTGTTTTGATGGGTGTTGGAATGGCAGGTGTTGGTATGAATGTCATGCATGATGGAAATCATGGTTCCTACTCAAAATATAAATGGGTAAACAAAATTATGGGTGGTAGCATTTATATTTTAGCTGGAAATGTTTTTAATTGGAAGGTGCAACATAACATTTTACACCATACATATACAAATATTCATGGTCATGACGAGGATATTGATACTGGTGGCATCTTAAGGTTTTCACAATACTCTAAGTGGTTTCCTTTTCACAGATTCCAACAATTTTATTTCATTTTTTTATACGGGCTTTTAACACTAAAATGGGCAGTTTACGACGATTTTCATCAATTGAAGAATTACACTTCAAGAAAAATAACCTATACTGACAGTAAATCTCCTAATCTGCAATGGATCGGTTTAATAATTTCTAAAATTTTTTATTTTTTATTCTGGTTAATACTCCCGATTATTTTTTTAAAAATCAAATGGTGGAGCATTGTGCTTGGATTCATCTTGATGCATTACACAGCAGGTCTTATTTTGAGTTTAGTATTCCAACTTGCCCACGTTATGGAGGATACTAAAATGTTTAAGGCTCATGAAACTGGTACAATGAAAAATACTTGGGCAATACACCAACTTATGACAACTGTAAATTTTTCAACAAATAATAGTTTAATCAACTGGTTTACCGGAGGTTTAAATCATCAAATTGAACACCATTTTTTCCCACATATAAGCCATATTCACTACTCTGAAATTAGTATAATTGTAAAAAAAACTGCAGCAGAATTTAATCTCCCTTATAATGAACATAAAACAACTAGAAGTGCCTTATTTTCACACTTTAAATTTTTAAAAAAAATGGGAGCAAAAAAAAGTTTTTAAAATATGGATATACTATCAGAAAGAATTAATAGTTTACCAGTATCTGCAACCCTTGCAATGGCTTCTAAAGCAAGAGAATTGAAGAGTAAGGGAGTTGATGTTATCGGTCTTAGTCTTGGTGAACCAGATTTCAACACACCTGAATTTATAAAGCAAGCTGCAATAAATGCTGTTGAAGAAAATTGGAATTCATATTCTCCAGTTGACGGTTATGCTGATTTAAAAGAAGCGATATGTAAAAAATTTAAAAGGGATAATAACATCCAATATAAACCATCTCAAATAGTAGTTTCTACTGGTGCCAAACAATCAATTGCTAATGTCTGTATGGTACTTTTAAATCCTGGAGATGAGGTTTTATTACCAGCACCATATTGGGTCAGCTATTCTGCAATAGCTACACTTGCAGAAGCAAAATCAGTTATAATTCCCTCAACTATTGAAAATGATTTTAAAATTTCACCAGAACAATTGGAAGGATCTATTAATTCAAAGACTAAGCTTGTAATGTTTAACTCACCAAATAACCCAAGCGGAACAATTTATACTAAAAAAGAACTTGAAGCTATGGGTGAAATTTTAAAAAAATATCCAGATGTTTATATTCTTTCCGATGAAATTTACGAACATATAAATTACGGTACTCCTCATTTTAGTATTGCAGGAATACCCGACCTTTACGATAGAACAATTACTGTAAATGGAGTTGCAAAAGCTTTTGCAATGACTGGCTGGAGAATTGGATACATTGGGGCACCCGAATGGATCGCTAAAGCATGTAATAAGATGCAAGGTCAAATTACATCTGGAGCCAATTGTATTGCTCAGAGGGCTACCATTACTGCTCTCAACGAACCAATAACAAAAATTCAATACATGATAGATGAATTTGCAAAAAGAAGAGAAATTATTATCAAATTACTTAAAGATATTCCTGGAATAAAATTAAATAAACCTAGTGGAGCCTTTTATGTATTTCCAGATGTTTCTTCTTATTTTGGAAAAGTTCTAAATGGTAAAAAAATTAAAAATGCCACTGATTTTGCTCTATACCTTTTGGAAAAAGCACACGTTGCAACAGTAACTGGTGAAGCATTTGGAAATGGAAATTGTATTAGAATTTCATACGCTGCGTCTGAAGAAAAAATTCGCTTAGCTATTGAAAGAATTTCATCAGCATTGAAATAAAATTTAATTCTAGTTATACAGTTTTTTAAAATTGAAAATGCAAAAAATAACTACTAATATAAATCTTGCAATAAATTCTTTAAAAATTGGAAAACTTGTTGCAATACCAACAGAAACTGTTTATGGATTAGCTGGAGACGCATTAAACGAAAAAGCAGTAGAGCAAATATTTATTCTAAAAAAAAGGCCTAAAAACAACCCATTAATTTTGCATATTTCAAGGTATGAGAAGCTTCAAGAAATTGTAAAAAATATACCTTTTAAGGCGAAAAAACTAGCAAAAAAGTTTTGGCCAGGCCCACTAACTTTGGTACTTGAAAAGAAAAATAAAATCTCAAATACTGTTTCGGCTGGAAAATCAACTATTGCTGTAAGAGTCCCTAATCATCCTTTAACGCTGAAATTATTAAATTCTATTGACTTCCCCGTTGCTGCTCCAAGTGCAAATCTCTCTGGATTCATAAGTCCAACATCTGCCTCACATGTTTCAAATTTTTTTAAAGATGGTCTTGATGTAATTCTAAATGGTGGATTATGTAGTAAAGGTTTAGAATCAACAATTATAGGTTTTGAAGATGATAATCCAATACTTTATCGCCATGGTGCAATTCCAATTAGTGATTTAGAAGATTGTATCGGAACAATAGGTAAAAAGATTAAAAATGATCTTAATCCCAGTTCACCAGGTATGTTTTCGCGACACTATTCCCCGAGAACTCCTATAATTCTAGTCAACAATTTATCCAAGTACATTTATGAAAATAAACATAAAAAAATAGGTGTTTTAAGCTTTGAAAATAAGGAAGGCTTTACATTAGGTACTAAACATGAAATACTTTCTAAAAGCGGTGATATTAATGAGGCTGCTAAAAATTTTTATTCAGCCCTTCACTCATTAGATAGTAAGAACTTGGATATTATTATAACAACACTTTTACCAGAAAAAGGGTTAGGGAAAACGATTAATGATAGATTAAAAAGAGCTGTAGCTAATTAGTAAGCTCAAAATTATTTTCACTAATTACTTTGTAATAGTTTGCTAAGCTGAGATTATGCCATGGCATCACTACAAAAACTCCTACAATAAAAAACAGAATACCAAGAATATACCACGGTATAAAATATAGATGCAACTTAAATAGCTGCATTTTGTGTCCATCCATAATTTTCCAACTTTTCTCTATAGCCTTGTGAAAGGAAATTTCAGGGTTTTCAGCAATTATATAGTACGTCATAGATAATCCCAAACTCAATATTATGCCTGGAAGAATAAAAAAAAATAATCCAATCAAAGTAATTAAGTTAATTGATAAAAAAGCCAATAAAATATTTAATAATGGTTTAAAGCCGTCAAATATGTAATTAAAAGATGGATTAGATCCTTTAGAAATTTTTAAAAAGTATATACATAAACCCAACTGCAACGGACCTGCCAATAAAATTGATAGTAATTCACCAAAGGCATTTAACTCAGAAGGAACTGAAATAATTAACGCATAAAAAATACAAATGACTGAAGATAATAGCCAACTAGGCTTAAGTTGATTTCTTGAATTGTAGATTAATTCTGACAAATTCACAAATTATTATGTTTAATTTTTATTTAAAATTTTATCCTGTTTATTAATTGATTCCTGATGAATTGCTTTAAAAACTCTCAATATAAATTCTTCAGACAATTCACGCTCTTGTCCATCTAAAATCATTTTACCTAATATTTCATTCCACCTCTTATTTTGGAGAACAGCAACGTTATTATCTTTTTTCAATAATCCTATTTCCTTTGCAATTTTCATTCGCTTTCCTAATGCATTAAGAAGTGTTTGATCAGCAACATCAATTTGAGCTCTTAGAGAACCTAGCTTATTTTTGTATGCCTCTTCTTCAGTTGTTTTATTTCTCACTTTTAAATCTCGCATAATCTCAATTAAACGCGAAGGGGTAACCTGCTGTTTAGCATCGCTCCAAGCATTATCTGGATCCCAATGAGATTCTATCATCAATCCATCAAAGTTGAGATCTAAAGCTGTTTGTGAAATATCAAAAATCAAATCTCTGCGTCCTGAAATATGTGAAGGGTCGCATATCATTGGAAGGTCTGGAAAACGATTTTTTACCTCAATTGCTATTTGCCATTCAGGATTATTTCGGTATTTAGTTTTCTCATAAGTTGAGAATCCGCGGTGAATTAGACCTAACTTTCTAATCTTTGCGCTATAAAGACGTTCAACGCCTCCTAACCATAGCGCTAAGTCTGGATTAACTGGGTTTTTTACCAAAATAATTTTCTCAGTTCCTTCCAAAGCGTCAGCTAATTCTTGCATAATGAAAGGACTAACTGTAGACCGGGCTCCAATCCATAAAATATCAATGTCATTTTCAATAGCTAATTTAACATGATCTTTATTTGCTACCTCTGTAGCAGTTAATAAACCTGTTTGCTCTTTTACTTTTTTTAGCCAGTTCAACCCTATTGCTCCTACGCCCTCAAACATACCAGGGCGTGTTCTTGGTTTCCAAATTCCCGCTCTGTATACGCTAACATCACTATCTTTCAACTGATTTGCGATCTTTAGCACTTGCTCTTCTGTTTCAGCGCTACATGGACCACCTATAACCAGGGGATGACTAAGTTCAAAATCATTTAACCAATTGCGCATGTTCTTTTTATTTTCCATTTTATTCTGTCTTTTTTATTTGATTTATTTTATTCCCTCTAAAATTCCTTTGATGGCATTCGTCTGCTCAATTTTCTCATATATTGACTTGTAATCATTTGCCTGTATTAATTTTTTAAATTCTTCCAAATTTGAAATATATTCTGTCAATACGTCTAAAATATTTTTTTTATTCTGAATAAAAATTGGTGCCCACATAGAGGGAGAGCTTTTTGCTAATCTCACAGTAGAGGCGAAACCACTTCCAGCCATATCAAAAATTGCTTTCTCATCTTTTTCTTTCTCCATTACAGTTTTACCAAGCATAAATGAAGAAATATGAGAAATATGTGAGACATATGCTATGTGTTGATCGTGTTCAATAGGATCCATCTCTTGAAGTTTCATTTCCATATTTTTAAACCATTGGACTGCCCATTCCAATAGATCAGGTCTTGTTTTATTTACTTCACACAAAATTTGAGCTTTCCCTTTGAATAGATTTTTGTTTGCAGCTGAAGGTCCAGAAAACTCTGTTCCTGCAATTGGGTGAGTTGCTAAAAATTGACTACGCTTAGAATGCAGTTTTACTTTTTCACATATCATTTCCTTAGTTGATCCAACATCAATTAAAAGGGCGTTATCATTTATTTGGTCTAAAAGTGTCAAAATTATTTCTAAAACTGCATTAACAGGTATCGCTAAAATAATTACATCCATACGAGAGTAATTTAAAGGTGTCAAGGATTGATTTATAATTCCTAATTCAAATGCTTGACTTAAGTGTTCAGGATTATTATCCATCCCAAATAAACTACAATCTCTTATACTTTTTTTTGCTGATAAAGCAAATGAGCCTCCAATTAATCCAAGACCAATTACACCTATTTTCATGATTTAAAACGATTTATAGCTTCAATTATAATTTCTTCTGAAACACAAAGTGAAAAACGAATATAGCCCTCACCTTGCATACCAAATACAGTTCCTGGTGTTATAAATATATTTTTTTCATAAAGTATTTTATCTACGAATTCTTCCGAACTAATATTACCTTCGGGAATTTTAGCCCACAAAAATAAACCAACACTTTTTGACTCGATTTTAGCCCCAATTTTATTAATTAGTATTAAAATAAGCTCCTTTCTTTTATTATAGACTTCATTTAATTTTTCAAACCATTCAGGTTTCATTTTTAATGCAGCTATAGCACCTTTTTGAATACCAAAAAACATTCCTGAATCCATATTGCTTTTAACTTTGAGGACTTCACTTATAACTGATTTTTTTCCAGATAACATTCCTATTCTCCAACCAGCCATATTAAAAGACTTACTTAAAGAATTTAATTCAACTGCAACTGACTCAGCACCAGGTATGGATAATATACTTTTTGGTTTTTTAGTTAAAATAAAACTATATGGATTATCATTTACTAAAAGAATATTACGTTCATAAGCCCATTTAACCAAAAAACTAAAAGTAGATTCTAAAAATTCAGCTCCTGTTGGCATATGAGGGTAGTTTAGCCACATGATTTTTACTTTTGTAGTATCTAAATTTTCTAATTCCTTAAAATCAGGTTGCCAATCATTAGAAAGTTTTAAGTCATATGTAATTGCTTTAGCTTGCATTAATCTTGTTACAGAGGCATAGGTTGGATAACCAGGATTAGGAATCAAAACTTCATCTCCAGGATTAAGATAAGCCATAGATATATGCATTATTCCTTCCTTAGAACCCATAAGCGGTAGAACTTGCGAATCTGGATCCAAATCTACATCATAATGGGTCTTGTAAAATTCTCTTACAGATTTTCTAAGTTCTGGTATTCCCTTATAATTTTGGTACATGTGGGCCTTAGGCTCAAATATTGATTTTTCAAGAGCTTTTACTATATCAGGGTGAGGATCCAAATCTGGACTGCCGATTCCCATATTAATTATTGGTTTTCCGACCTTTATCATTTCTCCTACCTCTCTCAGTTTTCTTGAGAAATAGTATTCTTTTATATTATTTAATCTTTTAGCCGTTTTCATTTTTGATGCTGGGTAAATTCCCCAAGAATTTTAAACTCTGATGCCATTATTGAAATTAATTTTTTTGCTTTTAAATAATGTACAAGCTCGTCAAAGGTAACATCTACAAAAAAAGCATATTTGCCAGGAGTCTCAATTACAGGTAAGGATTGAATTTTTGTTAAGTTGAGCTGACAATCACTCATAACATTCAATATTGCTGCTAAACTACCCCTTTGATGATCTAAAATAAATTTAAGGGCAGCTTTATTGATATTTTCTTTTGAAATTAAATTACCATCATTGTTAAGAATGACAAATCGAGTGACATTATTTTTAATTGTCTGTATTGAGGAAGCGAAAATTGACAAATTATACATTTCAGCAGCTTCCTTGCTAGCTATAGCGCCAATACCTTTCATGTTATTTTTAAATATTCTTTGTGCTTCTTCGGCGGTGTCTTCTGATTCAACAAGACGTATATGAGGATAATTATTAAAAAAACTTTTGCACTGCAATAATGCCATAGGGTGAGAGTAAACTTCTTTAATGTCATTAATTTGCTGTCCCTTTAACCCCATAAAATTATGGCTTATACTTAATCCGTATTCTCCAATAATTTTTACATTATTCTGATCAATTAGTGCATAATTTGGTATTATGGAACCTGCTATTGAATTTTCAATCGCCATTACAACATAATCAGCCTCTCCTTTGATGAGTTTAGTTACAGTTTTATCAAAAGTGTCACATAATATTAAAGAAAGGTTTTCCCCAAAATATCTTTCAGCAACAATATGATGAAAGGATCCCCTCTTACCTTGTATTGCTATGTTTTTCTTAGTTTTCATTATAAAAAAAAAGTCCTGAACAGATCAGGACTTTATATAAAATGTTTTCATAATACTAAACAGACCTGGTCTCTTCAACGCAGAAGTAATAGTAGTTATTGTAGTATGAATATAATTTCATTAATTAATAATTTATCGACAAAATTACTATTGCTTTTTTCAAAAACAAACTTTTGAAGTTTTTTTTTAATATTACGTTATCTTAATTTATCGCATTGAACATAAAAAATAATAATCTTTATTATATCATAATTTTAAATCTGGCTATGTTGTTTATAAGTACCTCAGGCCCATTGGGAAGATATATTTCTCTCCCGCCTCCAATCACAATATGGTTTCGTTCATTGATTGCTATTTTATGTTTAATTATTTATGCCTTATTAAAAAAAACTTCATTTAAAATAAACTTAACTAATCATGGCTTAGCTTTATTACTTAGCGGACTATTTATGAGTATTCACTGGATTACTTATTTTTTTGCTTTGCAATGGAGCAATGTCACTGTAGGTATGTTATCTCTTTTTACTTACCCTATTATTACAGTTTTACTAGAACCATTATTTATATCTATAAAATTAAAAGCAAGACATATTATTTTTGGAATTTTAATTTTAATTGGTGTATTCTTTTTGGTACCCAATTTTGATTTTAATAATAAAGCTACTCAAGGTTTATTAATGGGACTATTTTCTGCTCTCGCGTACTCTTTAAGAAACTTAATTTTAAAGAAACACAACTCTATGGCAGATGGATCAATACAAATGATTTATCAACTCTTTGTCGTTATAATAATTTTATTACCTGTATTTTTTATTTATTCTGACTATCAAATTCAACCTGATTTACCTTATCTACTTATGTTAGGATTTATTACAACAGCATTAGGCCACACGCTTTTTCTTTCAAGTTTCTCACATTTTAGTATCAGTACTGCAAGTATTATAAGTAGTATCCAACCACTTTTTGGTATCATTATGAGTGTAATTTTGTTAAATGAAATTCCAAATTTTAAAAATGTTGTAGGTGGAATTATAATTCTCAGCACAGTAGTAATTGAAAGCATAAAATCAAAAGAAAAAAAATCCTAATATAAAATGTATATTTATTCTTGATGAGCCTTGAATTAAAGAAAGTTGCAAAAAGTTTTGGTGCTACAAAAGCCCTAAGAGGAATAAGTTTCACCCTAAAGGAAGGAGAAGTTGTGGGTCTTCTTGGTCCAAATGGAGCAGGTAAATCAACATTAATGAGAATACTTTCAGGATACTACACAAATTGGGATGGAGATGTAAATTTTTTCGAAAAAAGTTATAGAAATCATCTAAAAAGTATCAAAAATGAGGTTGGTTATTTGACTGAAAATAATCCACTATATGCCGATATGTATGTAATAGAATATTTAAAATATGTCGCTGAATTATTTAGACGTAAAAAGGCTCCTATTAATCAATTAATAAAAAAAACGGGGTTATTAAGTCATTATGACAAAAAAATTAGATTTCTCTCCAAAGGGTATAAGCAAAGAGTAGGAATTGCAGCTGCACTAATTAACGATCCTAAATTAGTAATTCTTGATGAGCCTACCACAGGTTTAGATCCAAACCAACTCCTTGAAATCAGAAAACTAATTCGTGAATTGGGTGATAAAAAAATTGTTTTACTCTCTACTCATATTTTACAGGAAGTAGATGCAATTTGTGATAGAGTATTAATAATTAATCAGGGTGAAATTGTTCTCGACGAAAAATTAAAAAATCTTAGAAAAAATAAAAAGAAAATCATCCTAGTTAGTTTTGATTACCGTGTTGAAACTGTTGCTTTACTTAAAATCGAGGATGTAAAACATGTCAGAAATATAGGGGGTTTTAGTTATGAAATAGAAACTAAAGGTAATAAAGATAAACGCTCAGCTATATTTGATTTCGCTAATGAGAACGGTTTAAAAATATTAAGTTTAAACCAAAAAAATGAGAGTTTAGAAGAACTTTTTAATAGTTTGACTAAATAGAATCTTATTGTTAAGCCTTAATTATAGCGTTTTAAAATTCTATTATAAGATTTAAACCTCGGTACCGTTTAAGTATACTTTATGATTAATTTTAGCTGTGGATTCTAAAGTTTTAGAAACCGAACAATATTTTTCAAAAGAGAGTTTCGCAGCCCGCTTTGCTTTTTCAGGTGAAAAACTTCCTTCAAGGTAAATATTAATATCAATTTGATAAAATAAAGCTGGAACTTGGTTTTCATGTCTGTGCCCTTTCACATCCATTTTTAACGATATTGGATTAATTTTTTGCTTATCAAGAATTGCAATAATGTCTATACTGCTACATCCAGCAATACCCATAAGAAGTAACTCCATCGGACTTATTCCTTGAATTTCCCCAAAAGATTTAGACTTGTTATCTAGTAATACAGATTTACCATCAGAATTTGATACTTGAAAAAGATAATCTTTATTTATTCGTTCTAATGAAACATTCATAATTATTTAGTTAATATTAAAATATTTTTGACAAAATTTTTTCCATACTTTGACTTTCAATCAAAAAGGCATCATGTCCATGAAGTGATTTTATCTCATGGTAATAAATATTTTTCTTTACTTTTTTGCAAGAGTTAAAGGTTTTCTGATCCTCAATGGGTGTAAAAAATAAATCACTATCTATAGCCACCAAATGTATTTCCGATTTTATATTTTTTATAATATTTAGAGCAATTTCTCCCTCACGTTCAATATTAATTGAAGATAGCAAATGATTCATCATTATATAAGCCTTTAGTTGAAAACGTTTTTGCAATTTTTCTCCATGATAAATTAACCAACTTTCAATATTAAAAATACCTTGATCTTTATTTAACGTCCTTCCAAATCTATTTTCAAATGATTGAGGGGTTCTGTAAGTTAACATTGCGTGTATTCTCGCATCCTGAAGGGGCTGTTTAGAATTTTCTATAATTCGTTTTTGTAGAAAAGTATTTGCAATTATCCAGTCATTTGCCTTCCAATCTGCAGCAACAGGAACTAAAAATTTGGTAATATCTTTAGAGATTGCGGCCATCTCCCATGCAATACCACCTCCAATAGATCCCCCAATGAGTGCATAAAGTTTTTTAATCTTTAAATTGCTTAATCCTAATAAAAAAAGTGAAGCAATATCACCTGTATGAAAATCCTCTGGTTTATTGAAGATTTGACCTTTAACACCATTACCGGGTATATTGAATCCTAATATAGTATATTTATCAGTATCAATAATTTTTCCCTTTCCAATAATCTCTGTCCACCAACCCCCATCACCAGTGAGATTAGCATCTCCAGTAAGTGAATGATTTACTAAAACAATGGGTGCTTTACCTATTTGTCTTCCAAATTGCTGATAATACAAATTAATTTTAGGATAGATAGCACCCGAGTGTGTTTTAAAGTTTTTTATTGAAATCGTTCTGATCTCTAACATAGATTTATATCTGACTAAATGCAGACTCTAAATCAGCAATCAAATCATTGACATCTTCCAAACCTACTGATAAACGGATCAAATCTGCAGTTACTCCAGTTGTTTTTTGTGCATCCTCGTCTAACTGCTGATGAGTAGTACTAGCTGGATGAATAACTAAAGATTTTGTATCTCCAATATTTGCTAAAATTGAAAATAGTTTTGTGTTATCAGCAACCTTTTTGCCTGCTTCAAATCCTTTTTTTAGACCAAATGTGACAATACCACTTTGCCCTTTTGGTAAATATTTTTGAGCAAGCTTGTTATATTTTGATGATTTTAAACCAGGATAATTTACCCAAGCTACTTCATCTTTTGTGGACAGCCATGCTGCAATTTTTATTGCATTTTCAGAATGTTTTTTCATACGTATATCTAAGGTTTCTATTCCCTGGATGGTTTGAAAACTATTAAAGGGACTAGGAGCACTTCCTAGATCCCTTAACCCTTCAACGCGAACTTTTGCAATGAAAGCTATTTTTCCAAGTGCCTCATGGTAATTTAAGCCGTGATAACTTGGGTTGGGTTCAGTAAATTCAGGAAAATTTCCATTACCCCAATCAAATGTTCCAGCATCAATAATAACACCACCCATACTTGTTCCGTTTCCAGTTAGATATTTAGTTAGTGAGTGTATCACAATATTTGCTCCATGCTCAATAGGGTTCAATAAAGCTGGAGATGCGACCGTATTGTCAACAATAAAAGGAACCTTAGCCTCTTTTGCAGATTCAGAAATTGCTTTTAAATCTAAAACATCTAGCTTGGGATTTCCTAATGACTCTGCAAAAAAAGCACGTGTATTTGATTTTACAGCTTTTGTAAATTCAGTTGGATCATCTGGATCTACAAATGTTGTAGTTATTCCAAATCGGGGTAGCGTATTCGACAAAAGATTGTAGGTTCCTCCATACAAACTATTTGATGCTACAATATGATCTCCAGTTCTAAGTATTACCATTAGAGAAGTAGCTATTGCTGATGTCCCTGAAGCGGTAGCTACAGCTGCAACGCCACCCTCTAATGCAGCGAGTCGCTGCTCTAGTACATCATTAGTTGGATTGTTTAGACGTGTATAAATGTATCCAGGTTCTGCAAGAGAAAATAAACTCGCAGCATGATCAGAATCATTAAATACATAAGAAGTTGTTTGATAAATTGGAACAGCTTGAGTTCCTTGTGATTTTAATACATCATGCCCTGCATGTAATGCTTGTGTTGATAATTGTGTACTCATAATTGAAATTTATTTTTAATTAATTTTAAATAATCTAATTTTTCCCAAGTAAATAACTCCACTTCCTTGGTTATTTCACCATTATATGGTGATTTGAAAGTTTTTTTGACTTTTTGAGGCTGACGCCCCATATGACCATAAGAAGAGGTTTCAAAATAAATAGGGTTTCTTAATTTGAGACGTTGCTCTATAGCATAGGGCCTCAAATCAAAGAGTTTCGATGACTTAACTGCAATTTCTTCATCAGAAAGATCTAGTTTTGAAGTACCATAGGTATTTATATTGATTGATATTGGTTCAACCATTCCTATTGCATAACTAATTTGAACTAGTATTTCGTCGGCTATTCCAGCAGCCACCAAATTTTTTGCCATGTGCCTCGCAGCATAAGCTGCACCTCGGTCAACCTTACTTGGATCTTTGCCACTGAACGCACCCCCACCATGAGCTCCTTTACCACCATAAGTGTCAACAATGATTTTTCTGCCAGTCAAACCAGTGTCTCCATGAGGGCCACCAATAACAAATTTTCCCGTTGGATTGATATGAAATTTTATGTCATCACCAAAAAACTTTCTTGTATTTAGTGGGAGTTTACTTTTAACCCTAGGAATTAAAATTTTAGTTAAATCGGATTTTATTTTTTCTAGCATCTTATCATCATTATCATCAAACTCATCATGCTGAGTTGATATCACAATTGTATCAATACGTAATGGTTTACCATTATTATCGTATTCTATTGTTACCTGTGATTTTGAATCTGGACGCAAATATTTGATTAAATTATTTTCTTTCCGTAAAGCTGAAAGCTCAATTAAGATTTGATGAGAAAGATGAAGAGCAAGGGGAATATATGTATCTGTTTCATTAGTAGCATAACCAAACATAATTCCTTGATCTCCTGCTCCCTGTTTTTCCTTTAGTTCTGACTTTACACCCCTATTTATATCTTGTGATTGTTCATGAATTAATGAAATCACTCCACATGAATTTCCGCTGAATTGATATGAACTTTTGGTATATCCGATAGAATTTATGGTATCACGTGCAATAGATTGAACATCAAGGTAAGTTTTACTTTTTACCTCACCAGCTAGTATAACTTGGCCAGTAGTGACTAGTGTTTCACATGCTACCCTACTGTCAGGATCAAATGCTAGAAAGTTATCTAACAAAGCATCACTTATTTGGTCGGAAATTTTATCTGGGTGGCCTTCACTTACAGATTCTGATGTAAAAAAGAATGACATAAATTGCTTTTTCGGAAGGAGTAAACTAAAGCGTTTTTGAAAAGCAACACTGCTTTAGCATTTTTTTTTCGAGGTTTGCAATCAGTCAAATCCTTCCTCGTTAAGTTACCAAAATTACACTTTTTTTTTATTTGTCAAACTAGCTTTAGTTTTTTTTTAAAAAAATGAAGTTTAAAATATAATTTTTAACACATCACATAAATTATTGTTTAAAAAAAACTACTTTGCAGTTATTTAAAATACTATCTAAGTACTATGCATATTGCAATTTCTGGAAATATTGGAGCTGGAAAAACAAGTCTTACAGAACTTTTGTCTAAACATTATGGATGGGAGGCTCATTATGAGGATGTCATAGACAACCCATATTTAGATGATTTCTATAACCATATGGAACGTTGGTCATTTAATCTTCAAATTTACTTTTTGAAGAGTCGTTTTGAGCAACTTTTAAAAATAAAAAATATAAATAACGTCATAGTTCAAGACAGAACAATCTATGAGGATGCACATATATTTGCTCCAAATCTGAAGTCAATGGGGCTGATGAATCAAAGGGATTTTAAAAACTATCAAGAGCTTTTTCAACTAATGGAATCACAAATTCAAGGTCCTGACTTATTAATTTATCTAAGGAGTAACATTCCAAACTTAGTTAATAAAATACACAAACGCGGACGAGAATATGAAAATTCAATCAGCATTGACTATCTAAGTAGGTTGAATGAAAGGTATGAAGCGTGGACATCTACCTACGATAAAGGTAAAATAATTAAGATTGACGTGGATGAATTAGATTTTGTCGAAAACAAAGAAGATCTCAAACTTATAATTGCAAAGGTAGACGACGAGATAAAGAAAATTAGTGCTGCCTAAGTGCCTGTAGTGAATTATTATTTAAACTTAACTATTTTTTAAAATTTAAAGTTTTCCTTTTATCAGTATTAGATTTTGAAAAAATATCATCAAAAGGAATTTCTGATAAACTAGTTTTTGAATTTATTTCTAAATAATCAGTTATATTTTTATCACTCACTGAAATACTCGGTGCAATGACTAATGCAACAACAGACATTAATTTAAGTAAGATGTTTAATGATGGACCTGAGGTATCTTTAAAGGGATCGCCAACTGTATCGCCAACTACCGCAGCTTTATGGGCGTCAGTACCTTTTTTACCTTGCTCTTCAATCATTTTTTTTGCATTATCCCAGGCACCACCTGCATTTGACTGAAAAATCGCCATTAGGACTCCACAAGTTGTAACACCTGCCAATAAACCTCCTAACATTTCAGCTCCACCAAAAAATCCAACTCCGACAGGTACAATGATAGCCAGAATTCCTGGGAGCACCATTTCCTTAATCGAAGCCGTTGTTGAAATTGCAACACATTTGTCATACTCTGCGATACCATCTGCAGCATTAAATATTTTTTGGTCAGCTTTTGAAGCCTTAGACATATCAGAATTATTTTTTTTCATTACTTCAAGTGCCGCTTTAAGTGCAGGAATATCTCTAAATTGCCTTCTTACCTCTTCTATCATTGCCATTGCGGCTCTACCAACCGCATTCATTGACAATGCAGAAAAAACAAAAGGTAACATCCCACCTACTAATAATCCAGCCATAATTTTGGGCTGAGAGACATCAATTGTGGAAATTCCTGCAGTTTTCATGTATGCAGCAAATAAAGCTAAAGCCGTTAATGCGGCAGATGCTATAGCAAAACCCTTACCAATTGCAGCTGTTGTATTACCAACAGCATCAAGTTTATCAGTTCGTTCTCGAACCTCAGGTTTCAATTCTGCCATCTCAGCAATACCCCCTGCATTGTCTGAGATAGGTCCATATGCATCAACTGCAAGTTGTATGCCCGTATTTGCAAGCATCCCAACTGCGGCAATAGCAATACCATAAAGACCCGCAAAGTAATGTGAAACTAATATAGCTGAGGCTATTAAGATAATTGGAATTGCAGTAGACATCATTCCGACACCTAGCCCTGATATAATATTTGTTGCTGCACCAGTTTCGGACTGGTTAACAATCGATTTGACTGGCTTTGTACCTGTACCGGTATAGTATTCTGTCACTTTACCAACAGCTAACCCTGACACCAATCCAGCAATTGTAGCAAAGAAAACCCCGTTCGCACCATGCGGGAGTCCATCTACTGATTCTGGAATAAATGCTTTTATTAGAAAATAGGAAGTAATCAGCATCAGGCCTGCTGAACCAAACTCCCCTATATTTAGAGCTTTATGAGGAGAACCACCTTCCTTAACTCTAACAAAAAATGTTCCAATAATAGACATAATAATTCCTACTGCAGCAAGCGCCAAAGGAAGATAAACAGCCCCTAATCCGTTAAAGTTTGGTGTCGAAATTAATGCCCCCAAAACCATTGTTCCAATAATTGAACCTACATATGATTCGAAAAGGTCGGCTCCCATACCTGCAACATCCCCAACATTATCTCCTACATTGTCGGCAATAGTTGCAGGGTTAAGTGGATGGTCTTCTGGTATTCCTGCTTCTACTTTACCAACAAGGTCTGCTCCTACATCAGCGGCTTTAGTGTAAATCCCTCCACCTACTCTTGCAAAAAGAGCTATTGATGATGCCCCCAAAGAAAATCCAGAAAGTACGTTTAATATTTCTGTTATGTTCCAGCCTTGAGAACTGTAAAAAGCAAAAAGTCCACTTAGGCCTAAAACTCCTAATCCAACAACACCTAATCCCATAACTGCACCTCCAGCAAATGCGACTTCTAAGGCTTTCCCTAATGATTTTTGAGCTGCATTTGTTGTTCTTACATTTGCCTTAGTAGCAACTTTCATACCAATAAATCCAGCAAGTGCAGAACAAACTGCACCAACTATAAATGAGACAGCAACCATACCATTTGATCCAGTTTCAGATTGGCCCTTAAAAAATAACAAAATTGCCACAGCAACAACAAAAACTGATAAAATTTTATACTCTGCTTTTAGAAAAGACATAGCTCCTTCAGCAATATTTTGGGCAATCCGAGCCATTTTTTCGTTTCCTACATCTTGTTTTGTTACCCATCTATTTTTAATAAATACAAAAATAAGTGCTAGTATTCCGAAAGCGGGTAAAAATTGAATCATTAGTTCCATTTAAATTGTTTTTGAAAAGTGTGCGTAAAAATAGCAAAACATTCTAGAATATGAAATCTAATTCATTTTGCTTGTTATACAATATATTTGATCTTATTTGGTAATGTACATTACTTTTTTGACTGCCTTAATTACGTCCTTGAAATTAGGCAACCATTCTGCCAAAAGAACAGGGGAATAAGGAGCAGGTGTGTCCGCGGTATTAATTTTTTCAATAGGTGCATCTAAATAATCAAAAACATGATTTTGAACTTGATATGTAATTTCGGTTGAAATATTTCCAAATGGCCACGATTCCTCCAAAATTACTAGCCTGTTGGTTTTTTTGACAGATTCAAAAATAGTCTTATAATCCAAAGGACGAATTGTTCTTAAATCAATAAGTTCAACTTTAATTCCTTCCTTCTCTAATTCAGTTGCAGCTTTAATCCCTTCTTTAAGTATTTTGCCAAACGAAACTAAAGTAACATCGTCTCCCGAACGCTTTATGTCTGCTACACCGATAGGTAATGTATATTCACCATCTGGTACCTCACCCTTATCTCCATACATTTGCTCAGATTCCATGAAAATGACTGGATCATCATCCCTTATGGCAGACTTCAAAAGTCCTTTGGCATCATAAGGATTTGAAGGAACTATTACTTTTAGACCGGGGCAATTAGCATACCAACTTTCAAATGCTTGTGAATGAGTGGCGGCAAGCTGACCAGCCGAAGCAGTGGGGCCTCTAAAGACGATAGGACAATTGAATTGCCCTCCTGACATTTGTCTAATTTTAGCAGCATTATTGATAATTTGATCGATACCAACTAAAGCAAAATTAAAAGTCATATATTCAATAATAGGTCGATTACCAGTCATAGTTGATCCAACACCAATTCCAGAAAATCCAGCTTCTGAAATAGGCGTATCAATCACTCTTTTGTCTCCAAATTCATCCAACATTCCTTTTGAAGCTTTGTAAGCACCATTATACTCTGCAACCTCCTCACCCATGAGATAAATGGTCTTGTCTCTTCTCATTTCTTCGCTCATGGCTTGGGATATGGCCTCTCTAAATTGAATAGTCTTCATTACTTAAATTAAAATTAGCTACAAATTTAATCATTTAATTATATATTATTTTAACTCAATAAACCATGAAATATTTCGTTTTAAGAGAAATATAAGTTGATAATTACAAAATAAATTACTCAAACATAAACAAGAAAAATGGATTTAATTCAAATGAAAGTTAGAGGAATTTCTTACAGTGAAACGCAAACTGGGGCTTATGCACTTATATTAAATGAAGAAAAAGGAGAAAGAAAACTCCCAATCATAATAGGAGGTTTTGAAGCTCAGTCAATAGCCATTGCACTTGAACAAGAAGTTAAGCCTTCACGTCCACTAACTCATGATCTTTTTAAAAGTTTCGGTGAAAGATTTAATATCAATGTAAAACAAGTTATCATTCATAAGTTAGTTGATGGTATATTTTTTTCGAGCCTTATTTGTGAACGAGATAAAATAGAAGAAATAATAGATGCCCGAACATCTGACGCAATCGCTCTAGCCCTACGATTTGATGCTCCAATTTATGCCTACGATTCTATCCTTAAAAAAGCCGGTTTCACCGCGGCAATATCTGAAAATTCAAAAAAGTTGTCTGAGGATAAATGGATTCAAAATTTTGTTACCGAACAAACTGTCAAAAATGAAGATATTGGAGATCTAAAAAAACTTTCTGTAAGTAAGTTAAAATCTCTGCTCACAAAACTTGTAAGTCAAGAAAACTATGAAAAAGCTGCTAAGGTAAGAGATGAGCTTTCAAAACGAAAAAGCTAATTTTTTTGTTAATTTTTTTTAAAAAACTTTTTGAGTTTAAATTTTTTTATGACTCAAATAATATACATCTTGATTTAAATTTGATTTATGAAACAATATTTAGATTTACTAAGATATGTAGAATCTAATGGCGTTAAAAAGGATGATCGAACTGGAACAGGAACTAAAAGTATATTTGGTTATCAAATGCGTTTTGACCTTTCAAAAGGATTTCCTCTAGTTACGACAAAAAAAATTCATGTCAAGTCTGTGATTCATGAGCTCCTTTGGTTTTTAAAAGGCTCAACTAATATTTCCTATCTACAAGAAAATGGTGTAAGAATTTGGAACGAGTGGGCAAACGAAAATGGAGATTTAGGTCCAATTTACGGTCACCAATGGCGAAATTGGAATAGTGATGGTGTTGATCAAATTAATGAAGTTATAGAAACCCTAAAGATAAATCCAGACTCAAGAAGAATGCTTGTTTCAGCTTGGAACCCAAGTGTTTTACCAAATCCTAATTTATCTTTTTCTGAAAATATTTCAAATCAAAAAGCCGCACTCCCTCCTTGTCATGCTTTTTTCCAATTTTATGTTTCCAACGACAAGCTTTCATGCCAATTATACCAAAGAAGTGCAGATGTGTTTTTAGGAGTACCTTTTAACATAGCCTCATATGCATTATTAACAATGATGGTAGCTCAAGTTTGTAATTATAAACCGGGTGATTTTGTTCATACCTTCGGTGATGTTCATATATATTCTAATCACAAAGAACAAGTAAAAGAACAATTATCTCGCTCTCCGAAGCCACTTCCTATTATGAGGTTAAATAAAAATGTGACGTCCATTTTTGAATTTACCTACAGTGATTTTGATATTATTAACTATGATCCGCACCCATTAATTCCTGGTGCTGTATCAATTTAAATATTTTCCTTGAGAACATTTTCTAAGTAAAATAAATCCTCTTCAGTGTTGTAATAATGAAATGATATTCTTATTCCTTTTCCTCTTAATACACAATGGATTTTAAACTTTTTTAGTTTTTTAAATAAATCCTTATTCCCTTCTAAAATAAATATGCTACTATGTTGTTTTCTTTTTGAAACCCAAGAACCAATTTTATTAATTTCTGAAAGTGAATTTTTAACTTTTTCAGTTAGTACTGCCTTTTGATTCATTAAATTTTCAAACCCTTGTTTTTCCAGTGATTGTAATGCAAAGTTTAAACTCGCAGTTGCTAAAATATTAAAATGCCCTTTAAAAATAATATCACGTATAACAGAAGCTTCTTGATTAATTAGGTCTAGGTACCTTTTGGATATCATCAATACTCCATTCCCAAAACCAGCTAACAACCATTTATATCCACTTGCTGCTACAACATCAAAAGGAGACGAATCAAAGCTAAATTTGTGAGCACCTAAAAATTGGGTCCCGTCACCTATCAAAATTAAATTAGGGTGTTTTAATTTAAGACTCTCAAGAAAGTTGATATCAATTAGAAGACCTGTTGAATATTGTACAATACTTAAAGCTAAAATATCAATCTGATTTTTTGAGATATAGTCATCAATTTGGTCCTCTAAACCTAAATCCAACATAGGAATTTTATGAATTATAAAGTCCTCTTCTTCAAATGCTGAAATTAAAGAAGGGTAATCATTATCAATTAACAGTACTTTTAGTTTTTTTGGTAAAAAACGAATTACGTGTCTGATACCTGAAGAAAAATTATTTACTACAAAAGCATTTTTTTTATTAACACTAAAAAAACGTGAAACTGTTCTATGAGCTTCCTCTAAGGTCTTGTATGAATTTTTCTTATAATGCTCTCCATTTTGTAAATAATCTTTCTCATTATTAGCTCTAAATTCCACTAATCCTTCAGATAATAATCCAACATAAGCTGTGTTTAGATAAATACCTTTTGATAATAATGGGAATATTTTAGAATACATTTTAGAAGTATAAAAGTGTATTTTTGTCGTTAAAATTAATCTTTTAATAATAATGATTAAAACAAATTATTCAAAAGAAATTATTTTAATAGCTGCAGTTTCAGAAAACCATGTTTTGGGAAGAGATAACAAACTCATTTGGCATATCTCAGAGGACCTAAAGCGATTTAAAAAGTTAACCAGCGGACATTCCATAATTATGGGTAGAAAGACGTATGAGTCAATGCCAGCTGCTTTACCAGGAAGAAAAAACATAATTTTAACAAGGAATAAAAAATATATTGCTGAAGATGCATATATCGCCCATTCAGTTGATGAAGCACTAAAACTCGCTAATGACGATCCATGTCCTTATATTATTGGTGGTGGAGAAATTTATTCTTTATTTCTGCCAATTGCAGATAAGATTGAACTAACTCGGGTGCACAAAATTTTCGAGGGTGATGCTTTTTTCCCCGAAATTGATATGACAAAATGGATTCTACACTCATCTGAAAGAAATAACTCAAGTAGTGATCAACCTTATAATTATTCATTTTTAACATATACTAAAATTAAATGAAAGCTTTTATTTTTCCTGGTCAAGGATCACAGTTCCCAGGTATGGGAAAGGAACTTTATGAAAAGTCTAAAAAAGCCAAAAAACGCTTTGACCAAGCTAATGAAATCCTTGGATTTAACATTCAAGAAGTCATGTTTGGAGAAGACGTTGAAAAGTTAAAAGCAACAAAAGTGACTCAACCTAGTATTTTTATTTACTCCTTTATTTTAAGTGAAGTAATGGATGACCATTCCAATGCTGAAATGGTTGCTGGTCATTCTTTAGGAGAGTTTTCAGCTTTAGTTGCCGCAGGAGTTCTGTCTTATGAGGATGGTTTAAACTTAGTGAAAGAAAGAGCATTGGCAATGCAAGAGGCTTGTGATCAAACTGAAGGAACAATGGCAGCCATTTTGGGTTTAGATGATAAAATTGTAGAATCTATCTGTAATGATATATCTGGTATTGTTGGTCCTGCAAATTATAATTGTCCTGGACAGCTTGTAATTTCAGGTGCCAGAAATCAAATAAAAGAAGCATGTGATAAATTAACAAATGCTGGTGCAAGAAGAGCAATTTTACTACCTGTAGGGGGGGCTTTTCATTCTTCATTAATGAATCCCGCCAAATTTCGACTATCGAAAGCAATAAAAAACATACCTTTTTTAAAACCTTCTTGTCCTGTATATCAAAATGTTTGTGCTCATGGCGTTATTGATCCAGATGAGTTAAAAGAAAATTTAATAGCTCAATTAACAGAACCTGTAAGGTGGACGCAAACTATACAAAAAATGATAAAAGACGGTGCTTCAACTTTTACTGAAGTTGGCCCTGGAAATGTTCTTCAGGGTTTAGTTAGAAAAATTGATAGGTCCGTTGAAACTTATTCAGGAAAGGCTACATTTTAATTTTTTTGCTTGTTAAAAATACTCTTGCAATTTATGCCTTAAACTAAACCTTTAAATCTTATTGGAATTTTAATTAGATCTGGCATTTTTAAACTTGAAGGTTTGTTCCAGGCAAGAAATTTCCTGTTTTTTTTAAAATATTCTCTTGCTTTCTCAAATAATTGGTCTGCTTCAACTGGAATTTGATTTTTAATTTTCTCATACAGTTTATATCTTCTTTTAAAATGGTTATTCCAACCCAAAGAAATTAGCTCATTATTCTTGTGCTTATTTTTTAATATTTTGATATCGACAAGACCAAAATGGAACAAAAATAAATTTGGATCAATAGTAAAATCTTTACCCTTTACCCTATGAAAACCTGAACCCCAATTTAAAGGTTCTAAACTAATTACTGGTTTAGTGTAACGATCTGAAATAAATGCATATTTACGCTGTGATAAGAAAGACTTTTTTTTATCAATTGATTTTTCAAAAGTTGGATGCTGAGTAACATCAATTCCTAATGCAGAAAGAGAGGATGAAATAAAATTTTTACTTAAATATTCATTTAATTTAAGACCTGTATTAGGATCCAATACTAAAAATTCATCTACATCAGTAGCTAACACAACATCATATCTCTTATGCAATTCTTTAGCAAATTCTGAAATTCTCTTTGCCCTAGAGCGGTCACCCTTCAGCCTGTTTAGCTTTATGTGATTAATTTGAAAATAATTAATTTTTTCAGCCCTTAAGGGTAGTTTTTGATCAATACCATCAATAAAAAGATATAAATTTTTATAGCCTAATATCTTACCGTAATACGAAATCCATCTCTCTAAAAAAAAAGAATCATTTCGACACATAGAAACAGCTGCTATTCTTTTTATCATAAAATTTGAAGATTGACTTCTAGGATTTCATTCATTTTTTTTTGGACAAGATGTTGAATTGACTTTGATGCCAAATCCAAACTTTGTACGCAAAGAAATAATATTTCTTTATCCTTTTGGTAATTCAAAAACTTTTTCAAAATATAGTCATCATTCCGTTTATAAGGTTTTATATACAATCCATTAGAAGAGACAAGATTAAAATTTCCTTTATTATACTCAATATGATTTGCAAGTGAAACTGTATTAAACTGATTATAACTCCTAAAACGATAAATAATATTTTGTTTTAAAATCTCAGGATTATTAGTGAAAAATTCTTCTAATTTTTTTTTATTTAAAGCTAATGGAATGTGCCCTGACATAAAAAATCTAAAATTAAAACCTAGTAATTTTGCAGCATTCCATTGATTAATTTGAAATGAAGGAGTTTTTACTTTTTCTACACCCATAAAAAGCTTTTCAAAAAAATATTTTGTTTTATCCCATAAAATTCTCTCATAAGGAGGTAATCTCCACTTTCCCCTTAAAACAGGTTTATTATTTTTAAAAAATGTAGATGGGTTAGTTGGACGAACTATAAAAACATCATCATTAAAATAAATAAACTGTTCTGATAGACCTTTAATTTTCCATAACATATTTGAAATACAAATACTATTGAATGTTGGCAAAAAAGATTCAAAACCTTCAAAAATTTCTAGATGATCAACGATATGAATATCAGAAACCCTTTTTGGAAAATATTTTTGAACTAATGGATAAATATTTGGATCTTGCTGATCTGTAACTACAAATATTTTTCTAAGATATGGTGCAAACTTTAAAATAGATATTAAACAATACTTTATTTCATTCAATGAATTAAAACGTGTTTTTTCTGCTCCAGGTGGGTTTTTATTAAGTTCAAATTTTAAATATTTTTGTTGCCTTTTGATTAATGCTGGGTCAGATCCATCTACCCATGCTATAACAGCATCAATTTTAGGAGATTTTTTATTTTCCATTTACTATCAAATATAAGAATTAGAATTATCGTTTGTAATGCAAAAAAATTGACAGGAATTTAATGAGTTAGATTAGGAATTGTATCTTTAAAAAAACAAATTTGAATAAATGCGAAGTCTTTTTATTTTACTTCTATTTACATCCCTCAGCACCGTATATTCTCAGGAGAAATTGCCAAATATCATAATAATGATTGGAGATGGTATGGGATTAACACAAATCAGTTCAGGGATGTATGCAAATAAAAATAGTACTGCATTAGAAGGATTTGAATATGTCGGTCTTTCAAAAACACATGCTCTAGATAAACTGGTAACTGATTCTGCAGCTAGTGGAACAGCAATGGCCTGTGGAGTTAAAACTTATAATGGTGTCATTGGAATTGATGGAAAAAATAAAAGTCATCCCAGTATACTCGAAATCTGTCAGAAAAAAGGCTATAAGACTGGTCTTGTAGCTACTTCCAGTATTGTACATGCTACTCCTGCATCATTTTACGCAAAAGTTATATCAAGAAGATTATATGAAAAAATTGCTTTTCAACTTAGTCAGCATAATGTTGATCTTTTTGTCGGTGGTGGAAAAGATTATTTTACAAAAAGGGATGACAATAGAAACTTAATTAATGAAATGAGTGAATATGAGTTTGTCAATGGTCTTAATGATTTTAAAAGCTCTCAATCTGAAAAAATAGGATACTTGACCTACAATGGGGAACCTCCCAGTAAAATAGAAGGTAGAGATCCCGACTTAAATGATTTAGTATCAATTAGTTTAGAGAAATTAAGTTCAAAAAATAGTCCTTTTTTTATGCTTGTAGAAGGCTCACAAATCGATTGGGGTGGACATGCCAACGATTTAGATTACATCGTTTCTGAATTCAAAGAATTCGATAAAACTATCCAAAGTGTTTTAGATTTTGCGAAAAATAATGGTAATACACTTGTAATTGTAACCGCTGACCACGAAACAGGTGGACTAGCGCTGACTGATGGAAAATTGAATCAATCAAAGGTGAAAGGAAAATTTAATACAGGCGGGCACAGTGCTACAATGGTTCCGGTATTTAGCTATGGACCAAACTCAAAATTGTTTTCAGGAATTTATGAAAACACAGCTATTTTTGACAAAATGTTTGAAGCAATTCAGTAAAAAATTTTACTTAGTTCTTGCTTGAGATACAATTCTCCTATCAAATTTCGAATCGTCTTCTAATATTTCATAAAAATCGTTCATAAATTCAAACATATTTTCGAATTCTTTTGGACTAGAAAACTCGGATTTAAAACTTGAAACCATATCTATTAATTCAGTTTTCTTAGCTATAAAATCTTCTCTAACTTGATCAAAATATTGCTCTTCTCTTTTAAAACCTCTATAGACTCTTTCTCGGACAGATTTAATACCTAAAGATTGGTTTACAGTTGCATAACTTGGATTCACCCATCCTGTCATATCAAAGTCATATGGAAGTGGGATTATCTCTTTATTCACAAATAAAAGTTTTCCATTATGTTGATATGCAACTGAAAAGTCCGTATTTCCAAGAAGAAATTGAAAAAATGCATTATGTACAGAAGTTAAGTGCTGCATACCCATTGGGTGAACAAATCGCTCAAATACTTTTCCTTCATGACGTTTAGCTACACGTTTGTCATCTTCTATTAAAAATCCTTTCAATTTGAAATTTTTAGTTTTTTTACCCCTGATTTCATTAAAATCAACATTTACTCTTTTGGTCTTAAAATGAAATGGAGAAATCATTTCGTAAATTTTATATGCTATAAATTCTTGCAAGATATTATCATTGTTTTCTGCTTCTAACTTACATGGCAATACTAATTTTAGTGTTTTATTACCCTCAAAAACAGTTCCTTCAGATTGGTCTTTTTTAATCTTCATTTTAATAGGTGGAAAATAGCATGTATTTCGTCTGAAGTTTCCTCTTGCTCTGAGCTTAACTTCAATATTTGACCACTTATTCTCATGAAAAAATTCCATGTTTGTTTTTATATATGTTGAATCGTCAGTCTTTTCATTCATCTCTTTATTGGAATAACTTAACTTTATTTCTAAAGGTGTCTGATTAGCATAAAGTTGATCTGACTTTAAAGGTTTTTGTGCTGAAATTAATGTAGACAGCAAAATAATGAACAGGGATAATACTTGTTTCTTCATGATTTAAATAATAAATTTACTCAAATATAACAATTGTTTTTATGTCTAGATATCTCATAATAATCAATTTTAGAACGTTAGTTACCCTACTTATATCAGTCCTTGTACCTTACATAGCTTACAATTTTAAAGTTGTCTACAATATTGATTTAACTCTTATGAGTATTGCCATCATTTTTCCTTTGGTATTTACAATAAGAGGTGCTTTTAGAAGAAGAGAAAAGGCATTAGAACATTTAAGTAGATTTAGAGCTGGACTTAAAACAGTTGAGCACTTTTTCCAACATTCAAAACTTACCGATGAGCTTAAAACAGATAGTCAAAAGCTTTTAGAACAACTTAATGTAGCATTATTTTCACACCTTAACACAAAAAGTGAGAATACCACAGACTATGATGTTAAACTTAAAGCCATTTCAGAGTTTATAAAAGCTAACGGGGAATTAATTGGTAGAGGTACAAAAGAAAAAATATTTCGCTTTTTAAGAGATGTGATTGATAGTGCTGATAACCTTATCGCCATCCACTCCCACAGAACACCAGTGAGTCTTAAGGCTTACTGTTTAATATTTATTTACATTTTTCCTGCAGTATATACCCCCACCATAATTAATAAAATAGGCTTTGAAAACCCTAGCTGGCTTACCTATTTTATAGTTGTATTAAGTGAATTCATTTTAATATCACTGTATAATATTCAAGATCAAATGGAGTATCCTTTTGATGACGAAGGATTAGACGATATTAAATTCAAGCTTTTTAAAATAGGTCGTAAATAATTCTATATTCTGCTTAATCTACAAAGTTGGTATTGATAGATTATAAATGTTTTAATCCAAAAAAAATCCAGTTTTAATTTAATGAAAGTAAAAATTATTCTGATTTCATTTTTTTTCCTTTTTAGCTGTTCTAAATCGATAAGCGAGAGACAATTAAATACAATAATTGATTCTTATGAGAACTATAATGCTAAAGGAGATGATTCACCTCTTGGTCAATATACCGAGTCACGTTTTGAGGATTATGCGCACTTTTGCGATTCACTCAAAACACAACTAGAATCAGTTAATATTGAAAAATTATCAGAGGATTCTCAAATTTCATACAAGCTTTTAAATTTTGTCTTAAATGAAACGATAGTTAAATATAAATTCAAAACGCATTGGAATCCGATTCTATCTGATGGAGGTTTTCATCTCAGTTTGACTTTTCGTGTTAGGCCTCTAACAGATAAGAAAAGTGCCATTAAATATCTAAAACTTCTAAAAGCAATTCCTGATTACATCAATCAGCAAAAAGTTTTAATTAAAAAAGGTTTAGATGCTGGTATGGGACAGCCTTTAGTTATTTTTAAAGGATATGAATCCTCTTATAACCTACACATTACAAATAGTGCAGAAGAGAACTTTTACTACTCCCCTTTTTTAAAACTTCCGTCGCAGTTGTCAAAAAAAGATAAAGATTCCCTTCAACTCGCTGCAAGAGATGTTGTAAGTAATGAAGTTATCCCTGCTTTTAAATCCGTTAAAGAATTTTTTGAAACTACCTATTATCCAAATACAAGAAAAACAATAGGTGTCTCTCAGACTCCAAATGGAAGTGATTACTATCAAAGTCGTATCGATTTTTATACTACTCAAACAAATGAATCTGCAGAAAGTATTCATGAAAAAGGATTACAAGAAGTTTCCAGGATAAAAAAAGAAATGAAATTGATAGTTAAAGAGTTAGGTTATAAAGGAAGTTTAAAATCATTTATAAAATTCCTAAGAACTGACCCCCAGTTTTATCCTAAATCAGCTGATGAACTTTTAAAACATGCTAGGAATATTGCCAAAAAATTGGATGAGCAATTACCTCGTTTCTTTAAAACCTTACCTAGAAAGCCCTATGGAGTGGCTCCAGTACCAGATGCAATTGCTCCCAAGTATACGGCTGGAAGGTATATAGGGACTTCTGCTGAGAGTACAGATCCAGGTTACTATTGGGTAAATACTTACAACCTTCCAAGTAGACCTCTATATTTAATCCCTTCGCTCACAGCTCATGAGGCAGTTCCTGGACATCACCTTCAGGGAAGTCTAAATAATGAACTACCTGAAACTATTCCCAAATTCAGACGAAATCTTTATCTATCAGCGTATGGTGAGGGCTGGGGTCTGTACACAGAATTTTTAGCAGAAGAAATGGGAATATACACCACTGCATATGAAAAATTTGGAAAGTTTACCTATGAAATGTGGCGTGCTTGCAGATTAGTTGTCGATACAGGAATTCATGCTTTTGGATGGACTAGAGATGAGGCCGTATCTTTTATGGAAGAAAACACATCGTTATCGATCCATGAGATAAATACTGAAATTGATAGATATATATCTTGGCCTGGCCAAGCCTTAGCCTATAAAACAGGTGAAATGAAAATCAGAGAATTAAGAAGTAAGGCTGAGAGAGAGTTAGGTGATCTTTTTGATATTCGCCAATTCCATGAAGTAATTTTAGAAATAGGGACTGTAACCCTACCTATATTGGAGGAAAGGGTTAATAAGTATATAATTTCAAGTAAATAATTTTTTAATAACAAATAGGCTAGCTAACTTACAAACGCTAGTTATTTTTATTTTTTGACCAATTCAAATGAATAGTATCTTAACAAGTAGCTATTAAAATATTTTAACTCATTATAATTTGACTACAGGATTATCATTTTTAGCCTACACACTTTTCGTAGCAATTTATTCATGGTACCGCCTTAGAAAGGAAAATTTAAATTCTCAAGACGGATATTTTTTAGGAGGTAGAAGCTTGACTGGAGTTGTAATTGCAGGATCAATGCTGCTTACAAATATTTCTACCGAACATCTAATTGGAATGAATGGCTCCTCTTACAAAAATGGATTTATAATCATTGCATGGGAGGTAACTTCAGCACTTGCTCTTGTGGCCGCCGCTGTTTATTTTGTTCCCAAATATTTGAAAATGGGACTTACCACAATTCCAGAATATCTTGAAAAAAGATTTGATAAACAAACGCGTGCCCTCGTGGCCTTTTTTTTGATGATCTCATTTGTGGTAACTATTCTTCCAATAGTACTTTATACTGGTGCAATAAACCTAGAAAGTATTTTTGATATTTCTAAGACCTTTCAAATTTC
This sequence comes from Bacteroidetes bacterium SCGC AAA795-G10, assembly GCA_003130815.1. GTDB lineage: Bacteria > Bacteroidota > Bacteroidia > Flavobacteriales > Flavobacteriaceae > MS024-2A. The sequence goes on along the minus strand of QFDA01000001.1, from coordinate 961,456 downwards.
ACAGCAACAGGGTATTACCCTTACAGTTATTGTTATTGGACTAATTGGTTCCCTCTATGCTATTATGGGAGGGCTTAAGGCTGTCGCTGTATCGGATACATTAAATGGATATGGTCTTTTGATAGGAGGACTTGCTATTCCCTGTATAGCCTTATATAATATTGGAAATGGAAATTTGTTTAATGGCCTAAAGTCAGTATATGAATTTGCACCTGAAAAATTTAATGTGGTAGGAAGTGCAGATTCCGTTTTACCATTTGAAGTACTTTTCACTGGACTTATTATAAATCAGCTTTATTTCTGGAGTATGAACCAAACGATAATACAAAGAGCGTTAGGTGCTAAAAACTTAATTGAGGCCCAAAAAGGACTGCTTTTTACAGGGGTTTTGAAAATCTTAGTCCCATTAATTATTATCCTTCCAGGAGTAATTGGATACTATTACTATGGAAATTCGTTATATAATCAGCAAGATATGATCTACCCTGAACTGGTAAAAAAAATATTCCCAGTAAGTCTTATAGGTATTTTTGCCGCAATTATAATGGGAGCAGTATTAAGTACATTTAATAGTGTGCTTAACAGTGCTGCAACTATTTTTAGTATTGACCTTTATAAGGGTTATATAAATCGTAAAAGTTCAGACTCAAAACTAGTTCGAGTAGGTAAAATTACTTCAACTATTTTGGCATTATTTGCAATTCTTGTTGCACCATTAGTAGCTAATGCACCTGACGGTTTATATCAGCTGTTACAGCAATTAAACGGAATTTTCTTTATCCCTATAGCCTCGATAATGATTGCCGGTTTTTTTACAAAAAATATTTCAGCTATTGCTGCTAAATTGTCTTTGATAGTTGGTCTTTCATTTTATTTAATCTGCACATTTATTGTTCCTGTTGATTTGCATTTTGTTCATATTTGGGGTATTGAATTTATCCTTAATATGATGGTAATGTTTACAGTCTCTTACTTCTATCCCAGTAACAAAGTTTTAGAGGAAAAAGACACCTCCATTTTAGACTTGAGCACTTGGAAATATACCAAGTACTTATCGGCGATTCTTTGTATTGTAACTTTACTTATTTATATAGGCCTTGGAACCTACTCGTAAAGGCTTTCCTTTTCAAAAATTTGCATTTGATCTATTTGAAGATCGTCAAGCCCTTTTTGATCAAATGGATTTTCTATATAGTCCTGTATATTATACAGAGCCATAAGAATAAAACTTATTGTGATTGAAAAAAGGATTGAAACTGGAAGGTCAATACCTAGTGACATTTCAAATTGCCCTTCTTTAATTAATTTTGTGTTGAATAAAAACGGTGACAGATATATAAAGATAAGGCAGTACCTTCTAAGTGAAACAGGGGTACTGTGGAGCTTAAGTCCGTTTAATTTTTCCATGCAAAGAAAAATTTCATTTTTGGTTGCAATTAAACTATCCTTCTCCCTTTCATTGTAAAGGTCTTTGTAGGATATTATTTCCTTGAAAATATTTTTCCTTTTCTGTCTAATTCTCTGAAAATTATCTATGTCTTTATCATTTTTAAGATGGTCTATAAAATCCTGTTGGATATCAATCAGACCGCTAAAAATTTTATCATAATCTTTTTTATGAATGCCATTGACAGCATATAAAATGTTTGAAGTATCAATTATTTTGTTACGAAATTCTGAGAATATCATTATGGCTTCTTGGCGCCTTTGATAAGCACTAGTAATTGAAAATACTAGGGGGAATACAATAGCTATACTGAAAATGAAAAAGTCCACTTCGATGTATATTTCGTATTGTTTATATAATATGAAAACTAAGATTGTTTCTACGATTACAATTAGAATTCTATAATTTAAAGTTGATAATATTGCTTTGTTCATTTTATATTTTTTTATTCTGGGCTTTCAGGTCCTTCTTTAGAGGATTGATCTCCTTGCCCTAGTTTAATTCTAAAGACCAGTTCGTGTGTTCTTAAGTTTAGTTGTGAGAGTCCGTTATCTGTTGGAGTTTCATAGGCGTAACCGATATCAAACATGCCCAGAGCAACTACTGTCATAAGTGCCATAGAGCTGTTGGTTCTAACAGAGAGTCCGACATCAAATTGATTTTGCCAGCTTACCATTGCTGTAATATCAGCGGTTGTTGGCAGACCTTTTACTTTTCTAAGCATCAGCGAAGGCTTTAGATAGAGTCCACTAGAGACGGGTAAATCGACTCCAGCTCCTAGATAGGTATGTACACGATCTTTGGCAGTAATGGCTAGGTTGTCATTTTCTCTGTTGACATTAAAAAGCCTTGGTATAGAAAAAGAAATCCAATAATTAGTTGCTTTAAAATAAGCACCTGCTCCCACATTGGGATTAAATTTACTAAGACTCACCTTACTAGGATCTCCCACGGGGGAGTAAGTAGTGAGCTCTGTAGGATCAGAACTATAAAAGTTTCCTCCTGCTTTAAGCCCTAGAAAAAGGATTGACTCCCCACTCATCTGTAGTTTGTAAGAGAAGTCCACATAGGCAAAGGTTTGTTGTTCGACAAAGACTTTGTCAGAGACAACAGACAGTCCCAGGCCTACATTATTTTCTCTAGCTGAAGAGTAGGCAAAGGCGAGTGTTCTGGGGGCATCTTGTACAGAAGCCCACTGGCTTCTTGAGGTAAAAGAAAGCATGTTGGCAGCATCTGCTCCAGCAAAAGCCGGGTTGATTACATTCATGTTATATCTATACAAAGAGTAATAAGATTCCTGCTGGCTAAAGCCAATCAAGGGGAGTATAAGTAAGAAGAGTAAAGTAATTTTTCTTATCATAATTATCTTGTAAGATAGAACCATCCTTCAAAATCAACACTACCGTTGCCGTCTAAATCTATGCGATAGTAGTAACTTCCTGCAGGCAGTTCTACCCCATTTAACGTTCCATTCCAATCATTATTATATGGTTTAGCAGTAAACAACTCTGTTCCTGTTCTAGAATAAATCCATACTTGATTGTTTAAATATCGATCAATTTCTCTTACCTGCCAAGTATCATTCCTACCGTCTCCATTTGGAGAGAAGAAGTTGACAATCTCAATAGACTCTCTTAAGCTCGCATTATCAAAACCTTCTGGGAAGCTACTTGCTAAAAGTGGATCTGTACCTGCTAGGGTCTCATCTAAGTTAGGGAAGCCGTCCCCATCCTGATCATTATAAGGATCACTGTCAACACTATCTAACTGATCCACCACTCCGTCACCATCTGCATCTAAGTACAGCGACTCTAAATAGTTGGCCTTACCATCAAAGTCTGTGTCATCATCCCGAGGGTCACCGTTACCATTAAGGTCTTCCTCTATAGTAAGCAGTCCGTCCTGGTCGTCATCAGGATCAACATGATCTAAGATACCATCCCCGTCGGTATCTAAGGCAAAGTTTTCTCCAGGCTCTGTGATCTCGAAGATTGAAGGCACCCCATCGTTGTCGTCATCTAAATCATGATGGTCTGCAGTACCATCCCTATCGGTATCTAGCACGACTGCTCTTGCGCTTCTTCCTGTTTGTAGGACCTCATACTTAGAAGGCACCCCATCGTTCTCATCATCGGTATCTAAATAATCTGGCGTACGGTCCCCGTCAAAGTCCATGGCATCGGTTGGGATACCGTCTTGATCTAAGTCAGGCGACTCATCAATAGAGGCAATGCCGTCTCCGTCATCATCAGCATCCAGGTAATCTGGCGTACCGTCCCTGTCACTGTCAATAGCATCATTAGGATTGAAGTCACCGTTAGGATCCGTACCTTCATACAGACTGAAGACGCCGTCATTATCATCGTCAGGGTCTAAAAAGTCCTCAAAACCGTCCCCGTCTGTGTCTAACGAATTTATCGAAGCACTACTAATTATTTCCTTTATACCTTCAATTACCGAGCCTTCGAACTCGCTATAGATGTGATCTCCATCATCATCTGGGTCCCGGGAGTTGATAATTCCATCGGCATCCGTATCAGAGCTAATCAGATCTGGTGAGACCTGTTGCACAGGAGTGATATTGGTATCCAGCTCAAAGATCTCCTCGCTTTTAGGATTGATTTCTATACGCTGCTCAGACTTAGGAATAGGTACGTTAGGATCCCCAGCAGTTGTATTAACATAGGCGATCTCTACCTCGTAAACACCATCCTTGTTTGCATCATCAGGATTATTAGGATCAGGTACATTAACAAAGGCCAGATACCCTTCTCCTAGATTTTTCTTCCCTTTAGCATAAGGCGAGTAGTACTTCTGCGATCCTTTTGCTGCAGGTTCTCCCCCTACGATTTTCACTTTGTCAGCATCCGCTCCGCCAACTACTTTTTTACGCACCTTCCACTTACCTACATTACGATCTGTCTTAGGCTCCTCTTTAACAAAGGTAATCGGAGTGGCTTTACCTGCCGATCCACCGATAGAGATTTTATAGTTCTGGTAATAGGTTATAAATACATTCTCTGCCACATCGGTAATCCCATCGTTGTCATCATCAATATCAGGCACATCTCCCAGGTCGTCAGAGTCGTTATCACCATAGACATCTACTTCGTCTGGGATCCCGTCTCCATCATTATCACTGCTGTATTTAGGATCCAGTGGGAAGTCGTCTTCTCCGTCAATTACTCCGTCTCCGTCAGTATCAGGGTTTTCAGGATCTGTTCCTGTAAGCTCTTCTAAAAAGTCTGAGACACCATCTTGGTCAGTATCCAGTGGATTGCTCTCAGGATCTTTAGGATCAGTATCTTGCAACAGCTCATCCACATCACTATAGCCGTCGTTGTCATCATCCTTGTCTTTGTTGTCTCCTATACCGTCCCCGTCAGTATCGAACTGCTCTTTAGGATCTAGCGGGAAGGCATCTTCACCATCAGGGGCACCATCATTATCATCATCTGGATCGATAAGATCAGGGATACCGTCTTGATCGCTGTCTTTAGTGAACTTAGGATCTAGTGGGAAGGGATCCTCTAGGTCGTTAACCCCATCGCCGTCAGTGTCAGGGTCTCTAGGATCAGTACCTATAATCTGTTCTTCTAAATCAGAGAGTCCGTCGCCATCTACATCTTCTGGGAAGTCTTCTTTGTCTTTAGGATCTGTTCCAGCTTTAATTTCAATTACATCAGGATAACCGTCATTATCATCATCCTTGTCGGCATTGTTTCCTATACCATCAGAGTCTGTATCCTCACTCTCTGTTGGATCGTAAGGGAAGATGTCTGTTCTATCAGGCACCCCGTCGTTGTCGTCATCCGGATCCAGTAGATCAGGGATACCGTCTCCATCTTGGTCACTATTGTGATCAGGATCTAATGGGAAGGCATCGATTCTATCGTTCACCCCATCCCCATCGGTATCGTAATTATTAGGATCTGTACCTCTTAAGGCTTCTTCAGCATCAGAGAGCCCGTCCTTGTCAGCATCCTCAGGAATACTGGTTGGATCAAGCGGATCACTGCCTTCTACTATCTCTATGTTATCAGGATAACCGTCATTATCATCATCCAGGTCAGCGTTGTCTCCAATACCATCGCCATCACTATCAGAAGACTCTCTAGGATCGTCAGGGAACAGGTCTTCAATATTATCTACCCCATCACCATCTCTGTCAGGATCTTTATTATCCCCAATACCATCCCCATCGGAGTCGCGACTCTCATCAGGATCTCTTGGGAAGCGGTCTCTACTATCTGGTACCCCGTCGTTATCATCATCCGGATCAACATCGTCAGGGATGCCGTCTCCATCAAAGTCATCAGTCGATGTCTTATTATCAGGATCTAGTGGTGATGGGTCAGAGCCATCCGGTAGACCGTCATCGTCAGTATCAGGATCGTTAGGATCGGTTCCTATAATATTTTCTTGCACATCAGAGAGCAGGTCGTTGTCGGTATCAACAGGTTTACTTTCAGGGTCTTTAGGGTCAGAACCTGCTAGGGTCTCTGTGTAGTCAGAGTACCCGTCGTCATCATCATCACGGTCTCCGTTATCACCAATACCGTCTCCATCAGTATCTATACTCTCCCTTGGATCTTTAGGGAAGTCGTCCTTATCGTCTTCTACCCCGTCATTATCATCGTCATCATCTTTATCATCTGGGATGCCGTCTTTGTCGGTATCTTGAGAAGCATTAGGATCTAGTGGGAAGTCATCCCTTCCGTCTATAATACCGTCCCCATCAGTATCGGGATCATCGATATCTGTTCCTGCTTCTTTTTCTTTAGCATCAGGCAGGTAATCCTTATCTCTATCCGCAGGGGTACTCTCAGGATCTTTAGGATCTGTACCTAGCTCTAGTTCCAATAGGTCGTTATAACCGTCGTTGTCATCGTCCGGGTCAAGGCTGTCAATAATACCGTCCCTGTCTGTGTCGGTAGTTCCTCCAGGGGTGAGCGGCTCAGGATCGTTAAGGTCACTGATGCCATCCCCATCGGTATCTGGATTAGCAGGGTCTGTTCCTAGTTCTATCTCTTGGTTTGTTGTAAGGCCGTCCTGATCAGGATCACGAGGATAGTCAAGGGCATCTTTAGGATCTGTGCCGTCCTCAATCTCTACAACATCGTCATAACCGTCATTATCATCATCTGGATCTGCGCGATCACCAACACCGTCACCGTCGTAATCAGAAGTCTCATTAGGATCCAGTGGGAAGGCATCGTCTTTATCCCTTACCCCATCATTGTCATCGTCAAGATCTATAGTGTCTACAACACCGTCTCCGTCAGAGTCAAGACCTCGGTTTGGATCTAGTGGGAAAGAGTCATCGCGGTCACTAATACCGTCTCCGTCAGTATCTGGATTTTTAGAGTCTGTTCCTAAAAGACCTTCTTCACTATCGGTAAGACCGTCTTTGTCCGTATCCTCAGGTACACTGTCTGGATCTAAAGGATCTGTGCCGGCGACAATCTCTTGGTTATCGGTAAAGCCGTCATTATCATCATCCGGATCAATACTGTCATTAAGCCCGTCACCATCTGTATCGGTCTGATTGTTTGGATCCAGAGGGAAGGGATCTTCCTCATCTTTTAATCCGTCATTATCATCATCAGGATCCGTCTTATTAGGAAGCCCATCGCCATCCGTGTCGGTAGTATAATTTGGATCGGTTGGGAAGTCGTCTTCTCCATCGATAACCCCATCGTTGTCTGAATCAGGGTTACTAGGATCTGTACCAAGTCCTGGCTCAAGGCTATCAGGAAGCTTGTCGTTATCCCTATCGGTAGGGAAGCTAAAAGGATCTAGGGGATTAGTGCCTGCAAGGGCTTCATCACTATCTGTAAAGCCGTCATTATCATCATCGCTGTCCGCATTATTCCCAATACCATCACCATCACTGTCATACTGCTCGTTAGGATCCTCCGGGAAGCTGTCAAAATTATCGTTCACCCCATCGTTGTCTTTATCTGTATCTAAACCATTTGGTATACCGTCCCCATCAATATCTTCTGGGCTGGGCTCTATGCTTTGCTCTACTACCTCTATTTGTATAGTCTCTGTAACAGTGTAACCCACACTATCGGTGGCAGTAACAATTACCTCATAGATCCCATCCTCATCATCATCCGTATTGCCTCCAAGGATCGGTGCAGGATCGATAGTAAGTATACCGGTCTGTGGATCGATAGTAACATTTGTCTGATCAGCACCTCCTGTAATGGCAAAGGTAGCCGTCTCATCTGCCTCAACAGGGCCTGCAGAAGTCGTACCTTCTATAATGGTCAGTGAGGCTGTGCTGGTTATAGTTGGAGCGGTATTGTCTAATTTAAAGTCTGAGGTAAGCACACTTTGGTTTGCAGTGACACTATTGGCTGTAGTTACCTTAGTCGATGATATTGTATCAGAGGCTGAGATAGCAAAGTTAATGTCCCCATCACTGTAGGTATTAGAAGCGGTAAGGGTAAAGTTCGCTGTATAGGTATAAGGGCTGGTGCTAGTCTGAGTAAAGTTCAAGTTAGGCTGAGAGGCCAGTCCTGTTACAGTCATCGATATAGTGGATGCGTTAAGGGCCCAAGGCTGGTCTGAGACCACCGTTACAGTAATCACATCACCCTCCTTAGCACTGGCAGAAGAACCACCATTATTAGAACTCAAGGTTACACTAAGGCCTGGGTCTGTTGCTTTAAGCTCGATACCTGTAGAAAGTGAGACGCTATTGGTTGAAAAACTAGCATCCCCCGTATTGCCATAAAGGTCCTCTACACTGCCTCCATTTAGATCGATACTACCAGAAGACGCGATCTGAACACCATTAGAAAGATCCCCTTCTTTTACCGTGTAGACAAAAGTAGCACTAGCGGTTCCTGAGCCGGACACGTAAGTAGCATAAACAGGATTGCCATTAGCATCTGTAATATTATTAAGAGGAATTCTTGGACTGCCCGTTATTGTAACCGGCTCATCAAAGTTTACTGTAAAGCTTATTGTATCTGAGTTCGATGGGTTTACATCATCATCCGTATAAATACCATCAGGGGTAGCTGTAGTAATCGAGGTTACCTTGGGACCGGTAAGGTCGACATCTAATGTTCCTGCTGATGGGTTAGAGAAGTTTCCTGCAGGATCTACCACCACTACTTTATAAAGGCCACCACCACTAGGAGTGGTGATGGTACCGCTGTTGCCTGTGGTTTGTTTTGTTATGTTCGTATTTAATGTAAGTGAGCTCACTGAAGATGGATCGGCTAAATAGGCCTTAAGATCATCATTAGATATAGTTGATGGAACAAGCCATACCTGATCCGTAGCTCCAATACCCGTGGTAGTATAGGTAGTTGTTGAAGAGGCTGCAATCTTCTTATCAGTAGCTACCGCATTAGCCGTAGGTGCAACAGTGTCAATGGTTAAATCAAGTAGCGTCGATGTAGCTGTATTACCAAAGGTGTCTACAAGCTCAATGTAGATCTCGTTTTTAATATTGCTTCCATTATCGTTTTGTAGGGCTACAGAGATAGTGGATTCGAAAAGACCACTATTAGTGGAAGTCACTGTCTCTGCTAGAGAGCCGTCTACATAAATTTTTACTTGTGTGTTAGGGGATACCGTTCCTGTTATTGTAGGGGTACTATCACTTGTAATGTTATCTGAGTCAGAAACACCTAAATCGGTTTCTGTTTTTAGGGTAGGTAATACTGGAGCTTGTGGGGTGGTCTGCACTGTAACGTTAACAGGGGGTGAGTTACCTGAAGTATCACCTGCAGCATTTTCTACTCTTACGTAGAAGACATAGCCTCCTGAGGTAAGAGCTGATGTAGGTGATATTGTATAGCTCCCATCACTGGCGGTTGTTACTGAAGCTACAATAGAAGGCGAGCCGCCATCTTTCGCTGCATACAGATAAACAATACCTGTAGAAGGAGTTACCGTACCTGTAAAGGTAGGAGTGGTTACATTAGTTAAGTTATCTGAATTACTAGGTCCAGCATCTGAGCCTGCTGATAAGTCGGGTGCAACTGTTGGTGTTGGAGGTGGAGAAAGCAGAGTAAAAGTAATACTGTCAGTACCTACGTAAGCTCTTCCATCAGCACCAACTCCTGAGACTGTTGCTGAATATTCTGCATCCGGTAAGCTGCCTGCTGCATCTACATCCCATACATATCTAAAGGTAGAGCTGCTTACCACTGTCATCGCTACACTATTAATTACACTGCCAATACTTATCGTTGCATTTGGTGACATGGCAGCGGAGAAGGTGGCTGTGATGGTTACCACAGAGCTGTTAAGGACGTAGTTATCTGCATCGCTATCCGTTAGAGTAACCTGTGGCGCAGGGCAGGTACCCCATTGAGGTTGTTTGTTAGCATCACCTCTCCAAGTTGCATTGGCGTTAGTATTAAAATTAGAGGGTTCAGATCCAATATTAGGCACACACCATCCAGAGACATCTTGGTTAAATTGAGCTGCAGTATTAAACATGTCACCCATATCGGTTACACTAGAAGTATTCCAATTACCAATATCTTGGTTAAAGGCAGTTGCACTCTGGAACATGTTACTCATGACAGTAACATTAGAAGTATTCCAATTACTTATGTCTTGATTAAAGGGGGTATTAGCGAACATACCCGTCATATCTGTAACTTTCGAGGTGTCCCAGCTAGATATATTTCCATTAAACACTCCTGAACCGCGGAATAAATTAATCATGTCTGTTACATTAGACACATCCCAAGAATTAAGATTTTGGTTAAACTTATCCATGTCCCTTAACATCATTCTCATGGTTGTAACTTTCGATGTATCCCAGCTTCCAATATCCTGATTAAATTCATCATTGTAAGCGAACATAAGAGACATATCCGTTACACTTGATGTATCCCAACTGCCAATATCCTGATTAAAAACACCAGAATGAAACATATATTTCATATCCTCAACATTTGAAACATCCCAGTTCCCTATATCTTGATTGAAATTATTTTGGTAAAACATATAAGACATGTCGGTAACATTGGAAGTGTCCCAAGAGCTAATATTCTTATTCCAGTTATTTACACTTCTAAATAAATCACTCATGTCAGTAACAAGAGTAGTTACTACCCTATCCCAGTCATTATCATTTTTATTTTTAGCTGCAAGCGTAGTATTGTCATGTGCCGTGTAGATTACTCCATTAACAACTCCCTGATCTCCAGCGCTACATCCTCTACATTTTACAGTCACCCCATTAGAGGCCAAATAAAACGTAGGACTTATCGTAAGGGTAAGTGAGGCATTTCCAGAATAGGATCTGCCATTAGTATCGGTTGCAGTAGCAGTAACATTCAGAGTAGTACCGGAAGAAATATTTGAAGGTACTTGCCAGTAGTAAGTCCATACTGCAGCAGTAGCGCTTATAGTCATAGCAACATTTGTAACTACTCCCGATATCGAAATTGTTGGAGAGGCAGTTACATTTTGTGAGAATGTGGCAGTGAGTGTTACCTGACCGGTTGTAATTATATTGTCAGAATCGTCAGAAGTAATTACAAGAGTTGCATTAAAAGGACATTGCCCCCACTGAGGCTGTTTGGAAGCATCATTTCTCCAAGTAGTATTAGCATTTACTTTAAAACTAGAAGGCTCACTACCAATAGCTGTAACACACCAAGTACTTAAATTTTGGTTAAAAGCAGATGCATTACGGAACATGGATCTCATACCTCCATAACCTAAACCACCTGTTATAATGCTAGAAACATCCCAATTAGCTATAGAAGAAGAACCCCCATTATTAAATGCACTGGCACTTTGAAACATATAAGACATTGTAATCACTTTAGAAGTATCCCACGACCCAATATTTCCATTAAATGAAGATGCTCCTTGAAACATAGAATACATATTTGTAACATTTCCTACATTCCAAGAAGAGATATCACCGTTGAAATCTGTTGCGTTAATAAACATTTGATACATAGTTGTTACACTTGAGGTATCCCAACTGTTAAGGTCTTGATTAAAGGCAGATGCGTTAGCAAACATTCCATACATGGAAGTTACACTTGATGTGTCCCAATTATTTATAGTGTTATTACCCCCATTATTAAATGCTGTAGCTCCATTAAACATCTGAACCATATTTGTTACATTTGAAGTATCCCAATAACTTATATCTTTATTAAAACCATCATTCAATCTAAACATACCCGACATATTGGTAACATTAGAGGTGTCCCAAGACTTAATATCTTGATTAAATGAATCATCATCATTAAACAAACTAGCCATGCTAGTTACAAGTGTTGTAACTACTCTATCCCAATCGGTATCACTTTTTGATTTAGCTGCTAGAGAAGTATTGTCATGGGCGGTATATATAGTTCCGCTAACCAGACCTGTGTCTCCTGCACTACAGTTTCGGCATTTTACAGTCACTCCATTTGAAGCCAAATAAAAAGTAGTACTTACAGTAAATGTGATACTATCTGTCCCAGAATAGGCTAATCCAGCAAGATCTGTTCCACTTACAGTAGCAGTATATACTCCAGGGGTAAGAGTCGAAGTCGAAGTATTCCAATTATAGGTATAATTATTTGTTCCACTAATTCTGGTCATTGCAACATTGGTTACAACACCACTTATATTTATTACAGGTGTTGCAGTCATTTCTTCTGAGAAACTTGCAGTAATTGTGACCGAACTTGAAGGTGTAAGTTTAGTATAAATTATATTATCAGCGTCTGTATCGGTAAGTGTAACAGTCGGTGAAAGAACATCAGTAATATAATATTGTCTTCTGGCTGGAACAGTTATGTTTACATCATCTACATTATCATATCCTGTGGCTTGCAGAGCATTATTAAAATTTAATCTTGTTTTATTAGATTCACTAGAGTTGGTTACTTCATTTTTTACATGCTTACTGCTCCCGGTTCCAAGACCATTACTACCACTTCCCGCTTTACCATCACCCATTAACCACAAATAGGTTGCAAAGTCACTTCGCTGTGATCCTGTTTTATTATTATTTAAGCTTTGGAAATTCACTGACTCTACACTTGCCTTATTGGGAGCTCTGAATGTTTGACCTTCCTTGTAGTTTGCAAGCCATGCCAATGGATCTTGACTGAACATAGAAATTTCATTAAGTGATGGATCCTCTCCTTGTTTAAGGGTTGTAACAACTACTGATGCTATATAGCCGTTAAACCACTCAGCAGTATTATCGTTCCCTGCATAAAAATTACCGAGTATTTCTAGAGAATTGCTGGGATTTCCTATTGTTGCCCAGCTCCCTAAACTTGTTATTTTTGAGGTGATACCACTTGAAAAATCCGTTTGGTATATATCAAATGAAGCAGGAAGAGTTACATTTCCTCCATTGTATTTAACCGTAAAAGAATACCAAGTATTTGTATTAATAAAACCTGGGTAAGACCAATTGTTATAATGATTATTCCTTCCATATCTAAAGATTAATCTCTGTCCATTTATTTTAAGTTTTATTTTGTCATTACTTCCAGTTTCCCTTTGAGCCCAAACTGTTTGGTTTTTTTCTTCAGAAGTATTAAAAATCACATTAACCATCCAAGGTTGATTACCGTTTGTTACGCCATCTCCGGGCCTTCTTCTAAGTGGATAAGAATCATTATTACCGTTATTTTGTATTGCCGTATAAGAAGATCCGTTAAGGTTGAGCGCTTTATTAAGTGCTGTTGTAGAACCCAAACCATTTCCAGCAAGGTCTGTACCAGTGATTGTAGCTACAATTGGACCTTCACTTGGGCTTCCAGTAGATACATCCCAATCGTAATACCAAATCGAAGCATTACCCCCTTGGGTCATATTAGCATTTGTAATCAAACTACCAATGCTAATCTGAGGGCTTGCAGCCATATTCTCACTGAAGGTTCCTGTGATTCTTATGGTCTGATTATTTGCAATCGTATTTCCTGAAGCATTATCAGAAATCACAACAGTAGGACTTGTAGTGTCTTGAGAAAAAGAAAATAGAAAACTAAAAAACGAAACTAAAAATGTAAATACTAGTTTTTTATTCAGCGCAAAATTTAAAGCTATCTTTCCCATTATATTTTTAGGATTGTAGTTGTTAAATTTTGGCTTCTACTGAGTCCCATTTTTTTTCTTATGCTTGAGCGCATATTAGAAAGAGTGCTTGCCGATATGTTAAGCTGCTTTTCTATTTGAACATTAGAATAACTAAGCTTTATACACATGCATATCTTTATCTCTTGGAAAGATAATTCGTCGCAAGTATCAACTAAATTTTTTGTAAAGTTTGGATAAGTTTGAGCAAACCCTAATTCAAAATTTTGACTTGTTTGAATACTCAAAATGTATATAGCAATTATAATTACATCATAAAATTATTAAACATAGAGACCAAAATCCATTTTTTTAATCAAAAAATGATTTTTGCAGTAAAAATGCAGTAATATTTTAACAAAAAATAAAAATTAATTGCAGTGTCTAACAATAATGTAAGAGATCTAATCCTAGAATTAGGTTTAAATGTTATGTATGAAATTGTTTAACTCGTAGCCATTTTCTAGGTTAAACTTCTTTGATAATCGATAGCGTTGACTTTCAATTGTTCTGATCGATACTCCTGAAATTTTTGCAATCTCATCATTGCTATGATTCATTTTTATATAAGAGGCTAATCTTAAATCTGTTTTTGAAAGCTTGGCCATCTCGTTTAGTGATTTGTAAAAATCAGGGTAAACTTCTACAAACATATTATCGAAATCCTGATAAGATTTTTCTGAGGAAATGACCATATTTAATTCCTTTGACAATTTAGAGGCAGCCTCTTTTTTATTGTCTTGAACTTCAATTTTTTTCTTTAATTTTTTTAAGTAATCGTTACGTTGTATTATAAAATTTGATTTACTGACAAGCTCTCTATTTTTTTTATCAAGTTCGTTTTTTATGGCAAGCTTTTCCAATTCCAATCTACTCCCCTTTTCTTTTTGATAATTGTAATTTACACGAATTGTCATAAGTGAGAAAAACAAAATGACAGAGCATATTATTAATATGTACAGATATGTATTGTATCTAATTTTACTCTCATTTAATTCTCTTACTGATTTAGAAATTTGAATTTGCGTTTCAAGATTATTTAAAGACTTAAAAATCTTTCCACTTGATCCTCCTGCTGAAATAAGAATTAGGGAATCTTTTACTTTAAGTAATTCAGAGTTCATCCCCTTTTTTGAATAGACTTTCTCAAGTACATTATAGTTATATCGTTTTTCAGTGTCACTTAAATTTTTTATTTCAAGATTTTGCTTTGCTTTTTTTTCAGCTCTAATCAGATCACCTAGTCCTAAATAGCATTCTGCAAACCTTGAACCTAGTGCACTTAGTTCTATAGGAAATCCGCTTAAGATTTTCTCAGATTGAGTGAATAAATCGATTGCTTTTTTATAGTCTTTTTTCGACTGATAGTAAGCCCCACTAATAAAATAACCATACCCATAATTTCTAGTAAATAAAGGATTTGATTCCTGATTATTTTTATTTTTACTGTAGTATTGCTTTAGCTGTTCAAACTTATTTTCGGCAGAATTTATGTCACCTTTTAAAAAATTGACAGCCATAAGCTGTGAAATTGAATAAAGTATATCTTCAGGTTTTTTTGATTTGAGCCTTCTTTGGTAAACACTAAAATATTTTTTTTCTGCACTTTGGTAATCCCCTATAATCTCATCAATAAGTCCCAGATTTGAATCTGTTGTATTCAAACCGAAATCTCTACTTTGCTTTTCAGAAAGATTTAAAAAAATGCTTTTTGCCTGATTGAATTTTTCCTCTGCTTTTTTGTAATCTCCATTTTTAAAATAAATACTTCCAATGTTTAATATAATCCACGGAGGTTGGGAAATTTCAGGGTTTGCCTTGTTCTTATCCGGCATGGTTTGATAAAGGTCCAAAGCCCTATTAAAGTATTCTATCGCCGAGGCATAAAGGCCTATATCTGAGAGGATTTCTCCAATCATCGCATGAGTTCCAATAACTAAACTGTCTGGTGTTTTAGATTGAACCGATTCAACATATTTGAGTCCAAAATCTATTGCAAGGCTAGGATTTGAAAATTGGTACTTAATGATGGAATCTCTTAATTCTAAACTCTGTTGTGATAAACAAGAAAGAGAATAAAAAAAGACTAGCGATAAATTAATTGTTCTAAGCAAGGGTTGCTATTTTTTTAAGTAGAGGAAAATGATTAAGACTATAAAAAAGATTATTAATACCTCTATCCATGTCCTTAAATTCAAATTGACCTTTTTTTTGAAAAAAAGTTTTCCCTTTCTTTTAAAAATTCTTCTCTGCTTATCTTTTTTCCATTAATATAAACTGACTTTACCCCTTTTGGTATATCGGTATGATATAAGTAATTGTAATCCATTTTGATTTGATTGATGCTAATATATTGAACTTCCAATATAAATTTTAATCATTTTATACTGCATTTCCACTGCATTTTAATAATTATAGCTTAAAAAACATAAAATAATACTAAAGTCCTCTAATACATATAATTATGATCCTTTAAAGTAAAAATTTCCAAAATGATTTCCAATATGAATTTTACTTAGTTTTTTTTAAATTGAATAATCAAATAAGACCAATGGAAAATTTAAATATTCTCAAGAAATACGTACTAATTATCCTTGCTTTTTTTAGTATAATAGCTGAGGGACATACTCAAAGAGCTGAACTCCTTAAAAAATATTCTTGGAGAGCAATAGGACCTGCCAACATGGGAGGAAGAGTAACTGACATTGATGGAGTACCTGGAGATCCCTCAACTTTTTATGTTAGTGGAGCAGATGGAGGCATTCATAAAACAATTGATGGAGGAGTAAATTTCAAACCTATTTTTGAAAATCAAAGAGCCTACTCCATAGGTGCACTCACCATAGCCCCCTCAGATAGTAATGTGCTCTGGGTAGGTACTGGAGAAGGAGACCCTCGAAATAGTGTAGGCTATGGGTGGGGTGTATATAGATCCATTGATGGTGGACAAACGTGGAAAAATCTTGGTTTAAAAAAAACAGAGCGAATAAAACGTATTGTTGTTGATCCAAATAATCCTGATATAGCTTGCGTTTGTGCACTTGGAAAACAATGGGGGCCAAATAAAGAAAGAGGCGTATTTAAAACTACTGATGGTGGTAATACTTGGGATAAAGTTTTATTTATAGATGAAAATACAGGCTGTGCTGATATTGCTATGGAAATTAAAAATCCAAGAGTTATGTATGCAGGGATGTGGACTTTTCGAAGAAGACCTTGGCGTTTTGATGATGGTGGAAAAAATACTGCTGTCTATAAAACTACAGATGGAGGTGCCACTTGGAAAAAAATAATGAAAGGCCTGCCAAAAACTGACATGGCAAGACCAGGGATTTATATTGCACAAAGTGATCCAAATATTATTTATCTAATGACAGAATTTAAGGGAGGTGGTACTGTTTTTCGCTCAAATGATAAAGGCGAAAACTGGGAAATGGTAAATGACGATCCTAACATTAACTTTAGACCCTTTTACTATAGTGATGTAAGAGTTGATCCACAGCATTCCAATATCCTGTTCTCCATATCAGGATGGCTGAGCCGATCAAAAGATAGTGGAAATACTTGGGAGCGAATCGCTACATCTGTTCATGGGGACCATCAATCACTTTGGATAGATCCTAAAAATCCCAAATACATTTTAAATGGTAGCGATGGTGGTTTTCAAAGATCCTTTGATGGTGGTGATAGCTGGGAAATAATAAATAATATTGAACTTTCACAATTTTATCAAATTCAAGTTGACAACCTTAGACCTTATAATGTTTATGGAGGCCTCCAAGATAATGGTACTTGGGTTGGCCCTAGCAACTCTCTGTATAATGCAGGGATTTTAAAACGCCATTGGAGAGGACTCGCCTATGGTGATGGTTACTATGCCGAGCCTATTCCGGGTAATGAACATTTAGTTTATACAAATCTTCAGGGAGGTGTTCCCTTTCTTGTTGACAGCAGATACGGTAATGTTAGAACCATTCACCCTTATCCAAAAATTGTAGGCTCCGCTGGAGATGCAATTGATAAACACAAATACAGATTTAATTGGGATTCTCCAATTCATATTTCACCTCATGACCCAGAGACTGTTTACATTGGAGGAAATGTAATATTTAAATCGCAAGACCGCGGTAATAGTTGGGAGGTAATTAGTCCAGACTTAACTACTAACGATAAGTCAAAGCAAATATCTTCAGGAGGGACTATTTATCAAGACAATACTGCAGCTGAATTCCATTGTACGATTCTCTATATAGCCGAATCGCCTATTCAAAAAGGAGTTATCTGGGCTGGTACTGATGACGGAAATGTTCAACTCACAATGGACGGTGGAGCAAGTTGGAAAAATTTAAACAACAGAATTAAAGGTCTCCCAAAATTTTCATGGGTTTCAAAAATACATGCTTCAGAACACAATGCTGGAACTGCATTTATCACTGTTGATCAACATCGTATGGATGATTTTAAACCTTATATTTTTATGACCAAAAATTTTGGAAAAACGTGGGAAAAAATTTCGGGTAATCTTCCTCAGGATGATTACGTAAAGGTAGTTCGACAAGACCCTCATAATGCTAAATTATTATTCGCTGGAATGGAACATGGCATATATGCAAGTTGGGATAGTGGAAAAAATTGGGAAAAAATCAACATTGACCTTCCTAATGTCTCAGTGAGAGATTTAAGGATTCAGAAAAGAGATCGGGATCTAGTTGTTGGTACCCATGGAAGAGGAGCCTACATTTTAGATGATATTAGACCTTTAGAGGAGTTAGATGGAATATTGGATAAATCTATTCACCTTTTCCCAGTAAGAGAAGGTGTTTTATGGAATATGTACTGGCGTTTAGAAAATTTAGGAGATAAAAAGTATACTGCGAAAAATCCAGAATACGGCACTTACATAAATTATTATTTAAATCATAAACCTAAAAGTTCCATAGAGGTAAAAATTTTTGATAAACAAAATAATTTGATTACAACTCTTGAAGATGAAAATCCAGAAAAAGGAATTAATAGATTAACATGGGACCTTGGTTATGATTCAGTAAATCCATTAAATGTAAATGAGCAAGGCAAGTTGGAAATTAAAAAAACTAAGCCTGGAAAAACATATGAAGGTTTAAGTGAAGAGATAAGACCAAAAGTTGCTCCTGGAATTTATATAGCTGAAATTAAATATAATAACACAACTGAAGTCTCTGAGTTTGTAGTGAGTGGTGATTATAGGATAGAAATGCCTGTGGAAAATTATAAACTAAAATCTGAAGCTTTAGTTAGCTTACGAGACTTACAAAATCATACACATAAATTAATAGAAAATATTCTGTTTATAGAGGAACAGATTGAGGCTTTAGCTATAAAACTTAAGGTTGTGTCTAGTAAAGACCTTCCAAAGTTAGAAAGATTACACAATAAAATTAAGACCTTTAAGGATGATCATTTAATGAGGCCACCTCCTTCAATGGGTTACAGGCAAAAACCAAGATTGAAAGAGGAAATAAAAACATTGATGCGAGCAATCGATAATACAACCAATCCACCAACAATTCCTCAGCAAGAAAGAATAAAAAGTTTAAAACAAGAGCTCGATGTTCACTTGAGGAAAATGGAGGATTTTAAAGTAAGTATAAACCAAATAAGTTCTTCTCATTCTTCGTTACCCCAAATAATAATGAATGATTGAATTAATAATTCTTATTTAAGTTTGTAAATAAAAGTTTAGAAAAAATAAAACCCCAACTCTATTGGGGTTTTTTGTGCGGGTGAAGGGACTCGAACCCCCACGCCGTGAAGCACTAGATCCTAAATCTAGCGTGTCTACCAATTTCACCACACCCGCAGAGGTGGACAAATATAATTAAGTTTTTCAATAAAATTTCTTCTCCTAAAAAAATACATGAGTTAACTTTGCTTGAATTACTTAGAGATATTAAAATGACATTAACCAAAGATCAAAATAGATTTCTAGAAGAATGGATGGATTTTCTAAAAATCCCTTCTGTAAGTGCAAATCCAACTCACAATAAAGATGTGCAACAGGCAGCACAGTGGGTAGAAAACGCTTTAAAAAAATCAGGTTGCCCAAAAACTGAAATTATTTCAACCCCAGGACATCCTATAGTTTACGGTGAGTATATAAAAGATGTAAAGCTTCCTACGGTTTTAGTCTATGGACACTATGATGTTCAGCCTCCTGATCCCATTGACCTTTGGGAAAGTCCTCCCTTTGAACCAGTTATTAAAAAAACTGAAATTCACCCCAATGGAGCTGTCTTTGCTCGAGGTGCATGCGATGATAAAGGTCAAATGTTTATGCATATAAAAGCATTTGAAATTATGCTCGCTAAAGGTCCTATTCCTTGCAATATTAAATTTATGATCGAAGGAGAAGAAGAAGTTGGTAGTGATAATCTTGAAGATTTTGTTAAGGGAAATAAAGAAAAACTAAAATGCGATGTGATTCTTATATCCGATACAAGTATGATTGCCCAAGACTTACCTTCAATAACTACTGGCCTAAGAGGCTTAAGTTATATGGAGGTATCCGTTACAGGACCCAACAGGGATTTACATTCTGGAATTTATGGTGGTGCTGTACTTAATCCAATTAATGTTTTGTGTGATATGATTTCGCAACTTCAAGATGAAAATAAAAAAATTACTATCCCTGGGTTTTATGATAAAGTAGTTGAACTGTCAAAAAAAGAACGCTCCGAAATGAAAAAGGCTCCATTTGATCTACAAGAATTAAAAGATTCTATTGGTATTGACGATGTTGATGGAGAAAAGGGTTATACAACCGAAGAGCATCGTTCAATAAGACCGACACTGGATGTGAATGGAATATGGGGTGGATATATGGGTGACGGTGCTAAAACTGTAATTCCAAGCAAGGCACATGCAAAAATATCAATGCGTCTTGTACCTGACCAAGACTGGGAAGAAATTAGTGAACTATTTTCTAATCACTTCAAATCTTTAGCACCTAAAGGAGTTAACGTTGAAGTTATAACTCATCATGGCGGTTATGCGTATGTTACTCCCATTTCGACTATTGGATATCAAGCTGCACACCAAGCATATAAGGAAACCTTTGGAACTTCACCTATACCTAAAAGAGGTGGGGGAAGTATCCCAATTGTTCCTATGTTTGAGAAGGAGCTTGGGGTTAAGTCTATTTTAATGGGTTTCGGATTAGATAGTGATGCACTTCATTCACCAAATGAGCATTTTGGTTTATTTAATTTTTTTAAGGGCATAGAAACTATACCAAAGTTTTATGACCATTTTATCAAACTTTACAAAAAATAGAATAATTATTAAACGATAAAAAGATCAGCAGCTATCCCATCGGTTAGAAACTTTGCCTTATTTGAAATTTTTAAAAAATTGCCATCCCAGAATAGGTTTCTTTTATGCAAATGCCTTGAGACCTGCTCTTCCAAATAAGAGACATAAGTACTTCCAAAACTTTCCTCTACATAAGACAAAGAAACACCTTCACTTTTACGCAAAGAAGTCATTAGATACTCGTTATATCTGTCTTTTTTGCTCAATTCTTCATACTCTATTAATAATTTTCCCGACTCAATACCCTTTTTATATTGGTGATTATTTGATATGTTCCAACTTCTTATTGAAACCCCATCAAAACTATGAGAAGATGGTCCTAACCCCAAGTAAGGTTTATTATTCCAGTAGTTTAAGTTATTTACTGAAAAATAATTTGGTTTGCCAAAACTTGAAAATTCATAATTTATATAACCTTTCTGTTCAAGCTTTTTGATAAGCAAATCATATTGTTGTTTTACTAATTCTTCATCTAAAAGGGCGATTTTTTTTTCTTTAACTAGAAAATCTAATGCCGTTTTCTTTTCAACAGTTAAAACATAAGCTGAAATATGAGGTGGATTAAAATCTAAAGCAATATTGAGGTTCTTTTTCCAGTCCTTTAAAGTTGTATAGGGAATCCCATAAATCAAATCAATAGAATAGTTATTAAAATATTTTCTTACAATATTTATTGACTCTAGGGCTTGCTTTTGATCATGAGCTCTATTCATTAATTTAAGATCTTCATCAAAAAAAGATTGGATGCCAAGACTAAGACGATTGATTCCAGCGCTTCTAAGGTTTAAAAGATAGTCTTCATTAATATCATCAGGATTTGCCTCAAGTGTTACTTCAATTTCGGGAATAAATTGAAATTGTACTTTAATAGAATTTATAAATGACTTAATTGATTTCGGTTCAATCATTGACGGAGTACCACCTCCAAAATAAATGCTTTCAAGTGGTGCCTTTACCTCGCTTGCTCTTATTTTAAGTTCTTTATTGATAAGATCTAACATCCCACCAGAATCTATTTTTTTTGTTGAAAAATGAAAATTACAATAATGGCAGGCTTGTTTACAAAATGGAAAGTGTATATAAAGGTTGGCCATTTTTAATAGCTTAAGAAGTTACTAAGACTTAACCTTATCAGGATTTTTATTTACAAAAGCACTCCAACCTGAATATGATTTTTCACTTTTAAATTTACCCCGATTGTAATAATGGCAAACCGCTGCTGCCAATCCATCAGTAGCATCTAGATTCTTAGGTAAAGTTTCTATTTTAAAAAGTTTTTGAAGCATTTTCGCAACCTGTTCTTTGGAGGCATTTCCGTTTCCTGTAATTGCCATTTTGATTTTTTTTGGTGAATACTCCGTTATGGCTACTTCCCTTGATAATCCAGCAGCCATTGCAACGCCTTGCGCTCTTCCCAACTTTAACATTGACTGAACATTTTTACCAAAAAATGGAGCTTCAATTGCAATTTCATCGGGATGAAATTCATCAATTATTTCTTGAGTTCTCTCAAAAATTTTTTGAAGTTTTAAAAAATGATTTTCATACTTTTTTAATTGCAACTCATTCATTTGTATCAACGACATTTCTTTACTTGTGGCTTTTATAATACCAAACCCCATTATTGTAGTTCCAGGATCAATTCCCAATATGATATTGTCCTCATTCATAGAGTTGTCAATCGGCAACAATCATAATTGGTAATACCATTTTTGTAGTAACAAAAGCTCCAACATTTGTTTTTATGGCAGGCTCTGCTTGAGGTATCATATTGATGGCAGCGAGAAGTTGTTCTTCTAAATTTGGAATTGCATTGTCCATCTTTCTAGAGCGCTCTATTTCGTCTAACGAAAAATATCCTTCTTTATCTATAACAAGTACTGCACTTATTTCCTCAGAAATTGGTTCGGATGATTCCAATGGATTTTGGTCTATGTAGTCTAATATTGAATTTGAAACTATCGACTCAAAACAGTCTTTTTTATCATCTGTACTCTCTATCGATTCACATTCGGAGAAAGTTGGCCCCTGATCTTTTTTTGACCAAGTGGATGCAGCCTTAATTTCTTTTGAAGAGACCTTTGTTGATTCAAAAAGGTGGCATCCCATCGCTAAAAGTGATAAGCTGATTATAAATATATAAACCTTAATATTTTTCATGAACAAGTATTTCAACCTAAAATTACACTTTTTTATCTATTTCAATATTTAAATTACAACCCAAGAGAAAAAAGGAATATTTTTGATTATGGATAATTTATTGATTCTACTATCTGGATGTTTTATCCTATTAGGAATTGCTGGAAGCTTTCTTCCAATTATTCCGGGACCTATAACTGCTTGGGTTGGAATTTTGATTTTAAGTTTTGTACCACATATATCAATTGATTTTACTTTAATAATCTTAAGTTTTTGTATTGCCTTAGCAATATTTATTTTAGACTATTTTATTCCAAGCTTGGGTGCCAAAAAATTTGGTGGTGGTAAAGGAAGTGTTTACGGAAGTAGTATTGGATTAATTTTTGGTATTCTATTTCTAGGACCATTTGGCTTAATATTAGGCCCTTTTTTGGGAGCTTTTTTAGGAGAATTAATTATTAATAAAGACAACAAAAAAGGAGCTTTAAAAGCGGCTATTGGAGCATTTTTAGGATTTTTTGTTGGGGTCTTCATTAAGTTTTTAACCGGTTTAGCCTTTGGATTCATTTACATTCGAAGTTTGTGGAATGCTAAAGGACTTTTATTTTAAAGTATCCCAAATTGTTTTGTTTAAAATAAAGATTAGTATTTTTGGATAATAGGTTGATCTCATGGCTTTATTTGTAATATCATTTGTACTCCTTTTAATAGCATTTGCAGGAATCTCAATTAAAATTTGGGCAAAAAAGGACGGTGAGTTTACTGGTACCTGTGCTAGTCAAAGTCCATTTCTAAACAAAGATAATAAGCCATGCGGATTATGCGGTAAGATGCCTGATGAAGCGGAATGTAAAAACCCTGTTACATTTAATAATTAATTAGGCTTTTGATGGGTTTTCAAAATGAAAAAGAACTTATTAAAAAGGCTATTTCTAAAGATCAAACTGCTTTCAATTTACTTTTTGACAAGTACTGGAATTCTGTTTACTCTTTCTTATTTTTAAGGACCCAAAGCTCCAATATCGCGGAGGAATTAGCAATTGAATCCTTTACAAAGGCCTTTGATCGTCTAGACAAATTTGATCATCAACATTCCTTCGGTTCTTGGCTAATTACAATAGCCAAAAATCACCAGATTGACCGTTATCGAAAATTAAAAAAGCAAAATGAAAATCATAAAGAATTTGATGCCATTTCTCAAAAAGAAATTTTAAATAAGGTTCCCTCACCTGAAGAACTTATGATTTCAAATCAAAATTTGGATAAGGTTTTAGAACATATCAAATCGATGAAGAAGGAATTTAGAAATCTTATAAGAATGCGATACTTTGAAGACCTGTCTTTAAAAGAAATTGAAAAAATTCTAAGAGAACCTCCCACTACAATTAGAGTAAAGCTTTTTCGAGCAAAAAAAATGTTAGCTAGCTTAATTGAACATAATGACATTTAAATTATCCAAACTAGGACCAGGTCTTCTTTTTGCAGGAGCTGCAATTGGAGTCTCGCATTTAGTTCAATCAACTCGAGCTGGAGCTGAATATGGATGGGGGCTAATTTGGGCTCTTTTGTTAATAAATCTATTCAAATACCCCTTTTTCCAGTATGGCCCTAGATATGCACAGGTAACCGGTGAAAGCCTTTTAGATGGCTATTATAAGCTTGGAAAGGGTTACTTATGGGCATATTTTTTTGTTAATCTGGCGACTATGTTTACAATACAAAGTGCAGTGACAGTTGTTACTGCAGGTTTAGCATCAAAATTGTTCGGAATTTCAGAAAATATAGTTGTGTGGTGTTTATTAATAACATTATTCTGCAGTGTTTTACTAATTATTGGACGCTATAAATTATTAGATAAGTTTATAAAAATTATAATGATTTCACTTGCAATAAGCAGTATTCTTGCTGTTGGTTTTGCTTTTTTAAAAAATGATAACACAGTCCCCCTAAATCAAATTTTACCTAATGAAAGCGGATTACTTTTTTTGATTGCCTTTTTGGGCTGGATGCCCGCTCCTCTTGATATTTCAATCTGGCATTCGATATGGACACTTGAAAAAAATAAAACACAGTCCAAAAAAATTTCATTTAAAGAAACACTCTTCGACTTTAATGTTGGATATGTATCTACTACTTTTTTAGCAATATGTTTCGTAGGACTTGGAGCACTTATTATGTTTGGTACCGGTATTGAATTTTCCAATCAAGGAGTTAAATTTGCAGGTCAATTAATTCAACTTTATACTTCTAGCCTTGGTCAAACAACGTATATTCTAATAGCGGTGGCTACTTTTTCAACAATGTTAAGTACAACAATAACAACTCTAGACGCCTCTCCAAGAGCAATGTCAAAAACCATTCAACTTCTTTTTAATAAGGACAAATCATATTATCTCCCATGGCTTTTAGTTTTAGGTTTAGGTACTGGAGCAATTTTTTTATTTTTATTATCGGAAATGGGGCAGCTCGTTCAAATTGCTACAGTACTTTCATTTGTAACTGCTCCACTTTATGCATATTTAAATTTTCGCTTAATTCTAAGCAATCAAATGCCAAAGAAATATCATCCGAGCCAAGGTCTAAAGATTCTAAGTGTAATAAGTTTGTTTTTTTTAACAAGTTTTACGATAATTTATCTTTTAAGTATTTAATCATTCGTTTATCTTTGTAAAAAAGTTTATGATGGTGGAGGTTAAAGAAAAAGAAATTAAACACACAAAAAAACCCAAATGGATTCGTGTAAAATTACCAACTGGTAAAAAATATACTGAACTTCGTGGACTAGTTGAAAATTACAAACTCAATACAATTTGCACATCGGGTAGTTGCCCCAATATGGGAGAATGTTGGGCAGAAGGCACTGCTACCTTCATGATTTTAGGAAATATATGTACCCGCTCTTGTGGTTTTTGTGGTGTTCAAACTGGTAGGCCTTCTTCAGTTGATTGGGCTGAGCCAGAGAAAGTAGCCAATTCCATTAAAATTATGAAAATAAAGCATGCTGTGATTACCTCTGTTGATCGTGACGATCTAAAAGATATGGGTTCAATTATTTGGGCCGAAACAGTAAACGCTATAAGAAGGACAAATCCGAATACTACCTTAGAAACACTAATTCCTGATTTTCAGGGAAACCGTCGTAATTTAGATCGTATTATAGAAGTTGCTCCTGAAGTTGTTTCGCACAATGTTGAAACTGTTAGAAGTCTAACTCGAAAAGTTAGGGTTCAAGCTAAATATGATACTAGTTTAGATGTGTTAAATTATCTTAAACGACAAGGTGTAAATAGAACCAAGTCGGGTATCATGTTAGGCCTTGGTGAAAATGAAGAAGAGGTTTTAGAAACTTTAAAAGATCTTAGAGAAGTAAAAGTTGACGTTGTGACAATTGGGCAATATCTCCAGCCAAGTAAAAAACATCTTCCTGTGCAATCCTTTATTACACCAGAGCAGTTCAAAAAATACGAAGAATTTGCGCTTTCTTTAGGATTTAGACATGTTGAAAGTGGACCTCTTGTGAGATCATCTTATAAAGCTCACAAACATGTTGCTTAAATAATATTAATGTTTTTTTGAAGAAAAAGTAAAAATTCATTTTCCTTCTTTTTTGAAAAGAACTCCATTTCAATTGGTAAATAAAAAAGTTCATTTGTACCAAAATATGGTCCTAGCCTGCCAAAGTCCTTCTCAGTCGTAAGTATTATTTTACCTTGCTTTTTTTGTTTAATTTTTTTTATATCAGATAAACTAAAATTATAGTGATTTGAATACTTTAAATGTTCAAAACTTAAAGACTTACTTTTTAAAAAAGATACTAAATGACTAGAGTTTGCAATTCCAGTAATGAGCAAAAAGGGTAATTTTAATTTTGTAAGGCTTTTTTTATTTTTTTTATTAATAATATTTTCCCCATATAATACTTTTGTAAAAAAAACCTTCTGATAATTTTTTGGATTAATTTTATGCTTGATTTTTAATTGATCCTTAATACTTAAAACATCTGGGCATTTCGTAACTAAAATTATATTAGCTCTTTTTACTTGGCTAGCTTGCTCCCTTAATCTTCCTAAAGGCAACAAATGATCATCAAAAAAAATTTGATTAAAGGAAGTCGTTATTACAAGACAGTGAGAGGTAACGTATCTATGTTGCATAAGGTCATCAAAAATAATTACATCCGGTTTGAGGTTTTTTTGCATTAAAATATTAAGGCCGTCTTTCCTCTTTTCACACACTATAACACTAATCTTATGCTTGGAAAAAAATTGATATGGTTCGTCTCCTATTGTTAAGGCAGAACTTTTATCATTTGCAATAATAACACCTCGAGTTTTTCTTTTATAACCTCTGCTTATTACTAAAGGATTTTTTTTCTGTTTAAAATAAGTTATTAAATAATCAACCAAAACAGACTTTCCAGTTCCTCCAACATTTAAATTTCCGATACCAATACTTGGAATTTGAGGCATTATATTAGGTAATATTTTCAAATCGAATAAAAGATTTCTTAGAGCTATAATACCACCATAAATAATTGCAAAAGGAGCTAATATGAAGGATAACTTTTTCATGGCGATTAAGATAAATATTATATTTGTTTTAATTCATTTGTAATATGTTAGTTCAAGAACTTCTTGATATTTTTGATGAATGGGCGCCATCAGCTTATTCAGAAGATTTTGATAATACTGGACTACTAGTTGGAAATCCAAATGACAAATGCAATGGTATTTTAATTTCCTTAGATACAACAGAGGAAGTTTTAGAGGAAGCTATAAAAACAAAGTTTAACGTAATTGTAAGTTTTCATCCTATAATTTTTTCTGAATTAAAAAAAATAAATGGTGAAACTTATGTAGAAAGAATAGTTTCGAAAGCATTAAAAAATAACATTTCTATTATTGCTCTACATACCCGATTAGATAACCATCCTGAAGGAGTTAATTATGAAATTTGTAAACGAATTGGTTTATATAATACTGAGGCTTTAATTCCAAAAAAAGATACACTTAAAAAGCTCGTTGTTTATGTTCCTAAAAATAAAGCTGAAAAGGTTTTGAAGGCGCTTCATAAAGCAGGAGCTGGTAATTTAGAAAATTATACCGAATGCAGCTTCCTACTCGAGGGTAAAGGTCAATTTACAGGTAATATGGAAAGTGATCCTCACATTGGCAGAAAATTAGAAAAAGTTTCTGTTGATGAAGTTCAAATAAATGTTGTTTTTGAATCTTATTTAACTGGAAAAGTTCAAAAAGCTCTTTTTGAATCACATCCTTATGAAACAGTTGCTTATGAGATGTATGGCCTTCTGAATTCATACAATAATGTAGGTATGGGAAAGATAGGCTTTTTAAAAAATGAAACAAATAGGATTGATTTTTTAAATAATCTAAAAAAAATATTTAATACGGGACACATTCGCTACAACAATTATAAAGGTGAAAAATTAAATAGAATTGCAGTACTTGGAGGATCAGGAAGCTTCGCAATAGATCAGGCTAAAAAAAAAGGAGCAGACGCGTTTATAACTGCAGATCTTAAATATCATCAGTTTTTTCAGGCTGATGGTGAAATATTACTAATTGATATTGGTCACTATGAAAGTGAACAGTATACTAAAAATTTGATATTTGATTATCTTACCAAAAAATTACCTAATTTTGCAATCTCCTTATCAAAAACAAAAACGAATCCTGTTAACTACATTTAAACATGGCCAAAAAAAAAGAACCAACTGTAGAAAAAAAACTTAGAGCACTTTACGATCTTCAACTCATAGATTCAAGAATTGATGAAATAGTAAGCTTAAGAGGTGAGCTCCCATTGGAAGTCGAAGACTTGGAAAATGAAATTAAAGACTTAAAAACCAAATCAGATAACATAAAAGAAATGCTAGAAGAAAGCAAAAAAGGGATAATAGAACAAAAGCAAATAATTGAAAATGCCAAAGAGCTCCACAAAAAATACGAGGAAAAACTAAAAAATGTACGGAACAATCGAGAGTATAATTCGATCGTCAAAGAGCAGGAATACCAAGACTTAGAATCTCAACTAGCTGAAAAGAAGATTAACGAGTATAAAAACAATATTGAACAAAAGGAATTATCACTAGAAGAAATAACACAGAAAATCGAAGATAGATCAAAACATCTAGATTCTAAAAAAGATGAATTAGAAACAATACTTAAAGAAACACACAAAGAAGAGGATTTACTTCAAAGAAAATCTGCCGAATTTGAAAAAGATATTGAAGAAACACTCATAAATTCTTATAAAAGAATTAGATCTAGTGTAAAAAATGGTTTGGCAATTGTGTCAATTGAACGTGGTGCTTCAGGTGGATCATATTTTTCAATTCCACCTCAAGTTCAACTAGAAATTGCATCACGAAACAAAATAATAACTGACGAACATAGTGGAAGAATATTAGTTGATGCAGAGTTAGCCAAAGAAGAGCGTGAAAAAATTGATAAGCTTGTTGGTAGTTAATTTATTCCCAAAAGTCATAAACTAAAACCGATTCCGTTAAAGGAAGAAAATAATCAACAAATTTTTTATGAATAGGATGGGGTAAATAAATACTGTCTCTATCATTAGCTGTCTTGAACTTCATTGTCAGACTATGTGTATATCCCTTACCTAAACCTTCTGGGGAAATATTGTCCGTAAAATTTAATTGCTCAACGACTGGAATAGCTTGGAGGTTGTAAGCGCCATCTGTTAGCCTTTGGTATTGTTGAGAGGTAATTTTTCCTTTGAATTTAATTAAAACTAGATGAACAAGTCTTTTGTTATTATCAACTTCTAAAATTTTTTGATTATAATCTTTATTCAAAAAATTATATCCAATAATAAATGCTCCCGAATAGAATAATATGATAATATATAAAGACAAGCGATCTGTCATACCAATTTTAATCATAAAGGCATTTTTATACAATTTAGCAAAATAAGATTAATACGAAATAAGTAAAGAGTAAATAAAAAGCTTAGTAAAAATAATTTAAAGTGGAGAGTAGTTTTTTACTTTATAAAATGATTTCAGAATTCAAATAGGATTCAAATAAATCGTAAAATAAATAAATAAGATAAAATTAAGTTTGCAAACTATTGATTTTGAATATAGTACAATCAAACTTTAAATAAAAAAGCGTTTTTAAATTAATCTTTTTGATTATCAATATGAATTAAAAATTTTTATTTTTTTTCATATATTTTTTTACTTTAATTAATACCACTAGATATTAAAATGATATGATTTTTTATAGATTTGTTTATATAATTTTTCAGAATAATGATACTCTAAGAGTTATTATTTAGGTATGGTAGTTTAGAATAATAGAATAGAGAAAAGAATACTAGCGTTATTAAAATATGCTTTTTCACTAGAATATAAACAGAGATTAATGGAACAAATTTATAATAAGGAATTGATATTCAGAAAGGCTGTAGAAGGTGATATACCGAACATAGTAAAAATGTTAGCCGATGATGAGCTTGGTTCCAAAAGAGAAGATTATGTAGTTCCATTACCAAAGAGTTACTATGATGCATTCCAAAATATTTTTCAAGATAAAAACCAAGAATTAATAATTCTTGAGAATTTTAATAAAGAAATAATTGGTACTCTCCAACTTACGTTTATACAATATTTGACATACCGAGGCGGTTTAAGAGCTCAAATAGAGGCAGTAAGAATTCATAAGAAATTTAGAGGAAAGGGTTTTGGGAAAAAGATATTCAAATGGGCAATTGAAAGAAGTAAAGATGAAGGAGCTCATTTGGTTCAATTAACAACTGACAAGCAAAGACCTGATGCTATAGAGTTTTACAAAGCATTAGGATTCAGAGATAGTCACATGGGAATGAAATTAAATCTCTTATAAGAAATACAGAGTAAGTATGTGAGTTAGTGTAGGAAAAAAAGATATGGACTAGAGTTTGAAAATGGAAAAATTATAGAGAATAATTGTTATAAAAAAAGAGATTTAGGCTATAAATCTCTTTTTAAGTTTGTGGGCGCTGAGGGATTCGAACCCCCGACCCCCTCGGTGTAAACGAGGTGCTCTGAACCAACTGAGCTAAGCGCCCGAGCTATCGTTTTGGATCGTAAAGATAAAATTTATGAGATAAACTGAAACTCAAAATTTTAAAATTAATTTTCCATTTCTAAATATTCAAGAATATCTGCCACGACAAAAGTACTTCCGGTTACAATTATCAAATCATCTGCCTCTGAATTTGATATAGCCATTTGATATGCTGTAGGAATAGATTTAAAATAATTTATTTTTAGGTTTAAAGGTTTTAATAATGTTTTCAAAGTTGTTAAAGGCATGGCCCTCTCAATATTAGGAGTGCTCAAATAAAAGTTTGCTTCTTTTGGAAAAAGTGAGAGTAAAGAATCTGCTTCTCTTTCTTTAATAAATCCCATAACTAAATATAATTTATTATATGAAATTTCATTAATCTGTTTAGCTATTAATCTTAGTGCCTCTTCATTATGTCCAACATCTAAAATTACTTTAGGTGAATTCT
Source organism: Bacteroidetes bacterium SCGC AAA795-G10 (assembly GCA_003130815.1). Taxonomy (GTDB): domain Bacteria; phylum Bacteroidota; class Bacteroidia; order Flavobacteriales; family Flavobacteriaceae; genus MS024-2A. The sequence continues at coordinate 929,898 of QFDA01000001.1, read as the reverse complement.
GTAAAACCTGCCATCGCCCCTTTAATCCAGTATTTTCGACAACTCTGCTAAGTCCTTTTTTAATTACTGAGTCATCTAAATTAAGATCAGGCAATTGATTCAATGCAGTAATTACTGTTTTAATATTTTTTGCTTGATAAAATCCTTTTAGATCAGAAGTGAAATTTTTTGTGGTCTTTTTGGCAAAGTATAAAGGTGCGTTTGACTTTCTTGATACGTCTTTAAATATATTTTTTGTTTTAATATCTTTTTCTCCAATAATTATTGGAACTCCATTCTTAATTATTCCTGCTTTTTCGAAAGCTATTTTTTGGTGTGTTTTGCCTAAAAATTGTGTATGGTCTAGACCAATATTTGTAATTATTGATAATACTGGTGTAATTATATTAGTTGCGTCTAATCTTCCTCCCAATCCTACTTCAATTATAGCATAATCAACTTTAACTTTATTAAAATACCAAAATGCTAGGGCTACAGACATTTCAAAAAATGTGAATTTCTGTTTTTCAAAATAAGACTTATTTGAATTTATGAAGATCATGAATTCTTCCTTAGAAATTTTTACACCATTTACCTTAATGCGTTCTTTAAAATCCAACAAATGAGGTGAAGTGTAAAGACCCGTTTTATAGCCTGCTGTTTGCAATATAGAAGCTATCATATGACTTGTAGAACCTTTACCATTAGTGCCTGCAATATGAATTGATTTAAAATTTTTATGAGGATGGCCAAGATAAAGATCAAGGAGTTTGATTGAGTCTAAACCTGAGCGATATGCTGCAGCTCCCTGGCGCTGATACATAGGAAGTTTCGAAAACATCCATTTTAATGTTTCTTTATAAGTGCTCAATTTTTACTCTCCAAGTTTAAATTGAATTACAACAAACCCAATTTGCAGTTCGGGTGCTTGATTGTCTGGAAACCATTTGTGGAGTTGAGCTGTTTTTTTTGCTGGACCAAGCAGACAAGGATGAGTATTTGTAGTCCCTTTAACTCCTGGTTCAGCTGAAATAACATCTCCTTGACGATTAACGCCTATTCTAACAACAACTAAGCCTTGTTCATTACATTCTTGTAAAACCTTGCCTTTAGATTTTAAACTTCTACCACTCAAACCAAATCCCTTAGTATATATTTCAGAAATCGAATTATTATAATAAGTAGAAGAATAAATGCTTTGATTAGAACTATTATTGTTTAGAGGTTTTTGATTATTATTAGATTGAATGTCATTTACTTCCTTTTTTTTATTTAGTAAATTTGACACTATATCCTTAGTAGTTTTCGAAACCTTTGGGACTTTGTTTTTGATAGGTGTTTTTTCTATTTTGTTTTCTTCATTTGCATGGTTAGGGTTTTGATTTTGCTTTATTGAACTTTCTTTTTTTGGAATTGATATTGAAGATTTTCTTTCTGTTAAAACAGACTTTGATTTCTTAGATGGATTAATTTTAGAATTAGACTTATTATTTGGTTTAACTGAGCCTTGATCTTTTCCTATTCGATCTAATTTGTTTGATTCTTGATTTTGCTTTTTGATATTTCTAGAACTTTGTAACGTGTTTCCCAAATTAATTTCCAACCCGTAATCTATAGGCGGATCATAATAAGTTAATCCTAGGCCAAAAAAAAGAATAATAAGAAGTAAAGCCACAATAAATGTGATGCTAGCAGATTTTTTTTTGTGGGGAGAATCAAAAATTATCATTCAATATTTAAACTTTATTGACTTTCTACGGCAAGTACTACTTTAATGCCATTTTTGTTTGCGATATTCATTACGAAAACAACTTCATCTATTGGTACTTTTTCTTCAGCTCTTAAAATTAGAGAAGGTGAATTTAATGACGAAAAAGTAGAAATAATTTTATCCTCTAAATTACTTTTTGGTGTAATATTAGAATCAATATAAAATTTTTTTGAGTTTGTTATAGTAACTGCAACAGTATTTCGGTTTTCACTTTTACCTTCAGCCTCAGGAAGTTTAACTTTTATTGTATTCAATTGTTTTGCTAGGGTTGAGGCTATCATAAAAAAAATCAATAAGAGAAACACAACATCTGTCATTGAAGACATATTAAATTCAGGGCTGATTTTATTTCTTCCTCTAAGGTTCATCTAAGCCGGTTCGTTTAGTAAGTCTAAAAACTCTAAACTTGTTGATTCCATAAGATAAACTGCATTATTTGTTTTTACGACTAAGTGATTGTAAGATACATAACCTATTATACCTACTATCAATCCTGCAACAGTTGTTGTCATAGCTGTATAAAGTCCGTCTGCAAGTAATTGCATGTCAATATTTCCTCCTGCATTAGAAATTTCAAAAATGGAAATAATCATTCCAATTACAGTACCTAAAAATCCGAGCATCGGCGCAGCACCGGCAATAGTTGCTAAAATGCTAATATTTTTTTCTAGTTGATATACCTCTAAACGACCCGCATTTTCGATAGCAGTATTTATATCTTCCAATGGTCTACCAATTCTAGACAATCCCTTTGAAACTAGTCTTGAAACTGGAACGTTTTCCTTCAAACACAATTTTTGAGCTTCTTCTACTTTTCCTTGTATTACAAACGACCTAATTTGAGACATGAATGTCGGTGTCATCTTAATTGCAGAACGAATTGCGAAAATCCTTTCAAAATAAATGTAAACAACAGTCAATAAGAGAGTACACAAAAGACCTATAATGATTTGTCCCCCTAGGCCACCGTTTTCAATTAATTCTATTAATGAAAGTGTTTTTTGAGTTTGAAATGGCGATGGTTGGTGGAGACTTAAAATCATTTTAATATCTATTGAATGGTTAAATATTTAGAAAACAAAATCTCGCATAACAACAAAAACAACAAATCCGGACAAAAATCCTAAAAAGGCTAGCCAGGCAATTTTTTTTAAATACCAGAAAAAATCAATTTTTTCCATTCCCATTGCAACAACACCTGCAGCAGAACCAATTATTAGCATACTCCCGCCAGTTCCTGCTGAGTAGGCAATAAGGTGCCATACTGGATCATCTACTGGATTTGAAAACATGCCCATACTTGCTGCAACTAATGGAACATTATCAATGACTGCAGAACCTATACCAAGCAATCCTATAACAATATCAGTATTAGGTATTGTTTTATTGAGACCCTCTGCAAAATTAAATAACAATCCCAGTGATTCAAGTCCTGCAACCGCAAGTAAAATCCCTAAAAAAAATAATATACTTGGTAATTCGATTTTCGATAATGATCGATGAACAGGGCTACTTGTTTGATGAGCATCACTTTCTTCATCAAAAGATGTAATATTTATTTTAGCTTTACTAAAGATTTCAGCAAATGTTGCAACAACCGCTAAAGAAAGCATCATACCAACATATGGTGGCAAGTGGGTTATTGTTTTAAAAACAGGTACAAAAATTATTGCTGAAAGGCCAAGGTATAAAATGCTTGCTCCATGTTTATGAAAACCAACATCTGTTTCATCCACAACCGGTTCATCAATCTCACCTTGAAAAGCAGGTAAAAAAGAAGCTATTCCAACTGGGACCCCTAAACAAAAAATTGATGGGAGTAAAACGTAAGTAATCAAGTTTAGGGTTGTAACTTTATTACCAATCCAAAGCATAGTTGTGGTAACATCACCAATTGGTGACCAAGCACCACCTGCATTAGCTGCTATAATTATAAGTCCTGCAAACCAAAGACGTGTGTCTCTATTGAGTACAACTTTCTGCAAAATTGTAATAAGCACTATGGTTGCAGTCAAATTATCAATTATAGCTGAAAGAATGAATGCTAAAATTGAAAAAATCCATAATAACCCTTTTTTACTTCTTGTTTTGATGAAGTTTTTGATCGTAAAAAATCCATTAAAATAATCAATGATTTCAACGATAGTCATTGCGCCCAAAAGAAAGATTATTATCTCAGCTGTTTTACCCAGATGATGTAATAATATTTCATCAACATGGGTAGGCTCAAGTTGTTTTAATTCTGTATTGACATCAAAAACAGGTAAATGGGAAAGAGATATTATAGCCCACATTAGTGCCATCATAGCTAATGCGGGAATTAATTTATCAACTTTTAAGCTATGCTCTAAAGTAATAGCCAAATAGCCTAGAACAAAAATTGTTATAATAATGGTTTCCATGAGTCAATTTATCTGTTTGTTTGTTAAAAATAAAAAAATCTATACCCAATACTCAAGTATCCCTAAAAAATTAGGGAGTAAAAATGTTTCCTGAGCTATGATTCCTCAAACTTCCTGTTACTGAAGCTAAGCAGTTAACTTCATTTCTTAATCTTAAAACCCCTAAAAAACCGAATATAATTGATTCTTTGTAATCAATTATAACTTCTGAAGGAACTATGAAATTTGCAATTTGATTTTCTCTTATTTTTTCCATCAAAAAATTATTTTTAGCCCCTCCACCAGTTACTAATACATTTTGCCCATAATCAAAGTTTCTTCCAATCAATGAAGCAATATGAATTGTATAAGTGTTTAATAAATTCTCGACACTGTTTGAACTATATTTTTCAAGAAGTGGTAGAACATTAGAGTTAACCCATTCAACTCCTAAAGATTTTGGATAAGTCCTTTGATAATATTCAAATGATTCTAATTCATTAAATAAGGGTGAAATTAATTTACCTTTTTTAGCCATATTCCCATTCAGATCATATAATTTCCCTTTTTTTTTGGCCAAAAAATTAAGAACAGTATTCACGGCACAAATATCGTAAGCAATGGTAGTCTTATCTGAAATTTTAGAGACATTTGAAAAACCACCTAAATTAAGGAATGCATCATATTTACGAAATAAGAATTTATCTCCAATTGGTACCAAAGGTGCTCCCTGACCACCTAACTTGATATCTTGAACCCTAAAATTACAAACAACATTTAAACCCGTTAGTGTGGCTAAAATCTTTCTATTTCCTAATTGAAAAGTTAATCCCTTTTTTGGATCATGAAATAGGGTATGTCCATGTGAACATATTGCATCGATTTTAGATAATTTATATTCTTTGACAAATGAATTAATACTTTCTGCTAAAAATAAAGTGTAGGATTCATCACCTGCTTCAATAGAATCTTTAGTTGCATGAAATAATTCTTCTAATTTGGTAATCCATTGTTTTGAATAACTAATTGTCTTTGTAGCCTCAACATCAAAATTCCAAAATTTATCGAGCCTAAAATTCACACAACTAAGATCAATCCCATCTAAAGAAGTTCCTGACATAACTCCTATAACTTTGTATGTATTTTTTAACAATTGTGTTTTTTTAAATTATTAAAAACAAAGGAAGTAAAAATTGTTAATTTTTCATTTTATTTTAAAAAAACTGATTAAAAATTTAAAGATCTCTTTGTTTAATGAATAAAATTTTGTGATCATGAAAAATAGTTAGATTTAGGAAGTTTTATTGTAATTTAAAAGTGTTGATTTACTATTTTTGTTAGCTTTCAAAAAAATATGCTACCACCAAAACAAGGCCTTTACGATCCACAATTTGAACACGATAACTGTGGAGCAGGTTTCATATGTAGTCTTCAAGGGAAAAAAACTAATGATATAATCCATAAAGCACTAGATATACTAGATTGCCTTGAACATCGTGGAGCTGTCAGTGCAGACGGTAAAACAGGCGATGGAGCTGGTATCCTAATTGAAATACCACATGATTTCCTAAAAAAAGAATGTGCCTTCAAACTTCCTGAATCTCATCAATATGCAGTCGGTATGGTCTTCCTACCAAAAAAAGAGAATCAGCGAACTTATTGTATTGGTGTATTAGAAAATGAAATTAAGAATCAGGGGCTTGAAGTTTTGGGGTGGAGAAAAGTTCCTGTAAATCATGATATTGTGGGAAATATTGCAGCGCTAACTGAGCCGCATATTATGCAAATATTTGTAGGAAGAGGAACTGTTGATCTCTCTGACTATGAATTCAATATAAAGCTATATTGTGCAAGAAAAATAGCTGAGCACACAATATCAGACTCTAAGCTATCGCAATCCTCTTATTTTTATTTACCCAGCCTCTCGACACATACATTAATCTATAAGGGTTTATTGACTCCTGAGGATATAAAAGGATATTATAATGATCTTGAAGATCCAGCTGTAGTAACTCGTTTGGCGTTGGTGCATCAACGGTTTTCTACAAACACATTTCCGACATGGGATCTTGCTCAGCCATTTCGTTATATGTGCCATAATGGAGAAATTAATACGTATAAGGGAAATTTTAGTAGAATGCAAATTAGAGAAGAGCTTTTAAAAAGTGAAATTTTCGGTTCTGATTTACAAAAAATATTACCAATAGTGATACCTGATAAGTCTGACTCTGCTTCAATGGATATGACATTAGAGCTTCTGCTTGCCACTGGAAGATCATTACCAGAAGCGATGATGATGTTAGTCCCAGAAGCTTGGGAAAAACACACATTTATGGATGAAAATAAGAAAGCTTTTTATCAATACAATTCTTGTATTATGGAACCTTGGGATGGCCCTGCTTCAATTCCATTCACTGACGGGAAATATATTGGTGCACTTTTGGATCGAAATGGACTTCGCCCTTCTCGCTATACCGTAACAAAAGATGGATATGTGGTTATGTCTTCCGAAACCGGGGTACTTGAAATTGATCCAGAAAATATTCAAATGCATGGACGGCTTGAACCTGGAAAAATGTTTTTGGTAAATATGGATGAGGGGCGTATTGTTGAGGACGATGAAATAAAAAAACAAATCTCACTTGATAAACCATATGGTAAATGGTTAAAGGAAAATCTTCTTCATCTCAAAGACATACCTTATACAGGTAATAATACTCGAATTGAAAGTGAAGATTTTGAAACAAGAATGAGGATTTTTGGATATACTCAAGAGGATCTGAAAACAATTATAATCCCAATGAGCATCAATGGAAAAGAAGCAATTGGATCAATGGGAACAGACACACCGCTTGCTGTACTTTCTGATCGCCCTCAACTACTTTATAACTACTTTAAACAACTTTTTGCTCAAGTTACAAACCCACCACTTGACGGAATAAGAGAAGAAATTGTAACGGACATTAGCCTTAGTCTAGGGCCAGAATTCAATCTTTTTGAAATCAGTCCAGAACATTCAAAAAAACTATCTATACAGAACCCGGTAATATCGAATGAAGATTTAGATAAAATTAGACACTTAGAGACAGAGGATTTTAAGTCAGCTTCAATTTCAACACTCTATGAAATTAATAGTGGATTAAACGGCCTAGAAGATGCGCTAGATGATATTATAAGTGAAGTTGAAAATGCTCTTGCAAAAGGTGTAAATATTATTGTACTGTCTGATCGTGGTGTATCACCTTCACTCGCTCCTATACCAATGTTGTTAGCTACATCTCATGTACACCACGCCTTCAAACGGTTTAAAAAAAGATCACAATTTGGAATTATTGTAGAGTCAGCTGAACCAAGAGAGCCACATCACTTTTCATTGTTATTTGGATATGGTGCAAGTGCAATTAATCCATACTTGGTGAATGAGATTATTACTTATCAATGTAATAATAACTTTATTCTAGAAAGTGCAGAAAAATCAATCAATAATTTTAATAAAGCAATCGCTAAAGGAATAATAAAAGTGATGAATAAAATTGGTATTTCTACGTTGCACTCTTACAGGGGAGGACAGATTTATGAAGCTTTGGGATTATCTAAAAAACTAATTGATAGATTTTTTTGTAATACCCCGACTCGGATAGAAGGAATTAATTTGTATGAAATCGAAAAGGAAATCAGTAAAAGGCATACTAAAGCTTATATTCATGAGTCCAAACTTGGACTGCCACTTGAAATAGGAGGTGATTACCGATGGAGAAGAGATGGAGAGGCTCATACGGTCAATCCTTCGACAATAGCATCATTACAACAAGCTGTAAGAAAAAATAGACCTGAAAGCTATGAGGTGTTTTCAAAAATGATCAATGATCAGAATGAAAAATTGATGACGTTAAGAGGTTTGTTTGAATTTTCAAGCTTTGACCCGATTCCATTAGATCAGGTAGAACCTTGGACAGAAATTGTTAAACGTTTCAAAACAGGTGCCATGTCTTTAGGTTCAATTAGCCAGGAGGCACACGAAAATTTAGCAATTGCTATGAATAAAATTGGAGGTAAAAGCAATTCAGGAGAAGGAGGTGAAGATCCAAATCGCTTTACTCCGGATAAAGATGGAAATTTTAAAAATTCTGCAATTAAGCAGGTTGCCTCTGGTCGTTTTGGTGTTTCAAGTCATTATTTAAGTACAGCAGAAGAGATTCAAATAAAAATGGCTCAGGGAGCAAAACCAGGTGAAGGCGGGCAGCTTCCTGGTCCAAAAGTAAATCCCTATATTGCTTCAGTCAGAAATTCTACTCCCTATGTAGGTCTTATTTCACCCCCTCCTCACCATGATATATACTCAATAGAAGATTTAGCTCAGTTAATTTACGATTTAAAAAATGCTAATAGAAATGCCAGAATAAACGTAAAACTTGTTTCAGAAGTTGGAGTAGGAACAATTGCAGCTGGAGTAGCAAAAGCTAAAGCAGATGTAATCTTAATCTCAGGTTATGACGGAGGTACTGGAGCCTCTCCTTTAACCTCTCTAAAACATGCTGGTCTTCCATGGGAGTTAGGAATAGCTGAGGCACAACAGACATTAGTAATGAATGATTTAAGGAGTCGTATTGTCCTTGAATGCGATGGTCAAATGAAAACAGGTAGAGACGTTGCTATAGCTTGCTTACTTGGTGCAGAAGAATTTGGCTTTTCTACAGCTCCACTTATTGCCTCGGGATGCATTATGATGCGGGCATGTCACCTTAACACATGTCCTGTAGGAATTGCTACGCAAGATCCTGTATTAAGAAAGAACTTTAAAGGCAAGCCCGAACATGTTATTAACTATATGCATTTTGTAGCCGAGGAATTAAGGCAAATAATGGCTGACTTAGGCTTTAAAACTGTTAATGATATGGTCGGACAGTCTCAAAAATTGAATATGAAAAATGCAATTAACCATTATAAAGCTAGAGGCATTGATTTATCGAATATTTTACATAAGCCAAAAGTACCCAATCAAATAAAAGAACGAAACACTATAATACAAGATCATAATTTGGAGAACGTTCTTGATATTCAAATCTTAAAAAAAGCTAGGCTCGCCATAAAGAAAAAGAAAAGACAAGAATTAAAATTTCACATCAAAAATACAGATCGCACTATCGGAGCAATAGTAAGCTATGAAATATCAAAAATATACGGTGCCCAAGGCCTTCCAGAAGATACACTTAAATTAAGCTTTACAGGTACAGCAGGCCAAAGTTTTGGAGCATTTGCAACTAAAGGCATCTCAATGAAAATTGAAGGTACAGTTAACGATTATTTTGGGAAGGGTCTTTCAGGTGCAAAGTTAATTGCAAAAGTTCCTGATAAAGCGAGCTTTATTCCACACAAAAATATTATAATTGGAAATGTTGCACTATATGGTGCAACCTCAGGAGAAGCTTATATAAATGGAATCGCAGGTGAGCGTTTCTGTGTTAGAAATTCTGGAGCAAAAGCAGTTGTAGAAGGAGTTGGAGATCACGGATGTGAATATATGACTGGTGGTGTAGCACTCATTATAGGTGATATTGGTAGAAATTTTGCAGCAGGCATGAGTGGTGGAATTGCATACATCTATGATAATAATGGTGTTTTCGATGAAAAGAAATTCAATCTTGAAATGATTGAATTAGAAAACCTTCAAAAAAATGACATAGAAACTATTAGAGAATTACTTGAAAATCATATCAAGTATACAAAAAGTCCCAAAGCAAATGAGATTTTGAAAAACTGGTCAGAATCTTCGAAAAACTTCATTAAAGTGATGCCAACAGATTATAGAAATGCTCTAGAGATAATAGCAAAAAATAAACTTGAAAAGTCAATGTAATATGGGTAAAATTAAAGGTTTTATGGAGTACGACCGCCTTAAAGAATCAGTCATCGAACCACGAAAGAGAATTAAAAACTACAACGAGTTCACACTTGCTCCGAAGAAAAGTGAATTGCAAGAACAAGGAGCTCGGTGCATGGACTGTGGGGTTCCATTTTGTCACAGCGGCTGCCCTCTTGGTAACTTAATTCCGGACTTTAACGATGCCGTTTATAATAATGAATGGCAACGTGCTTTAAATATTTTACATAGCACAAATAATTTCCCTGAATTCACTGGAAGGCTTTGTCCAGCACCCTGTGAAGAGGCATGTGTTCTTGGAATAGTAAATCCGCCTGTATCAATAGAACTAATTGAAAAATATATTGTTGAAAGAGGTTTCAATGAAGGTTGGATTAAGCCTGAAGTTCCCAAATTTAGAACAGGTAAAAAAGTTGCCATTATTGGATCAGGACCTGCTGGTCTCTCTGCTGCTCAACAATTAAATCGAGCCGGGCATTCAGTAACTGTTTTTGAACGTGAAAATAAAATAGGAGGGCTACTACGTTACGGAATTCCTGATTTCAAAATGGAAAAAAAAGTAATTGATAGACGCCTAGAAATTCTTGAATCTGAGGGAATAAAATTCAAATGTAATGTTGAAGTAGGTAAAACAATCTCAACTAAAGAACTCGAGAAACGGTTTGATGCAGTTATTCTAGCAACTGGAGCTACAGTCAAAAGAGAGATGCCTATTCCTGGATCCGAATTAGAAGGTGTTATTCAGGCAATGGATTTTCTTCCACACAATAATAAAGCTGTAGATGGTCAACACAAACATGACACAAGTTTTTCAGCTAAAAATCTTAATGTTGTTGTTATTGGCGGAGGTGACACTGGCTCTGACTGCATTGGAACTTCAAATAGACACGGTGCCAAAAGTGTGACAAATTTTGAAATAATGCCAAAACCTGCCGAAGGAAGGACTGAAGAGCATCCTTGGCCTTATTGGCCTTTTAAATTAAAAACATCTTCATCTCATGAAGAAGGAAGTCACAGAGAATGGAGTATTTTAACAAAAGAATTCATTGGAGACGATAAAGGTCATGTTAAAGCGTTAAAGACAGTCGAGGTTCAATGGAAAAAAATTCCAGGAGAAAGAGCAAAGCTTATCGAAAAAGAGGGTTCAGAAAAAATGTGGCCTTGTGACATGGCCTTATTAGCCCTTGGATTTACAGGACCTGAAAAAAATCTGCCTGAACAGTTTGGTTTAAATTTTGATGAGAGAGGAAATATCA